>NZ_CP032311.1:122500-817500 GCF_004803755.1 Pseudomonas sp. DG56-2
GGATAAAAGGTACTCCGGGGATAACAGGCTGATACCGCCCAAGAGTTCATATCGACGGCGGTGTTTGGCACCTCGATGTCGGCTCATCACATCCTGGGGCTGAAGCCGGTCCCAAGGGTATGGCTGTTCGCCATTTAAAGTGGTACGCGAGCTGGGTTTAGAACGTCGTGAGACAGTTCGGTCCCTATCTGCCGTGGACGTTTGAGATTTGAGAGGGGCTGCTCCTAGTACGAGAGGACCGGAGTGGACGAACCTCTGGTGTTCCGGTTGTCACGCCAGTGGCATTGCCGGGTAGCTATGTTCGGGAGAGATAACCGCTGAAAGCATCTAAGCGGGAAACTTGCCTCAAGATGAGATCTCACTGGAGCCTTGAGCTCCCTGAAGGGCCGTCGAAGACTACGACGTTGATAGGTTGGGTGTGTAAGCGCTGTGAGGCGTTGAGCTAACCAATACTAATTGCCCGTGAGGCTTGACCATATAACACCCAAGCAATTTGCGTCGAACGACCAGATTGCGGTGTTGTGAAGACGAAACGAACCGAAAGTTTGCAACTCACAAACATCACATACCCGATTCGCTGGAGTGTCTGAACAAGACCTTCTGGCAACAGAATTTCTTGACGACCATAGAGCATTGGAACCACCTGATCCCATCCCGAACTCAGTAGTGAAACGATGCATCGCCGATGGTAGTGTGGGGTTTCCCCATGTGAGAGTAGGTCATCGTCAAGATTAAATTCCGAAACCCCTATCTGCACATGCAGGTAGGGGTTTTGTCTTTAGAGTAGAAGCATCAAGAATTCGTTGGCACGTCTACAGACGGACCAGCACACAGAATTTCTTGACGACCATAGAGCATTGGAACCACCTGATCCCATCCCGAACTCAGCAGTGAAACGATGCATCGCCGATGGTAGTGTGGGGTTTCCCCATGTGAGAGTAGGTCATCGTCAAGATTCAATTCCAAAACCCCTGTCTGCACTGCAGACAGGGGTTTTGTCTTTCTGGGATATGAGCAGTCTTGTGGGAGCCCTAGACGGTGCTCCTGCTCAGGTAGGCTTTTATTGCTGTCACGCCTGTGTTCAGGTGACGCTCAAGAACCCTGATAGCATCCTCGACGGATTTCTCGCTGGCTGCATCGACCAGCTGGTTATGGTCATCTTGGGTCAGTTTACCCAGGCCCATAGAGGACAGATGAAAGCGCAGAAAACGCTCTTCCTCGTTAAGCTCGATTTCTATCAGGCGCAACAACTTTTTGTTGGAAGCCTTGCTGTAAAGGCTCATATGAAACAGTCGATTCAAACGGCCAATTTCGGCATGGCGGGTTTCGTTTTCCAATTGGCTTATGTAGCTGCGCGCCAGAGCGATATCGTCAGCATCAAGATGAGGAATGGATTGGCGCAGTGCTTCTGACTCCAGGATCACTCGTAGCGCATAAGCATCTACGGCATCTTCGCCAATCAGCGGGGCTACCACAGCGCCCTTGTGGGCGACAACTTGTAGCAGCGATTGCGCCTCAAGCTGACGCAATGCTTCGCGTACCGGCATGCGACTGACCCCGAACAGCGTTGCCAGCTCCTGCTGACGTACAGCCCTGCCGGGTGCCAGACGACCATCAAGGATGGCGCTGCGCAACCGTTCTTCAATAACGCTACGAGCCAGATGTGCGGGGACTTGCTCGCTGCCCAGTATTTCGCCCAAAGAACTGGTTTTTTCGGTCACGCTTTAGTCTTTCCTTAAATGTCGAAACGCTTTAGTGATTGGATCCAATCAACCTAGTCAGCGCAGTGTTGCTTGTCAAACCGCGCGGGTGTTCCTCCCCATCCACTGTGAACCAACAGGCACGGTGCAAGTTGCTATCGTGAATGAAGTCTAAATCCAATGGAAGCCGGCTTACGTACCGGTCATAGCGGAAAACTTTTTGACTGAAAGCAAAGTGATGTCACCACGATTGTAAGGTGCCATTGTGTTTTAGCAGGTAAGGCCGCACCATCGGTGCTTTTCCATAGGTCTGCGCGGGTTTTCGCAGTGGCGATACGTTGGACTTTTCATTTGACCATACGCAGATTGGCCCTTGCCGGTGTACTCGGCTGCCTTTTGCTGGGCAGCCTGCATGCTGATTGGGATTTTTCCCAGATCAGTCGTCGTGCACAGTCACTGTATGGGCCGCTGGGGGCAGGGCAGGGTCGTATTGACGCGTGGCAGAACATGCTGGCAACGGAGAAACAGGGCAGCGAAGCCGCGCAACTCAAGCGCGTCAACCAGTTCTTCAATCACCAATTGCGCTACGTCGAAGATATCGACCTGTGGCGAGAAGTCGATTACTGGGCAACACCTATACAGGCATTGATCAAGGGACAGGGCGACTGCGAGGACTATGCTATCGCCAAGTACTTCAGCCTGCGGCGCATGGGGGTCCCGGCCGAAAAGCTGCGTATCACCTACGTAAAAGCGTTGCGCCAGAACCGTGCGCACATGGTGCTGACGTATTACTCAAGCCCCAATGCCATGCCGCTGGTGCTCGATAGTCTGATGGACGCTATCAAGCCTGCCAGTGAGCGAACCGACCTGCTTCCGGTCTACTCCTTCAATGGTGAGGGACTGTGGCTGACGGGGGCATCAGGCAATAAGAAGGTGGGTGATACCAAACGCTTGTCCCGTTGGCAGGATCTATTGAAAAAGATGCAGGCCGAAGGTTTCCCGGCCGAACCGGTTTACTAAAGGAGCACAGATGTCACTGTTCAAACAATTGCTGCTCGCCATCTGCCTGTTTCTGGTAGTCGCGTTCAGCGGCAGCTTTATGGTCAGCCTCGAGAGTTCGCGCAGCCAATATGTCAACCAGCTGCGTTCGCATGCCCAGGATGCCGCTACCGCACTGGCGCTATCGCTGACACCGAACATCGACGATCCGGCGATGGTCGAGCTGATGGTCAGTTCAATTTTCGACAGCGGTTATTACTCGAGTATCAAAGTTGTCGACCTGGCCTCTAACGCGGTGCTGGTGGAGCGCCACGCCGAAGCTGATGCTAATGGTGTCCCTGGCTGGTTTATTCGCCTGATCGGCTTAGAGGCGGCTGGAGGCGATGCCATTGTCAGTCGTGGCTGGCAACAGGCTGCCCGAGTCGAAGTAGTCAGCCATCCGATGTTCGCCCTGGGCAAGCTGTGGCAGAGCGCGTTGGGCAGTTTGGGCTGGTTGCTGTTGTGCGGAGCCCTGAGCGCCGTGCTTGGCGCGTTGTTGCTGCGTCGGCAGCTCAAACCGCTCGACTATATGGTTGCGCAGTCCCACGCCATTGCCCGTCGCGAGTTCTTGAGCCTTCCGGATCTACCGAGCACGCCTGAGTTGCGCCGGGTGGTCCAGGCGATGAATCAAATGGTCGAGAAACTCAAGGCGCTGTTCAAGGAGCAAGCCGAGCGTAGTGAGAAACTGCGTGTCGAGTCCTACCAAGACAGCCTGACCGGTTTGGCCAACAGACGTTATTTCGAAATGCAGCTCAACGCACAGGTCAGCAACATAGAGGAAGCTCGACCAGGCTACCTGTTGCTGTTGCGAGTAAAGGACTTGGCGGGCCTCAACCAGCGCCTCGGCGGTCAACGCACCGACCAGTTGCTGCAGGCTGTTGGTCAGCAATTGCAACGCACCTGCGCTAACTATCCGGAAACCAACAATCTGATCACTCGCAGCCGTGGTGGCGAGTTCGCTGTGTTGGCACCCGGCCTGGTGCACGAGGAGGCGGTCCAACTGGCGCAGGCCTTGGAAGTGACTTTGCAGAGCCTGGCGGATACAGGTGCTACTGACGTCTCTCCAGTGGCCTGTATCGGTATGGCGCCCTACAGCCCTGGCGATTCCCCTCAGTCCCTGCTGAAGCTCGCAGATGAGGCCCTGGCTCGTGCAGAAGGCCAAGTGGAGCCGGGCTGGGTATGCCTTGAGCAAGGCTCCGCGCCTCAAGCCGGAGAATCTCATCACGTCTGGCATCAGCTGCTTGATGACGCGCTGCAGCAAGGACGTTTCCAGCTGTTTTTCCAACCGGTCGTGGCCAGCAATGCGCCGGAGCAGGTCTTGCACTACAAAGTGATCTCACGAGTCCTGGATGCTCAGGGCCAAGCCATCGCTGCAGGACGCTTTCTGCCGTGGCTTGAGCGTTTTGGCTGGTCGGCACGCCTTGATGTATTAATGCTCGAGCAGGTGCTCAAGCACATGCAAACCCACACCGAGTCTTTGGCCCTGAACCTGTCTGCGGCTACGCTGGCCGATTCCAATGCGTTGCAACGGGTTTACGCATTGCTCGCTCAGCACCCGGCGCTGGGGCCCCGCCTGACCTTGGAGATTGGTGAAGAACAGCTACCGGATCAAGCGGTACTGGAGCAATTGACCCGGCGTCTGCATGCGCTCGGGTTCAGCCTGAGCCTGCAGCGTTTCGGTGGACGCTTCAGCATGATCGGCAACCTGGCCCACCTGGGCTTGGCGTATCTTAAGATTGATGGCAGCTACATCCGCGCTATTGATGAAGAGCAGCACAAGCGACTGTTCATCGAGGCGATCCAGCGCGCGGCACACAGTATCGATCTGCCGCTGATTGCTGAGCGCGTCGAAACCGAGGGTGAGCTTAAAGTACTGCGTGAGATGGGTATTCAGGGCGTGCAGGGCAGGTTGATTGGCGAACCCGCCCCCTGGCGCTGAACAACGTGCTGAGCGGGCCAGAGGACGGCCCGCTGGGCTCAGATCAGACCACCGTCGTCACTGTCATCGATCAAGTTGTTCAAACCACCAAGCGCTTCACGTGCGCTGGAGCGGTTGAGCAGCTTGGCTTGAGCACCAGGCGGTAGGTCGGTGATGCTGATCACCCCCTTGGTGGTCAGTACTTCAATCAAGTCTTCGAGCACCCGAATCATATCCAGGTCGCTTTGTTTGAGCTGTTTGAGGCTGTTCTCGACAACATCATCGGCAAACCAGTCCTGAATCTCGGCGTGGTCGGCCGGCAACTCCTCCGTGTACTCGTCGAAGGCTGCCGCTTCTACCCGAAGCAATTCGCCCTGTGCATTACGTTGCACGTAGAACATGGGGTATCCCTCGTTAAATTGAGTCCGTGACCGCAGTCAGCAGCATAGGCCAAGCTCGCCGGGCTTAGGGCCTGGCAAGCGAGTATGCAGCGTCATTGGGGTACAGGCCAAGCCCGTCGACTGCGGCAGCCGGTATCGGGCTGCCGCAATCGATGGGTGTTAGCTGTTGGAGTGGTCGATCTTGATGGTTGGGTCAGCACCGGTTACCAGCGAGTTGATCGTGGTGTTGGCCCAATTGACGCCTTCGAGCTTGATGGTCACATCGGCATTGTTGATACCGCCGGCATCGTTGAGCTTGCCGGTGGAGCTGACCTGCAGGGTCGATTCGCCGTTGACCGTAGTGATTTTCAGGAATTTATCGATAGTGCTGGCACTCTCGCCCTGAAGCAGATCGCTAAGGTCCAGACGGTCACCTTCGGCGCGGCTGAAGTCCTTGATCACGTCCTTGCCAGTGTCGCCGGCTTTCCAGACGAAGGTGTCGGCACCGCTGCCACCGGTAAGGATATCGTCACCTTTGCCACCGAAGAGGATGTCATTGCCCTCACCGCCCAGCAGGGTATCGTTGCCCTCGCCGCCAATCAGCAAGTCGTTGCCAGCACCACCGATCAGCGTGTCCTTGCCGCTGCCGCCGAGCAGAATGTCATTGCCCTTGCCGCCATCGAGGTAATCATCACCTCCCTGGCCGAAGAGGATGTCATTGCCGTCGCCACCCAGAAGGGTATCGGCACCATCATTGGCACGTGATACATCGAACTCGCTGACGTGCTCGGCAATGTACTTGTGCAGTACCCGACCATCGACCTCGCCCAGCTGTACGCCCAACTTGCCCGCCACATAGGCTTGCATGGCTTCGACACCGTTGCCGGCAATACCGTCAAAGCTGACCAGGTCGCCGAACAGGATGTCGTTACCGTCGCCACCGCTGACCGCATCGTTGCCCGGTTTGGTCGCTTCGGTATGGCCGAGAATAGCTTCGGCCAGCTTGCTCGGGTCGATGTTGGTCTGTGGCTTGCCGTCGGTGTCGTATGGTTTCAAGTCATTGGCATTGACACCATTATTCAGCCCGATCGCTTCGACGCTCGAGTGCTTGGACAGCAGCAGGAAAGACTCTTTAGTGTTGCTGTCGAGGTACCAACCGGAGCTTGCATAGGACAACTCATAAGTGCCGTCGCCTTGTGCGTGCAACTCACCAGAGGCGGAGCTGTCCGACCGCCAGTTGTTGCTGCTGCTGTTGGTGCGGTACTGGGCCGTGAGGTAACCATCCTTGTTGATGCTGATCCGATTATAGTTACCCACCATGTAGTTGGAGACGACGTCACCCATTTTGTAGTTCAGACCTGCCAACACGGTGTCCATTTTGTAGTTGGAGTCATAGAACGTTGGGTTGGGTTTCTCTCCCGTCTGATAGATATTTGGCTGACCATCGGTGATGAAGAACGTCTGGTTGTCGCCTTTGCTACCGGCTATTTCAAGATTCTGGAACCAGTTGGCCGTGGTTTTGAATGCGTCTTCGTAGTTGGTGCCACCACCGGCTCTGAATTTGTCCAGCGCCTCCTGAAGCTTGTTCAAGGCATTCTTGTCAGCCAGATTGACCGAAACAGTAGCGTTGACCTGGGCGGAGAAGTCCACCAGCAAGATATTCACCGTGCCGGACTGCGCACCTTTGACACTGTTGGCCAAAGTAGCGAACACCGACTCAAGGGATTTTTTCGCCGCGTTGACGCCGGAAGTTTCCATACTGCCCGAGGTATCGACAATGAACGCCAGGTTGTAGTCCTGCCCAGGCGTTACATGCAGGCCGTTTACGTCGGCAACGACGATGTCGTTCTCGGTGCCCAGGGTTTTGGTGTCGTCCAACTCCGTCAAGTTGCCAGGGAGGTAGCTATCAGGGTGTACGGTAACCGTAATCTTGCCCGGGGTGGAGGCGGAGTCGTTGTTGGCCTTCTCGGTCGCGGTCGCGGTAACGCTGATGTCGAACTTGCCTTGGAAGTAGGCCGGCGGCTTGATGCTCAGGCCGTTCAGGTTCCAATCAGTGACATCCACTTCGGTCTTGCCGACGGTAATGGTGTGACCTGCGTCATCGCTGAGGATCGAGCCTTCCGGAATACCACCGAGCTTGATGCTGAGTTTTTCCGAGCCATCGGTATCAGTCAGATTGGCGGCGATACCCACTAGTTTGACTGTACCGTTTTCCGCACCCTCATTGAGCTTGTAGCCCTGGTAGTAGCCTTCGCCTTTGTCGCCATGCAGCTCACCAACAGTGACGCCCGCGTTGGTCAGGTCGTTGACGCTCGGGTACATCGGGATATTGGTTTTGCTCAGGTCGACCGGGGTGCTGCCATCGACCGACAGATTGACGTCGAAGCTGCCCGGTCCTGCCTGGTTGGCGTTGTAGATATCCAGGGTGTAGTAACCACTGATAGTCGGCTTGAACGAGCCGCTGATCGCGCCGCCTGTACCCCAGGTGGCCGACGCCACGTTGTTGCCACCGATCGTGATCAGTACGCTGTCATCACCCACACCGCTAAAGCTGTAGGTCTTGCCTGCTTCCAGGAAGATCAAGCCAGAGGTCTTCGAGCCCGAACCTACAGCGACATTACTGTTGGATTCGACGTTGGTGACCAAAGAGCTGCTATTCGGGTTACCAGACTTATCGAAGACGTTCTTCAGTGCGTCTCCGGTGATGCCGTTGCCATTGGTACCCAGGCCAACCAGAGTGTTCCAGTTTTCCTTGACCAGACCAAGTGAGTTCACGTTGTTGCTGCCAATGGTCAGGTTTGGCGCATCGGCAACTGGGGTGATATCGACCTTGACGGTCGCTTCGTTGCCCACGCCCTGGCCGTCAGTTGGCTTGAACTGGATATGTGCGTAGTCAGCCTTCTGATCGCCTACGCCGTTACCACCGTTGGCGTTGATACCCGACTCGTTGTGATCCGGAGTGAACTTCAACTTACCGCCATCAATGTCGGCCTTGCTGAAGACCTTGCCTGCATCGACATCGGCCTTGGTCAGGGTCTTCCAGACGTTGCCTTCTTTGTACTGCAACACGCCATCGGCAGGCAGCTTAGTGATGGTCAGGCCCAGGTTGGCGGCTGGGGTGTCAGCATCGGAGATGCCGAAATTGGCCCAGGTCAGCACCAGGTCATTGTCTTCGGTGCCGGTCACGGCACCGCCAGCAGCTACTGGCGCTTCGTTGCTCTGGATGGTGGTCGTGACGCTGCCAGCGCTGCCATCTACTTCCAGTTTTTCGAAGTTACCGCCTGTGGCCGAGTCGATCTTCACGGTGAAGTTTTCAGCACCTTCGGCGATACCGTCACGCAGGATTGGCACGCTGAAGCTACCGGTGCTGCTGCCTTTTTGAATAGTGACAGTAGTCTGACCCGTGAAGTCCTCGCCGTTTTTGGCCGTGCCGGAGTAGCTCAGCGTAATGGTGACAGTAGCTTCTGCTTTGTTGGACAGCGTCAAGGTGTAGTGGGCTGACTCGCCTTCGGCAACCGAACCTGTACCACTGATTCCGACGGTGGTGGTGTCGGTGGTGTCGGCAACGTGGGTGATCGCTGGAGTGTCGCTAATGTCCAGCTTCTCGAAGTTGCCGCCGTCAGCGCCGGTAATGGTCGCACTGACATCGTCTGCATCGACGTAAACGTCATCACGCGGCGCATCAATAGTGATGCTGCCGGAGGTTGCGTCGGCATCGATGATGATGGTCTCGCCGTTGCTCAAGGTCACGGTCACCGCGGTGCCTGCCGGATTGCTCAGGGTGGCGGTGTAGGTGATCTGGCCACCTTCGTCGACCGACGGGGTAGCAGTCAGTTCAAGGGTGGTGGTGTCCATGGTGTCGGTCACCTTGGTAACCGCTGGGGTTTCATCCACCGCCAGCTTCTCGAAATCGCCACCGGTGGTGCTTTCGATCGAGGCTTCCACGGTACCGGCGTCGATGTAGACGTCATCCTTCGGTGCATCGAAATCGACCGAGCCAGTGGTTTCCCCGGCAGGGATGTTGATCACGGCGCCGTTGCTCAGGGTTACGGTCATCGCCGTGCCGGCTGGTTGGGTCAGCGTGGCGGTGTAGGTGATCTGACCGCCTTCGTCCACGGACGGCGTCGCACTCAACGACAGGCCGGTTTCGTTCTGGGTGCCAGGACCATCGGTGACGGTGACGGTGGTTTCACCCGAGGTTTCGAGCTTCTCGTAGTTACCACCGGTGGTGCCGGTGATGCTGTTGGTCAAGTCCGGATTGGTGGTATGGACGTTGTCAGGCGCAACAAACTCCACCGTACCGGTGCTTTGACCCACTGGAATGGTGATGTGCTGACCATTGGCCAGGTTGATAACCAGGTCGGAGCCGGTGACAGGCGCACTAACGGTAGCGGTGTAAGTAATCACGCCGCCTTCACCGATAGTGCCGACGTCTGCGGTCAGCTCCACGGTCGAGGTATCGGTGGTGTCTTTGACTTCGGTGACGGCTGGGGTTTCGTCAACGGCCAGCTTCTCGAAGTCGCCACCGGTGGTGCTTTCGATCGAGGCTTCAACGGTGCCCGCGTCGATGTAGACGTCATCCTTCGGTGCATCGAAGTCCACCGAGCCGGTGGTTTCCCCGGCCGGGATGTTGATCACGGCGCCGTTGCTGAGGGTCACGGTCATTGCCGTGCCGGCTGGGTGGGTCAGCGTCGCGGTGTAGGTGATCTGACCGCCTTCGTCCACGGACGGTGTCGCGGTTAGCGACAAGCCGGTTTCATTCTGGGTACCTGGACCATCGGTGACGGTGACGGTGGTTTCGCCTGAAGTCTCGAGCTTCTCGTAGTTACCACCGGTGGTGCCGGTGATGCTGTTGGTCAGATCCGGGTTGGTGGTATGGACGTTGTCTGGGGCCGTGTATTCAACGGTGCCGGTGCTCTGGCCAACCGGAATGGTGATGTGCTGACCATTGGCCAGGTTGATAACCAGGTCGGAGCCGGTGACAGGCGCACTAACGGTAGCGGTGTAAGTAATCACGCCGCCTTCACCGATAGTGCCGACATCTGCGGTCAGTTCTACGGTCGAGGTATCGGTGGTGTCTTTGACTTCGGTAACGGCTGGAGTCTCGTCTACCGCCAGCTTCTCGAAATCGCCACCGGTGGTGCTTTCGATCGAGGCTTCAACGGTACCGGAGTCGATGTAGACGTCATCCTTCGGTGCATCGAAGTCCACCGAGCCGGTGGTTTCCCCGGCGGGGATGTTGATCACAGCGCCGTTGCTGAGGGTCACGGTCATTGCCGTGCCGGCTGGGTGGGTCAGCGTGGCGGTGTAGGTGATCTGACCGCCTTCGTCCACGGACGGTGTCGCGGTTAGCGACAAGCCGGTTTCATTCTGGGTACCTGGGCCATCGGTGACGGTGACGGTGGTTTCACCCGAGGTTTCGAGCTTCTCGTAGTTACCACCGGTGGTACCGGTGATGCTGTTGGTCAGATCCGGGTTGGTGGTGTGAACGTTGTCCGGGGCCGTGTATTCAACGGTGCCGGTGCTCTGGCCAACCGGAATGGTGATGTGCTGACCGTTGGCCAGGTTAATGACCAGGTCGGAGCCGGTGACTGGGGCGCTAACAGTCGCGGTGTAAGTGATCACGCCACCTTCACCGATGGTACCGACGTCTGCGGTCAGCTCCACGGTCGAGGTATCGGTGGTGTCTTTGACTTCGGTGACGGCTGGGGTTTCGTCAACGGCCAGCTTCTCGAAGTCGCCACCGGTGGTGCTTTCGATCGAGGCTTCAACGGTACCGGCGTCGATGTAGACGTCATCCTTCGGTGCATCGAAGTCCACCGAGCCGGTGGTTTCCCCGGCCGGGATGTTGATCACGGCGCCGTTGCTGAGGGTCACGGTCATTGCCGTGCCGGCTGGGTGGGTCAGCGTGGCGGTGTAGGTGATCTGGCCGCCTTCGTCAACGCTGCCAGTGGCGCTCAACGACAGGCCAGTTTCGTTCTGCGTACCTGGACCGTCAGTAACGGTGACCGTGGTTTCACCCGAGGTTTCGAGCTTCTCGTAGTTACCACCGGTGGTGCCGGTGATGCTGTTGGTCAGATCCGGGTTGGTGGTATGGACGTTGTCCGGCGCAACAAACTCCACCGTACCGGTGCTTTGACCCACTGGAATGGTGATGTGCTGACCGTTGGCCAGGTTGATAACCAGGTCGGAGCCGGTGACCGGCGCGCTAACGGTAGCGGTGTAAGTAATCACGCCACCTTCACCGATGGTGCCGACGTCTGCGGTCAGCTCCACGGTCGAGGTATCGGTGGTGTCTTTGACTTCGGTGACGGCTGGGGTTTCGTCAACGGCCAGCTTCTCGAAATCACCACCGGTGGTGCTTTCGATCGAGGCTTCAACGGTACCGGCGTCGATGTAGACGTCATCCTTCGGCGCATCGAAGTCCACCGAGCCGGTGGTTTCGCCAGCAGGGATGTTGATCACGGCGCCGTTGCTCAGGGTTACGGTCATCGCCGTGCCGGCTGGTTGGGTCAGCGTGGCGGTGTAGGTGATCTGACCGCCTTCGTCCACGGACGGCGTCGCACTCAACGACAGGCCGGTTTCGTTCTGGGTGCCAGGACCGTCAGTAACGGTGACGGTGGTTTCACCCGAGGTCTCGAGCTTCTCGTAGTTACCACCGGTGGTGCCGGTGATGCTGTTGGTCAAGTCCGGGTTGGTGGTATGGACGTTGTCAGGCGCAACAAACTCCACCGTACCGGTGCTTTGACCCACTGGAATGGTGATGTGCTGACCGTTGGCCAGGTTAATGACCAGGTCCGAGCCGGTGACCGGCGCGCTAACGGTAGCGGTGTAAGTGATCACGCCGCCTTCACCAATGGTGCCGACATCTGCGGTCAGCTCCACGGTCGAAGTATCGGTGGTGTCTTTGACTTCAGTAACGGCTGGGGTTTCATCCACCGCCAGTTTCTCGAAATCGCCACCGGTGGTGCTTTCGATCGAGGCTTCCACGGTGCCCGCGTCGATATAGACGTCATCCTTCGGTGCATCGAAATCCACCGAGCCGGTGGTTTCGCCGGCAGGGATGTTGATCACAGCGCCGTTGCTCAGGGTCACGGTCATTGCGGTGCCAGCTGGGTGGGTCAGCGTGGCGGTGTAAGTGATCTGACCACCTTCGTCAACGCTGCCAGTGGCGCTCAACGACAGGCCAGTTTCGTTCTGGGTGCCAGGACCGTCAGTAACGGTGACGGTGGTTTCACCCGAGGTTTCGAGCTTCTCGTAGTTACCGCCAGTGGTGCCGGTGATGCTGTTGGTCAGATCCGGGTTGGTGGTATGGACGTTGTCTGGGGCCGTGTATTCAACGGTACCGGTGCTCTGGCCAACCGGAATGGTGATGTGCTGACCGTTGGCCAGGTTGATAACCAGGTCCGAGCCGGTGACAGGCGCACTAACGGTAGCGGTGTAAGTAATCACGCCGCCTTCACCAATGGTGCCGACATCTGCGGTCAGCTCCACGGTCGAAGTATCGGTGGTGTCTTTGACTTCAGTAACGGCTGGGGTTTCATCCACCGCCAGTTTCTCGAAATCGCCACCGGTGGTGCTTTCGATCGAGGCTTCCACGGTGCCCGCGTCGATATAGACGTCATCCTTCGGTGCATCGAAATCCACCGAGCCGGTGGTTTCGCCGGCAGGGATGTTGATCACAGCGCCGTTGCTCAGGGTCACGGTCATTGCCGTGCCAGCCGGATGGGTCAGTGTGGCGGTGTAGGTGATCTGGCCGCCTTCGTCAACGCTGCCAGTGGCGCTCAACGACAGGCCAGTTTCGTTCTGGGTGCCAGGACCATCGGTGACGGTGACGGTGGTTTCACCCGAGGTTTCGAGCTTCTCGTAGTTACCACCGGTGGTACCGGTGATGCTGTTGGTCAAGTCCGGGTTGGTAGTATGGACGTTGTCCGGGGCCGTGTATTCAACGGTACCGGTGCTCTGGCCAACCGGAATGGTGATGTGCTGACCGTTGGCCAGGTTAATGACCAGGTCGGAGCCGGTGACTGGGGCGCTAACAGTCGCGGTGTAAGTGATCACGCCACCTTCACCGATGGTACCGACGTCTGCGGTCAGCTCCACGGTCGAGGTATCGGTGGTGTCTTTGACTTCGGTGACGGCTGGGGTTTCGTCAACGGCCAGCTTCTCGAAGTCGCCACCGGTGGTGCTTTCGATCGAGGCTTCAACGGTACCGGCGTCGATGTAGACGTCATCCTTCGGTGCATCGAAGTCCACCGAGCCGGTGGTTTCCCCGGCCGGGATGTTGATCACGGCGCCGTTGCTGAGGGTCACGGTCATTGCCGTGCCGGCTGGGTGGGTCAGCGTGGCGGTGTAGGTGATCTGGCCGCCTTCGTCAACGCTGCCAGTGGCGCTCAACGACAGGCCAGTTTCGTTCTGGGTGCCAGGACCATCGGTGACGGTGACGGTGGTTTCACCCGAGGTTTCGAGCTTCTCGTAGTTACCACCGGTGGTACCGGTGATGCTGTTGGTCAAGTCCGGGTTGGTAGTATGGACGTTGTCCGGGGCCGTGTATTCAACGGTACCGGTGCTCTGGCCAACCGGAATGGTGATGTGCTGACCGTTGGCCAGGTTGATAACCAGGTCGGAGCCGGTGACCGGCGCGCTAACGGTAGCGGTGTAAGTAATCACGCCGCCTTCACCGATAGTGCCGACGTCTGCCGTCAGTTCTACGGTCGAAGTGTCGGTGGTGTCTTTGACTTCAGTAACAGCTGGGGTCTCGTCTACCGCCAGTTTCTCGAAATCGCCACCGGTGGTGCTTTCGATCGAGGCTTCAACGTTACCGGCGTCGATATAGACGTCATCCTTCGGTGCATCGAAATCCACCGAGCCGGTGGTTTCGCCGGCAGGGATGTTGATCACAGCGCCGTTGCTCAGGGTCACGGTCATTGCCGTGCCAGCCGGATGGGTCAGTGTGGCGGTGTAGGTGATCTGGCCGCCTTCGTCAACGCTGCCAGTGGCGCTCAACGACAGGCCAGTTTCGTTCTGGGTGCCAGGACCATCGGTGACGGTGACGGTGGTTTCACCCGAGGTTTCGAGCTTCTCGTAGTTACCACCGGTGGTACCGGTGATGCTGTTGGTCAAGTCCGGGTTGGTAGTATGGACGTTGTCCGGGGCCGTGTATTCAACGGTACCGGTGCTCTGGCCAACCGGAATGGTGATGTGCTGACCGTTGGCCAGGTTGATAACCAGGTCGGAGCCGGTGACCGGCGCGCTAACGGTAGCGGTGTAAGTAATCACGCCGCCTTCACCGATAGTGCCGACGTCTGCCGTCAGTTCTACGGTCGAAGTGTCGGTGGTGTCTTTGACTTCAGTAACAGCTGGGGTCTCGTCTACCGCCAGTTTCTCGAAATCGCCACCGGTGGTGCTTTCGATCGAGGCTTCAACGTTACCGGCGTCGATATAGACGTCATCTTTCGGCGCATCGAAATCGACCGAGCCAGTGGTTTCGCCGGCAGGGATGTTGATCACGGCGCCGTTGCTCAGGGTCACGGTCATCGCGGTGCCAGCCGGATGGGTCAGTGTGGCGGTGTAGGTGATCTGGCCGCCTTCGTCAACGCTGCCAGTGGCGCTCAACGACAGGCCGGTTTCGTTCTGGGTGCCAGGACCGTCAGTAACGGTGACGGTGGTTTCACCCGAGGTTTCGAGCTTCTCGTAGTTACCGCCAGTGGTGCCGGTGATGCTGTTGGTCAGATCCGGGTTGGTGGTATGGACGTTGTCCGGGGCCGTGTATTCAACGGTACCGGTGCTCTGGCCAACCGGAATGGTGATGTGCTGACCATTGGCCAGGTTGATAACCAGATCCGAGCCGGTGACAGGCGCACTAACGGTAGCGGTGTAAGTGATCACGCCGCCTTCACCAATGGTGCCGACATCTGCGGTCAGCTCCACGGTCGAAGTATCGGTGGTGTCTTTGACTTCGGTAACAGCTGGGGTTTCGTCTACGGCCAGCTTCTCGAAATCGCCACCGGTGGTGCTTTCGATCGAGGCTTCAACAGTACCGGCGTCGATATAGACGTCATCCTTCGGTGCATCGAAATCCACCGAGCCGGTGGTTTCGCCGGCAGGGATGTTGATCACCGCGCCGTTACTCAGGGTCACGGTCATCGCGGTGCCAGCCGGATGGGTCAGTGTGGCGGTGTAGGTGATCTGGCCGCCTTCGTCAACGCTGCCAGTGGCGCTCAACGACAGGCCAGTTTCGTTCTGCGTACCTGGACCGTCAGTAACGGTGACGGTGGTTTCACCCGAGGTCTCGAGCTTCTCGTAGTTACCGCCAGTGGTACCGGTGATGCTGTTGGTCAGATCCGGGTTGGTGGTATGGACGTTGTCCGGCGCAACAAACTCCACCGTACCGGTGCTTTGACCCACTGGAATGGTGATGTGCTGACCGTTGGCCAGGTTGATAACCAGGTCGGAGCCGGTGACCGGCGCGCTAACGGTAGCGGTGTAAGTAATCACGCCGCCTTCACCGATAGTGCCGACGTCTGCCGTCAGTTCTACGGTCGAAGTGTCGGTGGTGTCTTTGACTTCGGTAACAGCTGGGGTTTCGTCAACGGCCAGTTTCTCGAAATCGCCACCGGTGGTGCTTTCGATCGAGGCTTCCACGGTGCCCGCGTCGATATAGACGTCATCCTTCGGTGCATCGAAATCCACCGAGCCGGTGGTTTCGCCGGCAGGGATGTTGATCACAGCGCCGTTGCTCAGGGTCACGGTCATCGCGGTGCCAGCCGGATGGGTCAGTGTGGCGGTGTAGGTGATCTGGCCGCCTTCGTCAACGCTGCCAGTGGCGCTCAACGACAGGCCAGTTTCGTTCTGGGTGCCAGGACCATCGGTGACGGTGACGGTGGTTTCACCCGAGGTTTCGAGCTTCTCGTAGTTACCACCGGTGGTACCGGTGATGCTGTTGGTCAAGTCCGGGTTGGTAGTATGGACGTTGTCCGGGGCCGTGTATTCAACGGTACCGGTGCTCTGGCCAACCGGAATGGTGATGTGCTGACCGTTGGCCAGGTTGATAACCAGGTCGGAGCCGGTGACCGGCGCGCTAACGGTAGCGGTGTAAGTAATCACGCCGCCTTCACCGATAGTGCCGACGTCTGCCGTCAGTTCTACGGTCGAAGTGTCGGTGGTGTCTTTGACTTCAGTAACAGCTGGGGTCTCGTCTACCGCCAGTTTCTCGAAATCGCCACCGGTGGTGCTTTCGATCGAGGCTTCAACGTTACCGGCGTCGATATAGACGTCATCCTTCGGTGCATCGAAATCCACCGAGCCGGTGGTTTCGCCGGCAGGGATGTTGATCACAGCGCCGTTGCTCAGGGTCACGGTCATTGCCGTGCCAGCCGGATGGGTCAGTGTGGCGGTGTAGGTGATCTGGCCGCCTTCGTCCACAGACGGTGTCGCGGTTAGCGACAGGCCAGTTTCGTTCTGCGTACCTGGACCGTCAGTAACGGTGACCGTGGTTTCACCCGAGGTCTCGAGCTTCTCGTAGTTGCCGCCAGTGGTGCCGGTAATGCTATTGGTCAGATCCGGGTTGGTGGTGTGGACGTTGTCCGGCGCCGTGTATTCAACGGTACCGGTGCTCTGGCCAACCGGAATGGTGATGTGCTGACCATTGGCCAGGTTGATAACCAGGTCCGAGCCGGTGACAGGCGCGCTAACGGTAGCGGTGTAAGTGATCACGCCGCCTTCACCGATAGTGCCGACATCTGCGGTCAGCTCCACGGTCGAAGTGTCGGTGGTGTCTTTGACTTCGGTAACAGCTGGAGTCTCGTCTACGGCCAGCTTCTCGAAATCGCCACCGGTGGTGCTTTCGATGGAGGCTTCAACGGTACCGGCGTCGATATAGACGTCATCCTTCGGCGCATCGAAGTCGACCGAGCCAGTGGTTTCCCCGGCGGGGATGTTGATCACGGCGCCGTTACTCAGGGTCACGGTCATCGCCGTGCCAGCTGGGTGGGTCAGCGTGGCGGTGTAAGTGATCTGACCGCCTTCGTCAACGCTGCCAGTGGCGCTCAACGACAGGCCGGTTTCGTTCTGGGTGCCAGGACCGTCAGTAACGGTGACGGTGGTTTCACCCGAGGTCTCGAGCTCCTCGTAGTTACCGCCAGTAGTGCCGGTGATGCTGTTGGTCAGATCCGGGTTGGTGGTGTGAACGTTGTCCGGTGCAACAAACTCCACCGTACCGGTGCTTTGACCCACTGGAATGGTGATGTGCTGACCGTTAGCCAGGTTGATAACCAGGTCCGAGCCGGTGACAGGCGCGCTAACGGTAGCGGTGTAAGTGATTACACCACCTTCACCAATGGTGCCGACATCTGTGGTCAGTTTCACCGTCGAGGTGTCGATGGTGTCTGCAACGTCGGTAATCGCTGGAGTGTTATCCACAGCCAGCTTCTCGAAATCGCCACCGGAAGTGCCGTCGATCGTGACTTCAACTTTACCGGCATCGAGGTAAACGTCGTCCTTCGGCGCGTCGACGGTAACGGTTCCGGAAGTGCCACCAGCCGCGATGTTGATCACGGCGCCGTTGCTCAGGGTCACGGTCATTGCCGTGCCAGCTGGGTGGGTCAGCGTCGCGGTGTAGGTGATCTGGCCACCTTCGTCGACAGAGTCAGTGGCGGTCAGTTTCAAGCCGGTCGTGTCTTGCGAGCCAGGGCCATCGGTAACGGTGGTCACTGGCTTGCCGGCAGTGTCCAGCTTCTCGTAGTTACCGCCAGTGGTACCGGTAATGCTGTTGGTCAGGGCTTCGTTGGTGGTGTGGACGTTGTTCGGTGCGACGAATTCGACGGAGCCAGTGCTCTGGCCGACAGGAATAGTAATTTGCTGCCCATTGGCCAGGGTAATGACCAGCGCCGATCCGGTAACAGGTGCCGTCACCGAAGCGGTGTAGGTAACCACGCCACCTTCAGCGACGCTTGGGGTGGCGGTAAGGGTTACCGTCGAGGTGTCGATGGTGTCGGTAACTTTGGTTACCGCTGGCTCTTTGCTTGCCACCAGGTTTTCGAAGTTGCCGCCTTCGGTCTTGCTGATGGTCGCGCCGACATTGCCAGCATCGATGTACACGTCATCTTTAGGTGCAGCTACGCTGACAGTCCCTTGAGTCTGACCAGCGGCAATATTGATCACCGCACCGTTGCTCAAGGTTACGGTCATCGCGGTGCCGGCCGGGTTGGTCAGCGTCGCGGTGTAAACGATCTGGCCACCTTCGGCAACCGTACCGGTGGCCGTCAGGCTCAGGCCGGTGTTGTCGATCGAGTCGATGATATTGGTGACGGCTGGATTCGGATTAGGTACCAGATTCTCGAAGTTGCCGCCCGTGGCGCCAGTAATGGTCGCGCTGACACTGCTGCCATTGTTGTAAACGTCGTTCGGAGGCGTCTGTACATCAACCGAACCGGTCGTTTGGCCCGCACCGATAGTGATGGTGGTGCCGTTGGACAGGGTGACAGTTACCGGTGTCTGCGCCGGGTTGGTCAGGGTGGCGGTATAGGTGATCACGCCCCCTTCGGTGACGCTCGGATTCGCCGTCAGGTTCACCGTAGTCGTGTCGACAGTATCAGTGATCTGGGTAGTCGCTGGCGTCTTGTCGGGGGTGACAACCAATCCGCCACCACCTGTGGTACCGGTGATAGTCGCTGAAATCTCGCTACCATCGATGTACACGGTATCGTTTGGCGGGATGACCACGCTGACGCTACCAGAAGTCTGGCCGGCGCTGATGACGATGGTGTGGCCATTGGACAAGGTCACTGTCAGGTCAGTCAGAGGCGGCTGACCGACGGTGGCGGTGTAGATGATCTCCCCGCCCGCTTCGGTGATCGACGGCGTGGCAGTCAAAGTCAGCCCGGTCGCGACGTCCGGGGTAGGAGCCAACGGGTTGTTGCTGTTGTCCAGGCGGCCCAGTTCTTCACGCTCGTCACCGGTGGCAAAACCAATTGGCCCGGTCGGGAAGCCAATGGTCGGGTCGACCGATCCTGCGGTGGCATCAAGCATGACGAAGCTGTGACCGCCACCGGCAGCACCACTGCCTGCTGCCGAGGGGCCGGCAGCGGTGGCTTCAAGTTCGGTAGTCGGGTCAGCACCGGCGGCGATAGCCTGTTGTAGCTCTTCAACCGAGGGCGCAGCCTGAGCTGTGGCCGCTGCGAGGTCGGTGCTGCTGTCCGGCGCATCGGCGCTCCATTGAGTGTCCCGGCCCAAGTCCAGGGTGCGGCCATCGGCCAATTCCAAAGTAACTGCGCCCGCAAGGCCAGTCAGTACCTGATCACCAATGAAAAGGCGGTCACCTTCGATGAGTACGCGCCGAGCCCCTTCGGGAGATACAGCGATAACTTGACCAACAATGCTTTTGACGATGGCAACAACACTGCTCATTGGACTCTCCGGTTTACCAAATCAGTTGGCTTCCATGCCGGCGCGCGTGCGACGCCGTCTTCTTTGGAATGCTTCAAATGTTATTTTGACGCTTATTGCGTCAAAAACTTGTCTATAATTTTTGGCTATTAACTTTATGCCAAACTATTGACCTTCCTGCTGCCATCCTAAACAATCACCACCGTAATGTCACATTGATATTTAAGCGGCTTCCACCCTTCCTACGTACGCTCGAGTACCCATTCGGAAGTTTCCGACAGAACGTCTACTTGGTTGCCATTTTCGAATGCAGCAACGTTCTTTTGCTGTGATCTGGGACAAGAGGTCCCTAGGAAAAAATTCTAATGCGCGCGTTATTGTTCACCGCTGTTCCATTCGCTTTCGCTGCCAGCTTTGTTCAGGCACAGACGCTGCCAGAGGCCATGCAGAAAGCCTTGGAAGTGCATCCGGAAATCCAGGCTGGGGTCAATAGCCGTATCGCTGCTGACTACCAATTGCGCGCTGCCAAGGGCGGCTATCTGCCCAAGGTCGATGTGCTGGCAGGGTACGGCCGCGAAGGGACCGATAGCCCAAGTACCGGCAACCGTTGGGAGACTCTCAACCGGGGTGAATCAAGCGTGCGTCTGCGCCAAATGGTTTTTGACGGTTTCGCTACTTCCAGCGAAGTAGGGCGTCAACAAGCCACCGTTAACTCTCGTGCCTATTCCTTGCTTGGTTCGTCCGAGCGCACGGCATTGACCGTAGCTCAGGTTTATCTCGATGTCCTGACTCGACGCGAAATGGTGCGTCTGGCCGAAGACAACCTGCGCAGTCACGAGCGTATTTATGATCAGATCAAACTGCGTACCACCCGCGGCGTTGGGCGTCTGGCTGACCTCGACCAGGCCGAAGCGCGTCTGGCCCAAGCCAAGAACAACCTGATCACCGAGCAAACCAACCTGGCGGATGCAAAAACCAACTACCTGAGCGTGGTGGGTGAAATGCCCGATGAGTTGAGCGCACCTGCACCGTTTATCGACATGCTGCCAGCCAACCTTGATGAAGCTCGCCATCAGATGGTCGAAAGCAGCCCGATTCTGCGTTCGGCTGAGTCCGACATCGCAGCGGCAGAAAAGCAATATGAAGCCGCCAAGTCTACGTTCTATCCACGTTTCGATGCAGAACTCGGACGGACGGCAGATAACGATATTGATGGTGCGAACGGCCACAATAACGAATGGCAGGCTATGCTGCGTATGAGCTTCAACCTGTATTCCGGTGGCAGCAACAAGGCCGACCTGGAATCGAAGTCCTACCTGACCAATCAGGCTCTGGACATCCGCAACAATGCTTTGCGCCAGCTCAATGAAGAACTGGGCCTGTCATGGAATGCTATGGATAACGCCAACGCGCAATTGCCGATTGCCCAGCAATATGTCGATTACAGCAACAACGTGCGCAGTGCGTATCAGAAGCAATTCAGCCTTGGCGAGCGAACGCTGCTCGACTTGCTCGATAGTGAAAACGAACTCTTCACCGCCCAGCGTCGTCTGACTGAGGTGAAGTACATTCAAGTGTTTACTCAGTATCGAATCAAGGCGACCATTGGCCAACTGCTCAAGAGCCAGGGTGTTGTAGCGCCAATGGCAACTGTTGTGCAGAACGATTTGAAGCCCCAAGTGAGCCTGCCAGGTATGAACTGAGGCTCAGTTACCCCCAACCGCATTTACCAAGAGAAGCCGCGTGGAATCAGAAGTTAGTCGAGTTCAACTCAGTCATGATCCACGCAGCCAGCACGATGATCCGTTGCTGGACAGCCTGCTCTCGCTTTGCGTTCTGCATCAAAAGCCTGCCAGCCGGGCGATGTTGACCACCGGTCTACCTTTGCCCGCCCAGCGCCTGAGCCCGGAATTGCTGCCTCGTGCAGCAGCCCGTGCCGGCCTACAGGGGCGCTTGCTGCAACGCAAGCTTGAGCAGATCCCGAGCATTGCCATGCCGGCCATGCTGCTGCTCAAGGATGGTCGCAGCACGGTGTTGCTCGGCTGGGAGAATGATGACACCGCGCGGCTGTTGCTCAGTGAGAGTGACGGCGGCGAGGTGCATGTCAGCCGTGATGCGTTGCAGGCTGACTACAGCGGTCGAGTGTTCTTCGCTCAACCGCAGCACAAGTTCGACGTTAATCACGGCAACCTGATACCGCGCGCGCGATCCTGGTTCCGTGACACGCTCAAGCGCAGCCGCTGGCTATACATCGATGCCATCGCTGCAAGCCTGGTGATCAACCTGATTGCTTTGGCCGCACCGCTTTTCGTCATGAACGTGTACGACCGCGTGGTGCCCAACCAGGCGACCTCGACGTTGTGGGTGCTGGCTATCGGCATTGGCGGTGCCTACGTCTTCGACCTGATACTCAAGAGCCTGCGTAGCCTGTGCCTTGACCTTGCGGGGAAGAAGACCGACCTGATCATTTCTGCGACTCTTTTCGAGCGCATCGTCGGCATGGCGATGAAGTTCCGTCCGGCGCGGGTCGGCAGCTTTGCTCAGAACATTCATGAATTTCAGGGCCTGCGCGATTTCCTCGCTTCGCTAACCCTTACCAGCCTTATTGACCTGCCGTTCACGCTGTTGATCTTGATGGTCATTGCCATCATCGGCGGGCATCTGGTGTGGATTCCGATTATTGCCTTCCCGCTGGCCCTGGGTATCGGCTATGCCCTGCAGAAGCCGTTGGTGGCGACGCTGGAACAGACCATGGCCCTGGCTTCGGAGCGTCAATCCAGCCTGATCGAAACGCTGGCAAGCCTTGACGCGGTTAAAGTCAACAATGCCGAAAGCGAACGTCAGTACATGTGGGAGCAGACCATCGGCACCCTCAGTCGCTTGGAGATGCGGGTCAAGGTGCTCTCTGGCCTGGCGATGAACATCACCTTGCTTATCCAGCAGTTGGCGGGCGTGGCGCTGATTTGCGCCGGCGTGTACCAGATTATCGCCGGTAACCTCAGCATGGGTGGCCTGATCGCTTGCTACATGCTCAGTGGCCGCGCCCTGGGCCCGATGAGCCAACTGTCTGGTTTGCTTACGCGTTATCAGCAGGCCAAAGTCACCATGGTTTCAACTGACCAGATGATGGAGCTACCCCAGGAACGAAACTTCGAGGAACGTCCGCTGAGCCGTCAGGTTCTGCAGGGCGCAATCGAATTCCGCGGCGTTGACTTCACCTACCCGAATCAGCAAAACCAAGCCCTCAAGGGCGTCAATATGACGATTCGCCCAGGTGAAAAAATCGGCATCATCGGTCGTAGCGGCTCGGGTAAAAGTTCGCTGGCCAAGTTGATCGTCGGTCTTTACGAAGCTGATAAAGGGTCGCTGCTGATCGATGGCGTGGATATCCGCCAGATCGACGTCAGCGAACTGCGCCACAACATTGGCTACGTCCCCCAGGATATTCAATTGATGGCCGGTACGTTGCGCGACAACCTGGTCAGTGGTGCGCGTTACGTCGAAGACGAGATGGTCCTGCAGGCGGCCGAGCTGTCTGGTGTTCATGAATTTGCACGTTTGCATCCCCAAGGTTATGAACTGCAAGTAGGGGAGCGCGGCCAGAACCTTTCTGGTGGGCAACGTCAGAACGTCGCACTTAGCCGTGCATTGCTGCTCAATCCTCAGATTCTGCTGCTCGACGAACCTACCAGTGCGATGGACAACACCGGTGAGGAGCGCCTCAAGCAACGCCTGCAAGCCATTATCGAAAGCAAGACCGTGGTCCTGGTCACCCACCGGGCATCGTTGTTGTCACTGGTCGATCGCTTGATTGTGGTTGATCGGGGACAGATTGTTGCGGATGGCCCGAAAGCCGCCGTTATGGATGCGCTGAAGAAGGGGCAGATCAGTGTTGCTTAAGATGGATATGGGGCAGTTCAAGGAAAGCCTGCGCAAATATTTCAAAGGCTCGGAATCCCTCAGTGGCCAGCCGCTTCCCGAGGTCAACAAGGCGCTCATCGAAGATGCGCCGCGTATCGTGCGCCTGACCATCTGGGGGGTGATCGCATTCTTCCTGTTTCTGGGGTTGTGGGCTCACTTTGCAATTATTGACGAAGTCACTCGCGGTGAAGGCAAGGCAATTCCCTCCTCCAAACTGCAAAAAATCCAGAACCTGGAAGGCGGCATCGTTGCGCAGATCTACGCCAAAGAAGGCCAGATTGTCGAAGAAGGTGCGCCATTGCTGCGCCTGGATGACACTCGTTTTGTTTCCAACGTCGGCGAGACCGAGGCTGACCGCCTGGCGATGGCCCTGCGTGTTGAGCGCCTGAGCGCGGAGGTCGAAGACCGTGCGCTGAAAATTGACGAAGAAATTCGCAAAGCTGTCCCCAGCCAGGCAGCCAACGAAGAAGCCTTGTACCAGAGCCGGCGTCAGCAGCTACAGGACGAACTTGGCGGAATGCATGAGCAACTGGTACAGCGTCAACAGGAGCTGCGTGAGTTCAGTTCCAAGCAGGCCCAGTATCGCAACAGCCTGCAGCTCCTGCGCCAGGAAATCAGCATGTCCGAGCCGTTGGTGGCCCAAGGCGCAATTTCTCAAGTTGAAGTATTGCGGTTGAAACGCGCTGAAGTTGAAAACCGCGGCCAGCTCGATGCCACCTCGCTGGCCATTCCGCGAGCCGAGTCGGCGATCAAGGAAGTTGAGCGCAAGATTGACGAGACCCGCGGCAAGTTCCGCAGCGATGCTCTTACCCAGCTCAACGAGGCGCGCACCGACCTGAACAAGGCCAAGGCCACAGGCAAGGCGCTGGACGATCGCGTCAATCGAACCCTGGTAACTTCGCCGGTGCGCGGCATCGTCAAGCAAATGTTGGTCAACACCGTCGGTGGCGTTATCCAGCCTGGCAGTGACCTGGTCGAAATCGTACCGCTTGACGACACCCTTCTGGTCGAAGCCCGTGTTCGTCCGCAAGACATTGCGTTCCTGCATCCGGGCCAGGAAGCCATGGTCAAGTTCACGGCCTACGACTTCACCATCTACGGTGGTTTGAAAGCCAAGCTAGAACAGATCGGCGCCGATACCATCACCGATGAAGACAACAACACCTTCTACGTGATCAAACTGCGCACGGAGCGCAGTCACCTGGGTTCAGACGAGAAGCCCTTGTTGATCATCCCTGGCATGGTTGCTTCGGTGGATATCATCACGGGCAAGAAAAGCGTGCTGAGCTACCTGCTCAAACCCATCATCCGCGCCCGCGCCGAGGCCTTGCGCGAGCGCTAAGCCTGCCCCGCGATCTTGGGCAACGCGGCAGTAGTCTGAGCGCTTGTTGAATCAGGCCTGCTGCGCCGCCTGGTACTGGGCGGCCGCGTTACTCAGGGTTTCAGCCATTTGCTGGCGCAGGGTCGGGGGCTGCTCGACGATCAAACCGTCGCCTTGGCTCAGTAGCCACCAGCGCAGTTGCCAGCTGTTGCTCACGGTGGCTCGCAGACAATGACCCTGTTCCAGCTTGATGAGCTGCATATCCGCTGACAGCGGGGTCTCACGTACCAGGCGTGCCAGGTTGTCGCTGATCCAGGCCTGCAACTCGATCTTGTCGGTATCCCCGAACTGCAGAGCATCACTGCGCAAGTAGGCCTGCAGGTCGAAGTCGCGCAAGCCTTCGGTTGCGCTGCCGAGCACGCGCAGATGGCGAAAGCGATGTACTGCGAATTGGCGAATATCACTGTAGGGCGCAGCGGTGGCGATCAGGTAGCTGATCTGGCCACGCTGGATCAATGCCAGTGGATTGAGGGTCAACTCGCTGACCTTATCGGTGTGCGCTGAGTAGTACTGGCAGTGCAACTGGTACTCCTCGAGCAGCGCTTGTTGCAGGGTCTCCAGAATACTGTCCGGCACTTCCGGGGCCTGCATATTCATGTCTGCCCGTACACTGGCGACCTTGTCCAGCCAGCGTGCCGCCTTGTTGGCACCGGAAAGATGTTCAAGCTTCTGCCGAGCATGGCTGAAGCGTGGATCGAGCACCTTGAGCATGCTGCTTGGCAGCAAGGGCCGCACGGCTTCTTCGACCAGCGCCAGGCTTAAAGCCTCGCTGATACTGATGCCGCGCAGTTCGATGCAGGCGTTGGCTGCCCAGTGCCAGCCGTAGGGAATGCTCTTGTCATTACGCTCCAGCGGAAAGATCAGCGACAACTCGTTGAGGTCGCGCTCGATACTGCGTTTGCTGATGGGAAAACCGGCATCTTGCAGGCGAGCTACCAGCTCGGCGCTGGTAATGCCTGGTGAGCGGCTGGGCAGTTGGCGCAGTAACTCCCATTGACGGCTGAGAGTGGCACGGGTGGTTGCGGAGGGCAAAAGATAACGTCCTTGTCTAGGCTTGCGGTTGTAGCATGGTCTCAGTGGCGAGTTATGGCAATTGGCCATTTAACTATTAGATCAAGGATGAAGCCGTTGATTTGCCTCAACCGAATCGTTCGCGACAGGTTTTGTCGTGGCTCTGCGCAGAATCACGCCTCATTACACCCGCCAGCGTTTGGGAGGGTTGTTCAACGAGGATGAACATGTCGGCTGCCAGCAATATTTACCCACTGCTCGAGCGTCTGCTGCCTGAGCGAATCACTCCTGTGTCGGGTCGAACCGGCCAGTTGGAGCGGATGTACGCTGGCGTGGGCATGCCCAGTCAGCGGGCAGCGTTGGGCGAAAGCTTCCTCCTGATCAGTCGCCTCGAAGAAGCCTCGGATCTGCAGGCGCTGTACAGCGATCTGCGCAGCCAGGCGTTGGACGGCAGTGTCGCGGCGCTCAACGATCTGGGCTGGATCTGGCTGAATGGAAAATATTGGCGCGCCGACACCCCACTGGCCGGGCATCTGTTGCGTATGGCGGCATTGCAAGGCAGCGCTGTGGCCTGGTTCAACCTCGGCCAGCAGTATTACTTCGGCAAGGGGGTCGAGGTCGCCTATGCCAGCGCGGCCGAGTACTACCAGCATGCGTTCGAGCGCGGCCTGGAACAGGCGGCTGCGGCCTTGGGTGATCTCTATGAAGAGGAGATCTGCGACGGCGACTTGCAGACCTGGAGCGTTGATCTACAAATGGCGTACAGCTGGTTTTCGCGCGGCGCCCAGAGCGGCGATGCGCGTTGCCGTTTTGAAGTGGGCTATCGGCTGTTGCACGGGCAGAGCGTTGCAGCCGACCACAAGGCTGGCGTGTACTGGTTGGAGCTGGCAGCAGTGGCTGGGGTCATGCAGGCCGCAGAAGAGCTGGCGGTGCACTTCAGTGTTTCTCATGATGCCTTGCGCTACTTGTTTTGGCGTGATCAAGCCATCCATATGGGAAGCTCGCTTGCCTTGACCATGAAGCTGGACGATCAACTTCAGCCCGGAGCTTGACGCCGGTCAGCCGCACTTGACGATGAGGGCGTCGATCGAAGAATATAGATAGTTAGCAAACTATGAATATGCGAAGGCCTTCCCTTCATGACTCTCGATGCACTGCAACGCACTATCAGCAGCGGAATGGTGGTGGCCGGTCGGCACTGGCGGCGGATCTGTCAGGCGACCCTGGCTGGCTACGGTATTTCCGAAGCCTGCGCCATCCCGTTGCTGATGATCGTGCGCCTGGGTGATGGCGTGCATCAGGTGGCGGTGGCCCATGCAGCTGGCCTTGAAAGCCCCTCGTTGGTACGCCTGCTCAATCAACTGTGCAGCGCTGGGCTTATCTGTCGCACTGAAGACCCTGTCGATCGCCGCGCCAAAGCGCTGAGCCTGACTGAAAGTGGCCGCGCCCTGGCCGAAACCATCGAAGATGAGTTGGTGCGACTGCGTCGCGATGTGCTGCAGGGTATCGATGAGGCCGATCTGTTGTCAGCCCTGCGCGTCATCCGTGCCTTCGAACAGGCAGCGCAACGCACGCCGGGCGTGCTGGTGTGAAGGGCTTTTTCAGTTCCCTGCCGCCTGCTCGCGACTGGTTCTATGGTGTGCGTACGTTCGCCGCCTCGATGATTGCGTTGTACATCGCTTTGCTGTTGCAGTTGCCCCGGCCTTATTGGGCCATGGCCACGGTGTATATCGTTTCCAGCCCCTTTGTCGGCCCCACCAGCTCCAAGGCGTTGTACCGCGCAATGGGCACCTTGCTGGGTGCTGCAGGTGCAGTGTTCATGGTCCCGCTGCTGGTACAGACACCACTACTGCTGACTGTGGCCATTGCCTTGTGGACTGGCACCTTGTTGTTTCTCTCGTTGCACCTGCGTACCGCCAACAGCTATGCCTTGATGCTGGCGGGCTACACCTTGCCGATGATTGCCCTGCCCGTAGTCGACGATCCGTTGCGGGTGTTCGATATCGCATCGTCCCGGGCCCAGGAAATCTGTCTGGGCATTGTCTGCGCTGCAGTGGTTGGCGCTATTTTCTGGCCACGGCGTTTAACCCCGGTAGTCGTTGGCGCCACAGGTAACTGGTTCAACGAAGCAATCCGCTATAGCGATACCTTTCTTGCCCGCACCGCGTCCACCGACACGGTCGGCACCTTGCGCGCTTCGATGGTGACCACATTCAACACGCTGGAGCTGATGATCGGGCAACTGTCGCATGAGGGCGCGCGCCCGCAGACGGTGAAGAATGCTCGTGAGCTGCGCGGGCGCATGATCCACCTACTGCCCGTGGTCGACGCCCTGGACGATGCCTTGCTGGCCTTGGAGGCCCGCGCACCGGCCCAGGCCGAGCAGTTGCAGCCGTTACTGGAGCAGGCCCGTGAATGGCTGAAAAGCACTTCCAGCGACGCGTCCCCCAGCCGTTGGTCGGCTCTTCGGGCTCAACTTGAACACCTGCAGCCCAGTGTCGCGGACCTCGATGAGCGCCCGGCGTTGTTGCTGTCCAATGCGCTCTACCGCCTGGCCGAATGGGTCGACCTGTGGCAAGACTGCTGCAGCCTGCAACACGCCATTCGCAACGAAGACTTGTCGCCGTGGCGGGCTGTGTACCGACATTGGCGCCTGGGTCGCCTGACGCCGTTCTTCGACCGTGGTCTGATGCTCTATTCAGTGTTTTCCACGGTGACGGCAATTATTGCGGCGACCACGCTGTGGATACTTTCAGGCTGGAATGATGGCGGCAGTGCGGTGATTCTCGCTGCCGTCGCTTGCAGCTTTTTTGCGGCGATGGACGATCCTGCTCCACAGATTTACCGGTTTTTCTTCTGGACCGCCCTGTCTGTTGTGTTCGCTAGCCTTTACCTGTTTCTGGTATTGCCCAACCTGCATGACTTTCCGATGCTGGTGCTGGCCTTCGCCATTCCCTTCATTTGCGTCGGAACCCTGACGGTACAACCGCAGTTCTACCTTGGCACCTTGCTGACCATTGTGAACACAGCCTCGTTCATCAGTATCCAGGGCGCTTACGATGCCAACTTCCTGACCTTCATCAACTCCAACCTGGCCGGGCCCGTGGGGTTGCTGTTCGCGTTTATCTGGACGTTGGTGATGCGCCCGTTCGGAGTGGAACTGGCGGCCAAGCGGCTGACGCGCTTCAGTTGGAGGGACATCGTTGGCATGACCCGTCCAGCGACGCTGGCCGAACATCGTTATTTGGGCGTACAGATGCTCGACCGCTTGATGCAACACCTGCCACGTTTAATCCAGACCGGTCAGGACACGGGGTCAGCGTTGCGTGATCTGCGCGTGGGTTTGAACCTGCTCGATTTGCTTGCCTACATGCCTCGGGTTGACGTGGGGCCGCGGCATTTGCTGCAGCAGGTCGTGGAGGAGGTGGGCGAGCACTTTCAGGGTTGTCTGGATGCTCGCCGCCGTCTGCATGCGCCCGAAGTACTGCTGCAGAGCATGGAACGCGCCCGCAGGGCTCTCAATCTCAACGACCTGGCCGACAGTGGCGAAACCCGAATTCACCTGTTGCACGCCTTGAGCGGCTTACGCCTGGCTCTGCTGCCTGGTGTGGAAGTGGTGCTGGAGCCGTCTGATGACAAGCCGCAACTGCCTTATGGCATCGATGGAGCCCCCCTGTGATCGGTGAACTGGATATCAGCGGGGTATTTCTGCCCACGTTGCTGGTGATGATGGTCCTCACCTACCTGTTGTTTCTTGGGGTGCACGCGCTGCTCACCCGTTTGCATTTCTACCGCCTGGTCTGGCACCGGGCGTTGTTCAACGTTGCGCTATACGCCGTGCTGCTCGGCACGGTCGATCACTTTTGCCGAAACCTGATGCTGCCATGAAAAGACCTTTATTGACCTTGGGCCGTGTGGTCCTGACCCTGCTGGTTGTGACACTGGCGACCGTACTGGTCTGGCAGATGGTCATGTACTACATGTTCGCCCCGTGGACACGCGATGGGCATATCCGTGCCGATGTCATCCAGATTGCTCCAGACGTTTCCGGGCTAATCCAACAGGTCGAGGTGCGCGACAACCAGATGATCAAGCGCGGCGACGTGCTTTTCACCATCGACCAGGACCGCTTCAAGCTGGCGCTGCGTCATGCCCAGGCCATCCTGTCTGAACGTAAGGAAACCTTGGCCCAGGCCCAGCGCGAGGCGCGGCGCAACCGTGGTTTGGGCAACTTGGTGGCGCAGGAGCAGCTCGAGGAAAGCCAGTCCCGGGAAGCGCGTGCGCAGGCGGCAATGGCCGAGGCGCAAGTGGCGGTGGACGCCGCTCAACTCAACCTCGATCGCTCGGTAGTGCGCAGTCCGGTGGATGGTTATCTGAATGACCGCGCGCCGCGTGCGCACGAGTTCGTCAGTGCCGGCAAGCCGGTGCTGGCCGTCGTCGACAGCGCTTCCTACCATGTCGATGGCTATTTTGAAGAAACCAAACTGGGAGGCATCAAAATTGGCCAGGCGGTGGACATTCGGGTGATGGGTGACAACACTCGCTTGCGTGGCCATGTGCAGAGCTTTGCTGCCGGTATCGAAGACCGTGACCGCACCAGCGGTGCCAACCTGCTTCCCAACGTCAACCCGGCCTTCAGCTGGGTGCGCCTGGCCCAGCGGATTCCGGTGCGCATTGCCTTCGACGAAGTGCCCGCGGACTTTCGCATGATTGCCGGACGTACCGCCACGGTTTCCATCATCGACGGTAACGCGCAATGAAGTGCCTTCCACTGCTGGGTTTAAGCCTGATGCTGTCGGCCTGCCAGATGGTTGGGCCGGATTATCAACTGCCCAAAGACGCTGCAATCCAGCGTGCTGACCTGCAAGGTAACTTGCGCCAGGACGCCGACAGCGTGGTTTCTGCACCGGTGCCGCAAAACTGGTGGCACCTGTATCACGACCAGCGGCTCAACACCTTGGTCAGTCAAGCACTGACCGCCAATACCGAACTGCGTGTGGCCACGGCCAACATCAGCCGTGCCCGCGCCCAGGTCGAACAGGCCCAGTCCCAGGGCGGGCTCAACGGTGGTGTAAAGCTCGGCGCCCAGCGCTTGCAAGAGTCTGGCGAAGCGTTCTTGCTGCCAGAGAAAGTACCCGTGGCGAATATCGGTGAGGCAATCATCAGTGCCTCATACCAGTTCGACCTGTGGGGCACCCTCAAGCGTGGGGTGGAAGCGGCCCAGGCCAATGCCGATGCAACCCAGGCCGCTGCCGACACTGCACGCATCACCGTGGTGGCCGACGTCGTGCGTGCCTACACCCAGGTCTGTGCGGCCAACGAGGAATACCACATCGCGCGCGAATCTCTGGATTTGCAGGAGCAGAGTGTGACCATGACGCAACGCTTGCGTGACGCCGGACGAGGCGACGAAACCCAAGTGACGCGTTCGCAAACCCAGTTCAAGTCGCTGCGAGCCGAGTTGCCACGCTACCACGCCGCACGCGAAGCGGGTCTGTATACCCTGTCGATGTTGCTGGCCAAGCCGGTGGCGCAGTTGCCAACAGGTACGGCCGAGTGTGCCGAGCTGCCGCATATCGCCCAGGTTCTGCCCGTAGGCGATGGCGCCGCATTGCTCAAGCGTCGCCCAGATATTCGTCAGGCGGAACGCCAATTGGCAGCGTCCACTGCAACCATCGGCGTGGCTACCGGCCAGTTGTACCCGGATATCAGCATCGGAGCGCAAGTTGGCACCATTGGTATCCTGGATAACCTCGGAGAGCCTCAAACCAATCGCTGGGGCTTTGGCCCGCTGCTGACCTGGACTGTGCCAACCAATGGCTCGCGGGCGCGAATCCGTGAGGCTGAAGCCTCCACCCAGGCGGCGCTGGCGCATTTTGACGGCGTGGTGCTCAACGCCATTCGTGAAACCCAGACCAGTCTGGCGCAATACAGTGCATTGCTGCAGCGGCGTGATGCCTTGCTCGAAGCGGAACAATCGGCGCAACAGGCAGCAGAGCAGACACATCGCTTCTACAAGGCCGGTCGCGAATCCTTCCTGGCAGACCTGGAAGCGACACGCACCTACACCGACATGCGCGCACAACTGGCAATGGCCAATACCCAGGTAGCGATGGGCCAAATCCGCCTGTTCCTGGCCTTGGGTGGTGGTTGGTCAGCCGAACCTGGCCGGTAGGCGCGGGCTCGCCCTGCGATCCCGCCCCCACTCACTACTTCTCCTTCTCCACCATCCCTTTAAGCAAGTCGATCGGCAACGGAAAGACGATGGTCGACGACTTGTCCCCGGCAATACTTCCCAGCGTTTGCATGTAACGCAGTTGCATGGCCCCCGGCTGGCGCCCAAGCATTTCTGCTGCCTGCATCAGTTTCTCCGAGGCTTGCAGCTCCCCTTCGGCATGGATCACCTTGGCTCGCCGTTCCCGCTCGGCCTCAGCCTGACGGGCAATGGCACGGATCATCGACTCATTGAGGTCAACATGCTTGATCTCGACATTGGCGACCTTGATGCCCCAGGCATCGGTTTGTGCATCCAGCACCTGGCGGATATCCAGGTTCAGGCGTTCGCGTTCGGCCAGCAGCTCATCCAGCTCATGCTTGCCGAGCACTGCGCGCAGTGTGGTTTGGGCCAGTTGGCTGGTAGCCATGAGAAAGTCTTCGACCTGGATAATCGCCTTCTGCGGGTCGAGCACGCGAAAGTAGATAACGGCGTTGACCTTCACCGATACGTTGTCGCGGGTAATCACATCCTGCGGCGGTACATCCAGCACCACAGTACGCAAATCGACCCGGACCATCTGCTGGATACCCGGGATCAGCAGTACCAGCCCCGGCCCCTTGACTCTCCAGAAACGGCCGAGCTGGAAAACCACCCCTCGCTCGTATTCGCGCAGGATACGAAACGCCGATAGCAACAGCACGGCGGTAAATGCCAGCAGCGCACCAATGCCCAGTTCGAAAAACATAGTCACTCTCCTTGCGCCACAGCTTCTGCTGCTGCGCTGACGTCCAAAAGTACGCCCTTGCGTGAGATAACTCGCACGTGTTGCCCCACTTGCAGCGGTGTCTGACTCTGCGCCTGCCACTGCTCACCCTGTGCCTGTACCGAGCCGATGAACGGATCGCTGTCGTTGACCGCCATGACCGTCGCCAGGCTTCCAATCAGCCCGGCATCGCCGCTCACCAGCGCACGTTTTCGAGCCTTGATGGCCGCCCCCAGCACGCCGCCAAGCAGCAAGGCCGAGAATATTGCCAGGAACAGGATCAACGGCAGCGCAATGCCGTAGCCGGGCACATCGGTGTCCATCAGGATCACCGCACCGACGACGAAGGCGACGATGCCTCCAAAGCCGACTACGCCGAAGCTGGGCATGAATGCCTCGGCAATCATGAACGCTACGCCCAGCAGAATCAGACCGGCCCCGGCGTAGCTCACCGGTAGCAACTGCAAGGCGTACAGCGCCAGCAACAGACAGATACCGCCGACAACCCCGCCTACCCCAGTGCCAGGGCTCATGAACTCGAACATCAGACCGTACACACCCATCATGATCAGAATCAGCGCGACGTTGGGATTGGTGATCACGGCCAGCAAGCGTGTGCGCCAGTCTGGCTGGCGCTCGATCAGCGCAGCGTTAGCGGTGTGCAATTGCACGGTCTGGCCAGCGGCCTCCAGTGATTTGCCGTCGAGCTGGCGCATCAAGTCGGGCAGGTCGTTGGCGACGCGGTCGATTACCTTCAGGCGCAAGGCTTCGTTGGCTGGCAGGCTCACGGCCTCGCGCACCGCCTGCTCCGCCCATTCGGCATTGCGTCCACGCAACTGTGCCAGGCTGCGGATATAGGCCGCAGCGTCGTTGACCTGTTTGCGCGTCAAGGTGTCTTGTTCGTTCGGCGCAGGTTGCTTGTCGCCGGTCGGCGTAGCAGGCGGTGCGCCTGGGTCTTTGGGTGCACCGGGCAGGCCGCCAATCTGCACCGGCGTCGCAGCGCCTAGATTGGTGCCGGGGGCCATGGCTGCTATATGGCTAGCGTAAAGAATATAGGTGCCAGCACTGGCCGCTCGGGCCCCGCCGGGGGCGACGAAGGTGGCCACTGGCACGGGGCTGGCCAGAATGGCCTTGATAACTTCCCGCATCGAGCTGTCCAGCCCGCCTGGCGTGTCGAGGCGGATCACCACAAGCTGGGCCTGCTCGGACCTGGCCTGCGCGAAACCACGTATCAGATAGTCGGCACTGGCCGGACCTATAGCGTCGTTAATACTCAATACCAACACCGGGTTGCCGGGCGCGGCTTGTCCGCCAGGCAATGCGCCGAGCAAGAGCAGCACAAGCAGCTGCCGACACCAGCGAGCGATCACCTGAATTCACCCGAGTTGTGCGTGTCCAATAAGTTTAGTCCGCGGCCCACAGCAGCAGGGCCTAAACTTCATCACTGGGGGAGCTGTATCTGGAGGTGCATCATGCGTATGGCAAAAACCCTGCAGCGCTGCCTCGACACGGCGGGCTGCGATTACGACATCGTTCCTCATGCCCACTCATCCACCAGCCTTGAGTCGGCCCGTATGGCTGGTGTGCCAGCGGAAAGGGTGGCCAAGTCCGTCATGCTCGACGACCGTCACGGCAACTATCTGATGGCCGTGCTACCGGCCAATCGTCACCTCGACATGAGCAAGGTGCAGGCCACCGGTCAGTGGCACATGACCTCGGAAAGCAACCTGCCACACTTGTTCGGCGACTGTGAGCGAGGCGCCATTCCGGCAATGGGAGACGCCTACTCGATCAAGATGCTGGTTGACCCGACGCTCACCCGCCAAGGCGATATCTACGTAGAGGCGGGGGATCACGATCATTTGATCCACATGAACATGTCGCAGTATCTGAAACTGGTGCCGAACGCCGAAGTGCGTGAGGTTTGTTGATGATCAACCCACTGCCAGACCTGGCGTCGTAGACGACCAGCCTGGCTAACAGGAGTGCCCCATGGAAGCACCTAACCACAAGTTCTCGGAACTGTTCAAACAACTTGGGCTACCAGACGATCCCGTCGGAATCGACCAGTTCATCACCAGTCACTCACCACTCAAGGGCGATGTAAAGCTGGTCGATGCACCGTTCTGGACCCCGGCGCAAAAGGCTTTTCTGCAAGAAAGTGTCATTGAGGACGCCGATTGGGCGGTGCCTTTCGACCAACTGAACGAGGCGCTTCGGCGACCGAAAAAATAAACGCTCAGTGGCACTGATACCGACGTTCGGCGTTGCTATGCTCAGAAAAAAACAACAAGGGGATAGTGCCAATGAAAGATCCCTACACAGTTGGTTTCTGGTGCGCCTTGAGCGCCTTGGGACTGCTGACCGTCGGTTACTTCTATGGTGTCAAAGAGGCCTACCAACTCAATCAGGCACTGGTATTTCTATACGCAGCAGGTGGAGTAATTGGTGCCCTCGCGCTTACGGCCCTGGCCTGGATCGCCTGGCAGCAATTGCGGGTCAGCAGGCGCCAGCTTGCACAGGGTCGCACGCTGGTAGCTATCTGGAATACCAAAGTTGCCCTGCGTCGCGTTGAAACAGTGTTCGACCGTTACTTCTGGGGCAGCTACTGGCAGCCGGGGCGCACTTTCCAGGAGGTTATGGGCGAGCTGGAAGGCACACCGCTGGAGCAAAGTCTTGAAGCCCTGAAGAGCCAGTGCCGGGAGCTGGACAAGGAAACCCACGATCTGCGCCGTCACTGGTTGGACAACGCCCGCGAGCTGTCTACCGTGGCCACCGCCATGGCCCGTGAGCGCTATCAATTGGACCTGTGCGACTCCCAGCAAAGCAGCGGACGCGGTGCGGCGGTGCTTAACCGCGATCTGGAAGTACTGGTGTACACCTGGTCGGCACGCCTGCGCAGCTTCGACCACCAGCTCGATGAGCTGGAGGGCGAGTACCGCTGATCGGTGTCGCGACCCATTAGTCGCCGCGAATGTACTGTTCTAACTGTTGAATCATATTGGCCTGCTCGGCGATGGCCTCTTTTACCAGGTCACCAATCGACAGCAGGCCCAGCAACTCGCCGTTTTCCACTACGGGCAGGTGGCGCAAGTGGCTGTTGGTCATCATGTTCATGCAAAACTCGACGTTCTGGTGCGGATCAACCGTAATCACCGGGGCGCTCATGATCGCGCTGACCGGCGTGCCCACCGACGAGCGGCCTTTGAGCACCATTTTGCGTGCGTAGTCACGCTCACTGACGATACCCACCACTTGACCTCCCTCGACCACCGGCAGGGCACCGACGTTCTTTTCGGCCATCAACTTCAGCGCATCGAGCACCATGTGATTCGGGCCAATGGTATGAACCTGATGATGCTGCTGGGCTTTGGTTTTCAGGAGCTGTGCCACGGTTTTCATAGAGGCCTCTGCAATGCTGGGAGTTGTTGACGGCAGATACCTACAGAATCGTGTACAGATGGCCGCAGGGCAAGGGAGAAAGCGGCATCGAGGCGATTGAAAAACGTCATTGGTCGGCGCACAAACAAAAAAGCGACCCAGGAAAGGCCGCTTTTAGTCGACAAGCTGATCATTAAATGATCATGCGATCCCCTTCGGGTTCGGGCCGAAACGGTTGGCGCCCGGGGTGCTGTCCAGGCACAGGAAGACGATATTGACGAATGGCAGCAGCAACCACCAGCCGCTACGGTCGCTGTCGTGCATGCGACGAACACCAACGGCGATGCCGGGTATGAACATCGCCAGCGAGTACACGTTGGAGAGGGTTGCGTTCATTCCCAGCAGCGCTTCGACAGTGGCAATACCACAGGCAATCAAAAAGTTGATCAGGAAGAACATCCAGTATTCCTTGCGGCGCGCGCGGCCGGCGAATACGGCGTACTTCTTCAGTACGGCGATGTACCAGTTACCTGTTTGCTCAGGCGCAACTGCTGCTGTCGAAGCCGGCGTACTGCGGTTGAAAGCTTGCGGCGCGCCGCACTGTGGACAGGCGACGGCGCTTTGGTGGATCTCTTTGGCGCAGCCCCGGCAAAAAACCATACTCATTTGTTATCCCTCACGTTAATTAATTGAATATCCAATAAACACAAACAGCGAAATGCCCGACATGACCACGCCGGCAATGCCCATGTTGCTGCCGGGCTGTCGCTGGGCAATGCTGATGACGCCTAAAACCAGACTGGCGATGGCAAACACCGAGAGTCCAGCGACGGTGTCACTGTCCCAGTCAGATATATCGAACAAGGACAGGACGCAAAGAATGCCGAGAATCAGCGAAACAATGCCCATCCACGGCGACACTTCAGTGGCCGCTGAGGTTGGGGCTTGCAGGAACTGAGATGCACCGCATTGAGGGCAGGTGGGCGCCGTTTCATGTATTTCCTTGGCGCAACCGCGACAAAAAACCATTGTCATGACAAATCCTTTTGCGGGTTTCTGCTGCGTATCGGCAGCAGAAATTGGAAGCAAAGTTTACCAATTATTTCCGTGGTGGCGAAATAATGGCGATGATAATTCGACGCTCAATTGCAGCCGGACACGTTTGAAACCTCCAGGCTGGCTTCCTGCAATGCGGCGGCCACGGCGGCGGCATCGTTGGCGGTATACACACGGCCGCCAGTGTTCTCTGCGGCACAGTTGGAGCCGGTGCTGGCGCTGATGTTGACGATGTTGACCCGCAGGCGTGGTTGCTGCTCAGCAATCTGGCGCGAAACTGCGCACACGCTCTGACCACAGCTGTCGCTACCATCGACGAACATGATGATCACGCCGTCGCGGTCGCGGCCGTTCATGTGGGAAGCAGCGGCTTCCAGACTGGTGCCTAATGCGGTTCCGCCTTGAGGCTGCAACCTGTTGATGCGCTCGATCAGATTGCTGCGTTGGCCGGGGTCGAATACGCCATGGTCCTGAGGCGAGTGGCAACCATCGAAGGTGACCAGGCGCATATCGATTCCCTGCTCCAGATTCTGGATCACGGTGCTCAATGAGCTTTTGGCCACGTCCATGCGTGTAACTCGCTGCTTACTGTCATACGGCAGAAACTCTTCGACCAAGGGGACCTTGCGCAGCAATGTGATGTACCACTGTTCGCCTTCACGTTTGACCCTGATCCGTTCATCCATGGAACCCGACGTGTCGAGTACCACGGTAAATTCCGAAGGCTGAAAGTTCGTTGTCGGGGTGCAGATCTGGTTCTGCGATGAAACTGTCGCCCACAACTGGCGCAAGGAAGGCCACCACAGATACAACGCGAACAGCAGGGCAAGCAGAAGCAACCCCAGCAGCCACGGCCAAAGTACCAACGGTCGACGCGGCGCTGTCGGTCGAGGTGGCGCTGATGCCGGCCGAGGCGCAGGCGCAGCAACCTTCGGCACGGCCGCCGCAGGCACCGGCTGTGGCTGTGGCTGCCCCCAGCGCACCACCAGCGGTTCGCCATTGATGCTGTACAGATTGTTCAAGTCGGGTTCGCCAACCAGCTTGGTCAGCGCTTGAGCGGCTGCAGTCTGCCCACGTCGTTCGAGTTCGTGGGCCAGTTGCTTCACCGCTGCCTGGCGCTCTTCATAGCGCCTGAGCAGTTCGGCCTGCTGCTGGCGCTCAAGGCTGGTATAGAGGTGAGGTTGGCCTTCAAGCTCCGACCACCACTCCAACACACCGTCGCGCGCTTGGCGCGGTATGGCATACAGGTGGGCAATGCTGGGTGGAAAGTGCTGACGAATCAGCGCGACTGTCTGTTCCAGCGCTGCGGCTGCTTCCTGGCTGGCCTGGGTATCACGTATGACTCGCTGCATGTGAGTGCGTCTCTACTCGCAGTTGGTATTGGCGGAAACTTCCTGGCTGGCCTGCTCGATAGCAATGTCCAGTTGTGAAGCGTTGTTCACCGAGTAGACCTGGCCACCTGTACGCTGAGCGACGCAGTCGGCCAGGCTGTTGGTGCTGATGTTGATCAGGTTGATTTTCAGGCGCGGCTGGTCCTGGGCAATGCGCTGCGCGACTTCGCAGATGTTGCGACCGCAGCCATCTTCGCCGTCGGCAAACATGACAATCACCCCATCGCGATCTCGGCCGTTCATGCTGCTGGCAGCCATCTCCAGACTTGCGCTCAGCGCGGTGCCATCGTCGGCCTTAAGACCCTGGATGCCGCGGATCAGCGCAGGTCGCTGGGCTTTGCCGAACACGCCGTGGTCAACGGGGGTACGGCAACCATCGAATGTCACCAGACGCATGTCGATGGCCGGATGCAGGTCCTTGACCATTTGCGTCAGAGACTGCTTGGCCACGTCCATGCGTACAGGTGGTTGAGTGATTCTGGCGAAGATCGCAGGGTCGGCGAAGGGGTTGTCCAGGTTCCTGAAGAACCACCTCTCATCCTTCAAAGAGGCATCGACACTGAGGTTCATAGACCCCGAGGTATCAAATACGACCGCCAACTGAGGGGGCTGAGTGTTCGTGTACTTGCGACATACAGCAGGCTTTGCCGATGCGCTTGCCTCGGCCTGTTTGGGCTTGGCAACCGGCGGAGGCTCGGGCACCACGGGAGGTTCAGGTTCAGGTTCAGGTTCAGGTTCAGGTTCAGGTTCAGGTTCTGGAGTCGGCACTGGCAACTCAGGTGTCGGCGTTATCGCAGATTCGCTGTTGATCACCGGCTGTTCCACTGCGCTCGGTTGTAGGTTATGCCCGAACCATTGGCGCAGGAACGGGCAGTCGAACCATAGCGCTGCCAGGAGCGCCAGCAGCGCTAGCAAGGGCAACAGAAACCACGGCAGCCAGAAAATCCAGCGCCGCCGAGGCTTGGCTGCCGGCACGACCGGTGGCAAGGGTTGCGGTGGAGTGGCCACCACCACAGGCGCATCCCACCGTACCAGCAACGGGTAGCCATTGACGCTGTAGAGGTTATCCAGATTCGCCGGACCGATCAGGCGGCGCAGTGCCGACGCGTCGCTGGTTTGCCCGCGTTGCTCCAGTTCAGCGGCCAATTGTCCAATAGCATCCTGGCGCTGCTCGTACACGCCCAACAAAGCCGTTTGTTGCTCGGCATTGAGCTCGTGGTACAAGCGTGGCTGTCCTTCCAGCTCCGTCCACCACTCACGCACTCCGTCACGGCCTGCACGGGGCTTGGCGTAGAGTTGGGCGACACTTGCAGGAAAATGCTTGGTAATGATCGCGACTGTCTGGACGAGATCGGCCAGGCCGGAATGGTCCGGCCCGGCATCACGGGTAACCCGCTGCATGATGAAATCCTGAAAAAGTACGGCAGCCGAAGCTGCCGATGGGGCTTACTCGTAACCCAAACTCAACTGCAGGCGACTAACCTGCTGCTGCAGGGCCTTGAGTTCTTGCTTGCGGGCTTCGATCTGGGCACTGCTGGCGTTTTTTGCCGGAGCGCCTTGGCCTGCCTTGAGCTGCTGTTCCAGCCCGGCGATCTGCTGTTGCACATCGCTCTTGTTGCCGTGACGCGCCTTGAGGGTGGCCAGCAGTCCATTGAGCGACTTTTGCAGGTTTGCCTGTTGGCGCTGCTGAGTGGCCAGGTCCTGGCGCGTCGAAGCTTGCAGGGCGCTGAGCTCGTCATAGACCTGGTTGAACTGGCGATTCTGCTCACGGGCTGCGACCAGATCCTGCTCGCTGTTACGCACTTGCTCGGCGTAACCGCCGCCGTAGTCGCAGTTGAGCTTACTGATCAGGCTGGCGCTGCTGTCGGAGGCCGTGCACTGTGACGCTGTGGTTGCGCAGCCGGCGAGGGTACCTAGCAGCAGTGCGCAAAAACCGATTCTTACCAACATGCCTTGTCCTCAGCCCAGAGTGATTGCCGAGCGCTGGTCGTAGAGGCCATCGACCTCTTTTTGCAGCGATGCAACCTTGGTGTTCATCTTGGCGATCTCGGATTCGACCTTCTGTACTTCAACCTGGTCGGAACCACTTTCACGCTCGAGCTTGGCGACGTTCTCGAACTCAGTGATGCGGGTTTGCATATTCTTGACGTCTTTGCGCATCAGATCGAGGTTCTTGTCGATGGTGACGATGCTCTGCTGAGCCTTGGCCTTATCGACAGTCTTGGCCTTGATATCGCGCTGGATGTCGGCGATCTGTTGCTTGTCGTCATTGATAACGCGCTGCAGGGTGTTGGTACGTTCAGCCACCTTGGCAGTTTCTTTCTGCACATCGGCGCTCATCACGTTCAGACGTTGAGTGGTGTCGGCATACTTGGCACGACGATCATCCAGGTAGTAGTTGGCACCCATGGCCACGCCACAAGCGGCCAGTCCCGCAGCCACGGCGCAGACCGCCTTGTTGCCCGAGTTGGACAGCGTGCAAACCAAAATGCCACCTGCAGCGGCTACCGCGCAGGCCTGATAACCGGAGGCGCTGAAGAACTTGGCGTCGTTACCCGACGTCAAGCGCGGGTCGGCGCCGCTGTCGCCGAGCAGCGAGCTGCCTGTGCTGGCGCAGCCGCTCAGCACCAGGCTGAATGCAACCATCAGACCGATCCATACCCGCGAAATACCCGGCTTGTTTGTGTTCACGTTGGCTTTCCTTGTGCGCTATTGATTAGTGAGTTACGGCCTTGCAGCTCTTGAGCCAGGCGTTGATGTCGATCTTCTGGGTTTTCAGGAACGCCGACTGGTTGGCCCAATGTGTCGTCAGGTAAGGCTTGAGTTCCGAAAGATTCTTGTTGGCCGTCAACACGCCTTCGAGCACCGGCACCTGGGCTTCGAGCAGTGATTGGCCGTAGAGCGAGCCGGAGTCCACCAGTGAGCTGGCGTAGTAACGGCTGAGCTTGTGCAGGCGATCGCTCTGCTCGTCGAGCTTGGATTTGCGCATGCCGCAGGTAGGATCTTCCTCGCCAGCCTTGCAGTTGGCGGCATAGTTTTTCTGCAGGAAGTCCAGGTACTGGCCGTCATCGAGCATCTTGGTGCACAGGAAGGCACCCAGGTTCAGGCTGGCGCGAATCGCTTGGTCGCGGGCTTCCTGTTGCTGCTGGTTGCTGGCACGCAGCTGGTTTTCCACAGTCTTGAGCTGGTCCTTGAGGCCTTGGTCTTCAACGCTCGATGCCAGCTCTTCAAGCGCTTTGACGGTGCCTTTGTCCTTTGGGTCGGCGGACGGCTGATCGTTACCCAGCTTGCTCCAGCTTTTTTCGATGCTGCTGACCCGTTCGCGGGAGGTGAGGGTCGGCGAGACCATGGCCAGGCGCACGCCGTTGGTTTTCTTGGTTACCGGGCCCTGAGCGTTGTAGTAGGGTTCTTCCTGGCGCAGCGCCGTGCGCAACTGACCTTCAGCGGTCAGGAAGTTGCCACCGCGAACGACATAACCGCCGGCTTGACCATGCTGACGGTCGAGCTTGTTAAGGCGGAAGGGTTCGAACATCATCTCGCTGGCGTTGCCAAGCATGTCGTGCAAGCCCAGCGGATTGGGTTTGAGCAAACCACTCAACTGCAACTTGCCGTTGGACGATTGCGCGCCGGCAAACCATTCGTAGGCGTTCAGGCCCTCCGGCATAGGGTAGCGGCCATCACGAAACTCCGCGGTACTCACTTGCAGGCCGCCACGGGCAGCGAATTCCCACTCGGTTTCGGTGGGCAGGCGCAGGAAGCCCTGGGCGCCGTCTTCACTTGGTAGTTTGCTGGCGGCGTTGGTGCGCAGCCAGCGGTTGTACTTGTCCGCAGCCTGCAGTGCATCCAGCCAACTGATCGACACCACCGGCAGGCGTAGTTTGTTCGACGGCGTCGGGCAGTTGTCTTCAGTCAAAGCCTGATACTGAAGCTGAGTCATCTCGTACTTGGCCATCAGGTAGTAACGAGACTTTTCGCCCTTGGCCGTGGTGAAACTGCCCGAGATAAAGGCTGGGCGAGTCTGTTCTACATAGCCCCACTCGGCACTGTCCTGACCAATGTTGATCGGGTAGTCATCCAGCGGCCCGGCCAACGGGATCAGCACTTTGCGAAACACCATCGAGCCTTCGCAGGGCATCGGCAGCACCACGTCATCGGCGTCGGGCATCGGGTTGAAATGTTTTTCTTCCCAGGCAGCGGCTGAAGCGTTAAGCAGGTAGCCGAAACTCAGGGGCACAAGTAGTAGACGGCAGCAGGCTTTAAAGCTCACGCAGACTCTCCGCAGGTTGAATGTTTATCGCCCGTAGGGCACCGATCAGGGCGACCAGGGCAGCGACAAGGAAGGCTAGGAACAGGGCAACCAGGCCATGCCAGACAGTGATGTGACAAACGAACGTGCCCGTGGCCTGGCTGCTGCCCAGCAGGTGGTCGAACAGCAGGCTGCCGACAAAGTAGCTGGCCAGCCCGCCGAGGTAGCCGACCACACTCAACAACAATGCTTGCAACACCACATAACCGGCCACCGCCGCAGTGCCGAAGCCGAGCAGGCGCAGCACGGCAAGATTGCGGCGCTTGCGATCGATGTTGGCCAGGAAGGCACCCACCAGCGAGGCGATGCAGCCGATCAGCGCAGCGCCGGCAATCACGCCGAAAATCAGCCCCAATACGTGGTTGATCGCTTTGACGCTGTCGATTTCGGCCAGGCGGCTGCTGGTCTCGATGCGTTGCCCGTTGAGCCAGCGCTCCAGCGGTTCGACGCTATCGATATCGCGAGCGTAGAGGCGCGCGCGGGCATAGCCGACCTTCACGCCATCCATGGCTTTGCCCGTGACGCCGCCCAGACCTGCGACCTGATAGCCATCCCGGTAATACTCAAGCTCAAGCAGAAGCTGCGGGCTGACGAACGCTGCCGGGCGCGCGAATCGTGCGGGTTCCAGTACCGCCTGCACTTGCAGGGTGCGTTCACCGCGTTCGTTGATGCCGTCCATACGCCGGGCCACGCGCAGGCGCACAGTGTCGCCGGCCTTGGCCGCCAGACGCTCGGCAGCACGCGCACTGAGAATCACCTGATTGCCTTGCAATGCGCTCAACGGCGATTTGAGTAGAGGGTCGTTGGCCTGTGTAGGGATAACTTCAACGTTGTCGGCAAAACGGCCTCGCTCACCCAGCAAGTCAGCCTGGGTATTGAGCGAGCGAGTCTGACCGATGGCGAAAGCAACCTGGGGCTGTTGGCGCAGATTATCCAACCATTGATTGTCGTAATGACCGCTGCTGAGCATCTTGATTTCAAGGTTGCGCGGGTCGCTCAGCAACTCTTCCTGCAGTTGGCTGACAACGCCATGTTTGAGGCCGAACAACAGCAGCAGCGGGGCGATCACCGCCACCAGCGACGCAGCCATGCACAATGTAACCTTGCGGTCGTGCCACAGGTCCGCCAGGGATAGCTGGGCCAGCAGGGCAAGGCGCTTATACCAGGGGTTCAAAGCGTGTTTCTCCTTCCCCGTTGACAGCACCCAGACGCGGCAATCCGAAGTGTTCGATCAAGGCCCAGTCGTGCGAAACCACTAATGCGCTCAGGCCCAGCTTACTGACCAGACTGAGCAGCAGCTCGAACAAGCGGCGAGCATTGTTTGGATCAAGGGCAGCCGTCGGCTCATCGGCCAACAGCAGGCGCGGCTCGTGGGCAATCGCGCGGACGCAAGCGACACGCTGGCGCTCACCAATGGACAAAGCCTGGGGCAATTTGTCGAGCAGCGGGCCAAGACGCAGCGCATCGACGGCCATATCCACGGCATCGCTGCGACTGTTCAAGCCGAGCAGGCGTCGAGGCAGACGAATATTGTCGCGCACGTTGAGAAACGGCAGCAGGCCACCATTTTGCAAAACGAACCCTAACTGCCGCGAGCGCACTGCTGCCAGCGCTGGCTGTTGGTCGTCGGCGAGCAACCGCGCCACATCCAGGGCCTCAGGGCCCAATTGATAGCGCTCCAGCGATTGTGGGGCCAGCAGCAGGCCGATAGCTTCGAGCAGGGTGCTCTTGCCACAGCCGCTTTCACCGGTTATTGCGTAGATCTCGCCTTGCTGTAACTGCAACGTCTCAAGTCGCACTTTGTGCGACTGAGGTCCTTGTCCGCGTTCTACCAACAGTCCCTTGATATCTAGCATGGAACTCAGGGCATCATTTCAAGCGGAACAGGGTAGACGTTGTCGCGGCTGTCGCTGCCGGGCGCCAGCGCCACCCAACGATCCACATCAGCGTTGTAGCGCTGGTAGTGGCGAAGCTTGGTGCTCAGGTTGCGAATGAATTTTTCCTGGGCCAGACCATCCAGGCCTTTCCAGGTTTCTTCATCCAGATTGAGCACTTCACTCTGGTAAGGCAGGTCTTCCAGGTACTCACCCAACACGCCGAGGTCCGCGACACGGGTGGTCGAGCCTTGCTTGAGCTGGTTAGGATCGGCACCCATGGTGGCGGCCACCGAACGCAGGCGGGTGAACATTTCGCTCGGCGAGATCATGCCCTCGTTGGCTGCATCGACGATCTGCTTGAGTACATCGCTCAAATCACTGAGCTGGGCCTTGGTCAGCAGAACCCGCACATCGGTGGTCGGCAGGTTCTGTTTGATCAGGTCGCGGTCGCTGATCCAGGCCTGGAATACCGGTGGCGCCTGAGTGCCAGTGGTTTTGCCGAGGTAGGCCAGTTGCATGGCATGCCCGATCAGCGCGGCATCTTCGAGCATCTTCTTCTCGGCGGGATCAACCTTGGCATTGGTTGCGCTGCCAATGGCATCTTCACCCATGTAGGCCGACTTCACTTGTTGAGTGATAGCGGCGGCCAGGCCGTCGACCTTGCGGCCAAACGCTTCCACGTCGCCGGCGTTCACCGGGTAGTAGAGCGAAGTGCTGGTTCCAGGGTAATTGGACAACGCACGATACTGGGCTTCGGCACTGCTGTGGTTCTTCATGCCGCTGGGGGTTTTCAGGTGCAAGGTATAAAGGGCGACGCCAGGGTTGCTGGCTTCGATCTTGACCTGCTCGGCACCCAGGCCGGTCCCCGAAAGCTTGTCGGTGCCATCGATGGCACCAGCGTCGGTGATAAGCACCACGTAGCGGGCGCCGAACTGGCTCCATTCCACCTTATCCACAGCGTGCATCACGCCCGCGTAGGCATCTTCATCGAAGGTGCTGCTGGAAACTTTGGCCTGCTTGAGGTCAGCGACCTTGGCCATGAAGTCAGCACCGTCGGTTACGGTGTTCGGGTCGGCGTACATCTTGCTGACGTACTCAAGCCCAGGCACGGCCTTGGTGCTGGAACGGTAGGCGACCAGACCGAACTTGACCTGCTTGCCGAGATTTTCCTTCTCGATCTGTGCATACACCCGCTTGATCGCCTCGCGGGTACGATCGATATAGGGATCCATCGAAATCGTCGAGTCGATGACAAAAACCACTGCTGCGCTGAAGGCCTTCATCTGGGTCTTGGTGGCAGCAGCCGTGTTTGCGGTCGGTGTGCTGGCCGCGTCAGCCTTGCTCACCGAGGCGACGTTGAGAATGCGGGTACGGAAGCCTTCTTCTGTCATGACTTCTTCGCCGCTCAGCACTGGCAGCAGGTAGAAGTTCTTCTGCAGGTCGACGAAGTATTCCGGTTCCTGGGCCAGCACACCTGGCGCATCGACACCCTTCTTGAGCTGGGCACGCAATGGCGCGACTTGGCTGACCGGGTCTGGCGCGTCAAGAATGCCTTCGAGCTGGCTGCGTTCCTTGAAGAACATCAGACGGTCACGGTTGGCCGGGTTGGTGAACGCCAGGGTCAGTTGCATCTTCCATTCGACGGTGCAATCACCTGGCAACCAGCCAATGCTCTTGCCCTGGGTATCAGGGCCGACGCGAAGCCATTCCTGCGCACCAAGCGTGCTGCGTTCGTACACGTAGAAGCGGCTGAAGGCGGGCTGCGCGGTGCCAGCTGCATCACCAGCGGCGGTACCGAGTTTGCAGGTGGGCGTGGTCAGCACGCGCTGGAACAGGGTCTTCTTGCCGGCTTGCAGCAACGGCTGATCAGCCGCCTGCAAAACCGGGCTCAGGCTCAAGGCCAGCAGAGCGGCGCTCAGGGTGCGCAAGTGCAAAGCCATTACTTGAGCTCCTCGTAACGCTGCTTGGCGTCGGCGTTGGTTGCATCGAAACCGAGAATGGTCTCGTACCAGTACGCCGCAGTGGCATTGTCTGGCGCCTTGAAGCATTCACTTGGCTGGTGAAACTTGGGGTCGTACTCGTGGGCGTAGGCGGTGGCGATCAGAATATCGCCGCTTTGCGCGCGGTTGGCGTACAGACGCTGAGCCACGTTGCAGTTGTTGTTGGCCTTGGCCACGTTGATCACTTCCAACAGCGCTGCGCTACCTGGGGCCTTCTGAATACAGCTTTGGACAAAGGCCAGTTCCTGCAGGCTCTGCATGCTTTCCAAGGAGCACGCTGGTGCTGGCGCCGTTGTCGTCGTATCAGGTTCAGGCGCTGGCGGTAAGCTGGCCACTGGCTCGGGCTGCTGCTTGAACCACCACAGACCAGCAGCAACTGCCAGCAGCACGATCAACAACAGCAGTAGTCCCGGCATCCAGCGACTTTTCTTCACTGACGCAGCGTTAGCCGACACAGGTTCAGAAATAGGTTCTGCAGTGATGGGCGTTTCGATCAGAGGTTCCGGTGCAGCGTCAGAGAGCTCCGGCTCCGGTACGGGAATTGGAGCTGGAGCTGGAGCTGGAGCTGGTGCAGGTGGCGGTGTTAGCTCGGGCTTTTTCGCCCCAGTCGAAGCGATGGAAGCCAGCAAGTGCTTGTCCAAACGCACCATGGTTGCTTCAGTCTGACCCGCGTGATTCAGCGTGATGCGGAAGTTGGCATTGCCGCTGGCAGCCAGCAGCGGGTCGATCAGATCCGGGCCAACCTGAACCTGTAGGGCGTCCGTACCTTCAGCAGGTGTCAGCCCCGGCAGGGCGAACCAATGGGCAACGGTTGTCCACTGTTTGCCTGGCTGCAAAAACTCACGGGACTGGCTGCTTTGCACTGAATACTCCAGCCCTTCGCTGGCGCCTGTCCAACCGCTGAGCCGCAGCCACCCCATGCCCGGCGTGTTGTCGTCCAACGGCAGCACATCAACTTTGATACTCATGCAATCAACTCGCTTCGAATGTGTTCAACAGAACAGCCAGTTGGCGGCGCTGCTCAGTGGTAATTTCGGGGTCGGCGCCGCTTTTGGCGTTTTCCTGAGTGAGCCAAGCCAGGCCCGACAACCAATCCACTTGGTAGCGTTGTTCCTGGTGGGTCGGCTGCTCTGACAATTGCGGCAGGTCGCCCGCCGGTACCGAGCGATAGAAGCTGAACACTGGCGTCCGGTCGCCCAACAGGCTGTTGGGCCGCTCGGCTTCAGGCTTGGCAAGCAAGCCGAACCAGGAAAGGAAGTCACGCATCAACAACTGAACGGACAGCACCTGACGCTGCACCAGTTGGTCACGGTGAATGCCACCTTGCGCACGGCGCGATACCGCAAGATCCAGTTCCGCCATGAAGGCGTTGCTGCGCACAGCACTGATCAGCTCTTCGGTGAGGGCATCGACCAGTTCTTTGCTCATGCGCAGGCTGTTGAGCAGCAGAATGCGTGTGCCGACATCACGCATATGCTTGATCCAGGCCTTCAGCGCGGCGCGGGCGAAGCGTTGCTCAGGTGTCAGGCGCTGGGCCAGGGGTTTCTTCGCGGCTGCGGCAGACTCAGCCTGAGAGTTGGCAAACATGTTGCCGAAGTTCAACGCAGGTGCCTTGTTGGCGGGCGCCCTGTGTGCCGGCTCTGGTTCAGACTCCGCTTCGGCGTCCAAACCATCAATGTCGTACACGCCACCCAGGTACAGCTCGCGCAGTTGCTCGACAGGCAATTGCAGCGCATGGATCAAATCCCCGATGACATCCGGGTCGGCGCCCAGGTTATCGAGCAGGTATTGGGTTTTCTGGCGTTTCTTGTTCAGCAGTTGCTCGAAGTCCTCTTCGCGCCAGACGTGCATGCCGTGTTCCAGAAGGTCGGTTCGGCACTGATGTAGTTGTTCCTCGATGCGGCTCAATTTGAAGTCAATGTTGGCCACATTCTTGAAGTTGTCACTGAATCGAGTAATGCCGCCGTTGTTCAGGCCCAGCATCGCCGCGAAGGCTTCCTGCGGATCTTTCACATGACGTTGAACGGTAGGGTGGCCGACGAAGGTCTCGGTCAAATCCTGCACGTGCTGTTCACTGTGGAAAGCACATTCATCGCCGTTGGCATCCCTGTCAATGAAGGTGCAGGCGAATCGGGGCTTGCGCACCAGGAAGGTGTTGTTGAACGGCGCACCCGACCAGTCTTTCATCCATTCCAGATTGCCGAAGCGCTCGATCAGCGTCATGGTCATCATGTTCTGCCAAAGCTCAGGCAGCGCTTGCTTCTTCTTGTCGTGGGTTGTGCCGATGAATACATCGAGCATGGTCAGCGCCCAGATAAGTCCCGGTGCTCGGTGGCTTCGTTCTTTGGGTGTTGCACCTTGAGTGGTTTGAATCCAGCGTGTCAGCACCGGGCCGATGGTGACCACATCCGCCTGTACTTTGGTACTGGTGCACATGACCAGGGCGTTCATCTGCTGGGTGTCGCTGTAGCGCTCGAACAGATAGGCGACCTTGCCACGCAAGAGCAGGTTCGAAACAGGATTGGTTTCCTGGATGCCGGACCCTTGGGCTTCTTCGATTTTCATCAATTGAAAACGGGTGCGGTAACCAGGGAAGTCGAGCAGGTCCGCGTCTTTGAGCAAGTCGGCCTGGGGCTGGTTGGTCAGGCGGAAGGTCATCTCCACCGTTAACGCGGCCAATTGGCCGATGGTTATCCCAACAGGTGTCTGAGGCTTGCCGTCACGCATCGGCAGGATGGTAATCGGATTGTCGCGGCTGGTGCCCAAACGCCCCAGCGTGTCGACGTTCATGATGTTCTGAACCTGAAGGTAGGTTCCGTCCACTTTTTCGACCAGTGCGCTCACTGGAGCGAACACCGTCTGCGGGTGCCCCAGTTTGTGCAGCGCGCCAACCAACTGCTCGTAGACTTCAGTCAGCAGCGATTGCTCGCCCCAGAGGATCGAAAACAACTTGGCGCGCTGACGGTAATTCAGACGCGGCGCCAGCTTCAAAACGCGCGGCCAGTAAGTCTCGCCCAGTTTGCGTACCGCCTTCTCATAGTTGCCATTGAGATAGTCCCAAAGCGCAACCACATCGTCAGCGCTTACACCTGGCTGAAGGTTTTCTGTTTCACGCCCCTCGAATCCCGAAAGGGCTGACTGAATACGTTGCTCGTCGAACTCGTAATCGAATTTGTCCTGGTTGAAGTCTTCGAACCAGGTGTTGGCGAGCATTTTCGCTACTTCGATTTCGCTGAACAGCTTCAATTCCACGGGATAGTTGGCATCAGGGCTAGGCTGCGCCGAGGAACTGAATCGGGTCACTACACCGGTAGCTTCCTTACCCGAACCTGGAGGGTTGACGTGCTCAAGGAAGTTGAAAGGCTCCCCTGCGAAGTCTGTCGTCAGATTGCCCTCAGTGTCGGCAGCCAGAGAGGAAATCAGGTACGACTTGCCAGCCTGGGACATGCCGAAAAAGCCGATTACCATCGGCGTTTCAGCGGCCTGTTGCAGGTTCTTGGCCAGGTTGCGTGCGCGGTGCAGGCGCAGGCTCAGGCCGTCGGCCTCGGCCTCGACACTGGCGGCGTTGCCACGGACCTGTTCGATCCACGTCAGTGCTTCGCCTGCACCCTTGTGGACGGCGCCCCAAGCGCCGGTCAGTTGTTGCTGCTTTGGCGTTAGTTTGCTCATTTTCCTTTGACGTTCCCGCTGTCGAGCCAATAGTCACTGTCACTCAGGTTGCCGGTAGGCATGGTGTTGAGTGAAAGCTCAAGATCCCGTTCGAAATCGAAGTCGGCATCCTGAATGTTCGATTTCAGATCAGAAATAATCAGCTTGTCGCTGATCAGTCCTTGCTCGAGCAGCAGGTCCGAAGGCTCGTCTACCGCCAGGCGAATGCGCAGCACCGGCGCTTCACCATCCTTGCCAACAGCCTGGGAGAAATTTCGACTGCCACGAGTGGTGAATCGCAGGGTATAGAGCGGCGAAGCTGACCAGCGCTCGGCGGCCAGTTGCCGGTAGCCCAGGTGCATATCGCCACGCATTTCCAGCCATGGCGTACCACGCTCTTCGCCCTCGCCGACAACCGGCAACTCGATGCGGCCGCGGTCAGAGGTAAGGTTGTGATAGAGCACATCGCCATGCTTGATGGTGCCGGCGTTATCGATCTGGCCGAAATGCTTGACGGTCGAGTACGGCTTGAGCGCAGCGGTGCGGAAATAGAAGTTCGGCACACTGTGCTTGGCACACAGCAGGCAAATCATGGCGCCAACCGATGCCGTGCTTTTCGGGTCGTCGATCAGGCCGTTCTTATGGAACGGATACCAGCCACCGGTGCGGTAGTTCTGCAATGGCAGAATGCGTCCCGGAGGCAGGGGCAGGCGTTGGCGAATGAATGCCTGGATACCTGGCAGGCGTGACGGACGCCCGGTCAACAGCAAGACGTCGCACGGATAGTGAGAAATCACCTCGCACAATTCGCTCAACACCTTGGTGATGTTGATCTGCCCGCCAATAAAGGCCAGATGCACCTCTTCAAGGTTCAGCGCGAGCGGCGTACTCAGCAGCTCCAGCGTGCCATCCCGGCCGACTTCACGGCGAACCGCAGCATTGACGAATTCCAGCACACTGTCGTTGACCTTCGCCTCGCCGAGCAGTTGTTGCCAACTTTGTTCGACCACGGGCAAGGGTGTTTCAGGATCATATTGTTCATAGGCCTTGAGCAATGCCAGGCCCAGCGGTACGAACACCTGAAGGTTGAGTTGCTGGCGCAGAACTCGTTCCTGGGCACTGGCTTCGCCGTTACCGCACAGGCGCGACATCAGCGCATCCGGGGCGGGTACACCGGCTTGCTGCAAGGCGCGCTTGAACGAAGGCAGAATGAATTCGCGGATCACATCCAGAAGGATGTCGTCGCCAGCGATCTTGAAACCATCACGAAAGCGTTGATCAGGCACGATGTGCACGTTGGCGCCATTACCGCCATTGGCACCACGATCCAGACGGTAGTCAGTAATCACCACGTCTGTGGTGCCGCCACCGATATCGATGGTCGCCAGGGTTACTTGTTCGCTTTCGGTTTTGTCCGGACGGGCCAGCGTGGCGAAAAACTCTTCCGGGTGACCGGCAAAGTTCTCGCTGATCTCGTTGTACAAGTAGACCAACTGGCCGCAACTGGCCTCGTCCCATTCCACACGGATGCTCGGCAACGGCGTGCGCGGTACGACGCTTTTGTCCTTGAATGGGTTGCTGTCACCTTCATGCCAGCCGAGGCTTTTCCACACCAGGCCGACGGCTTCGAACATCCGATTGCTGAGGATGCTGCGCTCTGCCTGGGGCATGCCTGGCGGTACAGTCAAGGTGATGCTGTTGAGTAAGCGCGGTACCCGGGCATGGCCCTGGCGTGAACGCTGTGCCGGGCTGTTGATTTGCGACAGCGCCTGGGTCACGACTTCGGCAAGCATGAAGGTCATCAGGTTGCTGCGCGAATAATGCGGGGTGAATACCTGCATATCGTTTTTTGGCGGCAGGTACAGGGCCTGGCCGAGGTCGTTGATCAGGTTCGAGAAAGGTGCGGCGATCGCTTCTGGTTCGTCGCTGGCTTTCAAGTAGGCGGTATTGAAACGCCAGCCATGACCGTAGGACTTCTCGTCCCACAAATAGCGTTTCGGGCTGGACAGCCCGGTGGACCCTTCGGTACCGCGACGGCGACTGGCCAGGCGCGCTGCCTCACCACCAACGCGAGCAAAAGTCGGCCACTGGAATGCATCGTGGCGGCCGCTCTTGCTCGACAGTTGGTCATTGCCGAAAGAGGCACGAGTGAATTCGACCCGGCTTTCGAACGCCTGGTTATAGATATGGTGTGGCTCGGTCAGATCGCGCAGTTCCAGCACATAGTTGTTGCGCATACCTGCACCGGCCTGGCCGTGGTCCTCAATCAGGATGCCGCAGGTCCGCGAGTTGCCGACGTCCAGCACCAAGTCAACCTTGATCGGCAGTACGATACCCTGGGCATCGTTGGCGACTACTTTGACTTCCGGGATCTCGACCTTGGGCTTCTCGGTGCTTTGTTCGGCCGGGGTAGGGCGACGTAGCAGGCTCAGCAGGTTGAGGTAGTGGGCGATGTGACGGTTGCCTTGCAGCTCTCGGTCCAGGCGCTCACGCGTCCATTCGGCGCGAGCGTCGGTGTACAGTTCGGTCAACCATTCACGGATCCAGCTATTGGTCAGAAACCAGCCATACTCGCGTGCGCTGCAAGCCACCTTGAAGGCCACACCGGAGCGTACGTCTTCTTCGCTTGGCGCCAGGTAGGCGGCGCCTTCGACGTTCTTCATGATGCGGCAGTCGAAGGCCAGGGTCAGGCGGTGGGTATTACCGTCGAGGTCAGGCTCAGGCAACTTGACCAGCCGCATCCGCGACCAGTTGTTCGGCCCTTCGTCATAACGGTATGGCGGCATGAAGCGCAAGAAGGGAACCGGTAGCCAGATGCCGTCGAACAGCTTAAGGCTCTCTTCCATGCTCAAGCGGAAATGGTTGTCTTCGGTGGAGTCGAACTCCACCTGAACCACTTTGTCGGGCTCGGGCTCGTAGAAGTCCTTGTATTCCTTGGACCACAACAGGCGGGTCGGAACCATGCCATTGTTGAGCTGAACGAACTTGCCGGCCTGTTCATCGGGCCCCAGGTACAAGGCGAAGTCCATGAACTGAATTCCGGTATCGCTGACCAGCGTGACCGTTTCTTCGAACTGAGTGATTTCAGGCAACATCGTATGCGCTTCTCGTGTTATTGGCCGGCTTGTTCCATCAGCATGTCGAACTCGCTCGCACCGTAGTTACCGGTGCAGCCGGCGATGCTGTTGGCGCCTGGTTTGCAATTCACTTGGGGGAGGTCGTAGCTGCTGCCGTCAGCACAAGCTGCTTGCGCTTCACTGGTAATCGACAAGTTGCCGCCATTCATTGCCGCTACTACCGGAGCATTGCAGCGCACGCCGTCGGGGCGTTTTACCGTGGCCTGGCCCTTGCCGTTCTGGAAGTCGTACTTGAGGCTCAGCGGCTTGCCGGTGCCCACTTCCTGAATGCCGGCACCGTTGTAGTTGCCGTTAAGGAAATCTGCAGCGCCGTTGCCTGCATTGGGCGGAATGGTCAATTGGGCCGACTGAGGTTGCGGCTCGTCTGGTAGCTCAGGTGGTGTTTGAGGTTGTTGGTCTTCAGCAATTTGTGGCGGCGTGGGCGCTTTGTCGTCCGGGGGTTGAGGCGCTTCGGTTTTCGATGCGTCGGCCTGCGGGTCACCCGTTTCCGAGTTATTGGACTCAGGCGCTTGAAGCACGCCGGGCTCAGGAGCAGGCTCGATGCGTCCAGCGTCACCTTGGCCTTGAATCAGACCCGTATCGGTATTGGTACCTATTACCGCGCCCGGCACTTGTTGGCCATTGACTGAAGGCTCGATTGTTTTTCCGCTGGGAATGTTTACCTCGTGTTTAGGCAGCTCGGCCAGCGGCAACCCGCCAAAGCCCAAGCCTGGCCAGCAACCACGTAGGCCGAAAAGCAAGGCCAGCAACAGCAACAGCGCCAACAGCCAGAGCAAATACCGCCACCAGGGGCGTTTGGCGACTGCGTTGATAACCGGTGCGACTTCGGGCTGTAGGGGTGGCACTACGGGTGGCACCACGGGCGGTACTGGCGGCGGCGAAACAGGCTCGACGACTTTGGCTGTTTTTGGATAGAGGCAGTGCAGGGGCTCTCGGCTGCGTTCGGCGCCAGCGTGAATAAAACCCCAGAAAGTCAGAACAGGCTTGCCATCGACCAGGTAAACGAAATTTTCGTCAGGGAAGGGCACTACACAGGTCAGCAGCTTGCCGAACACCGTCCGGTCACCTTGAGCGCCAGGTTTGGTCCCCGGTTTAGGTTGACCATTGGCGTCCAGACCCAGCAGGTCGTTGCTCAGGTCGATAATTTTGCTTTGCAGCAGTTCCAGCTGTGCACGAGCCGGTGCGCGTTCTTCTTCGGTCGCGCTGCTCCAGGGAATAACATCGCCAAGGCGATCGCTGTACCAATCGATCTTGCTGCCAAGCTCGTCGGTTTGAGGGATTGCAAGGTGCTCGATCAGCTCGGGATGGTCGGGGTTTTTACGCCGAATCGCTTCACGAAGTTGTAGCGCAGCCCGGTAGACCGGTTGACCCGTTTCTCCCAGTGCAGTGAATTGTTCACTTTTACCGCTGCGTAGCAGTACTCCGCGCATCCTTGTCCTACCCTTTCGCTCTTCCAATAAGCATCGGGCGCCCCCTGTGAGAGAGGCGCCCGAAATGTTGAGCAACACTAACGACATGCGCAGAAGTCGTCAATTCAAATGGATGGCAAATTGCTATGTGTTCCGTATGGCAGGCCTTGCACCGTGATCCGGGGTAAACAAGCAATCAAACCTGGCTGTCTGGTGGGGGTAGAAGCAGCGCGCATTCAGGTTATACGTCTGCTGCGCAGCCGACCGCGGAGCAGGGCCCGCGCCTGCCGGTCATGGATTGTTAAGGTTACTGCAGGCCCGCTCTTCTATGCCATCAAGCAAGGCTTCAACCAGCCCTTTGGCCATCTCCACTGAATGCAGGGTCGACCAGAGGAAGTTCTTGTTGGCCGGATCGATGTCGTCGAAGGCTTTGTAGCCGGTGTCGTAAGCGCAGCTCAGGTACAGCGAAGCATGCACCAGCGCATCATGGGCAGCGATGCCGGAGCAGACGGCGAACAGGGGAGAGTGTCCCGCCTGGCAACTGCCAAAGATGGTGTTGGCGGTGGCGACGGAATGACCTAAAGGTGGGTCGGGGACGATTTTTTTCATGTCAGTACTCGCTAGTTGGAGCTGACACCATCACCCGTTACCACACGAATGGGTGGCAGCTGTACACGGAGTGGTAAACCGGGTGCGAGCTCCCAGCAGGCCCGAAGGCCTCCCGCGTACAGCCGCCATAGACTGCACAAGAAATCGCAAACCCGGGTTACCACACCCGATCACCGAGTTTTCGGTGACGGATTGGAGCCTAGAGGGACGAGTTCCTAGGGACAATCAGACGGACATCGACAGACCGAGTAGGGTATTTCCTAGGACGGCCAAACAGCCAGTAATTTCGAGCGTTCGAAATAAAATCTGACATTCATGCATCAACAGCAAAGAAAACTTACGGCTTGTAGGTAGACTCTCTGGCGCAGCGCCGTGCGCGCCTGTTCATTGATGAAGCGTTGAGAGGATAGAGAATGAGTCTCTGGGATGACCTGAAAAAGAAAGCCGTCGACGCCAACCCCGAACTGGCTGCCAAAGCAGCTCAGGCATTGACAAAAGCCAAGGAGCTTGCAGTCGAAGCTGGCCAGAAGGCGGCGCCGGTATTAAAGGAAGCCAGCGAGAAGGCCGCCGCCTACGCCAGTGAAAAGACCCCCATCCTCAAGGCCCAGGCACTCAAGGCGATAGATGATGCCAAGGTGCATCGCGCCGAGCTCAAGGAGCGTGCCAAGCACGACAAGGCCGCACGCGATGAAATGATTCGTACCATGTACGACGTCAGCCTGTCGGCCGAAGACCCCAACTTCATCGATGAGCCGTTCAACCACTTCGACCGCCAATTGCACTTCTTCGTGCTCAGCGGGCACGTGCTCGATAGCCAGAAACGCAACCAGACGCACATGAGTGCCAGCCATTCGCACAGTTCCGGTGGCGGCTACATGATCAATGGTTACGGCTCGGTGGGTGGCAGTTCGTCATCGATGCATGTCAGCAGTCACAACATTCAGGAGCACGAGTTCTGGGTTCGCCTGCAGGACGACCGGGAAGCGTGTTTCCAGTTCAGCAACAGTGATGTGCGCATTCGTGAAGGGCAGTACATCAGTATGTTGTTTGCGCGCCCGGCCGATAGCCAGACCGGCACCATGGTTGCGCTCTACAACCACAATGCGGAACGCAATTTCAGCATCTTCTCGCCGGCCGAGATCAACCAGAAATTCAACCTGTACACGGTGGAGCCGGGGCTGTTCAACAGAACGGAAGTAACCAACACCCGCAACCGTCTGCTGCAGGCGTTGGACTTGCGCCTGGGCCAGTTGGCGAGGTATTCGGCGGTGCACGGCAATGTACCGGCGCAGGGCCAGTTGATTGAGGGCGAGGCACAAGCCTGAACAGGGTGTTGCAGGCACAAAAAAAGGCCCAGGTTTTTACCTGGGCCTTTCATATATATGGCGCACTCGGCGGGATTCGAACCCACGACCCCTGCCTTCGGAGTCCTAAAAGTCTGGTTGAAGCAGGAACAGCGCAACGGCTTTGGATTCATCACGCTCAACTGAACGGCCTCACACTGGAAAAACGCAGCACCGTCGTCGGCAGATAATGACGGTCCCGTAGCAAGTATCCATGCACTCTTGTCTATGTATCACGTTAGAGGGGCTTGAGACGGTCGCCTCTGACACTTACTTGCTGGCCGATCTGGAATTTGCCATTTGGCGAGCGCACAGTTCGCTCGTGCCCCTGCTCATCGCGCACAACATACGCACGGCCGCTGGCACCGGTCACCTCTTGAACCTCAGCACCGCCCAAGGCCCCGATCCCTGCACCGACCAGAGCGCCAATTGGCCCTCCAAGCGCCCCTCCAAGTAACACTCCTGACCCGGCGCCGAAACCACCACCTACAGTATTGTCGGGTACCTCAGAAATAACTTCGTCAGCCAATGCCGACGCACATAGCAACATGCAGCTGAACGCAATCACATAACGCATAGGTTTCTCCAATGGACTCTAAGAAGCAGATTAGGCTTCTCAAAAACCATGCCAGAGTAAAAACCCTTTTAAATCAATGCATAGATTGGTGCTGGGTACAATTTACCCTCATCAGTCGAGGTTAAATTGACCATAAAAAGGTACTAACAACCCGACCTGGTAATCGCCTCATCACGGTAGCGGGCAAAATCGGAAGAGGTGAGGGTTGCGACGCCTCGACTCGAGAGACAAAGATGTCTCGGTCGATTTCGCTTTCGCCATTCCCGCCACGCTTGAGTGTGGCAAATTTGTGGCAAAAACGACTTTCAGGACTAGGACTGGTTTTCGGCAGAAGCGCCAACCCCTTGGAACCAAAGGGAAAGAAGATGGCGCACTCGGCGGGATTCGAACCCACGACCCCTGCCTTCGGAGGGCAGTACTCTATCCAGCTGAGCTACGAGTGCAACGCGGGCGCCATGATACCCATCTAGACTGGCGGCGTCCATCGCCGTAACGGGCTGTGTTCGATTTTGCACACGCTAGGGCTTAAAGGTAACGTTGATCTGAAAAAGGTCGCCATGTAGCGCTTTTTGTTCTTTTTTTCGAACACCCTATTGTCCTTTTCCCCCGTTGCTCCTAGGATTCGTTTGAGATTTCAAACGCTCTCCTTTTTCTACAATCAATAATTCGCGCCGTGTCTGTACGGTGCCGTTAAGGAAGCCGACATGCAGCTTAAAGACGCCCAGTTGTTCCGCCAGCAAGCCTTCATCGATGGCGTGTGGTTGGACGCGGACAACGGTCAGACCATCAAGGTTAATAACCCGGCTACCGGCGAGATCATCGGCACTGTGCCGAAGATGGGCGCTGCCGAAACCCGTCGCGCCATCGAGGCCGCCGACAAGGCGCTGCCGGCCTGGCGTGCGCTGACCGCCAAAGAACGTGCTGGCAAGCTGCGTCGTTGGTTCGAATTGATGATCGAGCACCAGGAAGACCTGGCCCGCCTGATGACCACCGAGCAAGGCAAGCCACTGGCCGAAGCCAAGGGCGAAATCGTCTATGCCGCTTCCTTTATCGAGTGGTTCGCTGAAGAAGCCAAGCGCGTTTACGGTGACACCATTCCTGGCCATCAGCCAGACAAGCGCCTGATCGTTATCAAGCAGCCAATCGGTGTGACCGCAGCGATCACGCCGTGGAACTTCCCGGCGGCAATGATCACCCGTAAAGCCGGCCCGGCCCTGGCCGCTGGCTGCACCATGGTGCTCAAGCCTGCGTCGCAAACGCCGTACTCCGCTCTGGCCCTGGTTGAGCTGGCCCACCGTGCCGGTATCCCGGCTGGCGTGCTGAGCGTGGTGACCGGTAGCGCTGGCGATATCGGCAGCGAGCTGACTGGCAACCCGATTGTGCGCAAGCTGTCCTTCACCGGTTCGACCGAAATCGGTCGCCAACTGATGGCCGAATGCGCCAAGGACATCAAGAAAGTTTCCCTGGAGCTGGGCGGTAACGCACCGTTCATTGTGTTCGACGACGCTGACCTGGATAAGGCCGTTGAAGGCGCGATCATCTCCAAGTACCGCAACAACGGCCAGACTTGCGTCTGCGCCAACCGTATCTACGTTCAGGACGGCGTCTACGATGCTTTCGCCGAGAAGCTCAAGGCTGCTGTGGCCAAGCTGAAAATCGGTAACGGCCTGGAAGACGGCACCACCACCGGTCCGCTGATCGATGGCAAGGCTGTTGCCAAGGTCCAGGAACACATTGCCGACGCCGTTGGCAAAGGCGCCCAGGTACTGACCGGCGGCAAGCTGATCGACGGTAACTTCTTCGAGCCAACCGTTTTGATCAACGTGCCGAACAACGCCGCAGTCGCCAAGGAAGAAACCTTTGGCCCGCTGGCACCCCTGTTCCGTTTCAAGGACGAGGCTGAAGTTATTGCCATGTCCAACGACACCGAGTTTGGTCTGGCCTCGTACTTCTACGCCCGTGACATGAGCCGTGTGTTCCGTGTCGCTGAAGCGCTGGAGTACGGCATGGTCGGCATCAACACCGGTTTGATCTCCAACGAAGTCTCGCCGTTCGGCGGTATCAAGGCCTCGGGCCTGGGCCGCGAAGGTTCCAAGTACGGCATCGAGGACTACCTGGAAATCAAATACCTGTGCATCAGCATCTGATCGCAGCGTAAGGCTTTACCTCTGCCAGCGGGGCGCGAGAGCGACGTCCCGCTGGCCTTTTTACACCGTACACCCAGTGGTCTGGGCCCCTGCAGCAGTCGATCAACGCATGCTGTCTGCAGTTGAATACCGACCACCCTGACTTGAATCGCGCCACCCTGCGTGTGGCGAATTGAGGACATTATGAGCAAGACCAACGAATCTTTGATGCAACGTCGTGTCGCCGCTGTTCCACGCGGTGTTGGCCAGATCCACCCGATCTTCGCCGAGTCGGCAAAAAACGCCACCGTCACTGACGTCGAAGGCCGTGAGTTCATCGACTTTGCCGGCGGCATCGCGGTACTGAACACCGGTCACGTGCACCCGAAGGTCATCGCTGCCGTTGAAGCCCAACTGCACAAGCTGACTCACACCTGCTTCCAGGTGCTGGCCTACGAGCCTTACGTTGAACTGTGCGAAAAGATCAACGCCAAGGTGCCAGGCGACTTTGCCAAGAAAACCCTGCTGGTTACCACCGGTTCCGAAGCTGTTGAAAACGCCATCAAGATCGCTCGCGCCGCTACTGGCCGTGCCGGCGTGATCGCCTTCACTGGCGCTTACCACGGTCGCACCATGATGACCTTGGGCCTGACCGGTAAAGTCGTTCCTTACTCGGCTGGCATGGGCCTGATGCCAGGCGGCATCTTCCGTGCTCTGTACCCGAACGAACTGCACGGTGTCAGCGTTGATGACTCGATCGCTTCGATCGAGCGCATCTTCAAGAACGACGCCGAAGCGCGCGACATCGCCGCAATCATCCTCGAGCCAGTACAGGGCGAAGGTGGTTTCTACGTCGCGCCTAAAGAGTTCATGAAGCGTCTGCGCGCACTGTGCGACCAGCACGGCATTCTGCTGATCGCTGACGAAGTGCAGACTGGCGCTGGCCGTACCGGCACCTTCTTTGCCATGGAGCAAATGGGTGTTGCTCCAGACCTGACTACCTTCGCCAAATCCATCGCTGGTGGCTTCCCACTGGCCGGTGTCTGCGGCAAGGCCGAGTACATGGACGCTATCGCTCCAGGCGGCCTGGGTGGCACCTACGCGGGTAGCCCGATCGCTTGCGCCGCGGCCCTGGCTGTCATGGAAGTGTTCGAGGAAGAAAAGCTGCTGGAACGCAGCCAGGCTGTTGGCGAGCGCCTGGTCGCTGGCCTGAAGAAGATTCAGGACAAGCACCCAATCATTGGTGAAGTGCGCGCCCTGGGCTCGATGATCGCCATTGAAGTGGTCGAAAAAGCCGGTACCCTGACCCCTAACGCTGCTGCAGTTGCCTCGGTTGTAGCCAAGGCTCGCGACAAGGGTCTGATCCTGCTGTCGTGCGGCACCTATGGCAACGTCCTGCGTATTCTGGTTCCACTGACCTCGCCTGATGAGCAACTGGACAAAGGTCTGGCAATCATCGAAGAGTGCTTTGCTGAACTCGCGTAAACTGTGACGCAGTAGAAGAAAAGCCCGCTTCGGCGGGTTTTTTTTCGCCCAAAGGAATGCAAGGAAGCTAAGGTTGCTTGCAAGGAGACACCCTGGAAGGTGCGCTGGATTGCGTGTAGAGAATTATTGGAGAGTTGAGTATGAGCGTTGCCACCCCCCCCACGGCACCGTGTGTGCTAATTGCCGAAGGCGACCCCTGGGTGCGGGAGATGTTGAGTCAGATGCTCTTGAGTGTGCGCTGTGATGCGCGCTTACAGGTGTGTGCCGACGGCTCGCAAGCATTGGCAGCGCTATCCTGCCAACCTGACTTGATTATTGCCGCGCGCGAGTTGCCCGGTGGCGATGGCCTCGACCTGCTGCGCAACGTGCGAGCAAAAGGTCGGCAACCGGCATTGCCGTTCATTCTCATGAGCAACCGTAGCGACAGCGCCAGCGTGCGCGAGGCGTTGCCGTTCGCGCCCACGGCTTACCTGAGCAAGCCGCTGAATATGGATTCCTTGCGCCATCGGCTGGAAGAGCTGTTGATCAAGGTTGGGGGGCAAATCGCCTGTCCGGTACCACCGTTGCAGCCGGGCATGACTTTGCCACGCTTTCTCGAAGGGCGCCGGGCTACGGCCGATGGTGGACCATTGCTGGCGGACGTGCAGCAGGCAATCAAGCGCAGCTTGAACCCGCAGGGGCTCAACCTGAAAACGCTGGAAGAAGAAATCCGCAATGACCCGCAAATAACCGCGGTACTGATCGCGGCAGCCAACAGCGCCGCGCTGCACCGTGATGGCGCCGTGCAGACGTTGTTGCAGGCACTGAACAAGCTGGGCACCACCCAGAGCATGAACCTGATCCTGGGGCTGGCACTCAAGCGCAGTGCCAAGCTCAGCGACCCTTTGCTGTCGCAACACGCCGAGCATTTCTGGGCGCTGTCATTGCACGCTGCCGAATACGCACGCACCCTGGCACGCATGCTTGAGCTGGACCAGGAACGTTGCTACTGCGCAGGCCTGTTGCATTGCCTGGGGGATCTGGCGTTGCTACGTTGCCTGCAGGAATGGCGGTTGTCCGGCGGGGAGCTGGATGAGGATGGTATCGAGTTGTCGCTCAATGAATACGGGGCGGCTTTTGGCTCGGCGCTTCGTACTCGCTGGCGCTTGCCGCTGGAGCTGCGTGAGTTGATCGCTGCGATCTATCAACTGGGCGGCGGTGTGTATTCGCGCGAAGCCTTGGTGATGAACCTGGCTGGGCAGTTGGCGCGCTTGCCGGCAGATCAGGGCCTGGAGGCGTTGGCTGAAAGCAGGACGGCGCGGCTGTTGAAGGTAGGAATGCCGGAGCTGATGCGCCTGCGCAAAGGTTGAGCAGCCGCCTGCGCCGGGAGTGCGTTGTTCAGCGTGGAGTTAGCCAATCACGATCTGATTCTTGCCCTGCCGCTTGGCTTGATACATCGCCGCATCCGCCCGGGCAAAGAGGCTGTCCAGTGACGCGTCTGGGCCGGTGATGCCCGTCAGCCCCTGGCTAACCGTTACGCCGAACGCCTGGTCTTCATAACTGAAGCTCAAGCGCTGAATCTCTCGCTGCAAACGCTCGGCAATCTGTTGGGCGATTTGCGGACCGCAACCCGGAAACACCGCCGCAAACTCTTCTCCACCAATGCGCCCAAACAGGTCGCCACGGCGCAGCACCGCTTTGCCAATGTCGGCGATGCGTTGAAGCACTGCATCGCCTTCCTGATGGCCATAGGAGTCGTTGATTTGCTTGAAGTCATCGATATCCAGCAACAGGAACGACAACGGTGTTTGCTCCCGACGAGCGGTTTCGAAGGCTTGCTCGGCACAGTCAAAGAAGTGTCGGCGGTTGCTGCTTTGGGTCAGCACGTCGGTGGTGGCCATGCGCTGCAGTTCGCCTTCGAGTAACTTTTTCTCGGTAATGTCTTCTGCCATGCCAACCACGATCAGTCGATCATTGTTGTCGGACTGTTGATTGATAAAGCACTTGTCACTGATCCAGCGCACACGACCTTCAGCATCGATGATGCGGTACTCGCGATCTTCCACGGCGCCTTTGACCAGCACCTCGGCCAGGCTGCGTTCTGCGTAGTCGAGGTCGTCAGGGTAGATGCTGTCGCGCCATTCGTTGAAATCAGCCAGCAACAGGCCCGCCGAGCGACCAAAAATTCGTTCGTACGCGGGGCTTACGTAAAGCACCTGGCGCGATTCCCAGTCGAACGCCCAGAGCACGGCATTGACACTATCGAGCAGCGAGCTGAAGAGTTGTTCTCGCTCGCTCAGGCGCGCCACTTCGCCTTGCGCATGCATGAGTGCCAGGAGAGTCTGGGCGAACTCAGGGGGTGTGCTGTGGGGTTGAGACAACGGTTTCTTATTGACCATTTGCGCGGAACTTCTCACACAGAGGCGGGCGGCCATCACCTGGCCCGCCACAGGGGCGTAGTGCCAGTCAGAGTGAAAATAAGCGGTGAAGTTCCGACAGGCGCGCCCCCCAATGGGGCGCGCCGATCAACGGCGTCAGCTCAAGGCCGGGCGCAGGGAGTAGGTTTTGAGCTGGGCGGCGAAGTCGCGCAGCGATTGGATACCGCTGGCTTCGGCCTCGTGTACCCAGTCTTTCATGGCCGCCAGCATGTCGTGGCCGTTGGCGCTGGTGCGCAGCCAGATTTGCTGCAGGGCCAGGCGTTTCTCATAGATGGTCTTGAGTGCCTGGCTGTGCTCGAGCATGGTTTGGATGCGGGCGTGATGACGGTCTTCCAGCAGACTGGTCTCCCGTGACAACAGACGCTTGGCGCGGCGGAATTGATGGCGAACCGAATCATCGACACGCGCCAGTTCCTGTTTGACCAAGGGCGCGATGACCAGCTTGCGGTACTGGGCCATGATCTGGAAACGGTTGTTGAGGATCGCCATTGCCGTGTCCATGTCCAACTGACCCTTGCCTTCGACGCGGTGGGCGATAGGGGCAACGCGCTGCACCTTGGCCAGGCGCAGGAAGCAGAACAGCTTGATCCATGCCCAACCCATGTCGAACTCCCAGCGTCTGACCGACAGCTTGGCCGAGTTCGGGTAGGTATGGTGATTGTTGTGCAGCTCTTCGCCACCGACGATGATGCCCCAGGGCACCAGATTGGTGGCGGCGTCGCGGCACTCGAAGTTGCGGTAGCCGACGGCATGGCCAAGGCCATTGATGACGCCGGCTGCCCAGAATGGAATCCACATCATCTGCACCGCCCAGATGGTGATGCCGATGGTGCCGAACAACAGCAAGTCGATAACCGCCATCAAGGCAATGCCGCCCAGCTTGTAGCGCGAGTAGAGGTTGCGCTCGATCCAGTCCTCAGGGCAGTTCTTGCCGTAGATACGCAGGGTTTCCGGGTTGGTCGCTTCTTTGCGATACAGTTCGGCACCCTTGCGCAGCACGGTGGACAGCCCCAGGATCACCGGGCTGTGCGGATCGTCAACGGTTTCGCACTTGGCGTGGTGCTTGCGGTGGATGGCAGTCCACTCGCGAGTGTTCTGCGCGGTGGTCAACCACAGCCAGAAGCGGAAAAAGTGCTTGAGCCCGGCGTTCAACTCCAGCGAACGGTGGGCTGAGTATCGGTGCAGGTAGACCGTGACACTGACGATGGTCACATGGGTCATGACCAGGGTAACTGCCAGCAGTTGCCAAGCCGACAAGTTGAGCAAACCTTGGTACCACATAGGCGATTGGGCCCTCGAAAACTTAGGGAACAGCGCAAGCATTATCCCTGCACGGACAAATAAAACCAGTCGGCCTTTTAGATAGGAGGTCACGGGATGTTTCTACCCTATAATCCCCCATTATTTTTTGTGGGCTTGTCAGGATCTTATGTCTGCTTCCGTTCGAGACGCCATGCGCATGGCTGCGCTTTATCTGGTGTTGTCCGTGCTCTGGCTGGCGCTTTCTGATCAGCTGTTGGTCAGCCTGATCAATAACCCGGAGCAACTGGCGCGTTGGCAGTTGTTCAGTTCTCACCTTTGGGTGCTGTGCAGTGCGTTGTTGATCTTCTCTTCCCGTGCGCGTTTGTTGAGTTTCATTGGTCTTGGTGCGCGCTTGCGTCGCGAAGACCGGGAGCGGCTGCGCATGGCCGCTGCGGTTTTCGACAGTACCCTCGAAGGTGTACTGGTAACTGATCGGCAAGGTGTGATCGTGCATGTGAATCGCGCGTTCATGCGCATTACCGGCTACGAAAAGGACGAGGTTCTCGGTCAGCGACCGAGCAAGTTCAAATCAGGCCGCCATGCTCCGGAGTTTTACCAAGAGATCTATTCGACGCTGGCTGAAAAAGGCGAGTGGAGCGGAGAGATCTGGAACCGGCGCAAGAGCGGTGAGGTGTACCCGCAATGGCAGACCATCTGCGCCATTCACGACGACAGCGGAGAACTCAGTCACTACGTGGCGGTGTTCAGTGACATCAGCGCGATCAAGCACTCTGAGCGGGAGCTGGCTTACCTGGCTCATCACGACCCGCTTACCGATTTGCCCAACCGCATGTTGTTCAACGATCGCGCCGAGCAGGCGCTGGCCGCAGCGCAGGCCAACAAGCGCGGGTGTGCCTTGCTGCTGCTGGATCTGGACCACTTCCAGAGCATCAACGATGGCCTTGGACACAATGTAGGTGACCAGTTGCTCAAGCTGGTAGGTGAGCGCCTCAGGACGCTGCTGGGGAGCGGCGTGACCCTGGCGCGCCTGGGGGGCGACGAGTTTGCCGTGCTTACCGAGCAATGCCCGCAGGTCGGACAGGCTGCAGCATTGGCGCAAAGCATTATCGATGTGATGAAGCAGCCCTTCGAGGTCGAAAACCAGAGCCTGTTCGTCAGTGTCAGTATCGGCATCAGTCTGTTCCCAAGCGATGCCCTGAGCGCAGAACAGCTTTTGCGCAATGCCGACTCGGCGTTGTTCAAGGCCAAGGCCAGTGGTCGCGCCGACTATGCCTTGTATACCGAAGAGCTGACCGCCCATGCCCAACAGCGCGTCGAAACTGCTGGTGAACTGCGCCGGGCACTGGAGCAGGAAGAACTGCGCGTGTATTACCAGCCCGTGCACGAGTTGAGCAGCGGCGCAATGATCGGCGTTGAGGCCTTGGTGCGCTGGCAGCACCCGCAGCGCGGATTGGTGGCGCCGGGTGAGTTCATACCGATTGCCGAGCGCACAGGGCTGATTGCCGAAATCGATACCTGGGTGCTGCAACAGGCTTGTTTGCAGATGGTGCAGTGGCAGGCCAGCGGGCAGCCAATGCAATTTGTCGCAGTGAACATTTCCAGCCGCCTCTTTGGCCATCGAGACCTGTATCAGCAAGTGGCCAGGGTGCTGCATGAAACCGGTCTGGACCCCGCCATGCTGGAGCTGGAAGTAACTGAAAGCGCGGTAATGGAAAACCCCGAGGTCGCTCTGGAGCAGTTGCATCGCTTGCGTGAACTGGGGCTGCGCTTGGCCATCGATGACTTCGGTACCGGTTACTCGTCATTGCTGCGGCTCAAGCGTTTGCCGGTACAGAAACTCAAGATCGACCAGGGCTTTGTGGCGGGCTTGCCCTGCGATGAGGATGATGCGGCGATTGTCCGGGTGATCATCGCACTGGGCAACAGCATGGGTATGCAAGTACTTGCCGAAGGTATTGAGCAGGCCGAGCAAGCGCAGTTCTTGCTGGAGCATCAATGCCTGCTGGGGCAAGGCTACTGGTTTGGACGACCGGTTCCAGCGCAGCAATTGCGTTGGCAATGACCGGCCTGATGGCGGGGCCACGTCCCGCCAAAAGGTTTTTTGGTTATATAAAAATTCTTAAATAGTATTTTTAAGAATAATCAAGCCCCCCTAAGATTGCCCTCAAGCCAGGCGCAGTCGCCTTCTGTTACGCAACTGCACGGGTCCCTTTATTCATAGGAGCACGAGCATGAGCGCATCTCTGCGTAGCGTTGACGGTCAGGACGAAGCCACCATCCTGCGCGAAATTCAGAGCGCGCTGCGCGACCTGCGCTTTGGCGCGGTAGAAATTACCGTGCACAACGCCCAGGTCGTGCAGATAGAACGTAAGGAAAAGTTCCGCCTGCAGAACCCCGGCAACAAGCCCAGCTGATACCGGTGGGAGCGGGCATGCCCCGCGATGAATGCGCCGCCTAATTAGAAAAATACGCCAATCGGGAGCTTCACCATGTCAATCCGCCGTTATGCCCTGGCAGCACTCGCCAGCGCCGTTTTTGCCGGTTCCGCTATCGCCAAGGATTACGAGTTGTTGAACGTTTCCTACGATCCGACCCGTGAGCTGTACCAGGAGTACAACGCCGAGTTCATCAAGCACTGGCAACAGGCTCACCCGGGCGACAAGGTGAAGATCCAGCAGTCCCACGGCGGTTCGGGCAAGCAGGCTCGAGCGGTGATCGATGGGCTGCGTGCCGACGTGGTGACCCTGGCGCTGGCCGGTGACATCGACGAAGTGGCCAAGCTGGGCAAGGCCCTGCCAGACAGCTGGCAGAACCGCCTGCCTGATGCCAGCACTCCATACACCTCGACCATCGTGTTTCTGGTGCGCAAGGGCAACCCCAAGGGCATCAAGGACTGGGGTGATCTGATCAAGAAAGACGTGTCGGTGATTACCCCTAATCCGAAAACATCCGGCGGCGCTCGCTGGAATTTCCTCGCCGCCTGGGCCTATGGCCTGAAAGCCGGCGGTAGCGAAGCCAAGGCCCAGGAATACGTGAAGCAGTTGTTCCAGCACGTACCGGTACTGGACACCGGTGCTCGTGGCTCGACCATCACCTTCGTCAACAACGGTCAGGGCGACGTGTTGCTGGCCTGGGAAAACGAAGCCTTCCTGGCGCTCAAGGAAGACGGCGGCGCTGACAAGTTCGACATCGTTGTACCGTCGCTTTCGATTCTCGCCGAGCCACCTGTGGCCGTAGTCGACAAGAACGCCGAGAAGAAGGGCAACGAGAAAATTGCCGAGGAATACCTCAAGCATCTGTACAGCCCAGCCGGGCAGACCATCGCCGCAAAGAACTTCTATCGTCCGCGTGATGAGAAAGTCGCCGCCGAATACGCCAAGCAGTTCCCGAAACTGGACCTGGTAACTATCGACAAAGACTTCGGCGGCTGGAAAACTGCCCAGCCCAAGTTTTTCAATGATGGTGGCGTGTTCGACCAGATCTACACCGCGCAGTGAAACGTGGCCGATAGGATAGTCGCCGTTCAGTAGCCAGCATGGGCCCGGGATCTGTCCCGGGCTTCGTGCGTTCAACCAGGGACCTTTATGTCACGTCGTATCTCCCCCGTCATACCCGGCTTCGGGCTGACGCTGGGCTACACCTTGGTGTACCTCAGTCTGATTGTGCTCATACCGCTGGGGGCCATGTTTGTGCATGCCGCCCAGCTCACCTGGGAGCAGTTCTGGGCCATCATCAGTGCGCCGCGAGTAATCGCTGCTCTCAAGCTGAGCTTTGGTACTGCCCTCTTCGCCGCCATCATCAACGGCATCATCGGTACGTTGCTGGCTTGGGTGCTGGTGCGGTACACCTTCCCGGGCCGCAAGATCATCGAGGCGATGATCGACTTGCCGTTTGCACTGCCGACTGCCGTAGCCGGTATCGCCCTGACGGCGTTGTATGCCCCTGCAGGGCTGGTCGGCCAGTTCGCCACCGATCTGGGTTTCAAGATTGCCTACACCCCATTGGGCATCACCCTGGCATTGACCTTTGTGACCTTGCCGTTCGTGGTGCGCACGGTGCAGCCGGTACTCGCTGACATTCCTCGGGAAGTCGAAGAAGCTGCTGCCTGCCTGGGCGCCAAGCCGTTGCAGGTGTTTCGCTATGTGCTACTGCCGGCACTGTTGCCCGCCTGGCTGACCGGCTTTGCCCTGGCGTTTGCACGCGGTGTCGGCGAGTACGGCTCGGTGATTTTCATCGCCGGTAACATGCCGATGAAAACCGAGATTTTGCCGCTGCTGATCATGGTCAAACTTGACCAGTACGACTACACCGGCGCTACCGCCATCGGCGTGATGATGCTGGTGGTTTCCTTCATTCTGTTGCTGCTGATCAACTTGCTGCAGCGGCGCATCGAAACCCCTTGAAGGAGGCCACGTCCATGTCTGCATCTACCCTTGGCGCGGCCGCTTCGGCCAATGCCGCTCGCCGTGGCAGTTCCACCTCACGGCGCATTTTGATCAGCCTTGGTTGGTTGATCTTTGCTCTGTTCCTGCTGCTGCCGCTGGTTATCGTGGTGTCTCAAGGCCTGAAAATGGGCCTGGGTACATTTTTTGAAGCGATCTTCGAGCCTGACGCATTGTCAGCCTTGAAACTGACGCTGATTGCCGTGGCCATCTCGGTGCCGTTGAACCTGGTGTTCGGCGTCAGCGCTGCCTGGTGCGTGAGCAAATACACCTTTCGCGGCAAGAGCATTCTGGTAACGCTGATCGATCTACCCTTCTCGGTATCGCCGGTCATTGCCGGTCTGGTCTATGTGTTGATGTTTGGTGCCCAGGGCTTTTTCGGGCCATGGCTGCAAGACCATGACATCCAGATCGTGTTTGCCTTGCCGGGCATTGTGCTGGCAACCATCTTTGTCACCGTGCCCTTCGTTGCCCGTGAACTGATCCCGCTGATGCAGGAGCAGGGAACCCAGGAAGAAGAGGCTGCGCGCCTGCTGGGGGCCAATGGCTGGCAGATGTTCTGGCATGTAACGCTGCCTAACATCAAATGGGGCCTGATCTATGGCGTGGTGCTTTGTACTGCGCGGGCAATGGGTGAGTTCGGTGCCGTGTCGGTGGTCTCCGGCCACATTCGCGGGGTGACCAACACCTTGCCGCTGCATGTCGAGATCCTTTACAACGAATACAACCATGTCGCGGCCTTCAGCGTGGCCAGCCTGTTGCTGATCCTGGCGCTCTTCATCCTGCTGCTCAAGCAGTGGAGCGAGTCCCGCATTAACCGCCTGCGCCATAGCGCCGCGGAGGAATAATTCATGTCGATCGAAGTTCGTAATGTCAGCAAGCGCTTCAACGCTTTCCAGGCCCTGGACAGCATCAACCTGGATATCCACAGTGGCGAGCTGGTGGCGTTGCTTGGTCCTTCGGGCTGCGGCAAAACCACGTTGCTGCGGATCATCGCCGGGCTGGAAACCCCGGATCAGGGCAGCATCGTGTTCCATGGTGAAGATGTCTCCGGGCACGACGTGCGAGATCGTAATGTCGGCTTCGTGTTCCAGCATTACGCGTTGTTCCGCCACATGAGCGTGTTCGACAACGTTGCTTTTGGTCTGCGCATGAAGCCCAAGGGGGAGCGTCCGAGCGAGAGCAAAATTGCCGAGAAGGTTCACGAGTTGCTGAACATGGTCCAGTTGGACTGGCTCAGCGATCGTTACCCTGAACAGCTTTCCGGTGGCCAGCGCCAACGTATCGCCCTGGCACGCGCGCTGGCGGTAGAGCCCAAAGTACTGCTGCTCGACGAACCTTTCGGTGCGCTCGACGCCAAGGTACGTAAAGAGCTGCGCCGCTGGCTGGCGCGCCTGCACGAAGACATCAATCTGACCTCAGTGTTCGTAACCCACGATCAGGAAGAGGCCATGGAAGTCGCCGACCGTATCGTGGTGATGAACAAGGGTGTAATCGAACAGATCGGTTCACCGGGTGATGTCTACGAGAACCCGGCCAGTGATTTCGTTTATCACTTCCTTGGTGATTCCAACCGCCTGCACCTGAGTGAAGGCAACCACGTTTTGTTCCGGCCCCACGAAGTGTCGCTGTCGCGCCATGAAGTCGAAGGTCATCACGCAGCTGAAGTGCGTGATATCCGCCCATTGGGCGCAACGACTCGGGTGACGTTGAAAGTCGAAGGGCAGAGCGAGCTGATCGAAGCCGAGGTGGTCAAGGATCATGACAGCCTGAGTGGCTTGGCGCGTGGCGAGACGTTGTTCTTCAAGCCTAAGGTCTGGCAGAAAGTCGCCAACATCTAACACCCTCTCTGCGAGAAATGTACAGGAGCTGGTCTTGCCAGCGATCCAGACACCGCGCACCTGAAACTGCGCGGATCTGATCGCCAGCAAGGCTGGCTCCTGCGTCTTTTCTGCGCGACAAAACCTTCCTGTTTAGACACTCGACGCCTCGGTCTTCGAGCGCGTTCGTGTGCCTGTCTGCCATGCATTTTGCACATGAAAAATATCGGCCAAAGGCATTTGCCCCGCCCGTGTCGGACTCCTTATAAAGGCACTCTCTTATTCGAAATAACTATTTAAATCCATAAGTAAATATCTGTCAGGAATATACATTTCTGGCCAGGAGCCGCCCATGAGCCCGTCCCATCGCCTTGTACCGCTTTCGTCACGACGGCTTCAGCGCCTGCCCCTTGCACTGCTGCTGGCCAGTAGCGCGCACTGGTTGCCGGCCCAGGCCGCCGAGACGCAAACCACCGCCGTGAAAGCCAGTGACAGCCAGCTCCAGACTGTTACCGTAACCGCCCGGCGCCGCGAAGAAAGCGCCCAGGACGTGCCGACACCCATGAGTGTTCTCGACGGCCAGGCGTTGGAAAGCCAGCGTGTCTACCGTATTCAGGATTTGCAGCAACTGGTGCCGAGCGTCAACGTCGCCTACATGCATGCTCGCCAGTCCAGCGTGTCGATTCGCGGCCTGGGCAACAATCCTGCAAGCGATGGCCTGGAAGGCAGCGTGGGCCTGTACCTGGACAACGTTTACCTCGGTCGCCCGGGCATGGCGGTGTTCGACCTCATGGACATCGAGCAGCTTGAGGTACTGCGGGGCCCACAAGGCACCTTGTTCGGCAAGAACACCACCGCGGGGGTCATCAACATCAGTACTCGTGCACCCAGCTTCACGCCTGAGCGCAGCATCGAAACTTCGGTGGGCGAGGATGGTTACTTCCAGACCAAGGGCACCTTGTCCGGGCCATTGAGTGATGAGCTGGCCGGACGAATCTCGGCTTACCGCACCCGCAGCGATGGCGACATCAAGAACGAATATGACGGCCACACTCTCAATGGCGGCTCACGCCAGGGCTTTCGTGGTCAGTTGCTGTACAAGCCCAACGAGCAGTTCAACCTGCGCTGGATTGGCGATTACAACGAAGAAGACTCCAGTGCCGGCACCCGCTTGCTGTACAGCACCGGGCCGACCATCAATGGCGTCAACCGTTACGAAACGCGGGCCAAGGCGGCAGGTGCAACGCTGATCGACGGCAGCAAGCGCAAGGTCAACCTCGACAGTGACCAGCAGGTAACGGTGTTCCAGGGCGGCACTTCCTTGGAAGCCAACTGGACCCTGGACAACGACTTCACCCTGACCTCGGTCAGTTCCTACCGTTGGTGGGATTTCACCCCGCGCAACGACGAAGGCCTGAATGTGCCTGCCGCTTACAACTCCGGGGTGTCCGTTCGCGACAAGCAGTACTCGCAGGAATTTCGCCTGGCGTCGCCCACCGGCGGCTTCTTCGACTATGTACTGGGCGCGTATTACTTCGGCTCCGATCTGGATAACAACTCCTTTGTCTATTACGGGCCGCAAGCCGACATCTGGAACGGTACCCCGGCAGGTGCCCTGGCCAATGTCACCACCCTCGGCAAGGGACATATCAAGACCGACAGCTTTGCCTTGTTCGCTCAGGGCACCTGGCACCTTACCGAGCGCCTGGACTTTACCGCTGGCGTACGTGGCACGTACGAAGAAAAAAGCGCCTGGGTCAATCGTGACGCACCTGTGGGTGGCGCTGATGTGAGCGGTGCGGCGGCAGCTGCCCGCCAGGGCCGGGTGGGTGCTTATAACTCGGGCGATCTCAACCAGTACAGCTCAAGCCCATCGGGGCTGTTGAACCTGAGTTATCGCTTTACCGAGGATCTTCTCGGCTACGCCACCTTGTCCCATGGCGAGAAGTCCGGTGGGGTCAACCTGGCGGTAGCGACCGCGCCGGTGGCAGGCGCCGATTCGCTGCTGGTCGGTACCGAGCGCGCCAACAATGCCGAGCTCGGCCTCAAGAGCACCCTCTGGGATCGCCGCCTGCAACTTAACGCCAACCTGTTCTGGACCGAGGTACATGGCTACCAGACCAACGCCTACGACGAAGCCAACCGCGTGCAATACCTGACCAACGCAGGCTCGGTGCGCTCGCGTGGGGTGGAAGTGGAAAGTACCTTGGTGCCGATTCGTGGCCTGACACTGAACCTGAACGGCTCCTACAACGATGTTCGGTACCTCTCCTACAAGGACGCTCCATGCGCTCCGGAGGTCGCCCTGCAGCCAGGCGCTCCTGCCGCCTGTGATTTGTCCGGTCATCAGGTAGTCGGCGCCTCGAAGTGGATCGGCAATGCCAACGGCCAGTACCAGTGGGACCTGGATAACGGCCTGCAGCCCTACGTCACTGCCAGCTATGCATTCCGCTCCAAGGCAGTGGGCACGGTCGAGGACTCCGATTTCGCGCAGATTCCCAGCTACGCCGTCGTCAACTTCTCTACCGGTTTGCGTGGCGACCTCGGTCAGGGGCAGTGGGATGTTTCGCTGTGGCTGAAAAACGCCTTTGACAAGACGTACTACACCACCCTCTGGAGCGCTGCCAATGGCGGTTATGAGGGCTTGGCGGGTACACCGAGAACCCTTGGGGTGACCGGACGCTACGACTTCTGAGCACGTTTTCCGATGCCTGCCGCGAATACTTTCAATGCGTGGCAGGCATGACCCAATCGATGGCTAAGGCAAAGCCTTGAACGGCGGGGCGTTGGGGTAAGTAGTACATTCATATATGCATTTTAAGTCTAATTATTTAAATAAAAGTTACTTTAAGAAATAAGCATTGGGCAGTGATGATTCGCCCAACGAAGGCAGTCGAGCTGCCATCGGTGAAACACACAGAGATTCCAGGAGCTGATCAATGGGTAATGTCCAGACCGCCGCCACGCTTGATGTGCTTTGGCGCCAGACGCCAAGCGGCGAGCTGGTCGACCTCGGCCGGCCACACCGTGTACCTCTGGCTTACCAGCGTTTGCAGCGGCCGCCAAAAAGCACCTTGGGTCGTCGAGAAAAAGTGCTCTTGGGCGTTTTTGCTCTGGCGCTGCACGGCGCAGTGGCCTATTGGCTCAGCCAGGCACCTACGCCGGAGCTGCCCGTGGTGCCGCCGGAAATTCCGCCGATGACCATCGAGTTTTCGCAACCGGCGCCGCCTGTGGCCGAGCCACCACCGCCTGCGCCTGCGCAACCGGTGGTGGAGCCACCGCCACCAGTGGTCGATGAGCAGGCGACCAAACCTGCACCTAAGCCGGTGCCTAAACCCAAGCCCAAGCCGGTTGTTAAACCTCAACCCAAGCCTGCACCCACGCCTGCACCGAAGGCCGTCGAGCAACCGCCCGCGCCGCCACAACCGCCAGCACCACCGGCACCTGCACCGGTGACGCCGGCCTCAGCCAACGCGGGTTACTTGAAGAATCCGGCACCGGAATATCCGCCACTGGCGCACCGACGGGGTTGGGAAGGCACGGTTCTGTTGCGGGTGCATGTGCTGGCCAGCGGCAAGCCCGGGGACATTCAACTGCAAAAAAGCAGCGGTCGCCAGCAGCTCGACGAGGCGGCATTGCAAGCGGTCAAACGCTGGAGTTTTGTTCCGGCCAAGCAGGGGGACGTGGCCCTCGATGGCTGGGTGAGCGTGCCCATCGAATTCAAGATCCACTAATTCGCGCTAAATAGAGAGAGTATTGATCATGACGTTATTGGCATCCCCCCTCGAATCCATCGAAAGCGCGGTGATCTGGCTGCTGGTGGGCTTTTCTGTCGTCACTTGGGCCCTGGCCCTGGTCAAGGGCGTGCAGTTTGTACGCTTGAAAAACCAGGACAAGCGCTTTCACAAGCAATTCTGGGCCGCTTCCAGCCTGGACGCGGCGGCAGAGCTGAGTGAAAACCAGCCCGGCGCCGCCGCTCGAGTAGCACAGGCAGGCTACGCGGCGATTGCCGTTGGTGAGCCTGGTCAAGCCAGTGACTTGAGCCAGGCCATCAACCATCAGGACCGTCTGGAGCGTGCCTTGCGCCAGCAGATCGTGCGTGAGCGACGCTCCCTGGAAACTGGCCTGGCCGTGGTCGCCAGTATCGGCAGCACCTCACCGTTCATCGGCCTGTTCGGGACGGTGTGGGGCATCATGGAAGCACTGAAGGGTATCAGCGCGGCAGGCTCTGCCAGCCTCGAAACCGTTGCCGGTCCGATTGGTGCGGCGCTGGTCGCCACGGGTGTGGGCATCGCCGTCGCCGTTCCGGCCGTGCTGGTTTACAACTACTTTCTGCGCCGCTTGAAGCTCACCGCTGCCGATCTCGATGACTTCGCCCATGACTTCTACAGCCTGGCGCAGAAGAGCGCTTTCCGGGTTCTGGTTCACCCAGCCGCCTACAAGCCAGCCAACGCCAGCCCGCAAAAAGTGAAGGAGGCCTCCTGATATGGCTTTCTCAACCCAGGACAGTGACGAAGTACTCAGTGAGATTAACGTAACGCCGCTGGTAGACGTGATGCTGGTGTTGCTGGTGGTGTTTATCGTAACCGCGCCACTGCTCACCAACGCCATTCCCATCAACCTGCCAAAAACCGAGGCGGTGGCCCCGGTCGAACAGAAGGACCCGTTGGTGGTGAGTATCGATGGCGCAGGCAAGTTGTTCATCAACAAGGACGAAACTCAGCCGGACCTACTGGAAATCAGTCTGCAGACCGCCAAGGCCAAAGATCCGGAGCTGCGCGTGCAACTGCAGGCAGACGACGGCGTGAACTATGGCGAAGTGGCGCGAGCCATGGCCTCGATCGAACGTGCGGGCATCACCAAGCTGTCGGTGATCACTGCTCGCTAAGCAACATATGTCAGGCAAGTCTTCAGGGGCCATTCCTCGGCAGGGGATGGCCTCTTTTTTTTAGTGACACGCTTCAAGCGGCAAAAGTAGGGTATACGCATGGTTTTTTGGTTATTAATAAATAGCTTCTTATTCCTTTACTGATATAACCACGGCCCTATACTTAGCCTCAAGCAAGCGAAACCCAGCAGGAGGCGCCCCATGCGCAACACCTCTATCCGTTATCTGATTGTGCCGGGCTGGCAAGGATCGCCAGAAGATCATTGGCAGAGTCACTGGCAGCAGGTCCTGCCCAACAGTGCGCGGGTCGAGCAGCACGACTGGTTTACTCCGCAGCGTCAGGATTGGGTTGCTGCACTTGAGCACGCCGTGGCCGCGGAGGATTCGCCGGTCATTCTGATTGCCCATAGCCTGGGCTGCATCACGGTTGCGCATTGGGCCGCACAGGCCAGCGTCAGCTTGCTGCGTCGGGTGCGCGGGGCGTTGTTGGTAGCACCAGCGGATGTCGAGCGTCCGACCTGTGCACCGGCGTTGCGCAACTTTGCACCGATTTCGCAGCAGGTATTGCCGTTTCCAAGCCAGGTGGTCAGTTCCGACAACGACCCGGCAATCAGCGCCCCGCGAGCGATGCAGTTGGCGCGTGCCTGGGGCGCCGAAGTTGGCTTTCTTGCTGGCGCCGGGCATATCAATGTGAAGTCCGGGCACCGTCGCTGGGCGCAGGGTTTCGCCTATCTGTATCGCCTGCAGAATCGCCTGGAGCAGCACGCGCTGCGCCGCGCCTGATTCCGGGTCCTGTCATTTCTCCAGATTCAACGCCCGGCCCCAGATGCTGACGGCGGGAGCTTGCCATGAGTAGTCACGACACCTTCGGTCAGCCGCTGCTGACCTTTCCCGAGTTGGACAAAAGCCCGCTGAGCATTCGCGCCAAGGCGCTGGTGTTTGTCGATCAGCGTTCGCGGCAATTGCGTGAGGAGCTTGAACGGCTCGCGCCATTGGCGCTACCCGTGCTGATTCGCGGCGAGACGGGCACTGGCAAGGAGTTGTTGGCCCGGCAGATTCACCGTGCCAGTGATCGGGGCGGCTTGTTCGTATCGGTCAGTTGTGCGGCGATCAGCCCGACCTATGCCGATGCCGAGCTGTTCGGTTACACCGCCGGCACCCATGGCGGTACGGCCAGCAGCAGGGCTGGATGGTTTGGCTCGGCCAACGGCGGCACCTTGTACCTGGACGAAATAGCCGATTTGCCGCTAGCGATTCAGACCAAGCTCCTCGCCGCCCTGGAAAACCGCGAAGTTACCCGCGTGGGTGCCCAGCAACCGAACCCTGTGGATGTACGTCTGGTGGCTGCGTCGAGCATCGATCTGGATGAAGCGGTCAGTGCTGGCAAGTTTCATGACCGTCTGTATCACTATTTGCGCGAGGGCCATCTGGAGCTGCCGGCGCTGCGTGAGCGAGTCGGCGATATTCTGCCGCTGGCGGAGTACTTCGTGGGTATCTACAGCCCGCGGCTGAACCTTGCGGTGCCGTTGATCAGCGAAGCGGCCCAGCGCGTGCTGGAGTTGCACAGCTGGCCCGGCAACACCCGGGAGCTGGAAAACGTCATTCACTTCGCCTTGCTGGTGCACAGTGGCGAGGAGATTTTGCCGCAACACCTGAACCTGCCAACGCCGCTGCAAACCCTGGCCAGCCAGCTCGACCAATTGTGCAATCGAGCGCTGGCAGGCGAGCGCCATGCCTTGCAGACCTTGCTGGAGCAGGCGTTGTCGCGATTAACCAATGGTGCGGTGTAAGTCTTGCCGAGCCAACATGCTCGATCAATGCTTATTTGGAATAAGCGCTGAATTAAAAGATATTGTTCTGGTATAAAAATTATCGGTATTGTCCGCATCACGCCAGCTATCAAAATACTGGCAACCTATTTTTTGCCGTCGACCGATGGCGCTGTATTCGAATAAGGACTGCGCATGAAAAAGGCTCTGTTGTTCACTGCTCTGGCGGCCGCTCTGTCGGTTGCAGGTTTTGCCCATGCTGGCGAAAAACTGGTGGTCGCTGCTACCCCTGTACCGCATGCCGAGATCCTTGAGCTGATCAAACCGACCCTGGCAAAAGAAGGTGTCGACCTTGAGATCAAGGTATTCACCGACTACGTGCAGCCAAACGTTCAAGTTGATCAGAAGCGCCTGGACGCCAACTACTTCCAGACCTTGCCCTACCTGAAGAACTTCAATGAAGGTAAAGGCACGCACCTGGAAACAGTGATCGGCGTTCATGTCGAACCTTTCGGTGGTTACTCGAAGAAGGTCAAGAGCCTGAGCGAGTTGAAGGACGGCGCCACGGTTGCCATTCCTAACGAAGGCAGCAACAGTGGCCGCGCCCTGCTGCTGTTGCAAAAGGCTGGCCTGATCACCCTGAAAGATCCAAAGAATGCCTTGGCAACGCCAAAAGACATCGCTGAGAACCCGAAGAAGCTGAAGTTCCGCGAACTTGAGTCGGCCATGCTGCCGCGGGTACTGGATCAGGTCGACCTGGACATGATCAACACCAACTATGCGCTGGAAGCTGGCCTGAACCCTGCCAAGGACGCGCTGGTAATTGAAGGTGCCGACTCGCCATACGTGAACTTCCTGGTAGCGCGTCCGGACAACAAGGACAGCGATGCCATCCAGAAACTGGCCAAGGCGTTGACCAGCCCGGAAGTGAAAACCTTCATCGAGAAGAAGTACAGCGGCGCAGTATTGCCGGCGTTCTGATTGCCATCTGAGCCAACGACTGGCCCTTCTCTATGAAAGCGGGCTTGCTCCGCAGTGCGGTGTGATTGACACGCTGCGATCGAGTTGGCGTTGCATGGTATGTAAACCGAGGCCCTATTGATCGGGCCTCGGTTTTTCCATGTTCTATTTACCGGGCAACAACCGCAAGGTGCTCTGCGCCGGAATCACCCCCGTCTGCGCCTTGTGGTATTTCCCTGCAATATAGTCCTTGGCTTGATCGGCATAGTGCGGGTCGAACAACACGCCGCTTTGTCCGACCGGGTTGATGGTCAGTGCTTGACCTACATCGGCGAAGTCGATCAGGCGCCGAGTCGAGGGGCCATAGGTGACAGGCCAGGGCGCCGGGCCTATTTTCGCCGATAGGTTGTTCGGCACTTCATGGCTGCCCGGTGCGGCAAAGGGGCCGACGTTGAACAGCAGGTTCAGCGGTTTCTGCGAGCCTAGCGGGTGATTGTGGGTCAAGGTGTGCGCTTTGCCCCATTGCCAATTGGCCGAGTCCTGACCAAGCGTTTCGCGCAGATGCGCAAGGCTCGCCTGCCACGCCCGTTTCACCGTCGTAGTGCGATCGCCATGCTCGCTGCTGCCATGTTGCCCCCACCAGGGCGATTGAGCGTCTGCGGCAAGGCGTGGCATGGCCGCATCAATGACGCGAGTGTTGATCATGGTCTGGAACCAGGCATCACCGAGTTCGTCACGCAGGGCTGCGTAAGCCAGGTCGTAGAGGAACTGGTTGAACAAGGTGGCACTGACCGAATCCAGCGGATAATCGCCATTCCAGCTCGCCAACTGCTCGACCAACTCCTTCTCCTGCTCGCCAGAGGCTATTTCGCGCAAGGTGCCCAACAGCGGCGCCAAGGTACGTCGTCCGTAGTCGGTAGAGGTATCGAGCTGCAGCGCTTGGCTGTTCTGTGTATCCCACTTGGTCAGTGGATCCGCCAGATGGCGGTCCAGTTGTTGACCGCGGTCGGGCATGTTGTAGTAACCCGGAATCGGCATGGCCGCAGGTGGCTGATAGTTGGCCGAGACGATATAGCCGCTAGTTGGGTTTTCCTGCTGCGGGTTGGCGCTGAAGGGATAGAAACCGAGCTTGTCAGCCTCTGGTGTACTGCCGTCAAGAATGAACGCCGGGTTGACGCCATCCGGGCGAATCGGAAGCTGCGCTGCTGCCCACCAGCCAATGTCGCCTAGGGCGTTGGCCCAAACCAGATTGAGTCCGGGGGCTTGAACCTTTGTTGCGGCGGCGCGCATCTTGTCCAGTGTGTCGGCGCGGTTGATCTGGTAAAAGCCGTCGAGCAGCGGATTCTCGCTTTCGAGGAACGCCCACCACATGGCAATCGGCGTGGGTCCGGCATTTTCGCCTAGCACATTGTTGACGATGGGACCGTGGGGCGAGCGGCGTAACGTGATGGTTACCGGATCTTCACCCTTTACCGCGATTTGCTCATGGGTGACGGCCAGGGTCTGCCACTGACCATTGATACGCACCTGATCGGGGTTGGCCGGGTTGACCTGTTCTGCGATCAGGTCGACATCGTCGTTCTGGAACATGGTCAGGCTCCAACCGAATTCACGGTTGTGTCCCAACAACGCGAAGGGGTTGAGCGCCTGGTGATAACCGTAAAGATTGAAGCCGGGTGCCGACAGTTCGGCTTCATACCAGACTGCGGGCACAGCAAAGCTGATATGCGGATCGCCAGCCAGCAACGGCCTGCCACTGCGGGTACGGCTGCCGGATACAGCCCAGGCGTTGCTGCCCTCGTACTGGGGAATACCTGCTTCGCTCAGGGCTTGCTGACTGACCCGAGCCAACTGCTCCAGACTTTTCCAGTCGGCAGCGGCCAGCGGTAGGCGGTTGTGCAGAGCACCTTCGGGATTCCAGTCGAGGTCGAAGATTTTCAGGTACTCGCCACCCAATTGGTCGCGCACGAAGGTCAACGCCGGTTCAGTACGGAAAGCCGCCGCAAAGCTGTAGGCCAAATACCCGGCAATACTGACGGTGTCCTGGGCGGTGAAGGGGCGTGGGGAAATGCCTAGTACATCGAATTCCATGGGTTTCGGGTGACTGGCCTGCCAAGCGTTGACGCCGTCGAGGTAGGCCTGCAGGGCGAGCCAGGCAGGTGCTTGTTTGTCCTGGCGCTCGACATAGCGTTCGGCTTGTTCGCGAATACGCAAGCTACGGAACAGCGTGTCGGTGGGCAGTAGTTTGCTGCCGAGCACTTCGGCCAGCTCGCCACGCGCAAGGCGGCGGATGATTTCCATCTGGAACAGCCGATCCTGAGCATGTACGTAGCCCAGGGCGCGATACATGTCGATTTCGTTGGCGGCCTGGATATGCGGTACGCCGCGGGTGTCGTAACGCACACTGACCGGGGCTTGCAGGCTGGCCAGGGTCACCTGGCCATCGCGCTGCGGCATCTTGCCGTGCACATACCAGTAACCACCGCCAGCTACCGCGGCAATGACCACAGCGAGAACAGTCAGGCTGCGTTTCATCAGAACTCCTTGTACTTTTTAGCGGATTTTGTGGTCCGATCATCGGGGTAAACCTGGACAGAAGATAGCCCGAAAGGAGGCAAGATGAAGCTCAGCGAAAAACAGAAGATGCTCACCGGTCAGCTCTATCACGCAAATTGTCCAGAGCTGCAGGCCGAACAGGTTGCCAACAAGCACTGGATGCAGCGCTACAACACCAGCGTCGATCTACTCAACGAACAGCGCCATGCATTGTTGGAGGAGCATTTCAACGTGGTCGGCGAAGGTGTGGTGATTCGTCCACCGTTCTATTGCGACTACGGCTACAACATCAGTATTGGCAGTAACGTGTTCATGAACTTCAACTGTGTTGTGCTCGACGTTTGCCCGATCAGCATCGGTGATGATTGCCAGATTGGTCCGGCAGTGCAGATCTATGCCGCCGATCACCCACTAGACCCCAAGGTCCGCCGTAGCGGCCTGGAGAGTGGGCGTGCGGTGAAGATCGGCAACAATGTGTGGATTGGTGGCGGGGCGATCATCCTGCCCGGGGTGACTGTCGGCGACAACGCTGTGATCGGTGCGGGTAGCGTGGTGACGCGCGATGTACCCGCCAGGGCAACGGTGGTGGGTAACCCGGCGCGCTTGCGCTAATTGCTCCACGGGCAGTAGCAACCCACTGCCAGGGTATGGGTGGCGCTGACCGCCCGGCCTTGGCTCAAGGCCAGCAGAATCGGCTCGATGAAGCTGTTGCTCGAATTGCAGGTGGCCCCCTCGCTGTACGGGCCAAAATAGGCAAGGTTGCCCTGGCGGTCCCAGATTGCAACGGCGGGGCTGGCAGGCAAGTGCTCGGCTCCAGGCAGTGCTGTCAGGGGCTTGAGTGCACTCAGTGTGCTCGGTAACTGTCCACGACTGCCGGGCTTCTGTACCGCATAGAACTCCACACCCTGCGCCGCAAAGTGCTCGATCAATTCGGCCAGGTGCTGCTGATTACCGACGTTGCACGGGCAGGACGGGTCCCAGAAATGCACCAGGCGGATTGCGCCAGGCCCGGCGATGGCCGGGGGTAGCTGCAGGCGGTCGCCAGAAAACAGTGCGGTGTGGTTGTCGAAGGTGCGCAGGTAGCGACTCTGGAAGTTGTCGTAGGCCCACCACAAACCAGCGGCGCAGATCGCCGCGATTATCAGGCTGAGCAGTGTGCGTTTTCGGGCGGCGCGCATGAGGTCAGGTTCCAGAAGAAGTCGCCTAGCTTGCCATGCCGCTGGCGACAGCTGAATATCACAGGTCAATATCCCGCCTCTGCTGTCTGGAAATTCACTATGCCTGCGTCATTTCAACCCGACTCGTTACGCGCCAGCCTGCTCCCGCTGAGTGCGCGCCAGCCGTTGTCGACCCAGGCTCAGGCCTATCAGCGTTTCTATGGGTTGGATCTGCCTGCTCGCAAGGAGGCACCGCAGCGCTGGCTTGGCCGCTTCGAGGCCGCCGGTTACGAGCTGGTGGGGCAGGTCTGGCAGCCAGCGGCGCCGGTGGCAACACTGGTGTTGCTGCATGGTTTCTACGACCACATGGGTTTGTACCGTCACGTAATCGACTGGGCCCTGGATCAGGACTACGCGGTCATTGCCTGTGACCTGCCTGGGCATGGTCTGTCTGGCGGCGAGCGCGCCAGCATCGGTGATTTCGCAGATTATCAACAGGTGCTGCTGGCACTGTTCGAGCAGGGGCGTGCGCTTGATCTGCCGCAACCTTGGCATCTATGTGGGCAAAGCACGGGTGGGGCGATTGTCATTGATCATCTGCTTTACGGCGGAGGGCAAAGCCCGGCTCAAGGCAAGGTGATTCTGCTGGCACCTTTGGTGCGGCCTCGCGCCTGGCGGTGGTCGAAACTCAGTTATCGACTGTTGCGCCCGTTCGTCAACGGCATCGCCCGGCGCTTCAGTGAAAACAGCAACGATCCGACCTTCTTGCCATTTTTACAGGCGGACCCGTTGCAGCCACGGCGTTTGCCAACGGCATGGGTGGGGGCGTTGGTGGAGTGGGTAAAACGTATAGAAGCGGCGCCGGCCAGTATGCGTTGTCCGTTGATTATCCAGGGGCAGTCAGACATGACCGTGGACTGGCCGCACAACCTCAAGGTACTCCAGGAGAAATTCGCCGCGCCGCAGATTCTGCTGATTCCTGAAGCGCGCCATCATCTGGTCAACGAGTTGCCAGCAATCCGCCAACGCTATTTCGACTTTATCGATCAGCGCCTGGGCTGATCACTTCAGTTCGGAGGTGCTCTGGCCGACCGCCAGGCCCGCACGAATGGCAGCCAGCGCGGCTTTGTAGTAAGCCTGGCCCTCAGCCGATTCGGCAAAGGTGGCGAACTCGTCCAGCTCTTCATCCGACAGGTCGCGATACACATACAGCAGAGTATTGTTCAGCTCGCTGCCGATCTGTTGCATCAAGCGCTGGCGTTGACCATCCAGCAGCCCTTGCGCCTGGCCACCGCCGAGCAGACCGGGGATCATCTGGCTGAGGCTGTCTGCCGCCACCCCGGCAATCGCCAGGCTGACTTCGGCACCCGCTTCACGGGCAGGCAGGGCCTGGGCGAGGTGGCCAATGATCAGCAGGCGATTGTCGCTGGCTTCGATCTTGGGCAAGCCCTTGGCATTTTTGGCCAATTGATCGCGGCGAGTGGCCAACAGCTCGGCGGCGACGATCTTGCGTCCCAGTGGCGACTGGAAGAACGCCAGCGCCGGGGAGGGGTTGCTGAGGTTGGCGCGCAGTTGAGTCTGCGCACGCTTGTCCACCGCCTGGGCCTGGAAGCGCTGGTTGCTATTGTTGACCAAGGCTTGGTAAACGGCAGGCGGCAGGCTATTGCGATAGCGCTGCTGGGCGGCATCGAGGGCATCGGTAAAGTGGGCGCGCTGCTCGGGCCAGCCGGCGACCTTGTAGAGTTGGTCGAGGCTGTCTGCCCAGACAGGCGTGGTGCTGATCATTACAAGCAGAAAAAACAAACGGCGCATTCAGGACTCCTGTCGGCAGGGCGCTATTGTCTTGGCGTTGCCGGGCTTTGTCGAGAAGCCATTGCATACTCTCAGCTAAGTGGCGCTGTCGGTTTTCGCAGCAGATGGATACTATGCGCGGCATGCCTCTATCTCCTGAACACCCGCTGCTGTTGCGCATTGTCGACGACCTGGCCACCCATGGCTGGTCTCAGCAGGACATCTTTCTTCCAGCGTCCCTGACCCTGGCGCTGGCGGCTGAATGTCGTGCCCGCGCTGCGGAGGGCGAGTTGGCACCTGCAGCGGTAGGGCGAGGGGCTACCCAGGAGGTTCGCGAGGGAATTCGAGGCGATCATATCCAGTGGCTGGAACCGGGTCAGGCCGAGTCGTGCGACCAGTACCTGGAACTGATGGATGGCCTGCGCGAAGCCCTCAATCGTGGGTTGTTCCTGGGCCTTGAGGATTTCGAATGTCACTTTGCCCTGTACCCGCCAGGCGCGTTTTACCGCAAGCACCTGGACCGCTTCCGAGATGACGATAGACGCACGGTATCGGCGGTCATCTATTTGAATGCCGAAGATTGGACGCCCGACGATGGCGGTCAGTTGCGCATGAGTCTCAAGGGCGGCGAGGAACACGATGTGCAGCCCATCGGTGGTTGCCTGGTGGTGTTCCTCTCGGGTGACATTCCGCATGAAGTGCTGCCGGCCCGGCGCGAGCGCTTGTCGGTCACCGGGTGGTTTCGCCGTCGTGGCAATGAGCCGTTCTGAAGTGCCCAAGGTTTTGGTCAGCGCTTGCCTGCTGGGCCAGCCGGTACGCTATGACGGCCGCAGCAGCGGTCACCCGGACCTGCTGCTGCGTTGGCAGAGCGAAGGCCGCGTCGTGCCTTTGTGCCCGGAAGTGGCAGGTGGTCTAGCAACACCACGAGCGCCGGCTGAAATTCCCGGTGGTCAAGGCAGTGCCGTGCTCGATGGCGACACGCAGGTAATCACGGTCGATGGCGAAAATGTCAGTGCGCAATTTCTGGCCGGTGCACAGCGGGCGCTGGAACTGGTTCGTCGTCACCGCATAGGCATCGCCGTGCTCAAGTCGGGAAGCCCGTCGTGCGGGAATGTGCAGACCTACGATGGCACGTTCAGTGGTAGCAAAGTGAGCGGTGAAGGGGTGACCACAGCGCTTTTACGACGCGAAGGCGTGCTGGTATTCAGCGAGCTTGAACTTGAGGCGGCAGAGCTGGCATTGAAGCAGCTCTGAGGCTTGAGTTTTCGCGGGACAAGCCTGCTCCCACAGGTTTACCAGGCCTTGCCCCGGGAAAATCACTTCGGCGGCTTGCTGGCGTCCAGGCCAAACCATTTCTGCGACATCGCAGCAAGCCGGCCATCAGCCTTGATGCGTTGCAGGGCGTTGTCCACGGCGCTGTGGAATGCGGGATTGCCTTTCTGGAAAGGGATTGCCAAGCTCAGGATCGGCCCGACAGTTGCACCTTCGGTAACGGCTTGCTGACTGTCGCGGATGGCATATGGCACTAGCAGGCGGTCGCTGATGGCAGCATCGATCTGGTCGTTGGCCACGTCCTTGATTGGCTGGGTGGCATCTGGATAGCTGCGCAGGTCAACGCCCTCGACCCCACGGGCTTGTTCGGCGAACTGACTGCCCTGAACTACGCCCAGGCTGTGCCCCTTGAGCGCTTCGAGGTTGCTTAACGGGCGTTTCTCTTCCTTGCGCACGATCAGTTGCGCGCTGGAATAACTATAGGGCTCGCTGAAATCCAGGCGATCCTTGAGCTCGGGAGTGGCGGCAATCTGGTTCATGGCAATGTCGTACTTGCCGCTTTCGACACCTTGGAGCAAGTCGTCGCGAGTGGTCACCACAAATTCTGCGCGAATATCCAGTTCACTTGCCAAGGCCTGGCCAAGTTCGATTTCAAAGCCCGCGAGCTTGCCGTCATCTTTGAAGTTGAATGGCGGCATGTTGGCTTCAACGGCAATGCGAAGTTCGCCACGGTCGTTCACATCATCGATCAGTTCAGCGTGTGCCCAGGGGCTGAACAGGGCGGCAACTAGTATCCCTATGGTTAAACGCATTTAAATCCCTTGAATTCATTGGCAGTGAAAAAATCGCCGGAGCTTTATGATGATGCCACGGTCGAACGCAGCTTAGGACAGCATCGGCGCTTGGATGTTAGGCCCGCGGATAAAAAATTTCTGTGCGAAATTTCGGATATGTCCTGAATCAATTGATCTATGGTTACAAGCCATTGCCTTTTGTTTCACTGGCAAAGGTTATTAAAAGCTACTGAAGAAAAGAATCACAGGAGAAGTGAATGAAAAGCCTAGTATCGCGTGCAGCCGTTGTCGGCCTGTTGATGGGAGTTTCGGCGTTCGCCGCAGCAGCCGAAGGCCTGAAGAGCCAGGAGCCGCCGAAAGACGCCAAGGTCTACATCGTTTCCCCGGCTGATGGCGCAACGGTCGACAAGACGTTTACCGTCAAATTCGGCATCGAGGGCATGGCGCTCAAGCCTGCGGGTGATCAGACCCCGCATAGCGGTCATCACCACTTGCTGGTAGATGTGGACAAAGAGCCTGCTGCAGACCAAGTCCTGCCAACCAGCCTGCTGCCGGAAAACAAGGGCGCATTGCCTGCCGGTCCGCAAGTGCTGCACTTTGGCAAGGCTCAAACCGAAGTTGAGCTGACCCTGACCCCAGGCAAACACACCTTGCAACTGGTACTGGGCGACAAGTTCCATGTGCCATTCAAGCCAAGCGTCGAATCGAAGAAAATCACCGTTACTGTCAAGTAAGGGCTGAAACGATCGCGGGGCGAGCCCGCTCCCACAAGGTTTAACCAACCTGTGGAAGCGGGCTTGCCCCGCGATGTCACGCTAGAGGAACTTAGAACAGTACGCGAGAACGGATAGTGCCCTTGACGTGTTGCAGTTTCTCTTGCGCCAGGTCCGAGTACTCGGCGTCAACGTCGATTACCACATAACCAACTTTCTCGTTGGTCTGCAGGAACTGACCGGAGATGTTGATACCGTTTTCGGCGAAGACTTTGTTGATTTCGCTGAGCACGCCAGGAATGTTTTCGTGGATGTGCAGCAGGCGGTGTTTGCCTGGGTGCGCCGGCAGGGCAACTTCAGGGAAGTTGACCGACGATACGGACGTACCATTGTCGCTGTACTTGACCAGTTTCTCGGCAACTTCCAGACCGATGTTGGCCTGCGCTTCGGCGGTGGAACCACCGATGTGCGGTGTCAGGATCACGTTGTCCAGGCCGCGCAGCGGGCTTTCGAACTGTTCGTCGTTGGAGCGAGGCTCTACCGGGAACACGTCGATGGCGGCGCCGATCAGGTGCTTGTCCTTGATCGCGGCGGCCAGGTGATCCAGCTCTACCACAGTGCCGCGAGCGGCGTTGATCAGGATCGAGCCCTTCTTCATCGCGCGAATTTCTTTCTCACCGATCATCCATTGAGTGGACGGCAGCTCAGGCACGTGCAGCGAAACGATGTCGGCCATTCCCAACAGTTCGTTCAGGCTGGTGACCTGGGTGGCGTTGCCCAGCGGCAGCTTGGTCAGTGGATCGTAGAAAAACACCTGCATGCCCAGGCTTTCAGCCAGGACCGACAGTTGAGTACCGATCGAGCCGTAGCCGACGATGCCCAGTTTCTTGCCGCGAATCTCGAAGGAGTTGGCCGCGCTCTTGATCCAGCCACCACGATGGCAGGAAGCGTTTTTCTCCGGGATGCCGCGCAGCAGCAGGATCGCTTCGGCCAGTACCAGTTCGGCAACCGAACGGGTGTTGGAGTACGGGGCGTTGAACACGGCAATGCCGCGCTCGCGGGCCGCGTCCAGGTCGACCTGGTTGGTACCGATGCAGAAACAGCCGACAGCGACCAGTTTCTTGGCGCAGTCGAAAACCTCTTCGGTCAGTTGGGTGCGCGAGCGGATGCCGATGAAGTGGGCATCAGCGATCTTTTCTTTCAGTTCGGCGTCGGGCAGAGAACCGGTGAGGTACTCGATGTTGGTATACCCGGCGGCCTTGAGGACGTCCACGGCGGATTGGTGGACGCCTTCGAGTAGAAGGAACTTGATCTTGCTCTTATCGAGAGAAGTCTTGCTCATCTGCGTAAACCTGTGTCCCGGAGAAAAATGGCAGGGAAGTGAAGCTCTCGCAGCATCGGCCTAAAGCACGATCAGCGGGGGCGTATGCTAGCATGAGTACCCCCTTATACGCCCAGCCCCTGGCACGTGAAGTGTGCTCAGGGTGACTATGAATTGTTCGAGAGTTCTGTCGATGACCGATTCTGCATTGCTTGATGAGCTGGTGACCCTGGTAGCGCCTGGCAAGGTGTTGACCGATGCCGCATCCCTCGAGACGTACGGTAAGGATTGGACCAAGCATTTCGCCCCGGCGCCGCGGGCAATCGTGTTCCCCAAGAGTATCGAGCAGGTTCAGGCCATTGTCCGCTGGGCCAACCAGCACAAGGTTGCGCTGGTGCCTTCGGGCGGGCGTACGGGACTCTCGGCGGCAGCGGTGGCAGCCAACGGCGAAGTAGTCGTGTCTTTCGACTATATGAACCAGATCCTGGCTTTCGATGAGTTCGACCGCACTGTGGTTTGCCAGCCGGGGGTGATTACCGAGCAATTGCAGAATTTCGCCGAAGACAAGGGCTTGTACTATCCAGTGGACTTCGCCTCGGCAGGTTCCAGCCAGATTGGCGGCAATATCGGCACCAATGCCGGCGGAATCAAGGTGATTCGCTACGGCATGACCCGTAACTGGGTCGCGGGCCTGAAGGTTGTAACCGGTGCCGGTGACGTGCTGGAACTGAACAAAGACCTGATCAAGAACGCTACCGGCTATGACCTGCGCCAGTTGTTCATCGGTGCCGAAGGAACACTGGGCCTGGTGGTCGAAGCGACCATGCGTCTGGATCGCGCTCCGAACAACCTCACGGCCATGGTGCTGGGCACCCCGGACTTCGATTCGATCATGCCGGTACTGCATGCCTTCCGTGACAAGCTCGACCTGACTGCTTTCGAGTTCTTTTCCGACAAGGCGCTGGCCAAGATCATGGGTCGCGGCGATGTTCCCGCGCCGTTCGACACACCCTGTCCGTTCTACGCACTGTTGGAGTTTGAAGCCAGCACTGAAGAGGTCGCCAACGCTGCCTTGGCCACCTTCGAGCACTGCGTGGAGCAGGGCTGGGTGCTGGATGGGGTGATGAGCCAGAGCGAGCAGCAGTTGCAGAACCTTTGGAAGCTGCGCGAGTACATATCCGAAACCATCTCGCACTGGACACCGTACAAGAACGATATTTCGGTCACTGTATCGAAAGTGCCGGCATTTCTACGGGATATCGATGCGATCGTCGAAGAAAACTACCCAGACTTTGAAGTGGTCTGGTACGGCCACATTGGTGACGGTAACCTGCACCTGAACATTCTCAAGCCCGATACCTTGAGCAAGGATGAGTTCTTTGCCAAGTGCGCTACGGTGAACAAATGGGTGTTTGAGATCGTCCAGCGGTATAACGGTTCGATTTCCGCCGAGCATGGTGTAGGCATGACCAAACGTGATTACCTCACCTACAGCCGTTCGCCTGTGGAAATTCAATACATGAAAGCGGTGAAGGCGGTGTTCGATCCGAACGGGATCATGAACCCGGGCAAAATTTTCGCTGTCGAGTAAGTCAAAGGCAATAAGAGCTTCCAATAGCGCCAGGAGTCGGTAATGAGCTATCAGCACCAGTATGTAGACGGCACGCGTATTCACTTTCCCCTGGGCAAGGTGGTGTGCATCGGGCGCAACTATGCCGAGCACGCCAAAGAGTTGGACAATCCAATCCCCAGCGAGCCGCTGCTGTTCATCAAGCCAGGCAGCTGCGTGGTGCCGCTGGAGGGCGGTTTTAAAATTCCCACCGAGCGTGGCTCGGTGCACTACGAGGCGGAAATCGCCGTGTTGCTGGGCAAGTCGTTGTCTCCCGACCCTAGCGAAGAAGAAGTACTCGACGCCATTTCCGGTTTCGCCCCGGCACTCGACTTGACCCTGCGCGACCTCCAGGCCGAACTCAAAGCCAAGGGGCTGCCGTGGGAGCGCGCCAAGTGTTTTGACGGTGCTTGTGTGCTGCCGCCTTTCGTTTCTGGCAGTACCTTCGAAGACCTCGCTGACGTCGGTATTCGCCTGACCATTAACGGTGAGGTGCGTCAGGATGGGAACAGTGCCCTGATGCTTAACCCGATCGTGCCTATGATTCAGCATATGGCCTCGCAGTTCAGCCTGCAGGCGGGAGATGTGATTCTCACCGGTACGCCAGTTGGCGTTGGCCCCCTCAATCCGGGCGACGAACTGGTCCTGGAACTGCCGGATGCGTGCCGCTTCGAAAGCAAAGTGTTGTAGTCCTTCGCGGCAGCCAGTCACGCTGGCTGCCCACGCTCTGTCAGCTTTTGGCATTTTTTTCACAATCAATCCGGATAATGCTCGCCGGTCTGGCTCTACGAAGTGCCAGTAATGTGATATTAACTGGCAAAAAAAGAGCATAGATCCCATGGCCACTCCCCTCCCTTCCGGTAAATCGGTGCCGTCTGCACGAAAGCGCGGGCTCGCCTTGCGTTGGTCGACCTGGTTGGCTGCGGCAGCCGTCATTGGCTACGGCGTGGCAATTGCCATGCACTGGGATGATCGCGGGCTGCTGTGGTTGCAAGAAGGTTTCGAGAGTCCTGTCGAGCAAAAAGCCAGCATTTGGTTACCGGACTATAAGGTCGACATCGATGCCAAGGTGTTGCCTGGCATGGAAGATGATGAAGCTTCCGATCTGACCTATAACCCGGTCAGCAAGACCTTGTTCGCGGTGATGGGCAAGAACCCCTTCCTGGTCGAACTGACCCTCGACGGCGATGTACTGCGCAAAATACCGTTGGTTGGCTGGAGCAATCCCGAAGGTGTTGCTGCGCTCGAGGGTGGGCGCTTGGCGATTGTCGACGAACGTGATCACAAAATGACCGTCGTTACCTTGAACGCCGATACCCGTTCGCTGAATATTGCTGATTTCCCGCAATATGACCTGGGGCCGTCGGAAGACCAGAACAAGGCTTTCGAGGCAGTGGCCTGGGACCCGCGCCAGCAGCGCATTGTGCTTGGTGAAGAGCGCCCGCCTGCCTTGTTTACCTGGAACAGCGACGGACACAGCCCGTTAACGGGGGATAAGAAGCCGCTGCCAAACGACGAGTTAGACCTGCGCAACCTTTCGGCCCTGGGCATTGATCCGCGTACCGGGCACATGCTGGTGCTGTCTGCCGACTCCAATATGCTGTTGGAATTGAACGAGGCGGGCGAGCAAGTCAGCTTCATGACCCTGCTGGGTGGTTTCAATGGTCTGAACAAGCGTATTCCGCGCGCTGAAGGCGTGGCCATGGACGAGCATGGCACTCTGTACATCGTCAGCGAGCCAGACTTGTTCTATCGTTTCAAGAAGCCCTGATCAGGATTTAAGCTTGGCTTCAGTTGCATGTGGTTAGATTCAGGCAGTCATCTACAGAGTCCCCCTGAATGCGCCGCTACATCCGTCTACCGCTGATTTTCCTGGTTGCCAGTCTGTTGGCCTTGCTCGTGCTTGCGCTTGCGGGCCAACAGTACCGTTTGTTCGAACGTGGCTGGTTCAACCTCAAGACCTGGTGGCAGCCATTCGAGCAGAGTATTGGCCTGGACCAGTACCGCGTGACCATCGAAGCACAGACCGTTGAAGGTCTGGATGACGATATTTCCGCACTGACCTTCGATCCCGACCGCAAAAGCCTGTTTACCGTAACCAACAAGCGTTCAGAGCTGATCGAGCTGTCGCTCGACGGGCGCATTCTGCGCCGTGTGCCGTTGACCGGTTTTGGTGATCCGGAGGCGGTGGAATATGTCGGCCCCGGCAGTTACGTGATCACGGATGAGCGTGAGCAGCGCCTGATACGCGTCCATCTGAGCGAGAACACCTTGTTTCTGGATGCCAAGGATGCCGAGCAACTCACGTTGGGTATCGGCCTGAACGGTAATAAAGGATTCGAGGGGCTGGCCTACGACTCGGCGGGCAAGCGTCTGTTCGTAGCCAAGGAACGCGACCCGATGTTGATCTACGAGGTGCATGGATTCCCCCATGACAACCCGGAGCAGCCTTACGCCGTGCATGTAGTGCAGGACCAGAAACGGGACTCGCGGCTGTTTGTGCGCGACCTGTCGAGCCTGCAGTTCGACGAGCGCAGCGGGCATTTGCTGGCGCTGTCGGATGAGTCGCAGTTGGTGCTGGAGCTCGATGTGAAGGGTAAACCCTTGAGCACACTGTCGTTGCGCAAGGGCTTCCAGGGCTTGAAACGCAGCGTGCCGCAAGCCGAAGGTATCGCCATGGACGATGCCGGGACCATTTACCTGGTCAGCGAACCGAACCTGTTTTACGTGTTCAAGAAGCCGACCGAGTAACGAATCTTTGAGCTGACCCTCAGGCTTTGAGGGTCTTGACGCCTTCTGCGGTGCCGAGCAGCAGCAGGTCGGCTGGGCGGGCGGCGAACAAGCCGTTGGTGACCACGCCGACAATGGCGTTGATCTGGCTTTCCAGCTCTACCGGGTTGGTGATCTGCATGTTAAAGACGTCGAGAATGATGTTGCCGTTATCGGTGACTACACCTTCGCGATACACCGGGTCCCCCCCCAGCTTGACCAACTGGCGCGCCACATGGCTGCGGGCCATTGGGATGACCTCGACCGGCAGCGGGAAAGCGCCAAGTACCGGTACCAGCTTACTGGCGTCGGCGATGCAGATGAAGGTCTTGGCCACTGCCGCGACGATTTTCTCGCGGGTCAGGGCCGCGCCGCCGCCCTTGATCAGGTTCAGGTGCTCGTCGCTCTCGTCAGCGCCGTCGACATAGAACTCCAGGTCGCTGACCGTGTTCAGCTCGTAGACCGGAATACCATGGCCCTTCAGGCGCGCGGCGGTGGCTTCGGAACTGGCAACCGCACCATCGAAGGCTGTCTTGTGTTTGGCCAGGGCGTCGATGAAGCAATTGGCGGTCGAGCCAGTGCCAACGCCGACGACGCTCTTGTCGTCGAGCTTGGGCAAAATGAAATCGACAGCGGCCTGGGCGACAGCCTGTTTGAGTTGGTCCTGGGTCATGCGGGCTCCGAAGCGGGGAGGAGTATCGTGAAGGCGCGTAGTATAGCGGCTAAAACCCCGGACTTGCTGTGGTCGCCCGACAGGGCGCTGGGGTAGACTCGCAAACCCCGCCCAACCGCCCAGTGATGCTTTCCCGATGCTCGAACAGTACGTCAAGAAGATCCTCACCTCGCGCGTTTACGACGTTGCCGTCGAAACCCCATTGCACACCGCCGGCCAACTGAGCAAGCGTCTGGGCAACAACATATTGCTCAAGCGCGAAGACTTGCAGCCAGTGTTCTCGTTCAAGATTCGGGGTGCTTACAACAAGCTGGCGCAGCTTTCTCCTGAAGAGCTGGCCCGTGGTGTGGTCACCGCTTCGGCTGGCAATCACGCCCAGGGTGTAGCCCTCGCGGCGCGGGAGTTGGGGATCAAAGCGACCATCGTCATGCCCAAGACCACCCCTGAGATCAAGATCGAAGGCGTCCGTTCCCGCGGTGGCAAGGTAGTGCTGCATGGCGACTCGTTCCCTGAGGCGCTGGCTTACTCGCTCAAGCTGGTGGACGAGAAGGGCTTTGTCTACATCCATCCCTATGACGACCCGCACACCATTGCCGGCCAGGGTACGGTGGCCATGGAAATCCTGCGCCAGCACCCAGGCCAACTGGATGCGATCTTCGTTCCGGTAGGCGGCGGCGGCTTGATTGCCGGTATTGCCGCTTATGTGAAATACCTGCGTCCTGAAATCAAAGTCATCGGTGTCGAGCCAGATGATTCCAACTGCCTGCAAGCCGCCATGGCTTCCGGTGAGCGCGTAATTCTGCCGCAGGTCGGGCTGTTTGCCGATGGCGTGGCGGTGGCCCAGATCGGTCAGCACACCTTCGACATCTGCAAATCCTATGTCGATGAAGTAATCACTGTCAGCACAGACGAGATCTGCGCCGCCATCAAGGATATCTACGACGATACCCGCTCGATCACCGAACCTGCCGGTGCTTTGGGCGTGGCTGGGATCAAAAAATACGTCGAGCTCAACGGCAGCACTGGCCAGACCCTGGTGGCGATCGACTCCGGCGCCAACGTCAACTTCGATCGCTTGCGTCATGTCGCCGAGCGTGCCGAGTTGGGGGAAGGTCGCGAAGCGATCATTGCGGTGACCATCCCCGAGCAGCCGGGCAGTTTCAAGGCGTTCTGCGAGGCCATCGGCAAGCGCCAGATCACCGAATTCAACTACCGTTACCACGCCGATGGCGAGGCGCACATCTTTGTCGGCGTGCAAACCCACCCAGACACCGACCCGCGCAGCGCCCTGATCCAAAGCCTGACCGAGCAAGGCTTCCCGGTACTCGACCTGACCGATAACGAACTGGCTAAACTGCATATCCGCCATATGGTCGGTGGCCATGCGGCGCGGGTCAGTGATGAACTGGTACTGCGTTTCGAGTTCCCTGAGCGCCCAGGCGCCTTGTTTAACTTCCTCAACAAGCTGGGCGGGCGCTGGAATATTTCGATGTTCCATTATCGCAACCATGGCGCGGCCGATGGTCGCGTGGTCGCCGGCCTGCAAGTTCCGGATGATGAGCGCCACCTGGTCCCAGCCGCCCTGGCCAAGATCGGCTACCCGTATTGGGACGAAACTGATAACCCTGCGTACCGGCTGTTCCTGGGCTGAGCGGCTACGCTCAGAACAGCCCACAAGGAAGCAATGACATGGAATACCTGACGACTCTCAAGGCCCTGCACGTCGCGGCCACCGTGCTGCTGCTGGGCAGTGCCCTTGGCTTGGCGATATGGACGTGGCTTGCGCGCCGAAAAGGCGACACCGCAGCCGCGAGCCGGCTGATGCAGCGCCCGCTGGTGTTTGTCTGGCTGTTGATGGGCATCTGCCTGGTGAACATGCCGTTCACTGGCTGGTGGCTGGTTCACCTGATCGGCTGGCCATTGGGCCAGACCTGGGTACTGGGCTCCAGCGTGATCTATACCTTCGGCGCCTTCAGCTGGTTCTGGCTGCTGGCCCGGGTCAATCGCCTGCGCACTGCGCCAACTGCGGGTAACCCGAAGTTCACCGTAGCCTTGGCAGTGTTCAGCGGTGTTTGCTTCATTGCCATCGCCGGTCTGATGGGCGCCAAGCCGGTCTGATCAGGTAACCCTGTAGACACAGGCTTGCCGCGCGAAAAGGCTTTCACTGCCTGAACACATCGCGGGGCAAGCCTGCTTCTGCGGTGTGATCAATCGCGCAGGCTGATCACCGGCCATCCGCGTTTTTCGGCTTCTGCGCGCAGGTTGGGATCTGGATCGACGGCAACCGGGTTGGCGACCTGCTCCAGTAGCGGCAGGTCGTTCATCGAGTCGCTGTAGAAGTAGCTGCCCTCAAGGTTCAGGTCATTTTCCTTCAGCCAGCGATTGAGCCGGGTAACCTTGCCTTCACGGAAGCACGGCACGTCGGTGCTGCGGCCTGTGTAGCGACCGTCTGCCATCTCACATTCGGTTGCCAGCAGGGTTTCCACGTCCAGGCGTTTGGCAATCGGCCCGGTAATGAAACGGTTGGTGGCGGTGATGATGACCAGCTTGTCGCCTGCATCACGGTGCTTTTTCAGCAGGGCCAGGGCTTTGGGCTGGACGATTGGCTCGACGCAGTCGCGCATGAAGTCGCGATGCCATTCGTCGAGTTGGGCCATTTCGGTATTGGCCAGGATCTCCAGGGTAAATTCCAGGTAGGCATTGAGGTCCAGCTTGCCGGCCAGGTAGTCCTGATAGAACTCGTCATTACGATTCTTGTAGGCCACCGGGTCGAGAATGCCGCGCTCGCACAGATAGTCGCCCCAGGCGTGGTCGCTGTCGCCGCCAAGTAGGGTGTTGTCCAGATCGAATAAAGCCAGGCGCATTTAAGTCACTCGCATAACATCTGAAAAGTCCCACAGAATACGGACTTTTCACATCGGTGCACATAAGGTAAACAGGCGCGTTGCTGGCCTTGTGACCTTTGTGGAACAATGCCGTGACATGCGTTTACGAGGTTGCTGCCGTGATCGACCCCGATGGTTTTCGCCCCAATGTCGGGATCATTCTGACGAATGATCTTGGACAGGTGCTATGGGCTCGGCGGATCAACCAGGATGCCTGGCAGTTTCCCCAGGGTGGAATCAACCCTGAAGAGACGCCGGAAGATGCCTTGTACCGCGAGCTGAACGAAGAAGTAGGGCTTGAGCGAGATGATGTTGAAATTCTTGCCTGCACCCGCGGCTGGTTGCGTTATCGTTTACCCCAACGTCTGGTCCGTACTCACAGCCAACCGCTGTGTATTGGCCAGAAGCAGAAATGGTTTCTCCTGCGCCTGGTCTCCAATGAGCAGCGGGTGCGGATGGACCTGACCGGGAAGCCGGAGTTCGATGGCTGGCGCTGGGTCAGCTATTGGTATCCGCTGGGCCAGGTGGTGACATTCAAGCGCGAGGTTTACCGCCGCGCTCTCAAAGAGCTTGCCCCGCGCCTGTTGGCGCGCGACTGACCACGGAGTTCGACCCCGAGCCATGCTCAATACGCTGCGCAAGATCGTCCAGGAAGTTAACTCCGCCAAGGATCTCAAGACGGCGTTGGGGATCATTGTGTTACGCGTCAAAGAAGCCATGGGTAGTCAGGTCTGTTCGGTGTACCTGCTCGACCCCGAAACCAATCGTTTCGTGTTGATGGCAACCGAGGGCTTGAACAAGCGCTCCATCGGCAAGGTCAGCATGGCCCCCAACGAGGGTCTGGTCGGTCTGGTCGGCACGCGCGAAGAGCCGCTCAACCTGGAGAACGCCGCCGACCACCCGCGTTACCGCTACTTCGCCGAAACCGGTGAAGAGCGGTTTGCCTCGTTTCTTGGTGCACCGATCATCCACCACCGGCGTGTGGTTGGGGTTCTGGTCATTCAGCAAAAAGAGCGGCGTCAGTTCGATGAGGGCGAAGAAGCCTTCCTGGTAACCATGAGCGCGCAGTTGGCCGGGGTAATTGCCCATGCCGAAGCTACCGGCTCTATCCGCGGCCTGGGTCGTCAGGGCAAGGGTATTCAGGAAGCAAAGTTTGTCGGTGTGCCCGGTTCGCCCGGCGCCGCCGTAGGGAAGGCGGTGGTCATGCTGCCACCGGCCGATCTGGACGTGGTGCCGGACAAAACCGTCGAAGATATCGACGCCGAACTCAAGCTCTTCAATAACGCCCTGGAAGGGGTGCGCGCCGATATGCGCAACCTCTCCGCCAAACTTGCCACACAGTTGCGCCCCGAAGAGCGTGCGCTGTTCGACGTCTACCTGATGATGCTCGAAGACGCGGCCCTGGGCGGCGAAGTGGTGCAGGTGATCAAGACCGGCCAATGGGCCCAGGGCGCTTTGCGCCAGGTGGTGGGCGAGCACGTCAACCGTTTCGAATTGATGGATGACGCCTACCTGCGCGAGAGGGCTTCCGATGTGAAGGATCTGGGCCGGCGTCTGCTGGCCTACCTCCAGGAAGCAAGGCAGCAGACGCTGGTCTATCCCGACAACACCATTCTTATCAGTGAAGAACTGACCCCGGCGATGCTTGGCGAAGTGCCGGAAGGCAAGCTGGTGGGTCTGGTTTCGGTTCTGGGTTCGGGTAACTCCCATGTGGCGATCCTGGCTCGGGCCATGGGTATCCCCACCGTAATGGGCTTGGTCGATCTGCCGTATTCGAAGGTCGACGGCATCGACATGATCGTCGATGGCTACAAGGGCGATGTCTACACCAACCCCAGCGACGTGCTGCGCAAGCAGTATGCTGAAGTCGTCGAAGAAGAACGCCAGCTTGCCCAGGGTCTTGATGCCTTGCGCGAACTGCCGTGCATTACCCTCGATGGGCACCGCATGCCGCTTTGGGTGAACACTGGCCTGCTCGCCGATGTGGCCCGCGCTCAGCAGCGTGGCGCCGAGGGCGTCGGCCTGTACCGTACCGAAGTGCCGTTCATGATCAACCAGCGCTTCCCCAGTGAAAAGGAGCAGCTGGCGATTTACCGCGAGCAACTCGCGGCCTTCCATCCTTTGCCGGTGACCATGCGTAGCCTGGACATCGGTGGCGACAAGGCACTTTCCTATTTCCCTATCAAGGAAGACAACCCCTTCCTTGGCTGGCGGGGTATCCGGGTAACCCTGGATCACCCGGAAATCTTCCTGGTGCAGACCCGCGCCATGCTCAAGGCCAGTGAAGGCTTGAACAACCTGCGCATTCTGCTGCCGATGATTTCCGGTATTCATGAACTCGAAGAAGCCCTGCACCTTATCCACCGCGCCTGGGGTGAAGTGCGTGATGAAGGCACTGACGTGCCAATGCCGCCTGTTGGGGTGATGATCGAAATTCCGGCTGCGGTGTATCAGACCCGTGAGCTGGCCCGCCAGGTGGATTTCCTCTCCGTCGGCTCCAACGACCTGACCCAGTACCTGCTGGCGGTCGATCGCAACAACCCGCGTGTTGCCGACCTCTACGACTATCTGCATCCGGCTGTGCTACAAGCCTTGCAGTCTGTGGTGCGCGATGCTCATGCCGAAGGCAAGCCTGTGAGCATCTGTGGCGAAATGGCCGGTGATCCGGCGGCTGCAGTGCTGCTCATGGCGATGGGCTTTGACAGCTTGTCGATGAACGCCACCAACCTGCCGAAGGTCAAGTGGATGCTGCGCCAGGTGAGCCTGAGCAAATCCAGGGAATTGCTGGCCCAGGCCATGGGTATCGACAACCCGCAAGTTATCCACAGCTCATTGCAACTGGCCCTGAAAAACCTGGGGCTGGCGCGGATGATCAATCCGGGGTCGGCGAAGAGCCTTTGAGATGCTAGCGCGGGGCAAGTCCCGCGATAGCATTACACCTGCAGATCCACCTCTCCCAAATGCCCTCCAAACGGCCCGAAACTGCGCTCCACCAGGCGCCGTCGACCGTCCGCCTCGACGATCAACACCGTGCTGGCCCGCGTCCCGTAGTTCTGACTGGCAATAAACACGCTCGACAGTAAACGCTCGGTGCCGAGCCCTACACCGGTTTCAGGCAGGTCACCGTCTGTTGCTTGCACGTTGTCGCCGAGCAATCCCAGCAGTGGCTCCGGTTGTGGATCTGCAAGGTGCTGCTGCAGGCCGGCACGCGCCTTGACCAGCTTCGGCCAGGCCGTGTCCAGCCCGGCGTTGGACAAACCGTAGACGCCGGCCTCCAGCAGTTGTACCTGCGCCTCACGGGCATTGAGGTAGCCCAGTGTGGTGTTATCGCCGACCAGCAGGTTGAACCCCGAGTATTGCTGGCTGCGGCTGGCCACCTGATCCAGGTAGGCCGCAACACCCAGCTCACCGCGCAGGAAGGCAGCCACCAGTTCTCCCCTCGAGCGTGTGCCCAGGGCGGCCTGCGGGTCGCGAATATTGGTCAGCGCGGCAAACCGCCCGGATGGACCGACGCCCAGCCAGGTACCGCCGGCTTCCAGATCGCGCCCGGCATACACCCCTGGCGCATCGTCCCAGGCGGCCAGCATGCGGCTGGGGCGGGCGTAGAACTCATCGCGGTTGGCCGCGACAATCAGCGGCTGGGCATGCCCAGGCCGCCAGGCGAAGACGATCAAGCACATAGGTTGTCCTCTGTGTTTTTGTTCACTCTACCGATAGCGCCAGCGCTGATCCATCTTCCAAATGTGTCTTCACTAGAGCCATAGGCCTCCCTTCCGTTACCATGCCGGACTGAATTGACGGGGGCGACAATGGAATTCGTACTCTATTTACTGCTGGGAGCCTGTGCGGGCGTGTTGGCCGGGCTATTTGGGGTGGGTGGCGGCATCATCATCGTGCCGGTGCTGGTGTTCAGTTTCACGCTGCAGGGTTTCGATGCCTCGGTGCTGACTCACCTGGCGGTGGGTACGTCGCTGGCAACCATTGTCTTTACCTCGATCAATGCCATCCGCGAGCATCATCGCAAGGGTGCGGTGCAGTGGCCGATTTTTGTCTGGATGACACTGGGAATCCTGGTCGGCGCCGGTATCGGCGCCAAGACAGCTTCGCTGATCCAGGGACCGATGTTGCAGAAGATCATTGGTGTGTTTGCCCTGGTGATCGCCGTGCAAATGGCCCTGGACCTCAAACCCAAAGCCAGCCGCGGTGTTCCCGGCAAGGTCGGACTGACCGCCGCCGGTAGCGTGGTGGGCTGGGCGTCGGCTATTTTCGGTATTGGCGGTGGTTCATTGACCGTGCCGTTTCTCACTTGGCGAAGCCTGCCCATGCAGCAAGCTGTGGCAACCTCGTCGGCCTGTGGTTTTCCGATTGCAGCGGCCAGCGCCCTGAGTTTTATCTGGCTGGGCTGGCACGACCCGCACTTGCCCGCGCATAGCGTGGGCTTTGTCTACCTGCCCGCACTGCTCGGGATCGCCCTGACCAGTATGTTTTTTGCCCGCTTCGGCGCGCGTCTGGCGCACAAACTGTCGCCACGCTTGCTCAAGCGGCTGTTCGCTGCGCTGCTGTTCTGCGTCGGCTTAAGCTTTTTGCTTTAACGAGAGGAGTCACCATGCTGCCTTACCCGCAGATTGATCCCGTGGCCGTTGCCCTGGGACCGCTGAAAATCCATTGGTATGGGTTGATGTACCTGATCGGCATCGGCGGCGCCTGGCTGCTGGCCTCGCGTCGGTTGAACCGTTTCGATCCAACCTGGAGCCGTGAAAAGCTTTCGGACCTGGTGTTCTGGCTGTCCATGGGTGTGATCGTTGGTGGGCGCCTGGGCTATGTGTTGTTCTATGACCTGCATGCCTACCTCGCCAATCCGACACTGATCTTTGAAGTGTGGAAGGGCGGCATGTCGTTCCACGGCGGCTTTATCGGGGTGATGCTTGCGGCCTTGTGGTTCGGCAAGCGCAACAACAAGTCGTTTTTCGAACTCATGGACTTCGTCGCACCGCTGGTGCCGATTGGCCTTGGAGCAGGGCGTATCGGCAACTTCATCAACGCCGAGCTGTGGGGCAAGGCTACCGATGTGCCGTGGGCCATGGTCTTTCCGCCATTCAGTGATCCGGCGCAGTTGCCGCGTCACCCGTCGCAGCTCTACCAGTTCGCCCTGGAAGGTGTGGCATTATTCCTGATTCTTTGGCTGTACTCGCGCAAGCCGCGCCCGACCATGGCCGTATCCGGCATGTTCGCGCTGTTCTACGGGATCTTCCGCTTCATCGTGGAGTTCGTGCGGGTACCCGATGCCCAGCTTGGCTACATTGCCTTCGGCTGGTTGACCATGGGTCAGTTGCTCTGCGTGCCGATGATTGTCGGTGGCATCTTCCTGATCTGGTGGGCCTACAACCGTAAACCCTCGGCCAAGGCCGCCGTTTGATTTTCCACGGCAGGGCAATCCCCTGCCGTCTTTGCTACAGGTAAGCCATGAAACAGTATCTAGATCTGGTCCGCGACGTGATCGAAAACGGCACCCTGCAGGGTAACCGTACCGGTATCCGCACCATCAGCCTGCCCGGCGCCATGCTGCGCTTCGACCTGCAGAAAGGCTTTCCGGCTATTACCACCCGCAAGCTGGCATTCAAGTCGGCGGTCGGTGAAATGGTCGGCTTCCTGCGTGGCGTGAAGAATGCTGGTGAGTTCCGTGAACTGGGCTGCAAGGTCTGGGACCAGAACGCCAACGAAAACGCCCAATGGTTGGCCAACCCGTTCCGCCAGGGGCATGACGACCTTGGCGAGATCTACGGTGTGCAATGGCGCCAATGGCCGGCCTACAAGCGTATCCCGCTGAGCAACCCTGCAGCAATCGAACTGGCGCAGAGCCAGGGCTTCGAGAAAATCGCCGAATCTGAAGAAGATGGCGAAGCCTTTGTGGTGCTGTACAAGGCCATCGACCAGATTCGCCAGTGCATCGACACCATCCATAAGGACCCAGGCAGCCGCCGCATTCTGTTCCACGGCTGGAACTGCGCCCAGCTGGATGAAATGGCCTTGCCGCCGTGCCACTTGCTGTACCAGTTCCACCCGAACGTGGAGACCAAGGAAATTTCCCTGACCCTCTACATTCGTTCCAACGACCTGGGCCTGGGCACGCCTTTCAACCTGACCGAAGGCGCTGCATTGCTGTCGCTGGTTGGCCGCCTGACGGGCTACACACCGCGCTGGTTCACCTACTTCATCGGCGATGCGCACGTCTACGAGAACCATCTGGACATGCTCAACGAGCAGCTCAAGCGCGAGCCGTTGGCCGCGCCGAAGCTGGTGATCAATGACCGCGTACCGGAATACGCCAAGACTGGCGTGTATGAGCCGGAGTGGCTGGAGAAGGTCGAACCGAGCGACTTCACCCTTGAAGGCTACGAACACCACGCGCCAATGACTGCGCCGATGGCGGTCTGATCGGCATTGTTGGCGGGCGCAGCGCGATGAAAACTACGGCGGCGGGCCTTGCTTGCCCCACGATCTGCAGCTCCGCGCCCGTTAATCCCGGTGACTCAGTGACCGTGGCTCCTGCCGACATGTGAGTGCTCCGCTTCCGGAGCAGTCACCGCGCCATTGACCTCCAGATGCTGCAGGATCGAGCATTGCACTTCCTTGGGTAGGCAATGCTGGCGCAGGTCCAGCAGTTGGGCCTGCAAAGCCTGCAGGCCTTCGATACGTGCACTGACATGCTGGATATGTTCGTCGATCAGGGCGTTGACGCTTTCGCACTGGTCGTCCGGGCTGTCGCGCAGGCGCAGCAGGCTACGGATCTCTTCGAGGGTCATGTCCAGGGTGCGGCAGTTGCGGATGAAGGTCAGGCGCTCGACGTGGGCCTGGGTGTACATCCGGTAGTTGCCTTCGCTGCGCGCAGGCTCTGGCAGCAAGTTTTCCCGCTCGTAATAGCGGATGGTCTCTACCGCGCAGTCGGTGGCTTTGGCCAGTTCTCCGATCTTCATCTGAAAATACCTCGGCAGGTTGCTTGACCCTATAGTGGCTACAGGGTGTTCACTTGGCAACAGGACATTTAAGGATGAGCCCATGAACCAGCCTGTAAGCCACAAGCCGGGTGAAGACACCCATGATCACGCCAGCCATGACCATGCCGAACACGCTCATAGCTGCTGCTCCCATGAGGTGGCCCCGTCTCTGGTGCAACTGAGTGAAGCGGCCAGCGACGATGCGCGCCTGAGTCGTTTTCGGATCGACGCAATGGATTGCCCGACCGAGCAAACCCTTATCCAGAACAAGCTGGGCAAGCTTGCGGGTGTCGAGCAACTGGAATTCAACCTGATCAACCGCATCCTCGGGGTTCGCCACACCCATGCCGACACCTCGGCCATCGAGCAGGCGGTAGCCTCGCTGGGGATGCAGGCCGAGCCGCTAACCGACTCCAGCGAGGAAGCGGCGGTCGCACCGGCGCCGGCCAAGAAGCACTGGTGGCCGTTGGCGCTGTCGGGTGTCGCGGCATTGGCTGCCGAGGGCATTCACTTTGCCGCGCTGGGTCCGGACTGGGTTGTAGCATTAGTGGCGTTGGTATCGATTCTGAGCTGTGGCCTGGGCACCTACAAAAAAGGCTGGATCGCCCTGAAGAACCGCAACCTGAACATCAACGCGCTGATGAGTATCGCCGTGACGGGTGCGGTGCTGATTGGCCAATGGCCGGAAGCGGCCATGGTGATGTTCCTCTTTACGGTCGCTGAGCTGATCGAGGCACGCTCGCTGGATCGCGCGCGCAACGCCATTGGCGGCTTGATGCAACTGAGCCCGGACATGGCCACGGTGCAACAAGCCGATGGTCAATGGCACGAAGTCGAGGTCAAGCAGGTGGCGCTGGGTGCGCTGGTGCGGGTGCGTCCCGGTGAGCGCATTGGTCTGGATGGCGAAGTGGTCAGTGGCCAGTCGAGCATCGACCAGGCACCGATTACTGGTGAAAGTCTGCCGGTGGAGAAAGGTCCGGGCGACAAGGTCTTCGCTGGCACCATCAACCAGGCGGGTGCCCTCGAGTATCGGGTGACGGCGGCGGCCGGGCAATCGACTCTGGCGCGCATCATCAAGGCGGTGGAGGAGGCGCAAGGCGCCCGTGCGCCGACCCAGCGTTTCGTCGACCAGTTTTCGCGGATCTACACCCCGGCTGTGTTTGCCATTGCTCTGGCGGTGGCGGTGATTCCGCCGCTGTTCATGGCCGGCGCCTGGTTCGACTGGATCTATCGCGCCCTGGTGCTGCTGGTGGTTGCGTGTCCTTGTGCGCTGGTGATTTCCACCCCGGTGACGATTGTTAGTGGCCTGGCTGCAGCTGCGCGCAAAGGCATTCTGGTCAAGGGTGGGGTTTACCTTGAGGGTGGACGCAAGCTCGACTTCCTGGCACTGGACAAGACCGGCACCATTACCCACGGCAAGCCGGTACAGACCGATCATGTCGTGCTCGATCCATTGTTCGAGGGCCGCGCGCAAGCACTGGCTGCCAGTCTTGGTGACCGCTCCGATCACCCGGTGTCGCGTGCCATTGCCGTCTACGCCGCTGAAAAGCAGCTGGCCCTGAAGGATGTAGCGGCGTTCGAAGCCTTGGGCGGGCGTGGTGTACGTGGCGAAATCGAGGGCGAGTTGTATCACCTGGGCAACCACCGTCTGGTCGAAGAGCTTGGCCTGTGCTCGCCGCAGCTTGAGGCGCAACTCGATGCGCTTGAGCGTCAGGGTAAGACCGTGGTGCTGTTGCTCGACAAGTCTGGTCCGCTGGCCCTGTTTGCCGTGGCCGATACCGTCAAGGACAGCAGCCGCGAAGCGATCGCCGAGTTGCATGAGCTGGGTATCAAGACTGTCATGCTCACTGGGGACAATCCTCACACCGCGCGAGCCATTGCCGCCCAGGTGGGTATCGATAAGGCCTATGGCAATCTGTTGCCCGCCGACAAGCTCAAGACCATTGAAGAGCTGTACGCCAAAGGGCACCGGGTCGGCATGGTTGGTGACGGCATCAACGACGCCCCAGCCTTGGCGCGCTCGGAGATTGGTTTTGCCATGGCCGCCGCCGGTACCGACACGGCCATCGAAACTGCCGACGTTGCGTTGATGGATGACGACTTGCGCAAAATTCCAGCCTTCGTCAGGCTCTCACGTCAGACCGCGGCGATCCTCACCCAGAACATTGTGCTGGCCCTGGCGATCAAGGCGATCTTTCTGGCGATTACTTTCGCCGGTATGGCAACCATGTGGATGGCGGTGTTCGCCGACATGGGCGTAAGTTTGTTGGTGGTCTTCAACGGCCTGCGTCTGTTGAGAAAATAGAGGATGTATGTTGAGTTCCGAGTTGAAAGCCTTCTACATGGTCGCCCGCCTGGGCAGCATTACCCTGGCGGCAAAGAAACTCGGGCTCAGCCAACCGACGGTGACGACGCAGATCCGTAACCTGGAAAGCCAGTATTCAGTCGAGCTTTTTTTTCGCGGCGGCCGGCGCCTGACACTTAGCGATGACGGCGCGCGTCTGCTGCCGATGGTAAAGACACTGTTGCAGCAAGAGGCCGATATCGAGTTCTTCCTGCGCAACAGTGGCCAAGGCCAGGGCAGCCTGCGGATCGCGGCGACGGCGCCGTACTACATTCTCGATCTGGTGAAGATTTTCCGCGAGCGTCTGCCACAGGTCGAGGTGTCGGTAGAAATTGGCAACTCCCAGCAAGTGCTGGAACTGCTGGAGGACTACCGGGTTGATCTTGCCGCGTCCTCGCAACTGCTCGAAGACGCACGACTAGTGCGACGGGTGCTGGGCACTGACCCGCTGGTGGTGGCTGTACACCGTAACCACCCCCTGGCCAGCCGTGAGTCACTGCCGCTGTCGGCCTTGGCCGGGCACTGTTTGCTGGTACGCGAACAGGGGTCGAGCACACGTAAACTGACCGAGCAGATGCTTGTCGAGGCTGGGATCAAGGTCGGTTCGATGTTGGAAATAGGCAGTCGCGAGTCGATTCGTGAAGCGGTGTTGCGCAATATCGGCATCAGCATCATTGCCCGTCATGAAGTACCGCATAACCCTGAGCTGCGGGTGTTGAGCCTGGAGAATGCCCCGGTCATGCATGAGTACCTGTATTGCTTGAAAGAGCGGCGCCAGGCGCGCTTGCCTGCGGCGTTCCTGGGATTGGCGCAGGAAGCGGTCGGCGCCGGCTTGTCCCGCGACGGGGGATAACCGCCAGGCTGCAATCGCAGGGCAAGCCCGCTGGCGCAACACCAAAATTTGCCTATATCACTATCACCATCTTTTGCTTAGCCGCCACAGAACCTTCGCATTGCGCCCCTAGCATGGCCCTCATTCGTTCAATGAGGTCTTGCCATGAACACTCCAGTCGCAACCCCAGGCGCACAAATGAAAGTGCGCGGCATCCACAAGCGCTTTGGTGCCTTCACCGCCCTGCAGGATGTTTCGCTCGACATCGCCGCCGGCGAGTTGGTGTGTCTGTTGGGCCCTTCCGGTTGTGGCAAGACCACGTTGCTGCGGTGCATCGCAGGCCTGGAGCGACAGGATCGCGGCACGTTGTATATCGGCGATCGTGATATCTCCGAATTGCCGCCGCAGGCTCGCGACTACGGCATTCTGTTTCAGTCCTATGCGTTGTTCCCGAATCTCACCGTCGAAGCCAACATTGCCTACGGCCTGGCAGGCAGCGGGCGCGAGGAAGTGCGTCAGCGTGTAAACCAGATGCTTGAGCTGGTGGGCTTGGCCGGCAGTGAAAAGAAATACCCGGGTCAGCTTTCCGGCGGTCAGCAGCAGCGGGTGGCCCTGGCTCGCGCCTTGGCCCCGGCGCCCTCGTTGCTGCTGCTCGATGAACCCATGTCGGCCCTCGATGCGCGGGTGCGCGAGCATCTGTGTACCGAGCTGCGCCAGCTGCAACGCCAGCTGGGCATCACCACCCTGATGGTGACCCACAATCAGGACGAGGCCATGCTCATGGCCGACCGTATCGCCGTGATGAACAACGGGCAGGTCGAGCAGTATGCGACGCCTCAGGAAATCTACGACAAGCCGGCTACCCCGTTCGTGGCTGAGTTCGTGGGGCAGGGCAACTGGTTGCCGTTCCAGCGTCAAAGCGCCAGTCATGCTCAGGTCGGTGCCCTGAACATGCGTCTGGCCGAGGGTGCCAGCCAGGCGTACAGCGGACGCTTGTTCTGCCGTCCGGAAGCCATCAGCGTCAACCCGCCGGTGCATGAAGAAAACCTGTTTCCGGCGCGGGTACGTGAAATCACTTTTCTGGGTAATCGCTGCCGGATGAGTTTCGAGCTCAACGCGTTGCCCGGTCATGCATTGCTCGCTGAAGTCGCGCCTGAGTCGATGCCGCGCCTGGGCTCGCAGGATATCTGGGTAGCGTTGCCGCCGCGCAGCCTGCAGGTGTTTGCCTGAGATGGCCGCGCCAATGGCCATGCCGGTCGCGCAGGCGAAGGCAGCACAGCGCTCCGGCGCATCCCTGGGTGATCGACTGTTTGTAGTGGGCGGCAAATGGCTGTTGCTGCTTCTGCTGAGCATTGCGGTGTTGATGCCGCTGCTGGCGATCTTCTGGCGCGGCTTCAGCGGTGATGCCGGGCAGGGTGGCGGGCTGGTCGCTGCACGTGAGCTGTTTGCCAGTGCCAACTTTCACTGGCTGCTGGGCAATAGCCTGAAAGTGTCGGTGAGCGTCGCGGCCATCGTCGTACCCTTGGCTTATCTGTTTGCCTATGCCCTGCAGCGCACGCTGATTCCTGGCAAGCGCATCTGGCGCGGCATCTCCTTGCTACCTTTACTCGCGCCCTCCATGCTGCCGGCCATTGCCCTTGTGTACCTGTTCGGCAACCAGGGCCTGTTGCGCGGGCTGCTCAGCGACAACATCTACGGTTTCTGGGGCATCGTCCTGGGTGAAGCCATCTACACCTTTCCGCACGCCTTGATGATCTTGCTGTCGGCATTGTCGCTAGCCGATGCCCGTCTGTTCGATGCTGCTTCAAGCATGGGGGCGGGGCCGTGGCGCGCCTTCCACAGCATCACCTGGCCCGCCACGCGCCAGGCTGTGTTCGCCGCTTTCTGTCTGGTGTTCACCCTGACTATCACCGACTTTGGCGTGCCGGTCGTCGTCGGCGGTGACTACCAGGTACTGGCTCTGGAAGCCTACAAGGCCGTGGTCGGCCAGCAGCAATTCGGTCGCGGTGCGTTGATTGGCATGGTCCTGTTGGTACCGGCCCTGCTCAGCTTTGGCGTCGATGCCTGGTTGCGCCGTCGTCAGGGCGATTCGATGAGTGGCCGTGCCCAAGTGTTTGTGCCGCAGCCGTCGCGTCGACGTGATGCCTGGTTCCTGGCGGTGGTGGTAGTGGTCTGCGCCGTGCTTTTGCTGGTGGTGGGCATGGCGGTGTACTCGTCGCTGGTCACCTTCTGGCCGTACAACATGACCTTGTCGCTCAAACACTATCAGTTCGATGAAACCGCAGGTGGAGGATGGCTGGCGTACCGCAACAGCCTGACCATGGCACTGGCCACAGCATTGATCGGCAGTGCGGTGATTTTCACTGGCGCCTACCTGATGGAGAAAACCAAGGGCCAACGCGCGCTGAATCTGGTGCTGCGCTTGCTCAGCTTTATTCCGATGGCGGTGCCGGGTTTGGTTCTGGGCCTGGGCTATGTGTTTTTCTTCAACCTGGCCAGCAACCCCCTGCATGTGTTCTACGGCAGCATGGCGCTGCTGGTGGTGTGCACTATTGCTCACTATTTGACCACTGCACAGATGACCGCGACCACTGCGTTGCGCCAGCTCGACGGCGAGTTCGAAGCCGCTGCGCTGTCACTCAAGGCGCCGCTGTACCGGCACTTTCTGCGGGTGACGGTACCGATCTGTCTGCCGGCACTGCTGGATATCGTTCGCTATCTGTTTGTCTCGGGGATGACCACCGTGTCGGCGGCGATCTTCCTCTACAGCCCGGACACCATTCTCGCCGCCGTCGCCGTGTTGAACATGGACGATGCCGGCAATGTTGGCGGCGCCGCCGCTATGTCGACCCTGATCCTGCTCACCAGCGCCACCGTATCACTGCTGCTGGCCTGGGCTTCGCGTGGCCTGCTGCAACGTTCACAAGCCTGGCGCCAGCGTGCCCCAGGTAATTGATTGCCCTACCCAACCCTCGTACCGTTCAAAGGAACCGCATCATGTTCAAGCCACTTGCTCTTGCCGCTGCCGTCCTCACTGCGTTCAGCCTGCAGGCGACTGCTGCCGAGACTCAGCTGACGGTCTACACCGCACTCGAAGCTGAACAACTGAAGAGCTACAAGCAGGCCTTCGAAAAAGCCAACCCGGATATCGAGATCAAGTGGGTACGTGATTCAACCGGCATCATCACCGCCAAGTTGCTGGCTGAAAAAGACCGTCCACAGGCAGACGCAGTGTGGGGATTGGCCGCTTCCAGCCTGGCGATCCTCGATCAACAAGGCATGCTGCAAAGCTACGCACCCAAGGATCTGGACAAGATCGGCGGCAACTACCGCGACGCTGCCAACCCACCGGCCTGGGTTGGCATGGATGTCTGGGCGGCGACTATCTGCTTCAACACCATCGAAGCCGAAAAGCAGGGCCTGACCAAGCCGGTGAGCTGGCAGGACCTGACCAAGCCCGAGTACAAGGGCAAGATCGTGATGCCTAACCCGGCGTCTTCCGGCACTGGTTTCCTGGATGTCAGCGCCTGGCTGCAGACCTTCGGTGAAGCGCAAGGCTGGGCTTACATGGACGGCCTGCACCAGAACATCGGCCAGTATGTTCACTCCGGATCCAAGCCATGCAAGTTGGCTGCGGCAGGTGAATTCCCGATCGGTATTTCGTTCGAGTACCCGGCTGTACAGCTCAAGCGTCAGGGCGCACCGCTGGACATCGTGCTGCCGAAGGAAGGCCTGGGCTGGGAAATCGAAGCGACTGCCGTACTCAAGGGCAGCAAGCATGAAGACGCCGCCAAGCGCCTGGCCGACTTCTCGGCAAGCCCTGCGGCCATGGAACTGTACAAGGAAAACTTTGCCGTACTCGCCCAGCCGGGGATCGCCAAGCCACAGACCGAACTGCCCGCTGACTACGAACAGCGTTTGATCAAGAACGACTTTGCCTGGGCTTCGAAAAACCGTGACGCCATCCTGGCGGAATGGCGCAAGCGCTATGACGGCAAGTCGGAGAAGGTTGCGCAGCAGTAATACCTTATCGCGGGACAGGCCCATCCTTTGGGGTGAAAGCAAACCTGTTGGGGTGGGCTTGGCCGGCGATCCTCAAGGAGATAGCAATGACCGATCTACTGATTGTCGGCGCCGGCATACTCGGCCTGTCCCACGCCTATGCTGCCGCGCGCCGCGGTCTCAAGGTCACGGTTTTCGAGCGCACCGCCACGCCTTTGGGCGCCTCGGTGCGTAACTTCGGCCAGGCGCTGGTAACGGGCCAACCTCCGGGTGAAATGCTCGAGTTGGCCAAAGCCAGTCGCGGTCTCTGGAAACACTGGTCGCGTCACGCCGGTTTTGAAGTAAGGAGCAATGGTTCGCTGCTGTTTGCGCGCACGGCGCTTGAACAAGAATTGCTGGAAGCCTTCTGCGCCGAGCGCGCGGTGGATCAGGGTTATCAGGTCGAGTTGTTGTCGGGCGCGGCCCTCAACGATCTGTACGACGGTCGCTTTCGTCATCACCGTGCAGCCTTGCGCGGGTTGGAAGATCAGCAGTTGTACTCCCGCGAAGCGATTCCCGCGCTGATCCGCTTCCTGGCGCACGAGCTGGGAGTGACATTCCACTTCTCCACCCTAGTGCGCGATATCCAGCCTGGAAAGGTGTCGACCACTGCCGGGGAGTTCAGCGCCGCTCAAATCGTGGTGTGTTCCGGGCACGACTACCAGACCTTGCTGGCTGAACCCATTGCCAAATTGCAACCGCAGATCTGTCGGTTGCAGATGCTGCGAGCCCGCCCACGTTTCAGTCTCGACCTGCAGCATGCCTTGCTCACTGGACTGAGCTGTGTGCACTACGGTGCCTTTGCCGATCTGCCCCAGGCCCCGGCGCTGAAGGCACAATTGCAGGCCGATAGCCCGCACCTGATGGAGCACGGTATTCACTTGCTGATCAGCCCCACACCCCATGGTGAGCTGATCATTGGTGACTCGCATGCCTACGGCAGCGATGCCTCGCCGTTCAATGCAGAGCAAATCGATGATTGGATGATCGAACTGGCAGAGCACACCCTCGGTGGTCGTATCGAAGTGGTCGAACGCTGGCAGGGCGTCTATGGTTCTGGCGGGCCGGGACCATTTTCGTTGCTGCAGGTGGCGCCAGGGGTCAATGCCGCGCTTATGCACAGCGGTGTCGGCATGAGCGTTGGGCCGGCGTTGGCCGAGCGACATATCGCTCGGCTGTTCAACGAAACCGTTTGAGGGGATGACGATGAGAACAGCCGAACAGGTTGTCAGCCAGATTTTCGCCCTGTATCAGCAGCATGGCGATGAGGACTACATCGGCGAGCCGGTGTCGCAGTTGGAGCACATGTCCCAGGCCGCTCAATTGGCGCTGGACGAGGGATTTGATGATGAAGTGGTGCTGGCAGCGTTCTTCCACGACATCGGTCATATCTGCGGTGGTGCCGAGGGCAATATGGGCGGCTATGGCGTGGTCAGCCATGAACAGGTGGGCGCCAATTACCTGCGCAACTGTGGGTTCAGCGAGCGCCTGACGAAGCTGGTGCAATACCACGTTGAAGCCAAGCGCTACCTTACATTGCGCAAGCCGGGCTACTACCAGCGATTGAGTGAGGCCAGCCGCCGTACCCTGGAGTATCAGGGTGGGGTAATGAGCGAGGCCGAGGCGGATGCATTCGAGCGTGACCCGTTGTGCAAGGTAAGCCTGCGCATGCGCGAGTGGGATGAGTTGGCCAAGGAGATGCATGTGCCAGTGATTGACTTGAATATGCTCAAGTCCAAGGCATTGGCGCTGTTGCATTGATACATCGTGGGGCAAGCTTGATGACCACTATCCCAGTGGCAGCTGGCTTGCTCCGCGATAGGGTCCTAAAGCTCTTGGACCAAGCTGTCGATCTGCTCCTGGCGCTCAGGCTGATTGATTCGCGCCCCTGGATTCAATGACGACCATTGTGGATGCGCTCGCGCTTTGCTCAAGGCCTCCGGCAACTTGCCCTCACGCCAGCTCTGCTCTTGTGGTGTGCTCAACTTGATCCTTTCCATCGCGGCATGACCGCGGCTATCCAGGGCTTGGATCAGTTGGTGCTGGCGCAACGCCAACAAGCGCAGAACACTGTCATCGACCGTCAATTCGCGCTGTCCCTTAAGCTTACCCAGCAAGCGTGAGCCGTAGCTACGCGCAGTCTGTAAAGCGCCACCGGCAATGGCACCGGCCAGCGCTGCGGCGCCCAAGGTCAAACCGCCTACCAGCAGATCGACGCCGGCACCGGCAGCAGCCCCTGCGGCCACGCCACTGCCCAGGCGCACGCCCAGAAGTTTGAGGGTCTCGGGGTTGAACAGGTCATCGCCCCAGCGTCCGTCGAGCAGCGGCAAATCGCTGGCGCTGGCATCGTCCTTGCGAAAGGCATACAGCTTGAGCAAGGCCTCGACGCAACGTTGTTCACGTTGGCGAACATCCTTGCGCAACGCCTCGATCGCCACGCCTTGCGCGCCAGGTTCGGCCACCACGCTACGGCGGCACGCGGCACAATCTATCAACAGTTCGGCAATCAGGCGTTTGGCGCTGTGCTGACGGGCCAGGCGCTGGGCGTGCTGATCGTCGATCAGGCGTTGCAGCGCGGGGCGAGATTTCTCCAGCATCAGTGCCAGGCTTTCATAAAGCCGCCGCTCGCCATCTTCCGGTGGCGCGACGCTGTCGAAACGCACCAGCGCATGCAAACCAAGCCGAGCCAGTGCTTCACGCCAGGCGGGCTCGCGATGGTCGCTACTGGCGACAAAATTGAGCACCGGCAGTAGCGGTTTGCCGCAGCTGGCAAGCACTTCCAACTCGTCGCGGTACTTGGCCAACACCGGTTCACGTGCATCGATTACATACAGGCCGGCATCACTGGCGAGCAGTTGGCGTACCACCTTGGCTTCTTGCTCAAAGCGTTGGCGCGCTTCACTGCCCTGAAGAAAGCGTTCCAGCCGCGCCGGGCCGTCCAGGCGCTCGCCAGGACGCTCCAGGCGTTCGAGGTAGTCGAGCAGGGCGATAGCGTCTTCCAGCCCTGGGGTGTCGTAAAGCTCCAGTAACGGTTCGCCGCCCACCGATAGTCGCGCACCTTCCACATGGCGAGTAGTGCTGGGCCGATGGGATACTTCGCCAAAGCCGACATCACGGGTGAGGGTACGCAACAACGACGTCTTGCCGACGTTGGTGTGGCCAACCACGGCCAGTTTCAGCGGCTTAGTCATGGCCATGCTCCAGCCAGTTCAGCGGGGCGCTGTCGGAATGCACAAGCCCCAGTTGGTCCAGCGCCTGATGCCAATCGCCGAGGCGATCGGCATCCAACGCCTGCCCAGGCAGCGCTTGCAGCAACCATATGCGTGTAGCACCGGCATTGCGGGCCAGTTCGGCGAGCAACGCCAGGCTGCCACGATCCGGCGAGCGCCGCGGGTCACAGGCAATGACCAGGCGTGCCGGGGGAAAGCGGCTCAGTTGCTCAAGCAACTTGTTGCGCGACTCACGGCTGTCGAGTATTCCGGCATTGTTGACGGTGGCGGGCAGGGCGGGTGGCCACGGCCGTTGGTCGTCGAGCTCCAGGCCAACCAGCAAGGCACCGTCGGTGTGCTCGTCACCCACACCACGGACAATCTGCGGCAGGGCATCCGGGGCCGCGTCGTTGACGCCAAGGCGCTCGCTGCTGGGCATCAGCGCTTCACGTAATTGGCTATAGCCTGGGAGGTTGATGTCCAGGCTCAAACGCTTGCGGCCACTGCGCCAACGCCACAGGCACAGCGCGGCCAGCAGCAGCCGTGGCGCAATACCGAACACCAACAACACGCCGAGCAACCAGCTAGCCCAGGCCTGACGGGCCAGTTCCACGGCGGGTTGGCTGTCGCCACTGGCGCGGATCATGGCAATGTCCGGTACGTTGAAACCGAGCAGGGCAGGCAAGGCGCCGAGGGCTTGGGTCAGGGCTACGAAGGTATCGGCACCGAGAATGGTCGTTTCCCAAACGAAACCGTAGCGCCGAGTGGCGAGCAGAATCAGCAGCATCACCAGGGCCGTGCCCAGGGCCACCAGCCACAGGCCATGGACCAACAGCCCCAGCAACCAGCGATTGAGTTTTTGCCGCTGCAGTAATACCAACAGGGCGGGAGCCAAATGTACCGCCTGGGCATCACGGGCAAATTTTTCACTGAGCCACAGCCACAGCCTGCCCAGGGTTGCCCCTTGTTCCCCAGCGAAGAAGAAGCCGAGCGCCCATCCGCCCAGCAACAGAAGGTTCAAGCCCAGCAGGCTACCCAGCGCCCAGAACACATTCACCGGGCGCTGGCTATCGCCCAGGGCGGCCAGGGCCAGGCCGGCACCGCTGAGTATCGCCAGCAGCAGCAACAGCGCCAGTGCCAAGCGGGCACCTTGCTTCCAGCGTTGCAGGGCGCTGCGCATGCCATCGCGCTCGGCCAGCCACAAGGCTCGATGCTCAATGCGTGTTGGCAGGTCACCGCCCGCTTGGCGGGCGTGGCGGTTGGCTTCCTGGTCGTCCAGAAGGCCTGCATGTTCCTCACGCAGGCGTACTGCTTCAGTGAGCCAGCGTTTGTCCAGGTCAGTCAGTGCAGTCACGCGGTCTTCCATTGATCAAGTCAGCCCAAAGCATAACCCAGGCGCGGAAGAACGGGCTTTGCTATCCTCGCGGACATGAAAACATCACTTCCCCTCAGCCTGATCGCGGCGCTCGCCGAGAACCGTGTGATCGGCATCGACAACAGCATGCCCTGGCACCTGCCGGGGGACTTCAAGTATTTCAAAGCTACCACCCTGGGCAAGCCAATCATCATGGGGCGCAAGACCTGGGATTCGCTCGGCCGGCCGTTGCCTGGACGTTTGAACCTGGTGGTCAGCCGCCAGCCAGGGCTGCAGCTCGAAGGCGCACAGGTGTTCGACTCACTCGACGCGGCCATGCTGCGGGCCGAGCAATGGGCGCTGGAACAGGGCGTGGATGAGCTGATGCTGATTGGCGGCGCGCAACTCTACACCCAAGCCATCGAGCGAGGCCTGGCTGATCGGTTGTATTTGACGCGGGTCGAATTGAACCCGGAAGGGGATGCGTGGTTTCCAGCGTTCGATGCGGCGCAATGGACGCTCGCGTCGACGCAGGCAAATCCGGCGGAAGGTGACAAGCCGGCCTACCACTTCGAGGTCTGGGAAAAGGCCTGATTCACTTGGTAGGAGTGGGCTTGCCCCGCGACAAGGCGGCAAATAACCTGCCGGCCTATCGCGGGCCAAGCCGCTCTGGCGTTAGCTGTGGCTCAGTTCGGCATGTTCGTCGGTGCCCAGCACCTGGCGATCTGTTTGCTTGAGCATCTGGCTGGTAATCGCCCCTGCGGTCATCGAACCGTTCACGTTCAATGCCGTACGCCCCATGTCGATCAGCGGCTCGACCGAGATCAGCAACGCCACCAGTTCTACCGGCAAGCCCATGGCCGGCAGCACGATCAGCGCGGCAAAGGTCGCACCGCCACCGACGCCGGCAACACCGGCCGAACTCAGGGTGACGATTGCCACCAGCGTTGCGATCCACAGTGGGTCGAGCGGGTTGATACCAACTGCTGGAGCCACCATCACCGCTAGCATTGCCGGGTACAAACCGGCGCAGCCGTTCTGGCCAATGGTCGCGCCGAACGAAGCGGCAAAGCTTGCGATCGACTGTGGAATGCCCAGGCGCAGGGTTTGCGCTTCGATGCTCAGCGGGATGCTGGCAGCACTGGAACGGCTGGTGAAAGCGAAGGTCAGCACCGGCCAGACTTTGCGGAAGAAGCGCAGTGGATTGACGCCGCTGATCGCCAGCAACACGCCATGCACCACGAACATCAGCCCCAGGCCGATGTACGAGACCACCACAAAGCTGCCGAGCTTGAGGATGTCGTCAAGGTTCGAGCTGGCAACGACCTTGGTCATCAGGGCCAACACGCCATACGGAGTGAGTTTCATCACCAAGCGCACCAGACGCATGGTCCAGGCTTGCAGGGTGTCGATAGCGACCAGGGCGCGATTGCCTTTTTCGGCATCATCCTTGAGCAATTGCAGGGCGGCCATGCCGAGGAACACGGCAAAGATCACTACGCTGATGATCGACGTCGGCTTGGCGCGCGCCAGGTCGCCCACCGGGTTGCTGGGGATGAACGACAGCAGCAGTTGCGGGATATTCAGGTCTGCGACCTTGCCCACGTAATCGCTCTGGATGGCCTGCATGCGTGCGGTTTCGGCGGTGCCTGCCACCAGTCCTTCGGCGGTCAGCCCGAACAAATTGGTCAGCCCGATACCGATCAGCGCGGCGATGGCCGTGGTGAACAGCAGAGTGCCGATGGTCAGGAAGCTGATTTTGCCCAGTGAAGAAGCATTGTGCAGCCGCGCCACAGCGCTGAGGATCGAAGCGAAGATCAGCGGCATGACGATCATTTGCAGTAACTGCACGTAGCCGTTGCCTACTAAATCGAGCCAACTGATGGTGGCCTTGAGTACCGGATTGCCAGCGCCATAAATGGTATGCAGGGCAGCACCGAACAGCACGCCCAGAACCAGGCCGACCAATACCTTCTTGGCCAGGCTCCAGTTGCCATGACGGGTTTGCGCCAGGCCTAGCAGCAATGCCAGGAACGCCAGCAGATTGAGAGACAGCGGCAGATTCATTGAAGCTCCAGGGGATAACGCGGGGAATCGCCTCTGTGTGCGATTGCGAACAGAAATGCTAACAGCATGAAAACGAACGAATTTATATCAAAAAGTAATTTGCTTAGTCGTTTTTGGAATATGAAGGGTGTGCGTAAGCCTATGATGCTGGCTCACGCAGCTATCGCCGTCGCCTAGCGCTTGTTCAGGCCTTTGGCCAAGCGGTCCCCGCCAAGCTGTATCAATGCCACCAGCACCACCAGCATGACAATCACGGTGAGCATGATCTGGCTGTCGAAACGCTGGTAGCCATAGCGATAGGCAATGTCGCCCAAGCCGCCTGCACCGATGGCGCCGGCCATGGCCGAGGAATTGATCATGGTCACCAGGGTGATGGTGAAGCCGCCGACGATGCCCGGCAGGGCTTCGGGCAATAATACGTGCCAGACGATATGCCAGCGCCGGCAACCCATGGCTTGCGCCGCTTCGATCAGGCCGTGGTCAACTTCACGCAAGCTGACTTCGGCGATTCGGGCAAAGAACGGCGTAGCGGCAATGGTCAGCGGCACTACCGCGGCCCACACTCCATAAGTGGTACCGACGATCAGGCGAGTGAAGGGAATCAGCGCGACCATCAGGATCAGGAACGGAATCGAGCGGAACAGGTTAACGAAGGCGCCCAGTACCCGGTTCAAGGTGGGGGCTTCGAAGATCCCGCCCTTGCCACTGGTAACCAGAATCACCGCCAAGGGAATCCCGGCAAGCAAGGCAATCAATGATGACACCCCGACCATCAACAGGGTATCGAGTACGCCCTGAAGCAGGCGATCAGTCCACATAACCCAGTACCTCTACTTGAGTGGCCCATTGGCGGGCGCGTTCGATGATCTGCGCGTGGCTGTGCGGTGAATCCGCTACCGACAGCACCAACTGCCCCAGCGCACGCCCCTGGATCGGCTCGATGCCTCCCTGCAGCAGGCTGATCCGCCCGCCGAGGCTGGCAAACAATGTGGATAACTCCGGTGCCTGGCGTTGCGTTCCAGCAATCTTGAGGTTCAATACCAAGCCTGCCTCGGCACTGCCCGGCTGCGCTTGCAGACGGGCCTGCAGGTCGGGTGGTAAAGCGGGTTGCAACGGTGCCAGCAAGGTTTTGCTGACCTCATGCCGTGGGTCGCCGAACACTTGCCATACGGCACCTTGCTCAACGATACGCCCGCGCTCTAGCACCACTACTCGATGGCAGACATCGCGGATGACTGCCATCTCGTGAGTAATCAGCACCACGGTCAGGCCCAGGCGTTGGTTGATGTCGCGCAGAAGCTCGAGGATGGAGGCAGTGGTTTCCGGGTCGAGGGCTGAGGTCGCTTCATCGCAGAGAAGAATATCCGGGTCGTGTACCAACGCCCGGGCGATACCGACGCGTTGCTTCTGCCCCCCCGACAGTTGTGCCGGGTAGGCATGGTGCTTGTGTTCGAGGCCTACCAACGCCAGCAACTCGGCTACCTTGCGTTGGCGCTGGACCTTGGGCACGCCAGCGACCTTGAGCGGCAGTTCGACGTTCTGCCAAACGGTTTTCGCCGACATCAAATTGAAGTGTTGAAAGATCATGCCGATGCGTCGGCGCAGGCGTACCAGACGGTCTTCATCGAACGCGCCGATGTCCACCTGGTCGATCAGCACGCGGCCGCTGCTGGGTTGTTCGAGACGATTGATGGTGCGGATCAACGACGACTTACCAGCGCCGCTACGCCCGATGATGCCAAAAATCTCACCGCGCTGAATGTTCAGATCGATGGCTTCCAGTGCTGGTGCGCCTTGTCCCGGATAGGTCTTGCTCAAGCCGATAAAGCGCACATGGGCATTGCTCGACTCAGGATGCAGTGCTCGTTGTTCAGCCTGATGCAGTGGTGCGAAAGCGTGCTCCTTGGGCACCTCGAGGGCGGTGGCAGCACTCATTTCAGCTCTCCCAACCGGGTTGGTAGAGCTTGCCGTGGGCCTTCTCCAGGGCGGCACGTACCGCAGCCGAGTGCTGGTAAATGTCGATGAACTTGGCCAGGCGTGGGTCATCCTTGGTCTGCGGACGGATGACGAACTGAATCACATACTCCTTGTGGTCGAGGCCATCGAACAACAACGCCGAGGAGGCATCGAAGGTGTTGGCCAGGCGAATGTAGGCCGGATAGCCCTGGACCAGATCAGCATCGTCATAGGCACGTACCAACTGCACCGCCTCGACCTGGAGAATCTTCAACTGCTTGGGGTTGGCGATGATGTCCTCTTCGCTAGCCTTGTAGCCAACCCCCGGCTTGAGGCTGATCAGTCCGGCCTTGGCCAACAGTTGCAGACCGCGACCGCTGTTGATCGGATCGTTGGCGATCGCGACGCTGGCGCCTTGTGGCAGTTCATCGAAGCTTTTGTACTTTTTCGAATACAAGCCGACGTTGTTGATGATGCCCGGTGCATAGGGCACCAGATCAAAACCGGCGGCAGCCTTGGCGTTTTCCAGGAAGGGGATGTGCTGGAAGTAGTTCACGTCGATATCGCCGCTGGCCAGGCTTACATTTGGAGCTATCCAATCGCTGAACTCGATCAGTTCGACACTAAGACCCTGTTTTTTCGCTTCGCTGACGGCGGCTTCCAGCGGGATGGCAAAGGCTGCAGTGGTGCCCACTTTCAGCGCCTCAGCGGCATGGCTGCTGCCAATTAGACCAAGGGCCAGGGCCAGGGCCGCCACGGGGCGGGCAAAGAAGGTCTTAAGCATGCTGGTGCGCTCCTGTCTGGGCGGTGTGGCGATAGCTGGCGCCGGGGTGGTCGGCGGGCAGCAGGGAGTGGTCACTGGCGAAGAGTTTTTCGCGCAGGCTGCCGGGTTCGTAGGCAGTCTTGTAGGAACCTCGGCGTTGCAGCTCGGGTATCACCAGGTCGATGAAATCGATGTAGCTTTCCGGGGTTACCGTGCGGGTCAGGTTGAAGCCATCCAGGCCGGTATCGGCAATCCAGCTTTCCAGCGCGTCGGCAACCTGAGTCGGTGAGCCAACAATGGTGACGTAGCGCCCGCCCAGGGCATGCTGGTCAAGCAGTTTGCGGCGGGTCCAATCGTTGTTCTGCAAGGCTTTGGTGGCCGACTGAATAGCGTTGCTTTTGACGTACTGGATAGGCTCGTCCAGCTCGTATTGTGAAAAGTCGATTCCGGTCGAGCTGGCAAAGTGTGCGACCCCAGCTTCGGCGCTGGCGTAGTGCAGGTACTCGGCATGTTTGGCCCAGGCTTGTTCTTCACTGCGGGCAACAATCACGGTAAGGCCCATGAACACCTTGATCGCCTCTGGATCACGGCCGGCGGCCACAGCACTGGCACGCACCTTGTCGACCTGGGCGCGTGTGCCTTCCTTGGTCTGGCCGCTGATGAACACGCATTCGGCATGGTTACCGGCAAAGCCCAGGCCACGCTCGGAGCTTCCCGCCTGGAACAGCACCGGCGTGCGTTGCGGCGAAGGCTCGCACAGGTGGTAGCCGTCGACCCGGTAGAACTCTCCCTGATGGTTGACCTTGTGGACCTTGTGCGGGCGGGCGTAGACCCGTTGCTGGCGATCGTTGATCACCGCACCGTCTTCCCAGCTACCTTCCAGCAGCTTGTACAGCACCTGCATATACTCGTCGGCCTGATCGTAGCGGCGGTCGTGTTCAGTTTGCTGCTCAAGGCCCATGGCCCTAGCTGCGCTGTCCAGATAACCGGTGACGATGTTCCAGCCGACGCGGCCGCGACTCAAGTGGTCGAGGGTCGAGAGCTTGCGGGCGAACAGGTAGGGCGGCTCGTAAGTGAGGTTGGCGGTCAGGCCGAAGCCCAGGTGCCGGGTTACCGCGGCCATCGCCGAAACCAGCAGCAGCGGGTCGTTGACCGGCAACTGGATCGACTCTTTGAGCGGCACCTCGACGCTGTCCTGGTAGACGTCGTAGACGCCGACGATATCGGCGATGAACAACCCGTCGAACAGTCCGCGCTCAAGTAACTGGGCAAGCTCGGTCCAGTACTCGAGGGTCTTGTACTGGGTGGAGGTGTCTCGCGGGTGAGTCCACAAACCGTGGTTGATGTGCCCGATGCAGTTCATGTTGAAGGCATTGAGCAGGATCTTTTTCCGGGTCATCAGATGGTCCCCCGCAGCGGTGGGTTTTCATCGTTGAGGTAGTAGTTGCCGATGGCGTGGTACTTCCAGCGCACCGGGTCGTGCAGGGTGTGCACGCGAGCATTGCGCCAGTGGCGATCGAGGCCGTGTTCGGCGAGGGTCGCCTGGCTTCCGGCCAATTCGAACAGAGTGCTGCCAGCGGCCAGGGATATCTCGGTGCTGATCGCCCGGGCCTCGGCAACGGCGATGGACGCCGCGGCTACGGTGCTGGCATTCGGGTCGGCCTGGGCCTGGTCGAGAAACTCGCCGGCACGCTCAAGCAACGCCTCGGCTGCGTGCAAGCGGATCGCCAGATGACCGAAGGACTTCAACGTCAATGGATCTTCACTGGCCTGATCACTGCCTGAGTCGATCCAGGGGCGGCTGCGGGTGCGCACGAACTGCAGGGCATCTTCATAGGCGGCGCGGGCGATGCCGGTGTCGATCGCCGCATGGAGAATCTGTGCCAGCGGGCCGACAGGCGTAGGTCGTTCAAAGGCACTCTGGAAGGGCAGCACATCCTGGGCATCGACCCGGACATTCTCGAACAGTACCGAGCCGCTGCCGGTGGTGCGTTGACCAAAGCCGCTCCAGTCGTCGATCACTTGCAGTCCTTCACTCTCGGCTGGGACGAAGACCAGATGTTGCACGCCGTTTTCATCCACTACCGAGGTGGGAATGCGCTGGGCATAGAGCGCACCGGTGGCGTAGAACTTGCGTCCGTTGATGCGGTAGGCGTCGCCGTCGCGGCTCAATGCCGTGGTCCGATCATGAGCGGTCTTGGTGCCCAGTTCGGCCAAGGCATTGCCAAAGCGTTGGCCGGCCAGTACTTCGGCGTACAGGCGCTGCTGTTGCGCGAGGCTGCCATTTACGCGCAGCACCTCTAGGGCATAGAAATGGTTTTGTGGAATTTGTCCAAGCGATCCGTCGGCCTGGGCGATGCGGGCAATGACCTTGGCCAGGGTGACGTTCGAAACACCCGCGCCGCCAAAGGCTTTGGGAACGCTGATTGCCCATAGCCCAGAGTGGGAAAAGAGTGCCAGCTCCGGGTGTGGCAGGCGCCGTTCACGGTCACGCAGGGTGCTGTCGCGACGCAGTTGAACGGCAACTTCCTCGGCAATGTGTAAAGCCTGGGCGTCAGTGTGGATGACCGCGACGTTTTCGTGCGGTTGCGGCAGAAGGCTCATATAAAGCTCCAGTGGTCTGGTTAAATCCAGGAATGCCGGGCAGGCAACGTACCGTTGAGGTGGTAGGCGCCAACGGCGTGGTATTTCCAGCGCACTGGATCGTGGAGGGTGTGGACCCGGGCGTTACGCCAATGCCGGTCGAGGTTGAACTCGGCGAGGGTGGCGCGGCTACCGGCAAGCTCGAAGAGCTTCTCGCTGGCCAGCAGGGCAATCTCGGTGGTCAGCACCTTGGCTTCGGCCACCGCAATCGAGGCGCGCGCGGCCGAGGCTGCATCGATCGGCGCTGCGCTGACTTCATCGAGGGTGCGCGCCGCCTTGCTCAGCAAGGCCAGGGCAGCGTGCAACTCAAGTTGCAGGCGTCCGATGTCGGCGATTACATAGAGATCTTCGCTGGCGCGCTCGACCTTGGCATCGATCCAAGGTCGTGAGCGCTCACGCACGAAGCTGATGGCGTCGGCGACGGCTTCCTGGGCGATACCGGCGTCGATGGCGGCCTGGATCAGTTGAGAAACGGCGCCTTGAATGTTAGGCACCTCGTTCTGCCGCCAATTGTCGATTACCAGTTCAGGGTCTACCTGAACCCGGTCCAGCAGCACGGTGCCGCTGGCCGTCGTGCGTTGGCCAAAACCGGACCAGTCGTCGACGATCCGTAGCCCCGGGGTGCCGCGACGAACAAAAGCCATCACCTGGCGGCCTTCATCGTTCAGCGCCTTGACTGCCACCCAGTGGGCGAACAGTGCGCCAGTGGAATAGAACTTTTGTCCGCTGAGCAGATAATGATCGCCCTCGCGGGTAATCCGCGCCTTGAGCTCCAAGGTGTGCTTGCTGCCGCGCTCTGGGCCGGCATTGCCGATGCGCCAGCCGTCGAGCACCGACTTGAACAGCAATGTCTTTTGCCGTTCGCTGGCGGTGCCTTGGAGCAACTGAAGGATGCCGAACTGATTCTGCGGAATCTGTCCCAGTGCTGGATCGGCTGCGCTGATGATGCGAAACACCTCGGCAAGGGTGACAAAAGACACCTGCGCGCCGCCGTAAGCATGGGGAATGGAAATGCTGCCCAGGCCACTGCGGGTGAACTGTTCAATTTCTGCCCAGGGCAGTTTGCGTTGTTGATCGCGTCGTGCTGCCTGACTGCGCGCTGTTTCGGCTAGCTCGTGCGCGGCCAGCAAGGCTTGTGCGTCGGTGCTCAGCACGGTAGCTGGCAACAGCCGCGGGGCGCTATCAAGATCGCTGTGGACGTTTGTATCTGCCAGATTGGACATCAGTACCGCTCCTTGGCTGTACTCAATGCCCTGGCGTTACGCACTGGGGTGATTGTGTTCCCGACCATACCTTACCTCACGTATTGAAGAGGTCGGCGCAAAGCGCGCCGACTGAATGCGCTGGTCCGGTGGTCCGGTTTATATACCCTAAAGCTGTATAAAAATTAAATAAACTATCATTTTGGAATATGGATAGAAGTACCCGGTAGTCGCTCGGCGAACACCTGTAATTGCCTGGCACAAGCCCATCTAGAGCGGTTGCCGACGCGATCCAGAATGCAGTAACTCAGTTGCAGGTGCGGGTCTGGTCCCCATTCCTGAATCAACGCCAACGGAATGTTCGCCTGGATCGGTTTGCCTACTTGATGCGCATGCAACGGCGGCAAGTCCAGACGCAGATCGCCCCAGCACAGGGTAATGTGGTCGCCACTGGCCATGTTCGAATAAGGCGCCAATGTGCAAGGCAGGTCGTGGTTCAGGGCATCGAGAAAAAGGCCGTGACGGCGCACCCGTGCGGCCAATTGCAATGGCTGAAGCTGCGCGTGGTCGCTGTTGCCTCCTGGGCAGTCGAGTTTGGCGAACACCTGTAACTCGGGCGAACGTATTGGACGGTGACCCGGTGTCAGCAAGCGGTAGTGCAGGCGGTGTATGCCGTTGTGCAATAGATGGCCAGGTATGGGTATATCGATCAAGCCCGGCACTTCATCGATACGCAGGGTGTGGGCACTGACAAATCGTGGCCCCCAGAAGATGGCCAATAGATCACCGGCTTGCATCGGCGGCTCAATGACTATGCGCGCCTGTAATCGGGCGGCGCTATGGCGCCCGATACCGCCAGCGTGGATGCCGGGGAGGGACGGAGGGGGTAATTCGCTTGCTTGGCTGACGTTGGGCATAACGCGCATCCTTGGCATGAATAGCTGCGGGATTGGCGGTTATTAGTCAGCGAGCGGGAAGGATCAAGCCTGAATGCTGCCTTCTTGCCAGGCCGCGGCAAACTTCGGATCAAGCCTACGCCTGCAGTGGGTTTGCAGGCGCAGCGCAAGCTGTGAATCTGGCGGGGAATTCAGTACCCGGTGTTTTGCGTACCGAGAAACTTGCCCAGAAACTGCCGGGTACGTTCTTCCCGGGGATGGGCGAACAGCGCCCGCGCCTCGCCCTGTTCGACAATCACACCCTTGTCGAAAAAAATCACTCGATTGGCGACATCGCGGGCAAAGCTCATTTCGTGAGTGACGATAATCATGGTGCGCTTTTCCTCGGCCAGGCTGCGGATGGTCGCCAGCACCTCTCCGACCAACTCAGGGTCAAGTGCCGAGGTTGGCTCGTCGAAGAGAATCACCTCAGGCTCCATCGCCAGCGCACGGGCAATCGCTACCCGTTGCTGCTGGCCACCGGAAAGCTTGCGCGGATAGGAAGCCTCCTTGCCAGCCAGGCCGACCTTGGCCAACAGTTTCATGCCCAGGGCCACCGCTTGTTCGCGAGGCGTCTGTTTGACCACCAGCGGACCTTCGATGACGTTTTCCAGGGCTGTGCGATGGGGAAACAGGTTGAAGTTCTGGAACACGAACCCGACTTGCTGGCGCAGCTTGCGGATCAGCCCTTGCTGCTGCTTGAGGGGGCGGTTGGCATCGATCGTCACATCACCCACCTGGATCAGGCCGCTGTTGGGTGTTTCCAACAAATTCAGGCAACGCAGGAAGGTGGTCTTGCCCGAGCCACTGGGGCCAATGATGGCAATAACCTCACCGGCCTCGACCTTCAGGCTGATCTCCTTCAGAACTGTCTGGCCGTTGAACTGCTTGCTCAGTCGCTCTACCACGATCATGCCTCAGGACTCCTGGTCGTGCCGGTTGACTCGCGCTTCCAGGCGGTTCTGGAAGTGCGCAAGAATGCTGGCCAGTACCCAGTAGATGAGGGCGGCGGCAAGGTACATGGTGAAAATTTCAAAGGTCCGTGCCGTGATCAACTGCGCCTGGCGGAACAGCTCTGGCACCTGAATAGTGGCGGCCAGGGCAGTGTCCTTGACCAATGAAATAAAGCTGTTGCCCAGGGGCGGCAAGGCGGTGCGGGCTGCCTGCGGCAGAATTGCCCGGCGCATGGCCTGACCGCGGGTCATGCCGATACTGGCCGCAGCCTCCCATTGGCCTCGATCGATCGAGCCGATAGCGGCGCGTAGAATCTCACAAGCGTAGGCGGCCATGTTCAGCGAGAAGCCGATCAGCGCTGCTGGCAGCGGGTCCAGTTCCAGCCCCAATTGCGGCAGGCCGTAATAGATCATGAACAACTGGACCAGCAGCGGTGTGCCGCGAAAGAACGACACATAGACCCGCGCTGTCCAGCTCAGCAGCTTGAGAGATGACAGGCGCATCAGCGCCAGGCCGAAACCCAGCAACAGACCGAAGAACATCCCGCCAAGGCTGAGGATGACGGTGTAGTACGCGCCCTTGAGTAGAAAGGGCGCGCTGTCCAGCGCAAGCTGCAGGCTTTCTTCGATCATTTAGTCACGTCGGCGCCAAAGTACTTCTCGGACAGTTTGCTCAGCGTGCCGTCGGCGCGCAGTTTGTCCAGTGCCTTGTTGATGGCGTCGAGCAGTTCTGGCTCGCCCTTGCGCAGGGTGACGCCCGACTCCAGGCGCGAGAAGGCGTCTCCGGTAATGCTGGTGTCCTTGGCCTTCTTGGCATATTCGAGGGCGGCCAGGCGGTCGATCAAGGTCGCGTCGATGCGGCCGACACGCAGGTCCTGGAATTTGGTTGGGTCGTCGTCGTAGGTCTTGATCACCGCCTGTGGGACGTTCTCTTTGAGCCACTGCTCATAGTTTGTCCCCAGGCCTACCCCGACTTTCTTGCCGGCAAGGTCTGCGGCAGTCTTGATATTGAGCTCATCCTTTTTCTTGGTCAGGACCAGCGCCTGAATACCGGAAACGGTATAAGGCTGGGAGAAGTCGTACTTCTTTTTGCGCTCGTCAGAGATGGTCACCTGATTGATCACCACATCAAGGCGCTTGGACTCAAGGGCTGCGAGAATGCCGTCCCATTTGGTCGGTTGCAGCTTGGCTTTGACGCCCAGCTCCTTGGCCAGCGCCTCCGACAGCTCCACTTCGAAACCGGCCAGCTTGCCATCGGCATCGACGAAACTGAACGGCGGATAGGTGCCCTCCAGGCCGACGCTGATCGTGCCCTTGTCCTTGATCGTCTTCAGCTGCTCGCCGGCAACGGCCTGACCGAGCAGACTGGCGCCCAGCAGCAGGGCAACGCCCGCATTGAGAATCTGTTTACCGATTACTGTCATGACGAAGCCCCAACGTTATTGTGGTGTGGAAGGCGACTATAGGGTGACGCTAATAGGTTTAAAAATAATATAAATCAATTTTGTTATTCTTTTTTTGAATATGCTATTCAGCTATTCCAGACCTCAGGGTAGGCGAATAATGCCGGGGCCCCGCCGGTATGCAGGAAAATCAGTGGGCCGTCGTCGAATCGCTGGCGGGCAATACCGTCGAGCAAGCCCGCCATGGCTTTGCCGGTGTAGACCGGGTCCAGCAACAAACCTTCCTGGCTCGCCAGCAGGCGAATGGCGGCGAGGGTGCCGGCATTCGGTTCGCCATAGCGTGGGGCAAAATACTCATCCCACAGCTCAACTTTGAAGGCTTCAGGCAGGCGCACACCCAGGAGTTCTGCGGTGCGTTCGGCCAGCCCCTGGACCTTGGGCCGCTGCGCCTCGTCACTGCGCGACACGGTGACACCAATCACCGGCAAGTGTGGCAACGCTTCTGCCAACGCCAGGCCTAGCCCGCTGTGGGTGCCGGCGCTGCCGGAGGCAAGCACTACACCTGCGAATGTCTGCCCGCTTTGGTGGATCTGTTCGGCAAGCTCCAGGCCTGCGCGGACATAACCGAGGGCGCCAAGGGCGTTGGAGCCACCAATAGGGACGATGTAGGGTTTGCGGCCACTGGCGTGCAAGCGTACTGACAAAGCTTGCAGTTGTTCGTCGGCGTTATCGAGGTTATCCACAAGCTCGACCTTGGCGTCGAACAGCTCCAGCAACAGGCGGTTGCCGTTGCCCTGATAGTTTGCCGAGTCAGTGCCGATAGGGTTTTCCAGCAATGCGACACATGCCAGGCCCAGGCGTGCAGCCAGCGCTGCGGTTTGACGCACATGGTTGGACTGGATTGCGCCAGCCGTGACCAGGGTGTCGGCGCCTTTGCTCAAGGCATCCGCCGCCAGGTATTCGAGTTTTCGCAGTTTATTGCCACCCAGGGCCAGGGGTGTGCAGTCATCGCGTTTGACGTAAATGTCACGGCCCAGCCAGGCCGAGAGGCGGTGCAGCTTTTCCAGCGCGGTTGGCGCGCCAAGCAGTTCCAGACGATTGAAGCGGGAAAGCTGTCCGTCGATCATGGCAATACATCTGCAAGGGAAAAAACGACTATAGGCAGGCCTGTGCCCGCAAGCAACTCCCGGCCTTATGCCAGCTTTATTGCGTTTTGGAATAAAGGGTATTTTTTCTCTCGACGCCAATTGTCGTAGAGTGAGCGTCTATCTGGCGGCCTTTCATTCCATTCTCGCCGCCGCGGCAGGAGATGTAACCGTGAGCGAAAACGCGCAGACAGGGCATTGGCAGTTGCATGGCATCGTTGCCGGCTTGCGTAGCGCCCGAGCCAAATGGCGCAGCGACAATGGTCGCAGCAGTGGTGAACAAGGTGGGCGCGAGCTGCCGTCGCGAGAAGCCATGCGGCACATTCTCGAGCAACTGTGCGGCGCACTGTTTCCCATGCGTCTTGGTCCGGTGGACCTGCGTGAGGAAAGTGAAGATTTCTATGTCGGGCATACCCTCGACTCAGCCTTGACTGCCTTGCTTGCCCAGGCCCGTCTGGAGCTGCGCTATGTCGCCCGCCATGGCAAGTGCAACACCGCTGATGTCGACGCCAAGGCATTGAGCCTGATCCAGGACTTTGCTGCGGCGCTACCGGGCTTGCGCAGCATCCTCGATACCGATGTACTGGCCGCGTTCCATGGGGATCCGGCAGCGCGAAGCGTCGATGAAGTGTTGCTGTGCTATCCAGGCATCCTGGCGGTTATCCATCACCGTCTGGCTCATCACCTGTACCGTTCCGGCTTACCGCTGCTGGCGCGCATCAGTTCGGAACTGGCGCACTCGGCCACCGGCATCGACATTCACCCCGGCGCGCAAATCGGTCAGAGCTTCTTCATCGACCACGGCACGGGTGTGGTGATCGGTGAAACCGCGATCATTGGTGAGCGGGTGCGTATCTACCAGGCGGTAACCCTGGGGGCCAAACGCTTCCCGGCAGACGAGGACGGTCAGTTGCAAAAGGGCCATCCACGCCACCCGATCGTCGAGGACGACGTGGTGATTTATGCCGGTGCAACTATTCTGGGACGAATCACCATTGGCAAGGGCTCGACCATCGGCGGCAACGTCTGGCTGACCCGCAGTGTAGCTGCGGGTAGCAACCTGACTCAGGCCAATCTGCAGCACGATGACGGCACGCAGAAGTAGCCCAGGCAGGGCTTGGATTGCGGCATCGGGTCGCATTAAGGACCCCATCCATGTTTAACTTGAACGCTTGTTCAAGTTAAAACGGTGGTCCGCTGCCGGCGTTCAACAGGAGGAAACCCTTTGCTGAACCCGTTCAATCCAAGCCTTTCCCGTCATTTTGAGGTGCACATTTAATGGGTGCACCGAGTTCTTTACCTAGCGGCAAAATCCGCATGAATCCGCCCGTCTTCTATTTCTCGGCGAGTTTTATCCTCATTTTCGGACTAGTGGTAATCAGTAATCCGCAGGCAGCTGGCGAATGGCTGTTGGCGGCGCAAAACTGGGCGGCCAATACGGTCGGCTGGTATTACATGCTGGCGATGACGCTGTACCTGGTCTTCGTGGTGGTCACCGCCTTATCTGGCTACGGCAAGATCAAGCTCGGTGCCGACCACGACGAACCCGAGTTCAGCTACCTGTCCTGGGCCGGAATGCTGTTCGCTGCGGGCATCAGCATCACTCTTTTCTTTTTCTGCGTATCCGAACCCCTGACTCATATGCTCCAGCCACCCCAGGGGGAAGCTGGAACGGTCGAGGCTGGGCGTCAGGCCATGCAGCTACTGTTTCTGCATTGGGGGCTGCACGGTTGGGGCGTATTCGCTTTCGTCGGCATGGCCCTGGCCTACTTCGCCTATCGCCACAACTTGCCCTTGGCCCTGCGCTCGGCGCTTTATCCGTTGATCGGCAAGCGCATCAATGGCCCTATCGGCTATGCAGTGGATGGTTTCGGCATCATCGCCACGGTTTTCGGCCTTGGCGCGGACATGGGCTTTGGGGTATTGCACCTCAACTCGGGCCTGGACTACCTGTTCGGCATTCCTCATACCCAGTGGGTACAGGTGGCGTTGATCACCCTGATGATGGGCGCGGCGGTGGCTGTTGCCGTGGCCGGGGTCGAGAAGGGTGTGCGGGTGATGTCCGACATCAACATGTTCCTGGCATGCGCGCTGCTGTTGTTCGTGCTGTTCGCCGGGCCTACGCAGCATCTGTTCAATACCTTGATCCAGAACCTGGGCGACTACCTGGGAGCGCTGCCGAGAAAGAGTTTTGATGTGTATGCCTACAACCAGGACAGAGACTGGCTGGGTGGCTGGACCGTGTTCTACTGGGCCTGGTGGATTGCCTGGGCGCCTTTTGTGGGCCTGTTCATTGCGCGAATTTCCCGTGGTCGCACCATTCGTGAATTTGTCTTCGGCGTGTTGCTGATCCCATTGGGCTTCACCTTGGCGTGGATGTCGATCTTCGGCAATAGCGCCATCTCGCAGGTGCTCGATCACGGCATGACAGCGCTTGGTCAGTCGGCCATCGACAACCCCTCGATGACCCTGTACCTGCTGCTGGAAACCTATCCGTGGAGCAAGGTGGTGATTGCCGTCACGGTGTTCATCAGCTTTGTGTTCTTCGTTACCTCGGCGGACTCGGGCACTGTGGTGTTGTCGACGTTGTCCGCTCGCGACGGCAATGCCGATGAAGACGGACCGAACTGGTTGCGGGTGTTCTGGGGGGCAATGACGGCCCTGGTGACCATCGGCCTGTTGTTCGCAGGCAGCATCGACTCATTGAAGTCGGCGGTCGTGCTGACCTCGCTGCCGTTTTCGGTGATTCTGCTGGCGATGATGTGGGGGCTGCACAAGGCGTTCTACCTGGAGTCGCAGCGCCAGATTGCGCAGATGCACTCGCTGGCGCCGTTCGCCAATTCTCGTCGGGGCCGTGGTGGCTGGCGTCAGCGCCTGAGCCAGGCGGTACATTTTCCTTCGCGTGACGAGGTCTACCGGTTCATGGACGACGTAGTGCGTCCGGCGATTGGTGAAGTGACCGAAGTGTTTGTCGAGAAGGGGCTGAATGTCATCACCCAGGAAGACCCGAGCCACGACAACGTCAGCCTGAAGATTGGTCATGGGGAAGAGCAGCCGTTCATCTATCAAGTGCAGATGCGTGGCTACTTCACTCCGTCATTCGCGCTGGGCGGCCTTGGCACTCAGGAACTGAAGAACCGTCGTTACTATCGTGCCGAGGTTCATCTGAGCGAAGGCAGCCAGGACTATGATCTGGTTGGCTACAGCAAGGAGCAGATCATCAACGACATCCTCGACCAGTACGAACGGCATATGCAATTCCTGCACATGGTGCGTTAGCAGGCAACCGGTAGGGGCGGGCCAGCCCGCGCCCTCCGGTCTGAGCCGTTGCCTCAGAACGGCGCATCTCCCAGTATCGTTGCTCGATGCATTACCCGTCGTTGCGGACGGTAGTCATCGACGGCGTAATGCTGGGTCACGCGGTTGTCCCAGAAGGCTATGTCGTTCTCCTGCCAGCGCCAGCGGATGGTGAACTCCGGCCGCGTGGCGTGGGCGAACAGCAAGTTGAGTATCGCCTCGCTTTCGGTGTCGCTCAGTTCGTTGATGCGCGTAGTGAATCCATTATTGACGAACAGCGACTTACGCCCGCTCACCGGGTGAGTGCGGATCACCGGGTGTGACAGGGGCGGATTGTCACGCCGGGTCGTTTCCCAGCGTTGCAAGTCTTCAGGCGTGGTGCCAAAACGCTCCAACGGAAAGGACTTGGTGAAGTCGTGGGTTGCGGTCAGACCATCGAGTAATCGTTTGAGCGGCTCCGACAATGCTGCGTAGGCCGCTATGCCACTGGCCCACAAGGTATCGCCGCCATAGGTCGGCAACTGCTTGGCGCTGAGTACCGCCCCCAGCGCCGGGGTTGGCAGGAAGGTAACGTCGGTGTGCCACATGGCGTTGTCGCGGACATCGGTCACGGCGGTGTCGAGCACCAGCACTTGAGGGGTTTCAGGCACATTGGGGTAGATCGGGTGAATGTGCAGATCGCCAAAGCGTGCAGCGAAGGCCGCTTGCTGCTGTGGATTGATCGGCTGCTCACGAAAGAACAGCACCTGATGCTTGAGCAGGGCCTGTTCAACCGCGTCGCGTTGTTCGGTGCTGATTTCGCGGCTGAGGTCGATGCCGCTGATCTGGGCGCCGAGTGCAGAACTCAGCGGGGTAATGGTCAAGCTCATGATTATTCTCGATTGATCTCAATGACTCTGGCCGTGCCAGGGCACCAATTTGCGCTGCAGGGCGCGCAGTCCCATTTCCAGGGCGAAGGCGATCAATGCGATCACCAGAATGCCCAACACCACCACGTCGGTAACCAGAAACTGCGCTGCCGACTGGACCATGAAGCCCAGGCCGCTGGTGGCGGCGATCAGCTCGGCGGCAACCAGCGTCGACCAGCCCACGCCCAAGCCGATGCGGACACCGGTAAGAATGTCGGGCAAGGCGCTGGGGAGGATGACGTGGCGAATCAGTTGCGCTCGTGAGGCCCCCAGCGATTGTGCCGCGCGCAACTTGGTCGGATCGACCGTGCGCACGCCGGTGGCGGTGGCAATGGCGATAGGGGCGAAAATTGCCAGATAAATAAGCAGCACTTTCGACAGCTCGCCGATTCCGCACCAGATCACGATCAGTGGCAAATAGGCCAAGGGAGGAATAGGGCGGTAGAACTCGATCAGCGGGTCGAGAATGCCGCGGGCGATGCGGTTGTGACCGATGGCGATGCCAATCGGAATTGCGGTGACAATCGCCGCGCCCAGGGCCAGGCCGATACGCTGGAGGCTTGCGCCCAGGTGCTGCCACAAGGTGGCGTCCATATAACCTTGGGTCAGCAGCAACCAGGCCTTGGCCAGTACCGCTTGCGGGGACGGCAAGAACAAAGGCTCGATCCACTCGGCAGCGGTCACCGCCCACCACACCAGAAGCAGGGTGGCCAGGGTCAGCGTGCTGATCCAGCGGGTGCTCAGGTTGCGTCGTGCCTTGGCCACCGGCGCTGACTCAGCGCTGCGTTTGGCCGTAACCGGCACTTCCAGGCTGCTCATGCGAACTCCTGCCGCACTGCGGCGCTGCGTTGAGAGAACACCCGGCTCAGTACGTGCTCGCGGGTTTCGATAAAGCGTGGGTCGGACTTGATCGCCCTGGCAGGTTCGCCGGCTGCGTAGCGCCGACCGAAATCCAGGTGCAGGCGTTCGACGATCTGCCCGGGGTTGGGCGCTAGAAGAATCAGGTCAGTGGCAAGAAACACCGCTTCTTCAATGTCGTGGGTAATCAGCAATACTGGCTTGGCCGTGCGCTGCCAGACTTGCAGGAGCAACTCCTGCATCTGCTCACGGGTAAAGGCATCAAGAGCGCCGAAGGGCTCATCCATCAGCAGTACCCGTGGGTCGGCGGCCAATGCCCGGGCCAGGCCAACGCGTTGCTTTTGCCCGCCCGACAATTGCCAGATCCGTCGCTTGCCGAAATCGGCCAGGTCTACCAGGGCAAGCATTTCTCGCGCCTTGCGTTCGCGTTCGGCACGCGGCACGCCGGCCAGTTCCAGGCCAAAGGCGACATTGGCCAGTACATCCTGCCAAGGCAGCAATGCATCGTCCTGGAACACCACGCCGCGCTCGGCGCTGGGCCCTTGCACCGGCACGCCATCAAGGCTGATACGTCCGGCGCTGGGGGCAACGAAACCTGCGATCAGATTGAGCAGCGAGGTTTTACCGCTGCCGGACGGACCGAGGGCGACCAGCAGTTGCTGGGGCCCTAGGCTCAGGGTGATATCGGCCAGCACCGGGTCGGCTGCGCCGGGGTACTGTGCGCTGATGCGCTCCAGCTCAAGCAATGCCATGACGATCTCCGATCAGTTGGCGATGAACTTGGCGCTGACATACGGCGCGTAGTCCGGCAGTACCGCTTCGACTTTGCCTTGCTCCTTGAGGAAAGTGGCAGTGTCGGTGATGGCTTGGGTAGTCGGCGCACCCAGAGCTGCGATCTGGTCGGCCGCCAGCGGAAATACGTTGCCTTGCAGCAAGGCTGGGATATCCGCGGCCTTGGCCCCGGAGAGCTTCACCAACTTGTCGATGTTGCTTTGCTTGGCGAGCCAGGCTTGTGGGTCTTTGCGATAGTCGGCGTAGGCATCCAGAGTGACTTTGGCGAAGGCCTTGACGATTTCAGGGTGTTTGGCAGCAAAGTCTTTGCGCACGATCCAGGCATCGAAGGTCGGCACACCTTTTTCGGCCAGTTCGCCGGAGGTGATCAGCACCTTGCCGTTTTCCTTGGCCACGCCCAGCGCTGGGTCCCAGACGTAGGTGGCATCTATATCACCGCGTTTCCAGGCGGCGATGATCGCCGGAGGTGCCAGGTTGAGGATCTGCACCTTGGCCGGGTCGATGTTCCACTGTTTGAGCGCGGCCAACAGGCTGTAATGCCCGGTGGAAACAAAAGGCACGGCGATCTTCTTGCCGATCAAATCCTGCGGAGAATTGATGTCGGCGCCATCGCGGGCTACCAGTGCTTCGGCGGCGCCGATCTGGGTCGCAATCAGAAAGGTTTCCACCGGCAGCTTGCGGGTCGCGGCGGCGGCCAGGGGGCTGGAGCCGAGGTAGCCGATCTGCACGCCACCGGAGGCCACGGCGGTAATCACATCGGCACCGCTATCGAATTTGCGCCAGTCGATGCTGGCCTTGCTGGCTTTTTCGTAGTCGCCGTTCACCTGGGCAACTTTCGCCGGATCCACGGTGGTTTGGTAGGCAACGGTAAGGTCGGCCGCCTGGGCGAACCAACTGGTGCCGGCCAGAGTCAGGGCGGCGAACAGGCGCAGCGGAGCATGGAGGGTCATGGAGAACTCCTGGTCAGACGATCAGTTGGGAGAAAGTGGTCGAAAGACTAAATGATCTAAGAAACTAAAAATAAATAACTTTTTAGCATTAGCTTAGGAGCCAATCGCTTTATGCCCATCGACTTGCGCAATGGGCATCGGTCTTCTAAACCTGACGGGGGTCAAGGCTGAGGGAAGCCGAAAACGACAAAGATGGGCCCATTCCCGAGAGAAGAGGCAAGGCGCGATACGTCAGAGCCAAGCGATCTAAAACCTCCCGATTAAATAGCTATCTGGAATTTGCCCCCTGACCAGGGGAGCAGAAGGAAAAATACGCTTTATATTCCGTATTAATCTGAAAAATTAAGAAATAAGTCTTTTTAGATTTATAGAATTGTCTTTATCCTTGCCCCCCAGGTTGGGCGCATTAGACCAAAGTAGTGAAATGAATAGTTACGATTGACTTGACGGTCATCCTTTGGTGCTAATCGCCTATCGACGTCGAGCAGGGCAAAAGATCCTGCCGTAAGCGACACACAAGAATTAGAAATGAGAGGAGCAAAACATGTACAAGTCCACATTGGCACTTGCCGTGGCCGTTGGGGTTCTGGCCCAGCACGCGGGTGCTGCCGGTTTCGTTGAAGACAGCAAGCTTTCGCTGAGTTCGCGGACCATGTATTTCGATGGCGACAACCGTGACGGTGGCAACGACAACCGCGAATCCGGTCAGGGCTTCAAAGTTGACTACATCTCGGGCTTCACTGAGGGAACTGTAGGTTTCGGCGTTGATGCGCAAGCCCTGTGGGGAATCCATTTGGATGGTGGTAAAGGTCATCACCCAAATAGCAGCACATTCTTCCCAAGCGACACCGATGGGTCGGCGGTTAGTCAATGGGCACGCTTTGGTGCCAACGCTAAGGCTCGTTTCTCGAAAACTGAAGCGCATTTCGGTAGCGCCTTGGCTCCTAACCTCCCGATTCTCGTATCGAACGATGGTCGTCTGCTCCCTCAGACATTTGAAGGTGGCACTATCCAGTCGAAGGAAATCGACAACCTGACCCTCAACGCCGGGCAGCTGACTCATGCCATGGGCCGTGCGTCGAGCAACCGTACTGGCCTGTCCGTCTCGGGCGCAACGCAGGACAGCAATAAGTTTCAGTTCGCCGGTGGCGACTGGAAAGTCACTAAAGACCTGACCTTGCAGTACTACTACTCAAACCTGGAAGACTTCTACAAGCAGCACTTCCTAGGCTTGGTTCACGTCTATCCGATCGCCGACGACCAATCGTTCAAGACTGACCTGCGCTACTTCGACAGCAGCAGCGATGGCAAGAACGGGCAGACCGGGTATGCCTTCGACAACAACAAGGGTTATGCGAAGAACGCAGGCGAGGTCGATAACAAGACCTGGAGCGCGATGTTCACCTATACCCTTGGTGGCCATGCCTTCCTGTTGGGACACCAGCAGATTGGTGATGATGGTGGTTTTGTCTGGGCGAACCAAGGTGGCGTGACTAAAGACGGCACTAGTAGCACGCATGGCGAAGGTAACGGCGGCGCCAGCTTCTACCTGTTCACCGACAGTATGATCAACCAGTTCGCCAAAGCGGGTGAGAACACCACCTTTGGTCAGTACTCCTATGACTTCGCACGCCTGGGTGTACCAGGTCTGAAAACTTCGGTTTCTTACCTGCGTGGCGATGACATCAAGAGTGCCAATAATGGCAGCAGCTATCACGAATGGGAGCGCGATGCGCGTATCGACTACGTCCTTCAGGAAGGCACCCTTAAAGGCCTGGGCGTCAGCCTGCGCCATGGTGTTTACCGCGGCGGTGGTTCCGAAGCTAGTGACGACCAAGACCAGACCCGTCTGATCTTCAACTACACTTACAGCTTCATGTAAGCCCAGTTGAAAAAGAGAAGCCTCGCTCCATGCGAGGCTTTTTTTTGTCTGCTCATTGATAGGTTTAAAAGTTATAAATAAATCGATATTTATTCTTTTTGTTTTTATGTCATAGCAGGCACAGTGAGCCCATAACGAACCCAGCCAAGGAGCCGCACCATGAGCCTCAGACTCGGCGATATCGCCCCCGACTTCGAACAGGAATCCAGCGCCGGCAAGATCCGCTTCCACGAGTGGCTGGGTAGCAGCTGGGGTGTGCTGTTTTCGCACCCAGCCGACTTCACTCCGGTCTGCACCACCGAACTGGGCTTCACTGCCAAGCTCAAGGAGCAGTTCGCCGAGCGTGGCGTGAAGGCCATTGCCCTGTCGGTCGACCCGGTGGATTCCCATCACCGCTGGATTGAAGACATCAACGAAACCCAGAACACCACCGTCAACTTCCCGATCCTGGCCGATGCCGATCGCAAAGTGTCTGACCTGTACGATCTGATTCATCCCAATGCCAGCGATACCCTCACGGTGCGCTCCTTGTTCGTGATCGACCCGAACAAGAAGATCCGCCTGACCATTACCTACCCCGCCAGTACCGGGCGTAACTTCCACGAGATCCTGCGGGTGATCGACTCCTTGCAGCTCACCGACAACCACAAGGTGGCCACGCCAGCCAACTGGCAGGACGGTGATGAAGTAGTGATCGTGCCCTCACTCAAGGATGAAGATGAAATCAAGCAACGCTTTCCCAAGGGCTACAGAGCGGTCAAGCCGTACCTGCGCCTGACCCCACAGCCCAATCGCTGATCACTCAACCATGCAGGGATTTTGGGCCGTTTCGACGGCCCTTTTTTAGGGTCAAAATTAATAGATCATAAAAGAATAAACAAATGAATAAATATGATTTATTGGTATATGTGTCGAGCTGTTAAGGTCAATCCATTCCAGCGAGAACTCGACCTCGCGGCCTTTCAGAACACGATCAAGGATGCGCTCCAATGCTGGTTGTTTCTCTCGGTGGTAGTCCCAGTCTGCGTTCACGTTCCGGCGTGCTGCTTGAGCGCAGCCGGCAGTGGTTGCAAGGCCAGGGCGTAGAGGTGGTGACATTCCAGGTCCGCGACTTTCCGGCCGAGGACCTGCTGCATGCGCGATTCGATAGCCCCAGGGTGCAGCACTTCCTGGCGTTGGTAGAACAAGCCGACGGCCTGGTGGTCGCGACCCCGGTGTACAAAGCCTCGTTTGCCGGTGCGCTGAAAACCTTGTTGGATCTGCTACCTGAGCGTGCCCTGAACCACAAGGTGGTATTGCCCATCGCAACCGGTGGCAGCATCGCCCACATGCTGGCTGTGGATTACGCCCTCAAGCCGGTGCTGTCTGCGCTCAAGGCGCAGGAAACCCTGCAAGGGATTTTCGCCGACGACAGCCAGATCACCTACGGCGAAGGCAATAACGCAGCGCAATTGGCGCCGGTATTGGAGCAACGCCTGAACGAATCGCTTGAACTGTTTCACAGTGCCCTGGCACGCAGGCCGAAACCGGTCGCACCCGGTGTACTGAATGAGCGTCTGCTCAGTGCTCGCTGGAGCATCTGAGCCGCTGTAACCGCTTTCTCGCAAGTCCCACCTTACTCGCCCGCCAACGGGCAAGCAGGTGCAGCCAAAACCCAACAGCAAAAGGAGAGCGCTATGCGCACTGTCATTTTGCGTCGTGGTCTGGTCGCTCTGTTTGCTGCGGCTGTGTCCTTCGGCGCCATTACTCAAGCTCAGGCACAAAGCCTGCGCATCGGTTATCAGAAATACGGCACCCTGGTGTTGCTCAAGGCCAAGGGCTCGCTGGAGAAGCGCCTGGCAGCCCAGGGTATCCAGGTTCAATGGACCGAGTTTCCTGGCGGCCCGCAACTACTGGAAGGCCTGAACGTCGGCTCCATCGATTTCGGCGTTACCGGCGAAACCCCTCCGGTGTTTGCCCAGGCTGCCGGGGCTGACTTGCTGTATGTGGCTTACGAGCCGCCGGCTCCACACAGCGAAGCGATTCTGGTGCCCAAGGGCTCGTCGATTCAGGCGGTGAAAGACCTCAAGGGCAAGAAAGTCGCACTGAACAAAGGCTCGAACGTTCACTACCTGCTGGTACGTGCCCTGGAAGATGCCGGCCTCAAGTACACCGATATCCAGCCGGTATTTCTACCGCCTGCCGATGCCCGCGCTGCGTTCGAGCGCGGCAGCGTCGATGCCTGGGTCATCTGGGATCCTTACCAGGCCGCCGCCGAGCAGCAGCTGCAGGCACGCACGCTGCGCGATGGTAAAGGCATCGTCGACAACCACCAGTTCTATCTGGCCACCAAGCCCTACGCGCAGCAGCATCCCGAGGTGATCAACGCCCTGGTCGAAGAAGTGCGTGCGGTGGGCGAGTGGTCCAAGGCCAATCCGCAGGAAGTGACCAACCAGGTTGCACCGCTGCTGGGACTGCCAGCCGACATCACTCTGACCTCGGTAAAACGCCAGGGTTATGGCGCTCACTTCCTGACCCCGGATGTGGTCAGCGCCCAGCAGAAAATCGCCGACACCTTCCACACGCTCAAGCTGATCCCCAAGCCGCTGAGCATCAAGGATGTGATCTGGACACCCCCGGCCAAGGTCGCCAGCGCGCCTTGACGATTCGCCCGTGCCGGGAGCTGCTCCCGGCTTGCGTACCCCTTAGGAGACAACTCCAATGAGCCTCAATGTTTTCTGGTTTCTTCCCACTCACGGCGACGGTCACTACCTGGGCACTTCCGAAGGTGCACGTGCAGTCGATCACGGTTACTTGCAACAGATCGCCCAAGCGGCCGACCGCCTGGGCTTTGGTGGGGTGCTGATCCCGACCGGTCGTTCCTGCGAAGATTCCTGGCTGGTAGCCGCCTCGCTGATTCCGGTTACCCAACGTCTGAAATTTCTCGTGGCCCTGCGCCCGGGCATCATTTCGCCGACGGTGGCTGCACGTCAGGCCGCGACGCTGGATAGACTTTCCGGTGGCCGTGCACTGTTCAACCTGGTGACCGGGGGTGACCCGGAAGAGCTTTCCGGTGATGGTTTGTTCCTCAGTCATGAAGAGCGCTACCAGGCGTCGGTAGAGTTCACCCGTATCTGGCGGCGGGTGCTGGAAGGCGAGACGGTCGACTACGACGGTCAGCACATTCAGGTCAAAGGCGCCAAGTTGCTCTACCCGCCGATCCAGCAGCCGCGTCCGCCGCTGTACTTTGGCGGCTCCTCGGAAGCGGCCCAGGACTTGGCTGCCGAGCAGGTCGAGCTTTACCTGACCTGGGGTGAGCCGCCAGCGGCCGTGGCCGAGAAGATCGAGCAGGTTCGCGCCAAGGCCGCCCAGCAAGGTCGCACCGTGCGCTTCGGCATTCGCTTGCATGTGATCGTGCGCGAAACCAACGCCGAAGCCTGGCAGGCCGCCGAGCGTCTTATCTCGCACCTGGACGATGACACCATTGCCCGTGCCCAGGCCTCGCTCTCACGCTTCGACTCGGTGGGGCAGCAACGCATGGCGGCGCTGCATGGCGGCAGCCGTGACAATCTGGAAGTCAGCCCCAACCTGTGGGCTGGAGTAGGCCTGGTACGTGGTGGTGCCGGCACTGCGCTGGTTGGCGATGGGCCGACCGTGGCCGAACGGGTCAAGGAATACGCCGCGTTGGGCATCGACACCTTTATCTTCTCGGGTTATCCACATCTGGAGGAATCCTATCGTGTGGCCGAGTTGCTGTTCCCGCACCTGGACGTGGAGCGTCCCGAGCTGCCGAAAAGTGGCGGCTATGTGAGTCCGTTCGGTGAAATGGTCGCCAACGACATTTTGCCCAAATCCACGGCACAGCGCTGAGGGTCTGGTCATGAGTCGTGTATCCACACCCTGGTCACAGCGTCTGGCGCCTTGGGCGCTGCCGCTGCTGCTGTTGGCGGTCTGGCAGTTGGCAGTCAGCGCCGGTTGGCTGTCTACGCGCATCCTGCCGGCACCGACTGCGGTGTTCAGTGCCGGTGTCGAATTGGTGCGCAGCGGCGAAATCTGGACCCACCTGGCGATCAGTGGCTGGCGCGCCGCGCTGGGCTTTTTGATCGGTGGTGCGATCGGCCTGGTGCTGGGCTTTATCACCGGCTTGTCGAAGTGGGGCGAGCGCTTGCTCGACAGTTCGGTACAGATGATCCGCAACGTGCCGCATCTTGCCCTGATTCCGCTGGTGATCCTGTGGTTCGGCATCGATGAGTCGGCGAAGATTTTCCTGGTCGCCCTGGGCACGCTGTTCCCGATTTATCTCAATACCTACCACGGCATTCGCAATGTCGACCCGGCATTGGTGGAGATGGCTCGCAGCTATGGTTTGTCCGGCTTCGAGTTGTTTCGCCAGGTCATCCTGCCCGGTGCCTTGCCTTCGATTCTGGTCGGCGTGCGCTTCGCATTGGGTTTTATGTGGCTGACGCTGATCGTCGCTGAAACCATTTCTGCCAATGCCGGCATCGGCTACCTGGCAATGAATGCCCGTGAGTTTCTGCAGACCGATGTGGTGGTGCTGGCGATTGTTCTGTATGCCGTGCTCGGCAAACTTGCTGACCTGGCTGCACGCGGCCTTGAGCGGGTATGGCTGCGCTGGCATCCGGCTTATCAACCCACTCGGGGAGAGGGCGCATGACCATCCTCAAGGAAGCACCGGCACGACTGCTGCGCGGTATACCGTTGGCGGCGAACAACCTGCAGAAAACCTTTGGCCAGCGCCAGGTGCTGCGTGACATCGATCTGCATATCCCGGCCGGCCAGTTCGTGGCCATTGTCGGCCGTAGCGGGTGTGGCAAAAGCACCTTGCTGCGTTTGCTCGCCGGGCTCGATCAACCCAGCGGTGGTGAGCTTCTGGCAGGCTCGGCACCGTTGAGCGAGGCGCGCGAGGATACCCGGCTGATGTTCCAGGAAGCGCGCCTGCTGCCCTGGAAGAAAGTTATCGACAACGTTGGCCTGGGCTTGTCGGGCAGCTGGCGCGCCCAGGCGCTGCACGCTCTGGAGGCGGTGGGCCTTGGCGAGCGCGCCAACGAGTGGCCAGCAGCACTTTCAGGCGGGCAGAAGCAGCGTGTGGCCCTGGCGCGCGCATTGATCCACCAGCCGCGTTTGTTGTTACTCGATGAGCCGTTGGGCGCACTGGATGCTCTGACTCGGATCGAGATGCAGCAACTGATTGAACGGCTCTGGCGCGAGCACGGCTTCACCGTATTGCTGGTGACCCATGACGTCAGCGAAGCAGTTGCCGTGGCAGACCGGGTGATTCTTATCGAGGACGGCGAAGTGGGGCTGGACCTGACCGTCGATCTACCGCGCCCTCGTGTGCGGGGCTCGCATCGATTGGCGGCGCTGGAAACCGAAGTTCTCAACCGCGTTCTCTCGGTGCCTGCTGCACCACCGGAACCGGAACCCGTAGCACCTTTGCCAACGCAACTGCGTTGGGCTCATTGACCTCAAGGAAGCACACTCATGACCATTAAAGCGATCAACGTACGTAACCAGTTCAAAGGCACCGTGAAGGAAATCCTCGAAGGCCCGGTACTGTCGGAAATCGACGTGCAGACGGCTTCAGGCATCGTCACCTCAGTGATCACCACCCGCTCGGTACGTGAGCTGGAACTGACCATCGGCAGTGAGGTAATTGCCTTCGTGAAGTCCACTGAAGTGTCGATTGCCAAACTCTGATCCGTTGCTGGACGAGCCCTTTTTCACAGGCCCAGGCGGCCTTGTGGGAGTGGGCTTGTCTCGCGAAAGCGGCTTCAGCGTTTAGGCAAAAAAGGCGGTAAATACAGTCCCAGATACGCATCGAACACGCGCATGCCTTCCTCCGCCATGCGCGGGGTGATTTGCCCATGCAACTGTACTGAACGGGCATAGACCCGGTCGCCCAGTTCCATGGCCAGGGCAAACACATCGACATCATTGGGCAGCACGGGTAACTGGAAGTGCTCGGCGAATAGCTTGTGCATCAAGTCGCCCAGCTCGATGTCGTGCTGGCGGTCAGCCTGGGTTACTTCGCTCAAACCATGCTGGGCAAGGATCAACTGCCGGGCGGCGGCATCCTCGTTGTAGATACTTAACATGCGCAGCTCGACCAGGCGCGACAGATCGTGCCAGGTAGTGAGCGCAGAGGTGTCTATCGGTTGCGCCAGGCACGCTCGAAAGGCTGCATGAACATCGGCAGTCAGGGCTTCGAGCAATGCCGGAACGCTGGCGAAAAAGTGATACACCGAGGACGGCGGGATTTGCGCGCGCTCGGCGACACTGTAGATCGATAGCCCTGCCACACCTTCGCTGGCCAGCAGGGTGCGCGCCGCTGCAAGGATCGCGTCGATCCGCGCCTGGCTGCCAGCGCGGGGTTTGCGGGTGCTGACGGTACGGCTCATATCAGTTGCTGATCGCCAGGATGCTGGCCTGATAAGCACTGACGAACAGGTCGAAATCGGCCTTGTCCTCTTCGTGCTCGAGCATTGCTTGCGCTTCCAGGGACTCGCGAGCGGCAGTCTCGAAACGCTGCTGTTCGTCGGCTGGCAGGGCCTTGGCGCGGAAGAATTCGGCGTGCGCCTGGCTCTGGCGTAGAGAGAAGCGGCTGAAGCTTTCCTTGTGCTCGGTCATGCTTGCCAGGACCTGGGCCGACGGGGTCAGGGATGGATCGCTGACTTTGTCTTTTTGCAGGTTCAGGGATTTGCTGTGCTCGTCACTGTTCAGGCTGCGGTCAAGCAACGCGGCCAGCGGCGCAATACGCTCGAGCAGCTCGTTTGCCCACACCTTCAGCTCCACAGGCTTGCCGTGATGCTGCAACATGAGTCCCGGTCGACGACCTTCCTTGACTACGCTGAGGAAGTTCGACGTGCAGTTGCCACATTCCTGATTGCCCAGCAGTGGGCTGTCATCCAGCGCGCAGAACAGCAGGAATGCATCGAGAAAACGCGATTCCGGTAGATCGATACCGGTCGGCAGGAACGGGTTGATGTCCAGGCAACGCACTTCGACGTACTGAATGCCACGGGCCATCAGGGCCTGGATCGGCCGCTCACCACTGTAGGTCACGCGCTTGGGACGAATATTGGAGTAGTACTCGTTTTCGATCTGCAAGATATTGGTGTTGAGCTGCACCCACTCGCCATCCTTGTGCGTACCGATTTCTACATAGGGCGCATACGGCGTGGCAACGGCCTTGCGCAGGCTGTCGGTATAGCTGCTCAGATCGTTGTAGCAAGGCGTCAGGCCTGCCTGGGCATTGCTCTGGTAGCCCAGGTCGCTCATGCGCAGACTGGTGGCGTAAGGCAGATAAAGGGTATCGACGTCGAACTGTTCGAGTGAATGAGCCCGACCACGCAGGAAACCCGCGTCCAGGGCCGGCGAGGCGCCGAACAGATACATCAGCAACCAGCTGTAGCGGCGGAAGTTGCGGATCAGGGCAATGTAGGCTGCCGACTGATACTCACGGTCATCCAGGCTGCTGCCTTCAGCGGCGCGCAGCAGCGGCCAGAGACTTTCTGGCAGCGAGAAATTGTAGTGAATCCCGGCAATGCACTGCATGGTGCGGCCGTAACGCAGGGCCAGGCCCTTGCGGTACACATACTTGAGCTGGCCAATATTCGACTCACCGTACCAGGCGATTGGAATATCTTCCTCGGCTGGTAGTGGACACGGCATCGACGGGCTCCACAGGTATTCGCTACCCAGCTTGGTGTAGGCGAATCGGTGGATGTTCTCCAGGCTTTCCAGGGTCTGCGCAGGGTCGGCCAGGGCTGGAGTAATGAACTCCAGCAGCGATTCCGAGTAGTCCGTGGTGATCTGCTCGTGGGTCAACGCCGCGCCGAGAGCTTCGGGATGCGGGGTTTGTGCCAGACGACCGTCGTCGGTCACACGCAAGCATTCGCGCTCGATGCCGTGCAGGCACTGCTTGAGCAGGGAGAGGTTGTCGCCTTGGCCGAGCAAGCTCAGGCGGCGGTTGAGAAGTTCGCTCAAGATGGATTCCTTCACGCATCAGTCGCCCCAATATGGGGGTGGAAATGACGGTCTACAAGGGTGGACAGAGGAACTGGCGTTGTCGCCTGGTTTCGGCCGGCTTTCGGCAGTGCCTGCGCTCTGCCGAAAGTATCCCAATTTTGCCGTTTGAAGCTAGAGGACGACGAACGTTCCTTGCGCTTTTGCCACCAGCTTGTCGCCCTGAAGCACATCAGCGTCGACCACCAGCGTGCGTCGCCCGGCGTGCAGCACCCGGGCGATGCACAGCACTTCACCCTCGCCAACCGCGCGCAGGTAGTTGATCTTGCATTCCAGGGTCACGCTCTGCTGGTCGAAACCATGAGCGCTGGAACAAGCCAGGCCCATGGCAGTATCGACCAGACTGAAGATCGCACCGCCATGCAGCTTGCCACCGCGGTTGCGCAACTCCGGCGCCAGGGCCAGGGTCATGTGCGCAACGCCTGCCTCCAGATGTTGCAGGCGGCAGCCGAGCAATTGGCTGAAGGCACTGAGGACAACCTCTTGTGGGGCCGGCATCACTTCTTCTTCAGCTGTTTGGCGTTGGCGAACAATGCCGCCATGGCGTTGTTGGCAGGTGCCGGGGTCTCCTTGGCGCGAGCTGGAGCGCTTTGCTGGCGCGGGGCTGAGCCTGGACGACTGCCACGGGCGCCATCGATTTTCTCGCCTGGAGTGTCGCTCATGCGCATCGACAGGCCGACGCGTTTACGCGGAATATCGATTTCCATGACCTTGACCTTGACCACGTCACCGGCCTTGACCGCTTCGCGTGGGTCCTTGATGAACTTCTCGGAGAGCGCCGAGATGTGCACCAGGCCGTCCTGGTGGACGCCGATATCGACGAAGGCACCGAAGTTGGTCACGTTGGTCACCACGCCTTCGAGAATCATGCCCAGTTGCAGGTCCTTGAGGTCCTCGACGCCTTCCTGGAATTCAGCCGTCTTGAACTCGGGACGTGGGTCGCGGCCCGGTTTGTCCAGCTCCTGAAGAATGTCAGTGACGGTCGGCAGGCCAAAGGTTTCGTCCGTGAACTTTTTCGGGTCCAGGCGCTTGAGAAAGCCGCTGTCGCCAATCAGGGAACGAATGTCACGATCGGTTTCAGCCGCGATGCGCTGTACCAGCGGATAGGCTTCGGGGTGGACCGCGGAAGCGTCCAGCGGGTTGTCACCGTTCATTACGCGTAGGAAGCCGGCAGCCTGCTCGAAGGTTTTTTCGCCCAAGCGACTGACTTTTTTCAACGCTGTACGGGTTTTGAACGCGCCATTGGCATCACGATGGTTAACGATATTTTGCGCCAGTGTGCTGTTGAGGCCGGAGATACGTGCGAGCAAGGCTACCGAGGCGGTGTTGACGTCGACCCCTACGGCGTTCACACAGTCCTCGACCACCGCGTCCAGGCCACGGGCCAGCTTGAGTTGCGAAACGTCGTGCTGGTATTGGCCGACACCAATGGATTTCGGATCGATTTTCACCAGCTCAGCCAGCGGGTCCTGCAGGCGGCGGGCAATGGACACGGCGCCACGGATCGATACATCCAGGTCGGGGAATTCGCGGGCTGCCAGTTCCGAAGCGGAATACACCGAAGCACCGGCTTCAGAGACCATGACCTTGGTCATCTTCAGCGCTGGGTATTTTTTGATCAGCTCGGCAGCCAGTTTGTCGGTTTCACGGCTTGCGGTGCCGTTGCCGATCGCGATCAGCTCGACCGAGTGTTTGGCGCACAGGGCGGCGAGCACGGCGATGGTCTGGTCCCACTGGTTTTTCGGCACATGCGGGTAAACCGTGGCAGTGTCGAGCAGCTTGCCGGTGGCATCGACCACTGCCACTTTGCAGCCGGTGCGCAGACCCGGGTCGAGGCCCAGAGTGGCGCGTGGGCCTGCAGGGGCGGCCAGCAGCAAGTCGTGCAGGTTGTGAGCGAAGACGTTGATGGCTTCACCTTCGGCGTTGTCGCGCAATTCACCGAACAGATCGGTTTCAAGGTGGCTGTATAGCTTGACCTTCCAGGTCCAGCGCACCACCTCGCTCAGCCATTTGTCGGCAGGGCGGTTGTGGTTTTGCAGGCCGAAGCGTTCGGCGATCATCATTTCACAAGGGTGCAGGGTGCCAGGCAGTTCCTCACCGACTTTCAGCGAAGCGGCGAGCACGCCTTCGTTGCGGCCGCGGAAAATCGCCAGGGCGCGGTGCGATGGCATGCTTTTGAGCAGTTCATCATGTTCGAAGTAGTCACGGAACTTGGCACCTTCCTCTTCCTTGCCAGCGACAAGTCGCGCGCTGAGCACTGCTTCTTGCTTGAGGAAACTGCGCAGTTTGTCGAGCAGGCTGGCGTCTTCGGCGAAGCGCTCCATGAGAATGTACTTGGCGCCTTCGAGCGCAGCTTTCACATCGGCCACGCCTTTTTCGGCGTCGACGAAGCGTGCAGCTTCGACCTCCGGGCTCAGTTGTGGATCGTTCAGCAAACCATCGGCGAGTTCGCCCAGGCCCGCTTCCAGGGCGATCTGGCCCTTGGTGCGGCGCTTTTGCTTGTAGGGCAGGTAGAGGTCTTCGAGACGCGTCTTGGTGTCAGCCAATTTTATTTCGCGAGCCAGTTCCGGGGTCAACTTGCCCTGTTCTTCGATACTGGCAAGGATGCTGGAGCGGCGATCATCCAGCTCACGCAGGTAGCGCAGGCGTTCGTCCAGGTGACGGAGTTGGGTGTCATCCAGGCTGCCGGTCACTTCTTTACGGTAGCGAGCGATGAAAGGCACTGTCGAGCCTTCATCAAGCAGGGCCACGGCCGCTTCGACCTGTTGCGGGCGTACGCCGAGTTCCTCGGCGATGCGGCTGTTGATGCTGTCCATAAAACCACCTGACAAATTGTGAATACAAAGGCCGCGGGCGGGCGCCAAAGGGCGCTCGGATCAATGCGGCGCTGGCTGAAAGCGGCGCATTATACCCAGCCAGCCGGGGTTGCGGTGATAGCAGCGAGCCAGCCCCTGACCAGGCAGAACTGGCGCCCGGGGAAAAATCTGCTAACAATGCACACGGCACGGCCAATGGCGGCTAAGCCATAATGCGTGCCGAGATTAGAGGAGCTATCCATGAGCAGCACTGCACAAACCGTTGAAGGCGAAAAAATTCTCATCGTCGATGATGACCCAGGCTTGAGCAGCCTGCTGGAACGATTCTTCACCAGTAAGGGCTATCGCGCCCGTGCAGTACCGAATACCGAACAGATGGACCGCTTGCTGGCCCGTGAAGTTTTCAACATGGTGGTGCTCGACCTGATGTTGCCTGGCGAGGACGGCCTTACCGCTTGCCGTCGCTTGCGGGCTGCAAACAATCAGATCCCGATCATCATGCTTACCGCCAAGGGTGATGAGCTCAGCCGCATCAAGGGCCTGGAGCTGGGTGCCGACGACTACCTGGCCAAACCGTTCAACCCCGACGAGTTGATGGCGCGGGTCAAGGCCGTACTGCGTCGTCAGGCGCCGGCAGTGCCCGGTGCCCCAGGCAGCGAGGACGAAACCGTCACCTTTGGCGACTACGAGTTGTCGTTGGCTACCCGCGAACTCAAGCGCGGCGACGAAGTGCACATGCTCACAACCGGCGAGTTCGCCGTTCTCAAGGCCCTGGTCATGCACGCGCGCGAGCCGCTGACCCGTGACAAGTTGATGAACCTGGCCCGTGGTCGTGAGTGGGATGCACTGGAGCGCTCCATCGACGTGCAGATCTCCCGTTTGCGTCGCATGATCGAGCCTGATCCTTCCAAGCCCCGTTATATCCAGACGGTCTGGGGTGTCGGCTACGTGTTCGTACCGGATGGCAATGCCAGCAAGTGATGTTTCGATTGTAGGAGTCAGTCACAGCGAGCAGGGTGGACCTTCGGGTTGCCCTGCTTTTGCGTGTGCCGAGATCCGCAAAGCCTGCGAGCCATGCTCGTTCCTGCAAAGTGTGTAGCCGTTGTCGATGAAAACGCCCTTGTGGTTCCCGCAAAGCTTCTTCGCCCGCACCTTATGGTTGGTGCTGATCGTCGTGCTGTTTTCCAAGGCGCTGACCTTGGTTTACCTGCTGATGAACGAAGACGTGCTGGTCGATCGCCAATACAGCCACGGGGTGGCTCTGACCCTGCGCGCCTACTGGGCAGCCGATGAGTCCGACCGCGACAAGATCGCCGAAGCCGCCGGGCTTATTCGGGTGGTGGGTTCTGGTGTTCCGGAAGGTGAGCAGCACTGGCCCTACAGTGAAATCTACCAACGTCAGATGCAGGCTGAGCTTGGTGCCGACACTGAGGTGCGCTTGCGCATCCATGCGCCACCGGCCCTGTGGGTCAGGGCGCCAAGTCTGGGCGACGGTTGGTTGAAGGTTCCGCTTTATCCGCATCCGCTGCGTGGCCAGAAAATCTGGAGCGTACTGGGTTGGTTCCTGGCCATTGGCTTGTTATCCACAGCCTCGGCATGGATCTTTGTCCGTCAGCTCAATCAGCCGCTCAAACGCCTGGTATTTGCTGCCCGGCAACTGGGCCAGGGGCGTAGTGTGCGATTGCCGATCAGCGATACCCCGAGCGAGATGACCGAGGTTTACCGGGCCTTCAACCAAATGGCTGAAGACGTCGAGCAGGCTGGTCAGGAGCGGGAGTTGATGCTGGCGGGTGTTTCCCACGACCTGCGTACGCCCTTGACCCGTTTACGCTTGTCGCTGTCGATGCTGGACAACGACAGTGACCTGACCGACGACATGGTGCGCGATATCGAAGACATGGACGCCATCCTCGACCAGTTTCTGGCGTTTATTCGCGACGGTCGGGACGAGCCGGTGGAGGAGGTCGACCTGAGCGACCTGGTGCGTGAAGTGGTGGCGCCGTTCAACCAGCCAGAAGAGCGTGTACGCCTATGTCTAGAGCCAATCCCGCCTTTTCCGTTGCGTAGGGTTTCGCTCAAGCGCATGTTGAACAACCTGATCGGCAACGCCCTGTATCACGCAGGCAAGGGCGTCGAGGTGGCGGCCTACGTGTCTGGCGACAGCAGCGCCCCGTATGTGGTGCTCAGTGTGCTGGACCGAGGTGCGGGTATTGATCCGAACGAGCTGGAAGGTATTTTCAACCCATTCATTCGCGGCGACCGGGCCCGAAGCGGCAAGGGGACCGGGTTGGGGTTGGCAATCGTCAAGCGCATTGCCGCGCAGCATGGCGGCAATGTCGAGTTGCGCAACCGCTCCGGCGGCGGACTGGAAGCCAGGGTGCGCCTGCCGCTGGGGCTGTTGCTACCGCGTGACGCGGTCTAGCCTTTGCCTTTGGTGCGGGTCAGATTTGGCCCGCCGTTCTTTTCCAGGTGCTCGATGATCATGCCGGCCACGTCCTTGGTGGTGGTGACCTCGATGCCTTCCAGGCCTGGTGATGAGTTAACCTCCATTACCAGTGGCCCGTGATTCGACCGCAAGATATCCACACCGGCAACGCTCAGCCCCATCACCTTGGCAGCGCGAATGGCGGTCATGCGCTCTTCGGGAGTGATCTTGATCAGGCTGGCACTGCCACCTCGATGTAAATTGGAGCGGAACTCACCGGGTTTGGCCTGTCGCTTCATCGAGGCGATGACCTTGTCGCCGACCACGAAGCAACGGATATCGGCGCCTCCAGCCTCCTTGATGTATTCCTGAACCATGATGTTCTGCTTCAGGCCCATGAATGCCTCGATTACCGATTCGGCAGCCTTGGTGGTTTCGCACAGCACCACACCTATGCCCTGGGTGCCTTCGAGCACTTTGATTACCAGCGGGGCGCCATTGACCATTTGGATCAGGTCCGGGATGTCGTCTGGCGAATGGGCAAAGCCGGTAACCGGCAAGCCGATGCCGCGTCGCGACAGCAATTGCAGCGAGCGCAGCTTGTCCCGCGAGCGGGCAATGGCAACCGATTCGTTCAATGGAAACACGCCCATCATTTCGAACTGGCGCAACACTGCGCAGCCATAGAAGGTCACCGATGCGCCGATCCGCGGGATTACGGCATCGAAGCCCTCGAGCGGCTTGCCACGGTAGTGGATCTGCGGCTTGTGGCTGGCGATGTTCATATAGGCGCGCAGGGTGTCGATCACAACCATCTCATGGCCTCGTGCAGTACCGGCTTCAACCAGACGACGAGTGGAATACAGACGCGGGTTACGCGACAGCACGGCGATCTTCATGCAACACCTGTGGAAGGAGAAATAGTGGCCGGAAATGCCGGCTTGTCCTGAACATACTTGAGACCTGGATTGACCACCAACTGGCCATGAATCAGGGCTTTGGATCCGAGTAAAAGGCGATAGCGCATGGCTTTGCGACAAGCCAGGGTGAATTCGACCTCCCAGACCCGGTCGCCCAATGCCAGCGGCGTCCTGATCACGTAGCGAATTTGCGCGTGGCCATTGGAGCTCTTGATGGTCTTCATGGTCACCAACGGTGCTTCACAGCGGCGGTGGCGTAATTGCACGATCGAACCCAGGTGTGCATTGAAACGCACCCACGGCTCGCCGTTGCGCTCGAAAGGCTCTACCTCTGTGGCGTGCAGGCTCGAGGTGCTGGCGCCGGTGTCGATCTTGGCGCGCAAGCCGGCCACGCCCAGGTCGGGCAAGGCTACCCACTCGCGCAGGCCAATTACAGTCAAATGGTCAAATGTCTTCAAATTGCTCAACCAGCATAAAAAATCGCAAGGCCAGACCGGCGTGCGCGACAAGTCGTGAACTGTAAGCACGCGGCAGTTTTTTTGCATCCGTCAGATACGGTAGTACAGTTCCGTTAACGAAAATATGCGGAGAAATGTCATGGCACAAAAGCCGGAAAACGATGACAAAGTACGTCTGGACAAATGGCTCTGGGCCGCACGTTTCTACAAGACCCGCGCACTGGCCAAGGCGGCCATCGAAAGCGGCAAGGTGCATTGTCGTGGGGAACGCTGTAAACCGGGCAAAGAGCCGCGCGTAGGCGACGAATTCGTCTTGCGCACCGGCTTTGATGAGCGCACGGTGGTGGTTCTGGCACTTTCGGTGGTGCGTCGGGGAGCACCCGAGGCCCAGGCGCTCTATGCCGAAACGCCGGAAAGTATCGACCGTCGCGAGAAGGCCGCCGCCATGCGCAAGGCCGGAGCGATGGGGATAACGACCGACGGTCGGCCAACCAAGAAGCAACGGCGCCAGATCCACCAGCTTCATGACAGCGCCGGTTAACGGGCGCGGGGCGCACTGATAAACTAGGCGCCATTAACCCATTTATTCGAAAGCCTGAACCCATGCACGATTTGTCCGATACCGATTACACCCAACGCTTCATCTTCGACGATCGCGATGTACGCGGTGAAATGGTCGGCCTGGAGCGCAGCTACGCCGAGGTACTGGCCAAGCACCCTTACCCGCAGCCTGTCGCGCAGTTGCTTGGCGAGCTGATGGCAGCGGCGGCCCTGCTGGTCGGCACCTTGAAGTTCGACGGTTTGCTGATTCTCCAGGCACAGTCGAGCGGGCCCGTGCCGTTGCTGGCCATCGAATGCACCAGCGAGCACGAAATCCGTGGTCTGGCCCGGTATGAGGCCGAGCAGATCAAGGCTGATGCAACGCTGGCTGACCTGATGCCCGGCGGACATCTGGTGCTGACCATCATTCCAGTCAACGGTCAGCGCTATCAGGGGACGGTAGAACTCGATGGCAAGGATCTGTCGGAATGTTTTACCAACTACTTCGTCATGTCCCAGCAGGTCAACACCTGCATTTCCCTGACCGCCGACGGTCAGCGCGCCCGTGGTCTGCTGGTTCAGCAACTGCCTGCTGATCGTCAGAAGGACATCGAAGACCGTGAAGAAAGTTGGAATCATGTGAAGGCCTTGGCCAACACCTTGAAAGCCGAAGAACTGCTCGGCCTGGACAATGAGACGGTCTTGCATCGCCTTTACCACGAAGATGCCGTGCGCCTGTTCGATATCCAGCCACTGCATTTCCGCTGCAGTTGCTCGCGGGAGCGCTCCGGTAATGCGTTGATCAGCCTGGGCGAACACGACGCGCTGGCGCTGGTCAATGAACATGGAGGCAAAATCGAGGTCGATTGCCAGTTCTGTAACCAGAGCTATGAATTCGATGCAGCCGATATCGAGCAATTGTTCGCCGGTGGTGGTGTAGACGCGCCGTCAGATACTCGTCACTAAAACGTTTCACCACAGGTAAATCTCCTGTCTAACGCCGGAAACTCGCCGTTCTGACAGGAGGGCCCTACTTTTTTTGGGCGTTTCTGGCATAATCCGGCCACTTTTTTCGCTGTAGTAGTTTTAAAAGCTCTACTACAAAACGTTTGGAGCACTCGGCCTCAGGCCGGATGGGGAATCTCATGACGCAAGCCCACAACACCGTCTACACCGACCTGAGCGTCGATGAGCTGGTAAAAGAAGCGCTGAACCGCGGTGAAGGCGAGCTGGCCGATACAGGCGCGCTGGTCGTGAAAACCGGTCACCGTACCGGTCGTTCGCCGGTTGACCGTTTCATCGTCGAAGAGCCGTCCACGCAGGATGCCATCGCCTGGGGCCCGATCAACCGCAAGTTCCCGGCCGACAAGTTCGATGCCCTGTGGGACCGCGTCGAGGCCTTCAACAACGCGCAAGAGCATTTCGTTTCCCACGTTCACGTAGGCGCTGCAGCCGAGCACTACCTGGCCGTCAAGATGACCACTCAGACTGCCTGGCAGAATCTGTTTGGCCGTTGCCTGTTCATCAATCCGCAGCAGTACAACCCTGCTGGCCGTGATGAGTGGCAAGTTCTCAATGTCGCCAACTTCGAGTGTGTGCCAGAGCGAGACGGCACCAACTCCGATGGCTGCGTGATCATCAACTTCGCACAGAAGAAAGTGCTGATCGCCGGCATGCGTTACGCCGGTGAAATGAAAAAAGCCATGTTCTCGGTGCAGAACTTCCTGCTGCCAGCTGCCGACGTGCTGCCAATGCACTGCGCTGCCAACATCGGCGAAGAGGGTGACGTCACGCTGTTCTTCGGCCTGTCCGGCACTGGCAAGACCACCCTGTCGGCTGACGAAAGCCGTTACCTGATCGGTGACGACGAGCACGGTTGGGGCGAAGGCGTGGTGTTCAACATCGAAGGCGGTTGCTATGCCAAGTGCATCGACCTGTCCGAGAAGAACGAGCCGGTCATCTGGAAAGCCATCAAGCATGGCGCGGTCCTGGAAAACGTTGTTCTGGACGACGCCAAGAAGGCTGACTATGCCGACGGCAGCCTGACCCAGAACAGCCGTGCCGCCTATCCGCTGGAGCACGTCGAGAAGCGTTCCGAGAAGAACCTCGGTGGCGAGCCGAACGCCGTTATCTTCCTGACCTGCGACCTGACCGGCGTACTGCCACCTGTTTCGATTCTCAGCGAAGAGCAAGCGGCGTACCACTTCCTCTCGGGCTACACCGCGTTGGTGGGTTCGACTGAAATGGGTTCGGGTAGCGGTATCAAGTCGACCTTCTCCACCTGCTTCGGCGCGCCGTTCTTCCCGCGTCCAGCTGGCGAGTACGCTGAACTGCTGATCAAGCGTATCCGTGGCTTCGGCTCCAAGGTTTACCTGGTCAACACTGGCTGGACCGGTGGTGGCTACGGCGTCGGCAAGCGTTTCAACATTCCGACCACCCGTGCAGTGATCGCAGCGATCCAGAGCGGCGCGCTGGTGGGTGCTGAAACCGAGCACCTGGACATCATCAACCTGGACGTGCCAAAACTCGTTCCTGGCGTTGAAACCGTTCTGCTCAACCCACGCAACACCTGGGCTGACCAGACCGCTTACGATGACGCAGCCAAGGCCCTGGCCAACCTGTTCATCGAGAACTTCAAGAAGTTTGAAGTTTCCGACGCCATCAAGGCCGCTGGTCCACAGCTCTAAGCTCAAGTCAGCGTTAAACAGAAAGCCGCCCCTCGGGGCGGCTTTTTGCATTCTGTTGCATGTGGTCAGACCACTCGGCGAACTATTGTTGAATGCGACAATAGGACTTGCGATGTGATTGTGGGAAGCTTCTTTTATCTGCATCCATCCTCAGGCCAGCCATGTCCGATACTCCCCAACGCCACGACTACCCGCACCTGCAACCCATCCTTACCCGCTGGCAAGACAGTGACCTCAACGGTCATATCGCGGGTGCGACGGTGTACGGCTACTTCGATACGACCATCCAGGCCTTTCTTCTGCAGCAGGCGGGTCTGGACCCGCAGGAAGGGGAGGTACTGGGCTTTGTGGTCAGTTCGGCGGCGGACTTCTTTGCCTTGCCGGCGTTCCCCGACACGCTTGAGGTGGGCCTGCGGGTGGCGCGCGTAGCCGGAAGCTCGGTGGAATACCAGTTGGGTCTGTTCCGGGTCGGCGATGCGCAGCCGTGTGCTGCGGGTAAGGTCGTGCAGGTTTTTGTCGAGCGCGCCTCAGGCCGACCGGTACCGTTGCCTGACGTCCTGCAGGCGGCTTTGCTGAGTTTGCAATGCTGAGTGTGCGCGGCTGAACTACGGGCTTAGTCGTTCAGACGGATGATGCCTTCGCGTACGGCAAATAACACCAGGCCCGGAACATCGTGGATCTGTAGTCGGTGCATGATTTGTGAGCGGTGCGCTTCGATGGTTTTTACGCTCAGTCCCAGGCCGTCGGCAATCGAGCGAGTGCTTTCGCCACGGGCGATGAGCCTTAGCACCTCCAGCTGGCGCGTAGTCAGTTGCATGGCACTGTTGCCGGGCATGCGTTTTCGGCTGTGTTTGACGGCCTGACCGATCACCATCGGCAGCACCGCGGCCGACAGGTACTGGCCACCGTTTTTCAACGCTAGTAGGGCTTGCTCAAGTTCTTGCACCGAAGCGCTCTTGAGCAGAAAGCCATGGGCACCGAGTTGCAGGCAGCGCATGACGAAATCCAGCTCCGAACGTGTTGAAAGCATCAGCACGTGACAGGTCGGCGCGAGCAGGTTCAACTCGCGCAAGATTTGTTCGCTATCCAGGGTATCGGCGGTCAAGTCCAACAGGATCACATCAGGCTTGAGCTTTTCCGCCAGCGCGATAGCTGTCGTGCCATCGCCTGCATCACCGACCACGGCGTAATGTTTTTTTTGTTCGAGCAGTGCACGCAGGCCAGCTCGAAAAAGCGGCGAGTCGTCGGCAAGTAGAATTCGGCAAAGCATGGGGTCGAACCTGTTTCGCAAGAGTTGGGGAGCGGCAGGTTTGCTCGGTCCGTATGAGCGCTGCCGCGCAGGAGAGCGATTGATATCGAAGGTCTGTCGTTGGTGACGGCAGCGCCGGTCAACATAGGCGCTCGTATATCGAGGGCAGTATCGGTCGTATTGGCAAATCAAGCCCATGGATGTTTTCGCTGTGACCGATCAACAGCAGTCCACCCGGACGCAGCCGGGTTAGCAAGCGCCGAACGACCAGTTGCTTGTCATCCTGGCTGAAATAACTCAGTAAATTGCGTAGAAATATGACATCGAAAACCCCCAGGTCGTCGGGCAGCGGCTGGAGCAGATTGAGCTGCCGCCAGCTGACTCGCTCGCGCAATGTCGTTTGCACTTGCAAGCGCCCCACCGTTGCGCCGATGCCACATTGGCAATAGCGCTGCAACCAGCCTTGGGGGAAGTAACGCGCCTGGGCAATGTCATAGATACCTTCGTGCGCAAGCTTGAGCATGACGGGGCTAATATCGCTGCCCAGGATGCTCCAGGTGTCGCTACGGGCAGCTTCGCTGGCGATCATGGCCAGGCTGTAGGCTTCTTCACCCGATGAGCATGCGGCGCTCCACAGACGCACAGGCGCGTGGGACTTGCTCAGCCAGTCGGCGAGAAACTCGAAGTGTGGGTGTTCGCGGAAAAAGTAGGTTTCTTTGGGGACCAGCAGTTCGACCACCTGCTGGCGCTCGGCAAGCTGGTCAGGCTGTGCAAGCAAGCGCAGGTACTGGCTGAAACCGGGTAACTGAAAATGACGCAGGCGTCTGGCCAGGCGCGCAGCAACGACTGTTCGGCGCGCAGGAAGCAGGATCACACCTGAGGCGCGTTCGACCAGCGACTGAAGTTCAAGGAACTGAAGTTCGTTAAGTGCAGGGAAACGTTTGCCCGCTGGCATCTCAGCTTCTTCTGGCAATGAGCAGCCGGATCGGCGTTGCAGAATCGATGCGCATTCCCTGCGTCCGTTGGCTGATTGGGAATTCGATGATAGCTACAGGCTATTGTTGCCAGAATCGGGGTAGCCCCTAAGTCTTAGGTAGGGTAGGGGTATTATCGGCTGCCAGAGGGTGACGGTGTGAGAGGTAGATCGGCTCGAATGGCTTGAGCGGTAACGCGGGGGGCGCTTCGCAGTCCCTGCCGGTGACAGCAGGGACTAGGAGATTGGCTTAAGCCCTTGCGCGATCAGCGGTGGCGCCAGTGCTTCTTGTGCTTGCGATGGCCGTAGTGATGACCACGGTCGCGGTAGTGACGGCGGTCGTCGTAGCTGCGGTTATTGCTGTAGTGACGATCTTCTTCGTCGCTCTTCTTGCCCATGTAGTTACCCAGGGCGCCACCTGCACCGCCGCCTGCGGCTGCACCAATGTAGCCGCCGTTGGTACCACCGACGTTACGACCGATAGCGTTACCGCCAGCAGCACCCAGTGCACCGCCAATCGCTGCTTCGCCACGGCTGTGCTTGTTGGCACCCACCGCGCTGCCTGCCGCACCGCCAAGGCCGGCGCCAATAGTCGAGCCAGTGCTGCCGCCGATCGAGTTACCGACCACAGAGCCCAGTACCCCGCCCAATGCGCCGCCAATACCGGCTTCGGTGGTGCCACCTGCCGAGGCAACGCCACTGAGCAGGCCAAGAGACAACAACAGAATCGAGGAGTACTTCATCAAGAGAGCCTCATAAGGATGACGAGGCGATCCTGAGGCTGGGAAGGGGGGCTGGCAACGAAAATCCGACGAGTAACACGAGTTGTACACAATTCTCTAAGTTACTGTTTTCACTATGAAACTTTCTCGATTTTACGCTGTCTGAGCTTACTTGAGACAAGGCCCCGGCATCGCTGCCAGGGCCTTTTTTTGTGCGTTTCGTACAGAAGATTCTGTCAGAGGATGCGGGTATTGTCGCTGGCAGCTTCCAGTTTGATCGCGACAAACTTGGAGGTCGGTGTGTGGCTGCCGTCGCCGACGCTTTCCAACGGCACCAGCGGATTGACCTCTGGATAGTACGCCGCCGCCTGACCCGCAGGGATATCGAAAGCCAACAAGGTAAAGCCCTTGACCCGACGCTCACGGCCATCGCTCCAGAGCGAAACGATATCGGCCTTTTGCCCAGGGTGGAAGCCCAGGCGAATGATGTCGGCCTCGTTGGCGAACAGCACATTGCGCTGGCCCTTGACCCCACGGTAGCGGTCATCGAGGCCATAAATGGTGGTGTTGTACTGATCGTGCGAACGCATCGATTGCATGATCAGGTCCGGCAATTGTCCGGTTGCACGAATGCACTCGTGCAGAAGGTCATCTGGCAGTTGGTTGGCCTTGAAGTTAGCCAGGCCGCTGGCGGTCTTCCACTGCCGTTGTCCGGCACTGTTGCCCAGGTAGAAGCCGCCAGGATGTTCCAGGCGCTGGTTGAAGTCGTTGAATCCAGGGATGGTGTCGCTGATCAGGTCGCGAATACGGGCGTAGTCGGCCACCAGCCAGTTCCAGTCCACCGGTTTGGCACCCAGGGTGGCCGCGGCGATCCCGGCGACCACCGCAGGCTCCGAGCGCATATGTCGGGACAGGGGCTGCAGTTGGCCGTTGGAGGCATGCACCATGCTGAACGAATCTTCGACAGTAACGGCCTGCGGGCCTTCGCTTTGCTGGTCGATGTCGGTGCGTCCCAGACACGGCAGGATCAGTGCCTGCCGGCCGTGTATCAGGTGACTACGGTTGAGCTTGGTGCTGATCTGCACCGTCAGGTCGCAATTGCGCAAGGCTTGCGCGGTGCGCTCGGTATCGGGTGTTGCCTGGGCAAAGTTGCCACCCAGTCCGATAAAGACTTTGGCCTGCCCCCCGAGCATGGCTGCAATCGCTTCTACGGTGTTGTGGCCATTGTGCCGCGGTACCTTGAATTTGAAACGTCGTTCCAGGGCATCAAGCAAGCTAACCGGTGGGCGTTCGTTGATGCCCATGGTCCGGTCGCCCTGCACGTTGCTGTGGCCACGCACAGGGCACAAGCCGGCGCCAGGTACACCAAGGTTGCCACGCAACAACATCAGGTTGGCGATTTCCTGAATGGTCGCCACCGAATGGCGGTGCTGGGTGATACCCATGGCCCAGCACATGATGACTTTATTGGCCTTGCAGTACATCCGTGCGGCCTGTTCGATTTCGGCCAGGCTCAGGCCGGATTGAGCCTCGATATGCGCCCAGGAGGTATCGTCCACCGCTTGCAGATAATCGAGCACGCCTTGGGTGTGTTGATTGAGAAACGCGTGATCGAAAATGGCTGGCGCGTTGTTCGCCTGTGCTTCACGTTCCCATTGCAGGAGGAACTTGGCCATGCCGCGCAGCACAGCCATGTCGCCACCCAAGGCCGGACGGAAATAGGCGGTGTTGGTCGGGCGGTCACCGTTGGTGAGCATTTCCAGCGGGTGCTGAGGGTGCTGGAAACGTTCCAGGCCACGTTCTTTGAGGGGATTGATGCACACCACCTGAGCGCCGCGCTTGACCGCTTCGCGCAGCGGCTCAAGCATGCGTGGATGGTTGGTTCCGGGGTTCTGGCCCCAGACAAAAATCGCCTCGGCATGTTCGAAGTCATCAAACGTGACCGTGCCTTTACCGACCCCGACACTTTGGCCCAACGCTACGCCGCTGGCCTCGTGGCACATGTTCGAGCAATCGGGAAAGTTGTTGGTGCCATAGGCGCGCACAAACAGCTGATACAAGTAGGCCGCTTCATTGCTGGCGCGGCCAGAGGTATAGAACTCGGCCTGGTCTGGGCTGGCAAGGTTCTGCAGGTGGCTGGCAATCAGGGCGAAAGCTGCATCCCAGTCAATCGGGCGATAACGGTCGGTGCTCGGTTCATAAACCATCGGCTCGGTCAGCCGGCCCTGGTACTCCAGCCAATAATCGCTCTGGGCGAGCAGTGAGGTTACGCTGTGACGGGCGAAAAACGCGGCATCGACACGGCGTTTGGTGGCTTCCCAGTTCACAGCCTTGGCGCCGTTCTCACAGAACTTCACCATGCCGCTTTCCGGTGAATCGCCCCAGGCGCAGCCCGGGCAATCGAAACCGCCGTTCTGGTTGGTCTTGAGCAGGGCGCGAATGTTCTTCAGGGCGTTGTCACTGCCGATCCAGGCCTGGGCCACACTGCGCAGTGCGCCCCAGCCGCCAGCGGCGCCGTTGTAGGGTTTATAGCGCGGGACGGGCTTCTGATCGGCTTGATGATGCAGGCTCACGGTCAATTCTCCAGCACGGGGCTGTATACCCGTGGCGCACTGTGTTTGGGAATATGAATCAGGTTGAGGTTGTGACGACGCGCCCACTGCAGGGCCAGGCCGGTGGGTGACGACAGGCTGACCAGGGTCTGGATGCCGGCACGCAAGACTTTCTGGATCAACTCCAGGCTGCAGCGGCTGGTGACAATGGCCAGGCCGCCTTCAGGGTTGATTTGCTGGCGCAATAGCGCGCCGATCAGTTTGTCGAGTGCGTTGTGTCGGCCAATGTCTTCGCGACCCAGCAGCAATTCACCCTGGTTGTTCATGAACAATGCCGCATGCACGGCACCGCAGTACTGGCCCAGGGGTTGAAAGTCATCCATGCGCTGGCGCAGGCCTTCGAGCCAGTGGACAGGCGGCAGGGGGGCGCCAGGCAGGGCGTCAAGCTGCGGCAAGGCCTGGTCCAGTGCTTCGACCCCGCACAGGCCACAACCACTGGTACCGGCAAGTTGTCGGCGCTGGTTCTTCAGGTTCCAGAAGGCACGGCTGGAGATTTCTACTTCGGCGTTGATAGCGGCGCCTTGGCCCTTGAGCTTCAGGTCATAGATGTCATCGAGCGAAGTGATGATGCCGTTGCCGAGGCTGAAGCCGACAATGAAATCTTCGAGGTCCGTAGGGCTTACCAGCATCACCGCCTGGTTGATGCCGTTGTAGGCAATGCCCAGGGCTACCTCTTCAGCCAGCGCTGTGCTGGCCTGGCTGTAATCGGTCAGGTAGTTGTAGTCATAGCGGTTGCTGGCCGCGGGCGCAGTCAGGGGTAGCGACGCCGCGCAGGCCGGAGGTTTTGTACTCATTAGAGGTACCGGCGGCTAGTCTGATTTAAGCCTAGGCTTGCGCTCGGTTACCGTCTAATCGCTATTGCTGATGTTTTGATAGACAGCGTCGATCAGGCATCACTTTGCAATGCTTGGAATTCGGCCAGACAGGCTTCTGCCAGGGCCGAGCGCGGCGCTGTACGCCGCATGATCAGGCCCAATGGCGCGAGGGTATTGGCCTGTTCGATCGGTTGCAGGCGCAACCGTTCGGTGAACACTTCCAGACCTGCCGACAATGGCATGATCGCGCAGCACAGTCCGCCATGTACCGCTTGAGCCAACTGATGGACGGCATCGGTTTGCATCAGCAACCGGGGCTTCAGGCCGCGGCTGTGGAAGTTGTGATCGATTGACTGGCGAAAGTGCATGCCGGCTGTCAGTAGACCCAGCGGCAATTCAGTCAGTGCTTGCCAGCTTAAAGGTTGCTCGTCGAAGCAAAAATGATCTGGGTCATACAACAGGCCCATACGGGTTTCACCCAGCGGCAGCGACAGAAAGCGCTCGTGGTCCAGGCGCTCCAGGTAAGACACACCCAGGTCCAGACGGTTGCTGGTGAGTTGGTCGAGGATCTGTTCGGAGCTCAACGCGCTGAGTTCGAAGTTCAGGTCCGGATGGCGTTGGTGCAGGCGTTGCAGCAACGGCAGAGGATCGAAGCTCGACAGCGGCACCACACCCAGGCGCAGATTGCCCACCAAATGACCGCGGCAGGCTGCAGCTTCTGCGTACAAACCATCGTAGGCAGCAATCACGGTGCGGGCCCAGGCCAGTACTCGGTCACCTTGGGCGGTGAAGCCTTCGAAGCGCTGGCCACGATTGACCAGGGCCAGGTCCAGTTCCTGCTCCAGATTGCGCAGACGCATGGACAGTGTCGGTTGGGTTACATGGCAGCGGGCAGCCGCCTGGCCAAAGTGACGGGTTTCATCCAGGGCGATGAGGAATTTGAGTTGTTTGATGTCCATCGTCGCTCCTTGGCGCAAAGCAGGCGAAGCATTCTAACCTGTCCTAGACTCCAGGCTCCGAGATTCATCACCAAGGAGAGCGGTATGAGCATTTTCAGTTTCATCAAAGAGGCCGGCGAGAAAATCATCGACCTGTTGACCCCAGGTAATGCCAATGCCAGCGACCAGTTGCAAAAGCACGTGGAAGAGGTGGGCCTCGGCAACCCGAACATCAAGGCAACGGTCGATGGCGATAAGGTGACGGTAACGGGTGAAGTTGCCAGTCAGGAAGAGAAAGAGAAAATCCTCCTGGCCCTGGGCAACATTGCAGGGGTTGCCACAGTGGACGATCAGATCACCGTAACCGGACCGGTCGTTGCCGCTGCTCGCTTTGTCGTGGTGAAAAAGGGCGACACCCTCAGCGCGATTTCGCTGGCGGTATATGGCAACGCCAATCTGTACAACAAGATTTTCGAGGCCAACAAACCGATGCTCAAGCACCCGGACAAAATCTACCCGGGCCAGTCGCTGCGCATTCCCGAGTAATCAAAGCCCTTCGAGCAGCGCTCGGTAGTCTTCTACCGCAGCGAACTCTTCGGTATCGCGCGGCCCTTTCCGGCTGTCCGGTTGGCGCACCGCAAGCAGGTGCGCCACGCCGAAGTCGCGGGCACTGCGTAAAATCGACAAGGTGTCGTCGATGAACAGGCTGCGGCCTGGTTCAAAGCCGATGTCGTTGTGCAGGGCATCCCAGAATTGCGGGTTTTCCTTGGGGAAGCCGTAGTCATGGGAGCTGATCAGACGCTCGAAGTAGGGCGCCAGCTCAACCTTTTCCAGCTTCAAAGACAGCGAATCGCGGTGGGCGTTGGTAATCAGGATTACCCGTTTGCCGGCCTGCTTGATCGCCTGCAGAAACGTATCGGCATCTGGACGCAGGGCGATCAGATGGGCGGTCTCCAGCTTCAGGTCGCGTACCGAAAGGTTCAGCTCGCGGCTCCAGAAGTCCAGGCAGTACCAGTTCAGCGAGCCTGCGTGCTGCTCGAACAGTGGTTGCATTTCCAGTTCGGCCATCGCTCGGCTGATGCCATGCAAGTCGGCATAGCGTTGGGGCAGGTGTTCGAGCCAGAAATGGTTGTCGAAATGCAGATCCAGCAAGGTGCCGTCCATGTCCAGCAAGACAGTGTCGATGGTGGACCAGGCTAAAACGGGCATATGAAATTCTCGGGCAGTCAGGGCAGCGGTGGCTAGGCAAGCCACGGTATAGTAACCCGTTCACGCCAAGGAGCCGCCTCATGCGCCAGAAACCCACCGTCCTCTCCCGCGAGATTGTCGCCAGCAGCCGTCTGTTTCGAGTTGAAGCTGTGCAATTGCGTTTTGCAAATGGCAACGAGCGCACCTATGAGCGACTTGTGGGGCGTGGCAATGGTTATGGCGCGGTAATGATCGTGGCGATGCTCGATGCCGAGCATGCCGTCCTGGTCGAAGAGTATTGCGGCGGTACCGACGAATACGAGCTGTCCTTGCCCAAGGGCCTGATCGAGCCGGGTGAGGATGTGTTGGCAGCGGCCGACCGTGAGCTCAAGGAAGAAGCCGGCTTTGGCGCCCGGCAGCTTGAGCATTTGACCGAGCTTTCGCTATCGCCGGGTTACATGAGCCAGAAAATTCAGGTGGTGCTGGCCACGGATTTGTATGAAGAGCGCCTGGAAGGCGATGAGCCTGAGCCCATGCGTGTCGACAAGATCAACCTGCGTGAATTGTCTGCCCTGGCGCAGCATCCTCAATTTTCCGAAGGTCGCGCGCTGGCTGCGTTGTACCTGGTGCGGGACCTGCTGACCCAGCGCGGAGTGTTTGGCGCATGAGTGACCAGCAGTTGATGCAACAGGTAGTGAGTTTGGCACGTGAGGCAGGCGAAGCGATTTTGCCGTTCTGGCGTGCAGATGTAGCGGTAACGGCCAAAACCGACGAATCACCGGTCACCGCTGCCGACCTGGCGGCCCACGACGTTATTGCCAAGGGCCTGCAAGCATTGGCGCCAGACATTCCGGTGTTGTCCGAGGAAGATTGCGATATTCCTTTCAGTGAGCGTCAGCAGTGGCAGCGCTGGTGGCTGGTCGACCCGCTCGACGGCACCAAGGAGTTTATTGCCGGAACTGAGGAGTTCACCGTCAACATCGCCCTTATCGAGCAGGGACGGGTGGTGTTCGGTGTCGTGGCGATTCCCACCAATGGCCGTTGTTACTATGGCGGTAAAGACCTGGGGGCCTGGCTTGAAGAGACCGATGGCAAGCCGCGAGCCATCAACGTGCGGCTGGCACCTGCGCCTGGCAGCGCTTTTACCGTGGTCGCCAGTCGCCGCCATTCGAGTCCACAGCAAGAAGCCTTGCTGGCGGGCCTGAGTACCGCAGTAGGCGAGCTGGAGCTGGCAAATATTGGCAGTTCGCTGAAGTTCTGTTTACTGGCCGAGGGTGCAGCTGACTGTTACCCGCGTCTGGCGCCTACGTCGCAGTGGGACACCGCCGCAGCGCAAGGCGTGCTGGAAGGCGCGGGCGGTGAAGTGCTGGGCCTGGATGGCAAAACCTTCGATTATCCACCGCGCGAATCGCTGCTCAATCCCTTCTTCCTGGCGCTGCCCGCCGCGGCCCCGTGGCGCGGCCAGCTGTTGCAACTGGCCTCAACGATGTAGCACGTACTGGCCGCTGAACAGCACGGCGGCCTCATCACTACCGGCATTACTGACCTTGGTGTGCAAATTGAGTCGCGCACGGCCGCGGCGCTGGTAGGTGGCAATGAAGCGCTCCCAGACTTTCTCCTCTGGCGCCTGGCATAGCGCGATTGCCGCACCGGTCACCGGCAGTGGATAACTGATCTGGCCTTCCTGAATGACGATATGCCCATCGTCTATGCCCGCCTCGCGCAGACGCAGGTGCAACCAGCCCCAACCGACCAGTACCGCAGCGCAATACAGGCTGCCGCCGAACATGGTGCTCTTGTGGTTGACGTTGGCCTCCAGCGGTAGCTGCAGGCGCAATTGATGCTGCTGCCAGTCAAGTACCCGCATGCCCATCTCGCGGGTCAGGGGAATGTCGCCGTGCAGCACGGCTTCAAGGTATTGGCTGTCCGTAGTCATGGACGCGGGTCCTCCATCTCGTCGGTGCTGGTAGTACTGTCAGCGAAGCTCAAGCCATGTTTGCGCAGCTTGTCATGCAAAGTCTTGCGCGGAATGCCCAAAGCCTCGGCGAGGCTGCGCATGGAACTGTGGGGTTGAGCCAGTTCGGCGGCGATCAACGAGCGTTCGAACTGCTCGACCTGATCGCTGAGATTACCGCTGCCAACACTGACTGATTGTTGAGGGGCCGCTGCTGGAACGTCGCCATCCAGGGCAAGTTCCAGACCCAGGGCAAAGCGTTCGGCGGCGTTCTGCAGCTCGCGCACATTGCCGGGCCAGTTGTGGCGCAATAGCAGTGCCCGCTGGGCTGGCAGCAAGGTATGCGCCGGTAAGCCATGGCGCTCGCTGGCAGCATCGGCAAAATGCTGGAACAGCACCAGGATGTCATCGCCGCGCTCACGCAACGGTGGAATACGCAGTGGCGCAACGTTCAAACGGTAGTAAAGGTCGGCACGGAAGCGACCCTGATCGGCCGCTTGGCGCAGGTCTTCCTTGGTGGCGGCAATGATGCGGATATCCAACGGGATCTGTTGGTTGCCACCGAGGCGTTCTACCACCCGCTCCTGCAGCAGGCGGAGGAGTTTTACCTGCACATCCAGGCTCATGCTTTCGATTTCATCGAGGAACAACGTACCGCCATTGGCAAACTCGAACTTGCCGATGCGGCGCTTCTGCGCACCGGTGAACGCGCCCGGCTCGTGACCGAACAGCTCGCTTTCGACCACTGATTCGGCCAGTGCCCCTGCGTTGATGGCCACGAACGGGCCGTCTCGGCGGCTCGACAAATCATGCAGGGCACGGGCCACCACTTCTTTGCCCGCGCCGGTTTCGCCCAGAATCAGCACGTCGGCACGGGTTCCTGCCAGCGCTCCGATCTGTTCACGCAGGCGCAACATGGGCGCCGAGTGACCGACCAGACGCGTGCTCAGTTGCTGGCGATCGCTCAGTGCCAGGCGCAGGCTGCGGTTGTCCAGAACCAGGCGACGCAGGGCCAGGGCGCGGCGCACACTGTCGAGCAGCGCATCGCTGGCGAAGGGTTTTTCAAGAAAGTCATAGGCGCCGGCACGCATGGCCTGGACAGCGAGGGGCACGTCGCCATGCCCGGTAATAAGCAGGACCGGTAGCTCCGGATCTTGCGCATGGACCTGTTGCAACAGTTCCAGGCCATCGATGCCGGGCATGCGGATATCGCTGACCAGTACGCCGGGCCAGTCGAGTTCTATGCGTCCAGCCAGATTCTGCGCATCGCTCAGGGGCAGGACTTTGAGACCGGCAAGATCCAGGGTCTGGCTCAGGGCTTGGCGCAGGTGCGGGTCGTCGTCGACCAGAATTACCTGTACGCGGCTGTCAATGAGCGGCTCGGTTGTCATGCCGATGGGTCCTCTGAGGTTGGCAAGGTTGCGCCAGGCTTGGCGATGCGTAGTTGCAAGGTGAGCAGAGCGCCACCTTCGGGATGGTTTCCAAGCAGCAACTCGCCGCCCAGCGCACGCATCAAGGTATCGCAGATCGCCAGGCCCAGGCCAAGGCCTTGGGTACGCGTCTTGGTAGTGAAGAACGGTTCGCGCGCCCGGGCCAGCGCTTCGCTGGAAAAACCCGGACCATTGTCGCGAATGTACAGATAGACGTTGCCATCGCGTTGTTCGGCACTGAGTATGAGCTTGCGCGGGTTGGCTTTTTCAGTGAGCGCATCGAGGGCGTTGGCCAACAGGTTGCCCAGCACCTGGCGCAGGCGCGTTTCACCGGCCTGGACCCACAAGGTTGCCTCGGGCAGGTCGCGCACAAGTTCTACCGCCATGGCCCGCCGACGTTTGGCCAGTAGCGCCAGGGCGTCGTCGAGCGCGGGCTGCAAGGCGACGCTTTCCGGTGCATGCCGGTCGCGCCGAGCAAAGGCGCGCAGGTGGGCAATGATCGAGGCCATGCGCCCGGTCAGCTCGCTGATCAGCTTGAGGTTGCTGCGTGCATCGTCGGTGCGCTGGTGATCAAGGAGAATCTCGGCATTTTCGGCATAGCTGCGAATGGCTGCCAGTGGCTGGTTGAGCTCGTGGCTGATGCTCGCCGACATGGTCCCCAGTACCGACAACTTGCCAGCCTGGACCAGTTCGTCCTGGGCACGCACAAGTTCCTGTTGCGCTTGCTCGCGTTCCAGTACCTCGCTTTTCAGTCGACTGTTGAGACCTTCCAGATCGGCAGTGCGCTCGATTACACGTTTTTCCAGCTCCTGGCGTGCATGGGCCTCGAAATCGATGCGGTCCATGTAGTGGCGTCGGCGCTGCATGATCAGGCCCAGCAATAGCATCAGCACCAGCAGACCTGCGCCGCCAATGGCGACCACGGTATTGACCGAGCGATCGATCAGGGTTCGCGGCGCCAGAATACTCACCTGCCAACCGGTTTCCTCGATCGGCTGGGTCTGGATCAGCCAGGCCTCGGGGACCAGCTTCAGCGGCTGCGGAGCCTGGGTCGGGTAGGGCTGGATAGCGGCGATGGCTTCGCGTTCGGAATCGGTTAACGGCCGGGTGGCTCGAAAGCGCCAGTCGGGGCGCGAGGTAAGAATCACCACGCCGTTATGGTCGGTGAGCAACAGTTGCTCAGGCGTCTTGCCCCACAGGGTTTCGGTGTGGTCCAGATCGACCTTGACCACCAGGGCACCGATGATTTCGTCACGGTCGCGCACTGCCGCGGCGAAGAAGTAACCACGCTTGGCCGACGTCGTGCCCTGACCGAAAAAGCGGCCAAGTCGACCTTGGATCGCTTCTGAGTAGTACGGCCTGAAGGCGAAGTTTCGACCCACGAAACTGTCATGCTTGTCCCAGTTGGACGCTGCCAGGGTGTTGCCCCGGGTGTCCATCAGGTACATGACTTCGGCACCGGTCTGGGTGGCGATGTCCTTGAGCAGGCGGTTGGCATTGGTCAGCGTTTCCAGGCGCAATGGATCAGCCAGGGCTGCACGCAGGGCGGGAAGGTCACCGAGGATCTGAGGCAGCGTCTCGTAGCGATGTAGCGTACCGAGCAGGTTGGCGACGTACAGGTCGAGGGTTTGGCGGTTCTGCCCGGCGAGTTCGCCTTCGTAGTACTGCTTGGCCAGGTGCTGCAAAGGCCACAGCAACGGTGCCAGGCACACGGCCAGCAATGCCAGACTGCGCCATCGCGGGCGGCGGGGAAGAGGTGGAATCTTGATCATCGTTTATGCGCCAGAAAGCTCTGGCGCATTATGCGCTACTTCAAGCAGTCGATCAGCGCTTGCTGCCAGTGCGGTTGGCTGACCTGCCACTGTTGCTGCAGGCGACTGCAGTCAAGACGCGAGTTCAATGGCCGCGTGGCCGGCGTGGGGTAGTCGCTGGACGGGATAGGTATCAGCTTGGCGCAGGGCAGGCCTTGGGCCTTGAGCTGCTCGCCGATGGCCTGGGCAAAACCGAACCAGGATGTTTCACCCTGTGCAGTCAGGTGGTACGTGCCCCAGGCGCCAGCTTCGCCAGCCAGCCAGCGTTCGATCAGGGCGCGGGTGCTCAGGGCGATGGTACCGGCCCAGGTCGGTGCGCCGATCTGGTCCGCGACGATGCTCAGTTCCGGCTTTCCCTGCAACAGACGCTGCATGGTCAGCAGAAAGTTGCGCCCGTGCCGTGAGTAGACCCAACTGGTTCGCAGGATCAGGTGCTGGCCGCCGACCGCGCTGATGGCCTGTTCGCCCGCCAGTTTGCTACGCCCGTAGACACCCAGCGGGTTGGGCTGGTCGTCTTCGTTGTAGGGACTGTCCTTACTACCGTCGAACACGTAGTCGGTGGAGTAGTGGATCAGCGGGATCTCCAGTTTCGCGGCCTCTTCAGCGAAGACACCCGGTGCTTGCGCATTGATCGCGAAAGCCAGTTCAGGTTCGCTCTCAGCCTGATCGACTGCTGTATGAGCGGCAGCGTTGATGATCAAATCCGGCTTGAGTGCCTGCACTCGTTCACGAATACCTTCGGGCCGGGCCAGATCGAGTTGCTCACGGCCCAGCACATGCAACTGGCCGAGGTCGCCCAGACGCTGTTGCAGTTCACGGGACACCTGACCGTGCTGGCCACTGATAAGGATGGTGGGTCGACGTGCGGTCATGGCAGCAGTTCTAACTCTTTCAGCGATTTGCCGACCTGGTCCTTGGCGGACAGGATGGGCGCCGAAGTCAGCTGCCAGTCGATGGCCAGGTCCGGGTCATCCCAGCGAATGCAGCATTCGGCTTGTGGGTTGTAGTAGTCGGTGGTCTTGTAGAGAAATTCGGCGCTGTCGCTGAGCACGACGAAACCGTGGGCAAAGCCTTCCGGTACCCACAGTTGGCGACGATTTTCAGCGGACAGCTTTACACCCACCCACTTTCCGAAGTGGGGAGAGCTGCGGCGCACATCGACCGCCACGTCCAATACTTCGCCGTAGGTGACGCGCACCAACTTGCCTTGAGTGTTTTCCAGTTGGTAGTGCAGGCCACGAAGCACGCCTTTCTGCGACTTGGAGTGGTTGTCCTGAACAAAATTGGTGCTAACACCGGTCTGTTCTTTGAACGTTCTGGCGTTGAAGCTCTCGTAGAAGAAACCACGGCTATCACCGAACACTTTGGGTTCGAGGATAAGTACGCCGGGCAGATCAGTGTTGATTACATTCATTAGCGTTCTTCAGCCAAACCGTAGAGATATTGTCCGTAGCCGGTCTTGCCAAATGCCTTGGCGCGTTCCAGCAACTGTGAGCGGTCGATCCAGCCTTGCTGGTATGAGATTTCCTCAAGGCAGGCCACCTTCAAGCCCTGACGGTGTTCGATGGTTTGCACGTACTGCGAGGCTTCCAGCAGACTGTCGTGGGTACCGGTATCGAGCCAGGCAAAACCACGCCCGAAACGCTCGACGCGCAGGTCGCCGCGTTGCAGATAAGCATTGTTGACGTCGGTGATTTCCAGTTCGCCGCGCGGCGAAGGTTTGACGTTCTTGGCGATTTCCACCACATCGTTGTCGTAGAAATACAGCCCAGTCACGGCATAGGGCGACTTCGGTTTGGCGGGTTTTTCTTCGATCGACAGGGCGCAGCCGTTTTCGTCGAAGTCGACCACGCCGAAGCGCTCGGGGTCTTTTACCAAGTAGCCAAATACCGTGGCGCCGGTTGGCTGCTTGATGGCGCGACGCAGTTGTTCGGTGAAGCCCTGGCCGTGGAAAATGTTGTCGCCCAGGATCAGGCAGACCGAATCGTCGCCAATGAACGCTTCACCAATCAAAAACGCCTGGGCCAGGCCGTCGGGGGAAGGCTGTTCGGCGTAGCTCAACTCGATACCAAACTGGCTGCCGTCACCCAGCAATTGCTTGTAGTGAGGCAAGTCGGTCGGGGTGGAGATCAGCAGAACTTCCCGGATACCCGCCAGCATCAGCACCGAAAGCGGGTAGTAGATCATTGGCTTGTCGTAGATGGGCAGCAGTTGCTTGGAAACACCCAGGGTGATCGGGTGCAAGCGAGTGCCAGAGCCTCCTGCCAGAACAATACCTTTTGTCATGCAATTAGATCCTTGTAGTCACTGACGCCCAGTCGTTGTCCTTGATAGCTGCCGTCTTGTACCCGCTGACACCATTCCAGGTTGTCCAGGTACCACTGCACGGTCTTGCGCAGGCCGCTTTCGAATGTTTCTTCAGGTACCCATCCCAACTCGCGCTCGATCTTGCTGGCGTCAATGGCATAACGCAGGTCGTGGCCCGGGCGATCCTGAACGAAGGTGATCAGGTCGGCGTAGTGGGCAACGCCGGTCGGGCGCTGTGGGGCCAGCTCTTCGAGCAGGGCGCAAATACCGCGAACCACATCGATGTTCTTCTGCTCGTTGTGGCCACCAATGTTGTAGGTTTCGCCAACCTGACCTTCGGTGACCACCTTGAACAAGGCGCGGGCATGGTCCTCGACGAACAGCCAGTCCCGTACCTGCAGGCCATTACCGTAGACAGGCAGCGGCTTGCCCGCCAAGGCATTGAGAATTACCAGCGGAATCAGCTTTTCCGGGAAGTGGAACGGGCCATAGTTGTTCGAGCAGTTGGTAATCAGTACCGGCAGGCCATACGTGCGTTGCCAGGCGCGGACCAGATGGTCTGACGCCGCCTTGCTGGCCGAGTACGGCGAGCTTGGCGCGTAGGGCGTGGTTTCGGTGAACAGGTCATCGACGCCGTGCAGGTCGCCATACACTTCATCGGTAGAAATATGGTGGAAGCGAAACGCTGCACGCTCTGCCGCTGGCAGTTTGAGCCAGTAGGCGCGCGCGGCTTCCAGCAGGCTGTAGGTGCCGACGATGTTGGTGTGGATGAAATCCGATGGCCCATCGATGGAGCGGTCAACGTGCGATTCTGCGGCCAGGTGCATGATCGCATCGGGCTTGAAGCGCTCAAGCACAGCACTGACGGTTGGCTGGTCGGCGATGTCTGCCTGGACAAACTCATAGCGGGTATTGGTCGCAATACTGGTCAACGACTCCAGATTGCCGGCATAGGTCAGCTTGTCGAGGTTCAGGACCTCATGCTCTGTCGTCTGGATCAGATGCCGAATCAGGGCCGAACCGATGAACCCGGCTCCGCCGGTTATGAGTATGCGCATGTCCAATGACCTTTGATGAATCAGATGAAGTTCTACCCAAGCCTAGCTTGCGGCGGGTGGCAAATAGAGCAAGGCAGATACGTCTTTACCGTAGGGTACTTTGGAACGCCTCGTTGTTCATCGCTTTTTCCCTGCCGTACTTGCTTATCGGCAAAAGCAGTGGCGATATAAGCAGCAAAAAAATGAGGTCCCAACATGCCACTCAGTACCTTGCTCCACCGCGCTAGCCAGCCTTGTCCCGATGTCAGCGAGCAACAAGCGCTGCAACTGTTGCAGGAACACTATGGGTTGAGTGGCTCATTGCACTCGCTGGGCAGCCAGCAAGACCTGAACTTTCGTGTCGATAGCCCCCAAGGGCGCTATGTGCTGAAAATCTGCCACGGCGATTATACCGTTGTTGAGCTTGAGGCCCAGCACGCGGCCCTGAGCTATCTGCACGAGCGCGGTCTGCCGGTGCCGGCGGTGATGCCAGCCAAGAGCGGTGCGCAGTTATTGACGCTCGATCAGGCCGGTCAGGCACTGCGCGTGCGTTTGCTCGACTACATAGAAGGTCAGTCACTCACCCGTCTTAAATTCATGCCGGCGCAGTTGATCGCCGAGCTTGGCGGGCTTTGCGCACGTATTGACCAGGCCTTGGCGGATTTCACCCATCCTGGGCTTGAACGTACGCTGCAATGGGACCCACGGCACGCCATTGAGCTGATCGCGCACCTGTCGCCGGTACTCACCGAGGGCGCCCGCAAGGCGCAACTGCTGGCGGCCACCGACAAGGCGCAAAAACGCCTGCAGCCGCTGACCGGACAATTGCCCATGCAGGCGGTACACCTCGATATCACCGATGACAACGCGGTGTGGCAACGTGACGAGCAGCGCCAGTGGCAACTGCAAGGGGTTATCGATTTCGGCGACCTGGTGCACACCTGGCGGATTGCCGATCTGTCGGTAACCTGTGCGGCCCTGCTGCACCACGCTGAGGGTGATCCGCTGCGCATTCTGCCTGCCGTCCAGGCCTACCATGCGCTAAACCCGCTGACCGACGTCGAACTCAAGGCCCTTTGGCCAATGGTGGTCGCGCGCGCTGCCGTGCTAGTGCTCAGCAGCGAGCAGCAACTGAGTGTCGACCCGGACAACGCCTACATTCGCGACAACCTCAGCCACGAATGGGAAATATTCGAGGTCGCTACCAGCGTGCCGTTCGAATTGATGGAGGCTGCCATTGCGCAGGTAGCCGGTGGCGATCTGCCGGCCCTGGAACTGGGCGCGAGTGGTGAGCTGCTGCCCGGCTTGCAAGACAGCAGTGTCAGCGCGGTGGACCTGGGCGTGTTGAGCAGTCACTTTCAGGCAGGTAACTGGGAACAACCGGGCTTCGACCAGCAATTGCTGCGTGAGCAGGCGGGTGAAAATGGGGCCGCCTGCTCGCTTCACGGCCAATACCGCCTTTCGCAAACCCATATCGACAACCCGCAGGAACCCCGCACTTTCGCGTTGCACGTTGAGTTGCAGGCTCCGGTGAATGAAGTACAGGCGCCGTGGGCGGGGGTGTGGCTGGCGACCGACGATGGCCAGGGCTGCCTGCAAGGGGAGCAATGCAGTCTGTGGTTGCGGGGGCTGGTCGATGCACCTGAAACCGGAGCACAAATCAGTCAAGGGCAACACCTGGGTCGCAGTGACGGGCTCTTGAGTATTCAGCTGTGCCGCGTGCCGGGCCTGTGCCCACCGCCATTCGTCGAGCCGTCGCGAGCGGCGGCTTGGAAAGCCTTGTGCCCGTCCCCTCAGGCGTTGCTGGGCTTTGCATGCGAGGCTGAGCCGCTGGTCGATGCGCAGCAATTGCTGGCGCGGCGCGATGCCAGCTTTGCCCGCTCGCAAAAGCATTACTACGAGCAACCACCGCATATCGAACGTGGCTGGCGCAATTACCTGATCGACATGCAGGGACGCTCCTACCTGGACATGCTCAACAACGTTGCCGTACTCGGCCACGGTCACCCGCGCATGGCCAGCGAGGCCGCACGTCAGTGGTCGCTGGTGAACACCAACTCACGCTTTCATTACGCCGCCATCGCCGAGTTCTCCGAGCGCTTGCTGGCGCTGGCGCCAGACTCGATGGACCGGGTATTCCTGGTCAACAGCGGCACCGAGGCCAACGACCTGGCGATTCGCCTGGCGTGGGCCTACAGCGGTGGGCGCGACATGCTCAGTGTGCTGGAGGCTTATCACGGCTGGTCGGTGGCCACCGATGCGATTTCGACGTCCATCGCTGACAACCCTTTGGCTTTAAGTACGCGTCCTGAATGGGTGCACCCGGTAATCGCGCCGAACACCTACCGCGGCGCCTATCGCGGGGATGACAGCACCGCCGACTATCTGCGCGATGTTGATGCGAAACTTGAGGCCGTGGCAGCAGCGCAGCGCCAATTGGCCGGATTCATCTGCGAGCCGGTTTATGGCAATGCGGGGGGCATTTCCCTGCCTGCCGGTTACCTGGAGCAGGCCTACGCCAAAGTCCGTGCGGCCGGAGGGGTGTGCATTGCCGATGAAGTCCAGGTTGGCTACGGTCGCCTTGGCGAATACTTCTGGGGCTTTGAGCAACAGGGGGTGGTGCCGGACATCATCACCATGGCCAAGGGCATGGGTAACGGCCAACCATTGGGTGTGGTGATCACCCGTCGGGAAATCGCCGAGGCGCTTGAAGCGCAGGGGTACTTCTTCTCGTCTGCCGGTGGCAGCCCTGTCAGTTGCCGGATCGGCATCGCCGTACTTGATGTGATGGATGAGGAAGGCCTGTGGGACAACGCCCGTGACGTTGGCCGACACTTCAAGGCACGCTTGCAAGGGTTGGTCGATAAACATCCGTTAGCGGGTGCAGTCCATGGTTCAGGTTTTTACCTGGGCCTGGAGCTGGTGCGCGACCGCACCACCCTGGAACCGGCCACTGAAGAAACCACCACCTTGTGCAACCGCCTGCGCGACCTGGGGATATTCATGCAGCCAACGGGGGACTTCTTGAACATTCTCAAGATCAAACCGCCGATGTGCACCACGCGCCAGAGCGTGGACTTCTTTGTCGACAGCATCGACAGGGTGCTGTCGGAAGCGCTCTAGCGCGCTGAATAAAAGCCGGTTAATCCGATTGTTATCGGTTTAACCGGCTTTTTTGTGGCTGAATTTTTTGTTTGTGGGCTTTTAAAGTCGATATTTATCGGATATAAACTTGTCCATCACCCCTGCACACAGTCATCGGTCGCCTGCATGGTCAGTCGGCCCAGTTATCCTCCGAGAGGTTTTCATGAGCCGCACCGTTACCGTCGCCGCCACCCAGATGGCGTGCTCCTGGGATCGCCAGAGCAACCTGGCTACCGCTGAAAAGCTGGTCCGCGAAGCCGCCGCCAAAGGCGCGCAGATCATTCTTATCCAAGAACTGTTCGAAACCCCGTACTTCTGCCAGAAGCCGAACCCGGACTACCTGCAACTGGCAACGCCGGTGGAAACCAACGCCGCCATCGAACACTTCCAGGCACTGGCCAAGGAACTGCAGGTGGTACTGCCGATCAGCTTTTTCGAATTGGCTGGACGCGCACGTTTCAACAGCATCGCGATCATCGACGCTGACGGCAGTAACTTGGGCGTGTACCGCAAGACGCACATCCCGGATGGCCCTGGCTATCACGAGAAGTACTACTTCAACCCGGGCGATACCGGCTTCAAGGTCTGGCAGACTCGTTATGCCAAGATTGGCGTTGGCATCTGCTGGGACCAGTGGTTCCCGGAGTGCGCTCGCAGCATGGCGTTGCTGGGCGCTGAAGTGCTGTTCTACCCGACCGCAATCGGTAGCGAACCGCACGACAAGAGCATTTCCTCGCGTGACCATTGGCAGCGTGTGCAGCAAGGCCATGCCGGCGCCAACCTGATGCCGCTGGTTGCCAGCAACCGTATCGGCAAAGAAGAACAGGACGGCTACGACATCACCTTCTACGGCTCGTCGTTCATTGCCAACCAGTTTGGCGAGAAAGTCGAAGCGCTCAACGAGACCGAAGAGGGCGTGCTGGTGCATACTTTCGACCTGGACAAACTGGAGCACATCCGCAGCGCCTGGGGTACTTTCCGTGACCGCCGTCCGAATCTGTACGGCCCGGTGAAAACCCTCGATGGCGCGCTGGAATCCTGATCATTCAATGACCTCGCCGCAGGCCCTGGTGGCTGCGGCGAACACTGCAAAGGTTTACTCATGAAGACCCTGACCAGCACCCCACGCGCCGATGGCTTTTACATGCCCGCCGAATGGGCGCCGCAAACCCAGGTATGGATGGTCTGGCCCGAGCGCCCGGACAACTGGCGCCTGGGCGGCAAACCGGTACAGGCCGCACACGTGACGCTGGCTCAGGCCATCGCCCGTTTCGAGCCGGTTACCGTTGCCGTTTCGGCCGCTCAATACGACAACGCGCGCGCGCGCCTGGATGCACCAAACATCCGTGTGGTTGAAATCAGCAACGACGATGCCTGGGTCCGGGACACCGGCCCGACCTTCGTTATCAACCACAGTGGTGAAGTACGTGGCGTTGACTGGGGCTTCAATGCCTGGGGTGGTTTCGAAGGTGGCCTGTACGCGCCGTGGAACCGTGATGAGCAAGTGGCCAGCAAGGTTCTGGAAATGGAACGCTGCCAGCGCTATCACACCGAAGGCTTTGTGCTGGAAGGCGGCTCGATCCACGTTGATGGTGAAGGCACCTTGATCACCACCGAAGAGTGCCTGCTCAACCACAACCGCAACCCGCACCTCAATCGCGAGCAGATCGAAGCGGTGCTGCGTGACCACCTGGCGGTGGACACCATCATTTGGTTGCCAGATGGTCTGTACAACGATGAAACCGATGGTCACGTCGACAACTTCTGTTGTTACGTGCGTCCTGGCGAAGTGTTACTGGCCTGGACAGATGATCCGCAAGACCCCAACTACGCGCGCTGCCACGCCGCACTTGAGGTGCTGCAGAACAGCCGCGATGCCAAGGGACGTGCCTTTACCGTGCACAAAATGCCGATTCCGGGCCCACTGTTTGCCACTGAAGAAGAGTGTGCGGGCGTCGATCCGGTGGCGGGTAGCCAGGAGCGCAACCCTTCGGTGCGCCTGGCGGGATCCTACGTCAATTTCCTGATCGTCAACGGCGGCATCATTGCGCCGAGCTTCGACGATCCGGCAGATGCCGAGGCTAGAGCGATCCTTGCTCGCGTCTTCCCTGATCATGAAATCGTGATGATCCCCGGACGCGAAATGCTCTTGGGCGGAGGCAACATCCACTGCCTGACCCAACAGCAGCCGGCGCCTTCGAAAGGTTGAGGCATCGCTTATAAAAGAACCCGTCCTTGGACGGGTTTTTTTATGCTTGTTCGACAATCGGTGCGTGCGCTGGCACACCTCTTGTATTTGTTTTGCATTGTATTTCAAACAGATAGAGCAACCCTGTTCTGTCACAAAGTTTGCGTAGGTTAGCCGCTCACGGCCCAGGGAGTACGTGTCGAAATGAATGCAGTAAGTGAGCCGGCTTCGCCCTCATCAGCAATGAATCATGAGTCGCTTCAGCGAGTGGCTCAATGGTTGAAACAAAATGGAAGAACCCGGGGCAGGAAGTCCGATCACCGTCGTACATTGTTGGCGCGTTATCCAACCGGCTTGATCACCGAAGCAGAGCTCGAAGCCCTGCTGGGCAATTGACCGACAAGCCGATCGGCGCGGGCTTGCCCGCGCTTCTCTTAGAAACTGTAAGTGCCAGTAACCACCAGGCTGCGCGGATCACCGAACTGGATCTGCGCGGCGCTGGTAGCTGAGCTGTAGTAGGTCTTGTCGGCGATGTTGTTCAACGCCGCGCGCACGTCCCAATCCTTGGTACGGAACCCGGCCAAGGCGTCCCATCGACCGTAACCTGGCAACACCGCGGTGTTCTGGTTGTCGGCGAAGCGCTCACCCACCAGGGTCAGGCCGGTTTCGCCGTACCAGCCCATTTCCGGCTTCCAGGTCAGAAACAGGCTGCCATTGCGCTTGGCGACGTTGCTCACGCGGTTGCCGTCCTGACCATTTTCATCCTTGACGATGGTGGCATCCTGAATGCCGATACCGCCACGAACATACCAGTTGCCAACGATGTTGCCGGTAGCCGTCAGCTCGACACCGCGCGAGCGCTGCAAGCCGGTAAGCAAGGTAACGTCCGGGATGTTCGGGTCGCTGGTGCGACGGTTGTAGAGCTCCAGTTCGTAAACCGCCAAGGTGGTGCTCAGGCGTTCGTCGAGCCAGTCGCTTTTAACCCCGACTTCTTTCTGCCGCGTTTCTTCCGGGCTGGTTTCGTTGGTGTTGCCGGCAGCGCCTGGGGTAATGCCGATCAAACCGCCGCCCACCGGCGAGAAAGTTTTGCTCCACGAGGCGTAGAAGGAGTGCTCCTTCCAGGGGGAATAGACCACGCCCACCCGTGGGCTGGTGCTATTGCTTTCCTGGTTCTCGGAAAGGTTCTTGATCTTGTTGGTGGTCTCTACTTCGAACTGATCGAAACGCACACCGGCGAGCACTTGCCACTGATCGTTCAGGCGCAGTTGGTCCTGGATGTACAGGCCACGGCTGTCGACCACGGTGTGGTTGTTGCTCGATAGCACCATTTGACCGTTGTACTGCAAGTTCCGGTCGGGGTTGTCGAGGTCTACGCCCGGTACTTTACCAGCGGCCTTGTAGAGCAGTGGATCGCGGCGTTGATTGCCGACCTCGATACCGGTCAACAAGGTGTGCTGCAAACCGAAGGTATCGACGTTGCCTTCCAGCTCGATGGTGTTGAACAGGTTGCGTGTGTTCAAGTCTTGCTGCCAGCGCTGGCGGTTAACCTCGTTGGTTTTGGCGTCATAGCCTGTCTGGTAGGTGTTGTCGAAGTCGCTGTTGAGCTTGAACAGGCCCAGGGTATGGCGCACCTGCCAGTTCTCGCTGAGCTGGTAGTTAAGGCGCGAACGCAGCGACTGCGCCTTGTCATCGATGAAGTCGCGGTGGGTGTCGCCATAGGTGGTGCTGCGGCTGACATCGGCCGGGCGACCATTGACGCTTGGAATACCGCGATCAGGTGTGCGGTTGTAGCGGCTGTACTCGTATTGCACCAGCCAGTTGAGGTCTGGGGTCAGTTGCCAGTTCATGGATGGCGCGAACAGTTGGCGGCTGCCGTCGATGCCATGGCGGAAACTGTTGTTGTCCTGATTGCCCATGTTCAGGCGCAGGCTGATGTTCTCCGATGGGTCTGCGCTGAGGTCGGCGTACAAGCTGCGCAAGTCTTCGCTGCCACCCTGGGCTTCGATGGACGAGCGACGACCGGCTTCGGGCATCTTGCTTACTCGGTTGACGATGCCGCCTTGACTGCCTCGTCCGTAAAGCACGGCAGCAGGGCCCTTGAGCACTTCGATACGTTCGATGTTGTGCAGGTCGCGCACGTACTGGCTGTCGTCGCGAATACCATCGAGGTAGAAGTCGTTACTGGCGTCGAAGCCGCGAATGCGCACGCTGTCGAAACGCGTGTCGGCACCATTGCTGACGTTGGGTATGCCGCCAAGTGCCTTGCCCAGATCATTGGTGCCGTAGTCCAGTACATTGCTGGTCTTCACCGAATCGATGGCCTGAGGAACATACCGGGCCGGGGTGGACGTGCGCGTCGCTGTGCTGACCTCCTTGACCCGCGGATCATCGCGCTCGCGGTCGCTTTCAGCGGTAACCGATAACTCGGGAAGGGTGGTGCTGGTGGCCAGTGCAAATCCAGAAGAGAGAAACAGGGAGACACCCAGGGTCAAGGGTGCCAGACGGCAGGGGGCAGGCATTAAGTACATCCGCAGGGCTTGAGGGTATTAGACGAAAAGAGGGGTTGAAATTTTGCGCGAATGATAATGCTTGCTATTTGCTTGTGTTAATTGTTTCTTTAAAGCTTGCAAGTATTTGTATTTCAAATTGTTTCTTGAGCGGGCCCCTGAACTGACGCCATAATTGTGCTGCTCATTGGGGACTTCGTTTCCTCGGAGTGCGACGAATTGCGTCGATACTCGGAGTAGTTTCACGAAATTTTGACATGCTGATCCGCACACGGATAGGATTCGGTCAACGCCTGAAGGCCCATAGACCAAGAGTCCAGAATAAAAGGCCCGTTGCGATCACTCGCAAGCGGGTTTTTTATTTTCTGACCCGCGAGCGTCAACCCACGCAGGGGGCGTGGTTTTTGGCGTAGGTCTCAGCGCGTATCCGACTAAGAAATAAGGAAAAGAATAAAATGTTGAAAACCAGGATCAGCTTGATCGCGCTGGGGCTTATGGCCGCGACTCAAGCATCGGCCAATGACCAGGCCGCAGCTAAGGGCTTCATCGAAGACAGCAGCGCCAGTGTTCTGCTGCGCAACGCCTTCATCAACCGCGACAAAAAGCATGGCACCGACGACCAGAGTGAATGGGGTCAGGCTTTCATCGGCAAGTTCTCTTCCGGCTACACCCAAGGCACCGTGGGTGTCGGTGTAGACGCTTTCGGTCTGTACGCTGTGCGTCTGGACGGCGGCAAAGGTCGCAACGGCGGCGCCGGTATCGACTTCTTCAAACCAGGCAATGGCGATACCCCAGCTGATCCGCAAAGCTCCCCACACAATCTTGCTCGTGGCGGCGCAGCGGTCAAATTCCGCGTCTCCAACACCGTACTGAAGTACGGCGACCAAATGCCGGAACTGCCAGTGCTGCAGTACGACGATGGCCGCCTGCTGCCAGAGAGCTACACCGGTACCCTGATCACCTCCAAGGAAATCAAGGGCCTGGAACTGAACGCCGGTCGCTTCACCCAGGAAGCACGTAAAAGTGCTGAAGGCCGTGACAGCGGTGGCCTGAAGTCGATCAACGTATTCGGCGGTAGCTACAAGTTCACCGAGAACCTGTCCGCTTCCCTGTACGGTTCCGATGTAGAAGACGTATTGAAGAAGCAGTACCTGGGTGTCAACTTCGTTCAGCCGCTGGCAGACGATCAGTCTCTGACCCTGGACTTCAACGGCTACAAGACCAAGCTGGACCGCGATTTCGCCACTGACGACCGTCGCGACAACACCATCTGGAGCCTGGCAGCCACTTACGCTTTCGGTCCGCACGCGCTGACCCTGGCGCACCAGCGCAGCACCGGTGACACCGGCTACAACTACGGTTTCTACCAGAATGCTGGTGGTATCGGTGACGGTGGTTCGACCATCTACCTGGCCAACTCCTACTGGTCCGACTTCAACAACGAAGACGAGCGTTCGTGGCAGGTTGCCTACGACCTGGACTTCGGCGCCTTCGGCGTACCGGGTCTGACCTACCGTGTAGCCTACGTGCGTGGTGACAACATCAACACCCGCGGCTTCGGTGAAGGTACAGAGCGCGAAATCTTCAACCAGTTCAAGTACGTGGTTCAGGAAGGTCCAGCCAAAGATCTGTCGATCAAGCTGCGTAGCTCGTTCCTGCGTACTTCCGACAGCATGCGTGAAGCTGAACTCAACGACGACGGCAACGAAGTCCGCGTGTTCGTAGAGTACCCAATCAGCATCCTGTAATTGCTGCTTGCGTCTCCAACAACCCCGGCCTAGGCCGGGGTTGTTCATTCAAGCGTCACATTCACCGAAAGCTGTGGGAGCGGATCGATCCGCGAAGGACTGTGCAGCAGTTCTCTAGGCTGGCATGCTTTCTTTGCGACGTACCGCAGGCTTGATCGGTGACGCTTCGCCTGTTTCCGGCTCAAAGCTGTCACTGCGTGCCATTCGCCACATCCGTGCATAGAACTCACTTTCGATCGAGCCACTGAGCAACTCGCCGGGCTTGAGGAACACATGCAACTGGGAAAATAGCTGGATCTCGCTGGCACTGATGCGCCGTACCAGATGCTTGGGCTTTAGCTGTGAGGGATGGTCCAGGCCTGCTGCCGCGAGCATTTCAGCCAGCGCATGCAGGGTATTGCGGTGAAAGCTGTAAACCCGCTCGGCTTTGTCCGGCACCACCAGGGCGCGCTGACGAAGCGGGTCTTGAGTAGCGACGCCGGTAGGACACTTGTTGGTATGGCAGCTTTGCGACTGAATGCAGCCAATCGCGAACATAAAGCCACGCGCCGAGTTGACCCAGTCCGCACCGATTGCCAGCACGCTGGCGATGTCGAAAGCACTGACAATCTTGCCGCCTGCGCCAATGCGCACCTTGTCGCGCAGGTTCAAGCCCACCAGGGTGTTGTGGACAAACATCAGCCCTTCACGCATCGGCACACCAATGTTATCGCTGAACTCGCGAGGTGCGGCGCCCGTATCGCCTTCCTTGCCGTCGACAACGATAAAGTCCGGAACAATACCGGTCACCAGCATCGCCTTGGCAATCCCCATGAACTCCCACGGGTGGCCTAGACAGAATTTGAAACCCACCGGCTTGCCGCCAGACAACTCGCGCAACTGGGCGATGAACTGCAGCAGTTCCATCGGCGTGCGAAAGGCGCTGTGGGCTGCAGGCGAGATGCAGTCCTCACCCACCGTCACCCCACGGGTGGCCGCAATCTCGCTGCTGACTTTATGCCCTGGCAGAATCCCGCCATGCCCAGGCTTGGCGCCCTGGCTCAGCTTGATCTCGATCATCTTCACTTGCGGGTCACGCGCCTGTTCGGCGAAACGCTCTGGATCGAAACGCCCGGCCGAAGTGCGGCAACCAAAATAGCCACTACCGATTTCCCAGATCAGATCACCACCGTGCTCGCGGTGGTACGGGCTGATACTGCCTTCACCGGTGTCATGGGCAAAGCGACCCTGCTTGGCGCCCTGATTGAGCGCCGCGATGGCGTTGGCACTAAGGGCACCGAAGCTCATTGCCGAGATGTTGAAGATGGACGCCGAGTAGGGTTGACGGCACTGCGGGCCGCCGATGGCAATGCGAAACGAAGCAGGGTCGGGGGTGTCTGCAGGCAGCATCGAATGGCTGATGAACTCAAAGCCGGGGCGGTACACATCGATGAGCGTGCCGAAGGCCTTCTCGGCGCTTTCATTCTTGGCCCGTGCGTACACCAGCGAGCGCTGGGCGCGGGAGAACGGCAGCTTGTCGTCATCGCCCTCCAGTAGGTACTGGCGAATTTCCGGGCGAATGGTTTCGATCAGGTAACGGATATTGCCGAGAATCGGGTAGTTGCGTCGCACCGCGTGATGGCTTTGTCGCAGGTCATTCAGGCCAACCAGGCTGAGCAGTGCACAGATCAGGGTGAAGGGCCACAGCCACACATGGTTGGAAAGAAACGGCAGGCTGATACAGGTAAACAGCAAACAGCCGACCAAACAGGCATAGCGGCTGGGAAGCGAAGCTTTCATGAATCTTCCACTGATATGAGAGATCCTTCCAAGGATAGGGCAAGCGCTCAAGCGGAAAACCCGTGAAATCAGTAAAAGACTTTTATTCCCGGCGTGCTTGACCTGAGCCGGGTTAGTTCGCAGATAGCTGAACCCAACTCCGCTAGTTGCATAACTGCCAGGCTCAGCGCCCGTGCTAAAAGATCTCTCCAGATGTTTCCGAGTGATTTCAAGCGATGACCGCACCTCGCATTCAACCCGCCGCCCAGGGCTTTGGCCTGCTGTGCCTGGCCAGCTATCTGCTGTCGCTGTCGTATGGCTCGACGTTTTTGTTGTCGTTGCTGGTCAGCACCCGTGGCGGTAATGAGCAGGACGCTGGCCAGATCATTTCGCTGGCCATGCTCAGTACCGTGGTTGCAGTGCTGGGCAGCGGTCATCTGGCTGACCGTCTTGGGTCTGCGCGGGCTATTGCACTGTCAGCGTGTTGCCTGGTGGTGGCCTGCCTGGGCTTTGCCCTGGTGCCTGGCACCGGTATTGGCCTGATGCTCTGTGGCCTTGTTCTGGGCCTTGGCTGGGGCGCGTTCTATACCCTCGGGCCCATCCTGGTCAGCGAACGCGTCGAGGCGCAGCGCCGTACCCACAGCTTTGCCTTGCTCTCGGGCAGCATGATGAGCGGTATCGGCTCCGGGCCTTTGGTCGGCAAGCTGGCCAGTGTGTTCGGCCTGACGGTACAGACCGCGTTCTACACAGCTGCCCTGGCAGCGCTGGTCGGCCTGTTGATTTTCACCTACCTGGCGCGCCTGCAGCGTCCGGCTTCCAGCCGTGTCAGCATCAGCAGGCGTGCGTCCATCGAGGTGCTGGGCTCGAAGGCGCGTTGGCCGATTGTCATGGTGGGTTTGGGCGGCGCAATCTTCGGTGGCCTGGGCAGCTTCCAGACGTCCTATGCGGCGGTACGCGGCCTGGATTACTCGTTGTTCTTCATTGGCTTCATGAGCGCGGCAATCAGTTGCCGGTTGTTGATCGCAGGGTGGGTGGTAAAGCGTGACGCCTATCAAGCCTCGTGCCTGCTCTGCGGGTTCATCGTTGTGGCGGTGCTGGCCTTGGGCTGGGGCGTGCAGGACAACCTTGGCTACCTGCTGGCCGCAGCGCTGTTGGGCGTCGGGTATGGCCTGAACTACTCGGTGATCAATGGCCTGGCGGCGAACCAGGCCCCGGCCGGTCTCACCCCACAAGCCTTGCTGTTGTTCAGCCTTGCCTACTTTCTTGGGGTGTTCGGCTATCCCTGGTTGGCCGGTAACTTGATCGTCAGCAACGGCACCGAAGCAATGATGATCAGCCTGCTGCTGGTGGCGCTGCTGAACTGGGCGATAAGCCTCGGTCGACTTTACGGGCGCCGTCGCGACATGGCCTTGTCTGCGGCGGGCTAAGCATTACTGGTCCTGGGTCTGGTTCCAGACCGGCGTACTGGTAGAGCGAGCCGAAATAACGCTTGTCGGAGATAAACGGCTGCATCAGCGGCAACAGCAAAACAGAAGTCCGACGAGCGTTATCGGCAACAACGCATCTATTGACCCTGGTTAGTTTTTGAGCAGCAAACGTTGCCTACACTGAGAGCTCTGCACCCTCAAAGGGGGACAAAGCATGACCATTATCGTCACCGGCGCGGCCGGTTTCATTGGTAGCAACCTGGTCCAGGCCCTCAATCGACGCGATGAAACCGAGATCATTGCTGTCGACGACCTGACTGATGGCGACAAGTTTCGCAACCTCGCCGATTGCGAGATTGCCGATTACCTGGACAAAGACGACTTTCTTGAGCGCTTTGCGTGCGGCCAGTTCGGCAAAGTCAGGGCCGTGCTGCACCAGGGTGCGTGCTCCAGTACCGTCGTGGACGACGGCCGATTCATGATGGACAGCAACTACCGCTTCAGCCGCGACCTGCTCGACGCTGCACAAAGCCTGCAAGTACCGATGCTGTACGCCTCATCGGCAGCGGTGTACGGCGCTGGGCGCGACTTTCGTGAACAACGCGAATGTGAGCGGCCATTGAATGTGTACGGCTACTCCAAATTTTTGTTCGACCAGCGCGTGCGCCGACAACTGCCGGTGTCACGCAGCCAGATCGTTGGGCTGCGCTACTTCAACGTGTACGGGCCCCACGAACAGCACAAAGGCGCCATGGCCTCCGTGGCCTTTCACTGCTTCAACCAATACCAGGCCCACGGCAAAGTCAGCCTGTTCGGCAGTTACGGTGACTACCCAAGCGGTGGGCACCTGCGCGACTTCGTCTCGGTGGAAGACGTGGTCAAGGTTAACCTGTTCTTCTTGGATAACCCGCAACTGAGCGGCATCTTCAACGTCGGCAGTGGCCGCGCCCAGCCGTTCAACGACGTGGCCATGGCGGTTATCAACCACTTGCGCGAGCAGCACGACCACCCCCCGCTTTCCCGGGAGATGGCCTTGCTTGAAGGCATTCTTGAATACAGCGAGTTTCCTGAGCACCTGCGTGGCAAATATCAGTGCTACACCTGCGCCGACCTTGGCCAGCTACGGGCAGTTGGCTACCAGGAGCCTACCTTGTCGGTAGAGCAGGGTGTTGCACGTTACTGCGACTGGTTGCAGGCGACGCTCGCTTAGTGCTGACGTAGCGCCTTTACATCGCCCTTGGCAGCGGTTTCGCGCAGGTACTCGCCGAGCGAATCATCCATGGCCTGCAGCCAGCGGGTATGGTGCGGCACGGCGGCAGTGCCGGTGATAACCGAACGGTAGGACTTGTCGCGATAGCCCATGATGTCCTGCTTTTTATCCGACTTCCATTTCAGGAAAATGCGGTTTACCGCGTCGATATCGAAGCTTGGGTAGTCGGTTTGTTCGATCAGGTGCTTGATATAGCGGCCTTGGAATTCGTACATCGAAGCGGTGGTTTCCAGCGCTTCTTCCTCGGCACGCCAGCGCGCACTGTCGGCCTGCATCGCCGATGGCTGCGGCAGCTCGATGCGCCCGAGCATGTAATCGCGGGCAAACCAGGCCTGTGCATCGAACAGGTTGAAGCTGTACCAGAGGTCTTGCATACCAAGGTAGAGCAACTGCGGGTTCTGCTCCCACACCACACCTTGATAGAGGCCTAGCGGCCACAGGCGATTGCCGGTGTTGAGGGCCAGATCGTCCGGCAGGAACGGGAAGTGATGCTGATAGCCGGTGCAAAGAATGATCGCATCAACGCGCTTGCTGGATCCGTCGGCAAAATAGGCCATGTCGCCTTCAACACGCTGCAGCTGCGGCCGTTCTTCCCAGCCCTTGGGCCACTTGTAACCCATGGGCTGGGTACGCCAGGCGCTGGTGATCGAGCGTGCGCCATACTTGAAGCATTGCGAACCGATATCCTCGGCGGAATAGCTGCTACCGACAATCAGCACATCCTTGCCTTTGAATTCCAGCGCGTCGCGGAAGTCGTGGGCATGCAGAATGCGTCCGGAAAACCGTTCGAAGCCGCTGAAGTCTGGCACATGCGGGGTAGAGAAATGCCCGCTGGCCACCACCACATAATCGAACACCTGCTCGATACCCTGGCCGATGGCGTAGTCGTAGGCGTTGACCGTAAAGGTACGGCTGGCTTCATCAAAGCGCACGGCCTTCACCGCCGTATTGAAACGAATATAGTCGCGCACGCCGGCCTTTTTCACCCGGCCCTGAATGTAATCCCACAACACCTCACGCGGCGGATATGAAGAAATCGGCCGTCCGAAATGTTCATCAAAACTGTAGTCGGCAAACTCCAGGCACTCCTTCGGCCCGTTCGACCACAGGTAGCGATACATACTGCCGTGCACCGGCTCGCCGTGCTCATCCAGCCCGGTGCGCCAGGTGTAGTTCCACATCCCGCCCCAGTCGGCCTGCTTTTCGAAACAAACCACCTCGGGCATCGGAGCACCCTGGGCGTGAGCGGATTGAAAGGCACGCAGCTGCGCCAGGCCGGAAGGGCCTGCGCCGATAATGGCAACACGAATAGTCATAAAAATTCCTGACAGAAAACACTGAAAAAAATCCAAAGCGTCTCCAGCCCTGAACGGTGAAACCGAGGGCAATGGAAAGCGAAAAATTCAGATGTCAGCGGGCAGGTGGAGGAACAGGGCGTTTGCGTTTATGCGCGAGCAGAATGTCGCGGGGTGGAATCGACAGGGTGTGGAAGAGTGTCGAAAGCGGAGAGCTGAGCTGCGAAACACTAGCAACAGCGATGGGCCCGCAAGACTTGCCAAACAGCGCGGCAAACGGGCCTTGGGGGCGAAAGATACGTGTGATCTCATTCATGACGGGCTGATTCTGCCTCTTCTGGTTATGGATGCCTTTTTAGCTATAACGGATGGGACACGAGATTTCAAGGCTGGCGCCCTCGGCTTGCCTCACCTGACGATGAACGTTAGGCTTCCCGGGTCGCTGCAAAATCAGCGATCGGGTTTGGTCGCCCGTTCCCACAATTAGACGTTTCAGCGTCCAACTACGAATGCTGACGAGATGTTCGTCTGCACCTTCGTTTTATGGCGGCTGTGCGCGGGAGGCATTCGTGCCTGCCGGGTTTGTCTATTGTCTCGGTCGACCAACCTGCGTACAGCTGTCACCCAACTTGCTTGGTCGCGAGTGGTGCCAGTTCCACCACAATAGAGATGTTCACAATGACAAAAATAGTCCCGGATCCCCCGCAGTCCCTCTTCGGCAAAACCGCCGAATCCACCTTCGGCGCCTGCAACGCCGGCCACCCACCCCTGTTTACCGTGCGCGAAGGCATCGAAGCTGAAGACGCACTGGTCCACGTCTCGCTATTGCTCGAAGGCATCTACGACACCGCCCAGCAAGCTTGCGAGCATATTCATGACCTACCCAAGAAAGGCCTGCTCTGGTCTACCCTGCATTCGGCGGACCTGGCGAAAGGGCTGGTGGATGCAGTGTTGGATGGGATTGATAGCGAGGGATTGAAGCGCAAAGGGCGGGGGTGAGTTGAGTGAAAATGCGGGGCTGGAGTGACCGCTTGAGAGGGGCTGCTTGGCGGCCCTTCGTCTGGGGTGGGGGTTTGTTCAAGCGGATGTGCCAAGCGTCGAACCCATGGCCGAGCGCAGGCAACTGATGAGGACTGATGAGGGCGAGGCCCTGCTTGCCACGGTGCGCGAACGTCTTGCGGCCCCCCAGCGGGTGAAGGTTTTGCTGGATGACCTATAGGTTTTAAAAAAAGTGGCAGATCGGTCAGATGCTTGCCTCTGAGAGCAATTGCATCGAAATCTAATGAAATGCCAAAACGAAAAAACCCGCCAGAAGGCGGGTTTTTCGGGGGTTCCAGAGATTTTGAAAGCTTTCTATGGAACCTTGAATGGTGCCGGCACCAGGAATCGAACCCGGGACCTACTGATTACAAGTCAGTTGCTCTACCATCTGAGCTATACCGGCACAGGGGCGTCATTATAGCGATCGGTTTGCGTCTGTAAACTACTTCTGCACGATTCTTTGAAATACTTGTTTCTAAAAGGTATTTCGGCCCGTTTTCCTACCAGCCACGGTGCAGTGAAGTGGCGTCTGGTTCGGCTTTGGTCGGGTCGAAAAGCATGGGTTTGTGGTCGTGGCAGCCACGCTTGTTGCAGTGCATGTAAGGCTGTGCCGGCAGGCCGTTGTCGCCCAGTACCTGCATCTTTGGCATTTCCCAGTCCGGGGTGTAGCTGGCGCTGCTGCAGCCGGTCAGGGCGAGGATGAAGGTGAGTAAGGCAAGGCTATGTATTTTGTTCACTGTAAATTCCGTTTTCTTCAGGTTTATTCTTTATTGAGGATGCGCTGGATGGTGCCGCCGCAGCTCTGGTAGCAGCTGTCGTAGTCGTTGCCGCAGCTGTAGCTTGAGCCGCTGCCGTACGGGTAGCTGGGGTAGTAGCAGCTTTTGCGGGCTTCTTTTTTGCTCTTGCCGTTCTGGCAGTGCTGGTAGCTTCTGAGGTTGGCCTGGTACAGGGCCTGGTCGCTGTTTTCCTGCAGGCGCGCCATTTGTTTGCAGTGGTTGCGTTCGGTGGCGCAGCTGTTGATGCAGTTCATGCCCATCATGCTGGGTGGGGGCGAGTATCTATAGGTGTAACTAGGGCCGCAGCCGCCGAGCAGGGCGGCAGCCAGCAGCAGCGCAGGGCGCCACTTGGGTGAATTGCTCACGAGTTGCTGGTTCCTTGATCATTCCTCGCTGAACTCCAGCAGATCACCTGGCTGGCAGTTCAACGCGCGACAGAGCTTCTCCAGGGTCTCGATTTTGAAACCCTTGATTTTGCCGTTTTTCAGCAACGACAGGTTCGCTTCCGTAATCCCGATAATTTCGGCCAGATCCTTGGAGCGGATCTTGTTTTTGGCCATGACCACGTCGAGGCGGATGATTATCGGCATAGGGGGAAGCTAGACATAACAGTTGTGTTCATCGCTGATGGTTTTGGCGTCACGCATGAGGAGTGAAAAGGCGCAGAGCAATATCCCTTTCATGATCTCGTAAACCGCCACGGATGATACACCGATCGATACGCTGAAGCTTCTTTCCCCCGCAGGCAGGTCGATGGCAAATGCCAAGCCTTGGAGGGTGCCGATCACCGGCCACAGCATCGGTGTGCAGATGCACAGCAGGCCAACCCACCACAGCAGTTTGATGTTTTCTGCTGTCCAGGTTTGACCCTTGGACAAGCGCAGGAAGAACAAGCCGGTGAAGAACAACGCCAGCACCGATAGGCTGCTGGGGATCAACTCCAGGGCCAGCACCAGGCTCAGGGCCAGGATGGAGGGTTGGTAGTCCGGTGCCAGCAGCAATGGCATTTGGTCGCCATAGCTTTGCAGGTAAGCGCTCTGCATCTGGGCCTTGTCGAAAATCCACAGCATTGCTGTGCTGCCGAATTCGACGACGGCAGTCGTCCAGGCAAGTAGAGCGGCGAATGCGCCGATCACTCGAAGACGCGAGCGCGCATAGGCCACTGTTTTACTGTTCATGTTTTGCCTCCGTTCGATGTTGAGCGGTGGGCATTATTTTCTAGAAATTATCGTAATACAATAATTAATTGTTGTTTTAGCTGCAGTGTGACGTTTTGACTCGATCGCGGGGCAAGCTGCTCCGGTAGCAACGTATCCACACAGAGGGAAGGGATAGTCCTAAGATCTTGGGAAATATAATTTACGAAGCTTTCGGCAACCTTTAAGGGCTTTCACCTGGATACGGTTTAAAAGGCGCGAAATTTAATTAGTAATTTTCTATCGATTTGACTTTTGCGATGCCTTGAGCTAATTTGTTGTTCATTATGTTGAACAGTAAAGCGTTTCTGCTCCCCTCCTCTCGTCTGGCTTCCTGTGAAAATCACTGGACCGGCGGTCTCTAGCGCCTCCCCCGACAAACAGCTTTTTCTTTGGTTTTGTCTGTAACCCGTCGCCGCTTGTGCGCCCGGTTTGTTTCGCCCGTGGGAGGGCATCATGCGTTCCTGGATCTATTTGTTTATCGCCATCATCGCTGAGGTGATTGGTACCGTTTCGATGAAATTCGCCGCTACTGCGCACCCGGTTTTGGGTCATGGCTTGATGTACGCCATGATCGGTCTGTCGTATTTCTTCCTCGCGCTGGCCGTTAAGCGCGTGCCGGTAGGTGTTGCCTACGCGCTGTGGGAAGGCATCGGCATCGTGCTTATTACCTTGGCCAGCGTTACCTGGTTGGGTGAAAGCCTGGGCTTGCTCAAGGCCGCCGGCCTGGGTGTGATGATTGCCGGTATCTTGCTGATCAAGTCTGGTACCCGCCCAGCACCTGCCGAGCGCAACAGGGAGGCGCTGCCATGCTAAGCATGAATTGGATTCCTTTCGCTTGGCTTGGCCTGGCGATCGTGCTCGAAGTTATCGCCAACCTGTTGCTCAAGTATTCCGATGGTTTTCGCAAGCGCGGCCTGGGGATCGTTTCGATTCTTTGTGTACTGGCGGCGTTTACTGCGCTGGCCCAGGCTGTTCGCGATATTGAACTGTCGCTCGCTTATGCCATTTGGGGTGGCTTCGGCATTCTCGCCACCGTGGCCATGGGGTGGGCACTTTTTGGCCAGCGTTTGGCCGGGCGAGGCTGGTTGGGCTTGCTGCTGTTGCTGGCGGGTATGAGTCTGCTGAAACTGGCCTGATTTTGCTGCTTAGAGCTATTTGCTGGAACGCTTATGCACAAGGCGCGTGCCAGCAGGGCCGCGCGTATGTCGGCTCGAGGCGCTCCTTTGGTCTTTGCGCAAATAGCTGTTTTTGCTGGCGATAAACCGCTGAGCAAAAAACGATCAATCGCTGAAAGCGTTTGGATCCAAGGTTTTTGAGGGTTTTTTCAAAAGGTTGCCCACAGACTTATCCACAGGCTGCGCACAGTTGTTGAAGTCAGTGGCGTTCGGCCAGCAGCATCAGATTGCGCGGCGTCAGTGGCTGGTCACAGAACACCCCCAACTGCACCCGGTAGCCTTGCTCTTGCAGGTACAGGGCGCGGTCCAATACTAGCCATATCTCGAGGGGGCGACGGAACAGATTGCGCAGCAGCTCAAGGTTACGGACCTCGGCCAGACGCTGCCAACCCAGGGCCTGCAAGCTAGTCCAGTCTGGTATGGGGTCGATGGGCAGGCCTTTGAGTGCTGCCAGCTCCTGGCAGTAGTCCGCGAACGGCTTGTGCAGCCAACTGACCGGTAATGATGGTGTCGGCAGGTACTCATCTACACCCCGCAGCTGACGCTGCAGCAGATCAAAGCCCAGGCGCCTGGCCATCGATTCGTCGCGCTGGCGGCGTACCCGCGCGCCGGCGGTGACGGTTTCACTCAGTGGCAGGCCAAGATCATCGATTGAAAGCTGCAACCCCGAGGCAATCGCGGCGCCAGACAACGGCTGGTAGTGCGCGGCCTGAATGCGGTTGTAGCAGCACGGGGCAATGGCCAGTTGTCGACAACCTTGCTGACTGGCCAGTTTGATCAAGCGCACATGCAGGTCGCCGCAGGCATGCAGGGCCACCGCCGTATGTTCGCTGCCCAACTGGCGGCAGGTTTCCTCTGCCATCACGTCTTGCAGCAAGTGCTGGCTCGGTAGGCCATGGTGCTCGCTGAGGGCATGGCCGGCTTGTACCAGTGCAGGGTCGTATTCCAGGCAGGTCAGCTTGTGCCGCTCGGCTTGCAGTAGCCGTCGGCCAAGGTGGCCCTTGCCGGAGCACCAGTCGAGCCAGTGTTGGGGGTCGTGGGTGAACGCCAGGTGTCTGGCGAATGCCTCGATCTGCTGCCACTTGCGACCAGGCACATCCACATTCAGGCGATGGCTTGCTGAGTGCAGTTCGATGGCAGGTAGCTCGCCGACTTCGGACAACTGGTGTGCCAACTGCGCCAACTGCGGGAATGGCTGGGGTGCGGGCAAAAGCTCGGGGTGGTTGTGCGCCGCCTCTGCCTCGCTCAACGAGCGTTGCCTTAACCAGTTCGCCAAGGCTGGGTGCTCGCTTTCCCAGGGCAATTGCAGCTGGGTGAAGGGGCGGGGGCGCCAAAGCGCTTGATGCTCGCGCAGAAAGCTGTCCAGGGCCTGGAAGCGGCCAAGCATGTGCGTATCTGTTAGCGGGCGGGGCGTGGTCATAGGCAGTCAAGCGAACGGGGCTGTGATCAGCCCCGTTATACAGGTTTAGCGACCCTGGCAGGCGTCGACGCGCAGCCAGCGTTCAAGCACCTTGAAGCCTTGCACCAGCAGGAAGGAGATCAGCAGGTAGAACAGCCCCGCTGCGAAGAAGATCTCTACCGGCAGGTAGGTGCGGGCGATGATGGTCCGCGCCATGCCGGTCAGTTCCAGCAGGGTTACGGTACTGGCCAGGGCACTGGCCTTGAGCATCAGGATCACTTCGTTGCTGTACGCCGGCAGGCCGATGCGCGCGGCGCGCGGCAGCATGATGTAGAACAGCGCCTTGGCTCTGGACATGCCCAGCGCCCGCGCCGCCTCGATTTCACCGCGCGGAATGGCCTGCAAGGCGCCGCGCAGAATCTCGGCGATGTAGGCCGCGGTGTGCAGGGTCATGGTCAGCACCGTGCACCAGAACGGGTCGCGCAAGTATGGCCAGAGGGAGCTATTGCGCACCACTTCAAACTGGGCCAGGCCGTAATACACCAGGAACAGTTGCACCAGCAGTGGCGTACCACGGAAGAAGAAGATGTAGCCGTAAGGCAGGGCGCGTACATACCAGTGCCGCGATGAGCGCGCGATACCAAGCGGAATGGCAATGATCAGGCCGGCGATAACGGCGATTGCCACCAGCTCCAAGGTCAGTGTGGCGCCTTGGGCAAGCCGTGGCAGCCACTTGATAATGACTTCCCAGTTCATTGGTTGGCCCTCGCGAAGCCGCGTGCGGCGCGTTTTTCCAAGAAGTGCATGCCGGTCATTGCCAGTACGGTTAGCGCCAGGTAGATGATGGCGGCAACCATGTAGAAGGTGAATGGCTGCTTGCTCACAGTCACTGCGATTTGTGAGTGACGCATGATTTCTTCCAGGCCGATCACCGATACCAGTGCGGTGTCTTTCATCAGAATCATGAACAGGTTGCCGAGGCCGGGAAGGGCGATGCGCCACATCTGCGGCAGGATGAGTTTCGAGAAGATCCGGCCTTTGGACAGGCCCAGGGCCAGGCCCGCTTCACGATGGCCCTTGGGGATCGCCAGGATCGCACCACGGAAGACTTCGGTGGCGTAGGCACCAAAGCACAGGCCCAGGGCAATCACGCCCGCAGAGAAGGCGCTGAGCTCAAGGCCCGGAATATTCAGGGCTTCGCCAAGCTGATTCATCATGCTGACGGTGCCGAAGTAAATCAGTAACACCCAGAGCAGTTCGGGCACGCCACGCACCAGCGTGGAGTAAAAGCCACCCAGCCATTGCAGGGGTTTGTACGGTGAGGTTTTCGCCAGGGCGCCAAGCAGCCCCAGTACCAGACCCAGACACAGGGCTGACAACGCAAGTTTAACGGTCATCAGCGTCCCGGCTAACAGGGCCGGACCGAATCCGTATAGATCAATATTCATGGGCAGGTTTGTTCAAGGGACCGGCATCGCCGTAGGGGCGACGCCGGTCGGGGCGAATCAATAGATGCTGAAAGGGAAGTACTTGTCGTTGATCTTCTTGTAAGTGCCGTCGGCAACGATTTCCTTCAGTGCAGCGTTCAGCTTGTTGCGCAGTTCGTTGTCACCTTTGCGCACAGCGATGCCGACCTTGTCGCTCTCGTTCACTGGCTCGCCTTTGAACTCGTAGTTCTTGCCGGCATCGGACTTCAGCCAGTCGTAGTTGGCGTATTTGTCGGCCAGCAGGGCGTCTACACGACCCGAGGTGAGGTCCAGGTAGGCGTTTTCCTGGGTGTCGTAGAGGTTGACCTTGAAGTTGCCGTCCATGCCGCCGTGATCGTCCAGCCAGATTGCTGCCTGGGTGGCGCGCTGGGTGCCCAGGGTCTTGCCTTTGAGCGACGCGTCGTCGGTTTTGAAATCGACGTTTTTCGGGGCGATGAACTGCTGTTTGTTCGAGTAGTACGGGTCGGTGAAGTCAACGGCTTGCTTGCGCTCGTCGGTGATCGACAGCGACGAGACGATGAAGTCGAACTTCTTGGCGTTCAGGGCTGGAATGATGCCATCCCAATCGGAGGTGACGACTTCGCATTCAGCCTTCATCTTGGCGCACAGGGCGTCGCCGATGTCTTTGTCGAAACCTACGACCTGGCCACTGGCATCCTTGTTGTTGAACGGCGGGTAGGCCGCTTCGATGCCCATCTTCAGTTTCTCGGCAGCCATTGCATTGGCCGAGAACACCAGCGTGGCGGCAGCGGCCAGGAGGAATTTCTTATAGTTCTGCATGCGTGTTGCTCCGTTAGCGGTTGCTGGACATGAATTGTTTACAACGCGCCGAGGTCGGGTTTTCGAAAACCTGCTGCGGCGTTCCCTGCTCTTCGACCAACCCTTGGTGCAGGAAGACAACTTCACTGGACACCTGGCGGGCGAAGCCCATTTCGTGTGTAACCAGTAGCATGGTACGGCCTTCTTCGGCGAGGGCACGGATAACGTTAAGCACTTCCTGGACCATTTCCGGATCCAGCGCCGAGGTCGGTTCGTCGAACAGTATGACCTTGGGTTTCATTGCCAGCGTGCGGGCAATGGCTGCGCGCTGCTGCTGGCCGCCGGAAAGTTCGGCCGGGTAGCTGTGGCGCTTGTTGTGGATCCCCACTTTGTTGAGCAGTGCTTCGGCATGCTCGATGGCCTCGGCCTTGCTTTGGCCGAGCACGCGCCGGGGCGCCTCGATGATGTTGTCGAGGATACTCATGTGCGGCCACAGGTTGAAATTCTGGAACACGAAGCCGATCTCGCTGCGCAGGCGATTGATCTGCTTGTTGTCGGCGGCTACCAGGTCGCCGTTTTTTGCGGCTTTCAAACGCAGCTCTTCACCAGCGACCAGGATCTGCCCCTGGTGCGGGTTTTCCAGCAGGTTGATGCAGCGCAGCAGAGTGGACTTGCCGGAGCCGGAGGATCCCAGGATCGAGATCACATCGCCATCGCGGGCGGTCAGCGAGATGCCCTTGAGGATCTCCTGGTCGCCGTAGCGTTTGTGCAGGTTGCGGATTTCCAGCGCGGGCGTGGCCTCAGCCATGTGCGGTCCTCATGTGTTCTGGTGCGCTCCTGCTTGTTGGCGGCCTTCCTGGCTGCGCCAAGCTAGCATAGCGGCGGAATGACAGCCAACAAGGTCGGGAGGGGCAAGCAGTTGCCAAGAGGGCAAGTGTCGCATCGCTGCAGCGGACTGTCGCGCCGATGACCACTTCCCTCGTTTCCAGGGCCGGAGCCTTGATGAAAAAAGGCGCGATGGTGCCAGTTTTGGCCGGTGCTGGAAAGTCGTTTCTGACCTTGGGCACAGCTTTGGCGCGTAACTGCGGCAAATGGTTGCGCCTGTGGGTTGCGCCTTTTTGCGCAAAAAATGTGCGCGAGGTGTTACCGCCGATGGGTTTTGGTGCACCCGGGTATTTGTAAGTGGGTATTTCAGTAATCGTGTTTTTCCGTTGTGATTTGATGGCCTTTCGGTCATGTCTTGGCAGCAAAGACATGGAGCCCTTTATTTCCGCGGCCTGAGCAGTTGCGGCTACGAACGGTCATGTCGCTGGCGCATTTATTGCCTTATCCACCACCAACAGGATGTAGCACGCTTTGCGAAGTGTGCGCCTGACGAAATCAGGATGTAGAAAGCCACTCCCTTCAAAGGTAGTTTTATGAGCGGTACGCACAATTCCAATGACCTCGCTCAGGGGCTCAAACAACGGCATGTCACCATGCTGTCTATTGCGGGTGTAATCGGTGCTGGTTTGTTCGTGGGTTCTGGCCATGCCATCGCCCAGGCAGGTCCCGCGGTATTGCTGGCTTATGCTGCTGCCGGCACGTTGGTGATTCTGGTGATGCGCATGCTGGCCGAGATGGCCATTGCTTCCCCGGACACCGGATCGTTTTCCACCTATGCCGACAGGGCTATCGGCCATTGGGCAGGTTTTACCATTGGTTGGCTGTACTGGTGGTTCTGGGTGCTGGTGATTCCGCTGGAGGCCAACGCCGCCGCAACCATTCTGCATGCCTGGTTCCCTGACGTAGGTATCTGGGTATTTACCCTGGTCATCACCTTACTGCTGACCGCTACCAACCTGTTCAGCGTGAAGAACTACGGTGAATTCGAGTTCTGGTTCGCCTTGCTCAAAGTGGTCGCGATCATTGGCTTCATCATTCTTGGCCTGGCAGCGGTGTTCGGCTTCCTGCCTAACAGCCAGGTCAGCGGCGTCAGCCATCTGTTCGACACTCAAGGCTTCATGCCTAATGGCCTCGGCGCGGTACTGGCGGCAATGCTCACCACCATGTTCTCGTTCATGGGTACCGAGATCGTCACTATTGCTGCCGCCGAGTCCAAGGACCCAGGCAAGCAGATCACCAAGGCCACCAATTCTGTGATCTGGCGGATCTTCCTGTTCTATCTCGTGTCGATCTTCCTGGTGGTGGCACTGGTGCCATGGAACCACAGCGACTTGGCCGAAGTGGGTTCGTACCAGACCGTGCTGAACCTGATGGGCATCCCTAATGCCAAGCTGATCGTCGATATCGTTGTCTTGATCGCAGTAACCAGCTGCCTGAACTCGGCGCTTTACACTTCTTCGCGCATGCTCTTCTCCCTGAGCAAGCGTGGTGATGCCCCGGCCATGGCCCAGCGCACCACTTCCAGCGGCACCCCGTACGTTGCTGTGGTGCTGTCGACTGCGGCGGCATTTCTGACTGTGTTTGCCAACTATGTGGCCCCTGCTGCGGTGTTCGAGTTCTTGCTGGCAAGCTCCGGCGCTATTGCCTTGCTGGTGTATCTGGTGATCGCAGTATCGCAACTGCGCATGCGTCGCCAGCGTATGGCGCGTGGCGAGAAAATCGCGTTCAAGATGTGGCTGTTCCCGGGCCTGACCTGGGCGACCATCGCTTTCATCGTGGGCATTCTTACCGTGATGCTGATCCGTCCGGATCACCGTATCGAAATCGTTGCCACCGGCTTGCTGTCCATAGCTGTGGTAGCGGCGGGCCTGCTGGTGGCGCGCAAGCGCAAGGCCGAGGCGGCTGGGCGTGCGGTGCTCAGCAACTGATTCAGCTGGCATGTAAAAAGGCCGCGATCTGAACAGATCGCGGCCTTTTTATTGGGCATTGCACGCAGGCTTGTGGCGGCCTTATCGCGAGCAGGCCCGAGTGTTAGCCATACATTTTCTGCTGGGTCTTGGCCACGGCTTCAGAGGCAGAAATGTAGGCTTGCTGGAACTCGTCACTTTCCAGCCAGGCCATGGTGGTGGCTTCGTCGGCGCCATCCAGCCATTGGCGGTAGGCCGTGAAGACCATGACGATGTAGTCGGTGGCGTGTTCTTCCTTGTGGCCTTTGAGTACCAGGGCCAGCAGTGGGTCGACCAGGAACACCGAAATCAACGAAACAAGCCCGTCTTCCTGGGCTTGTTTCATTTTTTCGAACAGCGCGGTGTAGCTGCCCGAGTCCATGGCCTTGTTAAATACCTGCTCGACGCTGGCGCTGGAGCTTTCGCCGCTGCTCTTCACTGCCTGGCCACTACGCACCATGCGGTTTTCACGAGCCTTGTTGGCGGCGCGCTTGGCGCGTTTCTGCTGCTTGCTGTTAGAGGCCATCGGTGAATCCTGAGTCAAAAAATTTTGCGTATTGAAGCCTAGTTGGCAAAGAAACCCAAGTGTATCCGACGGCCTCGCTCAGGCAGGCTGTACCAGCTCGCCACGGTCTTCCTCGGCATGCACCCGCGCCGCACGCTCAACCAGCAGCGGATCAGGCTGGTGGGCCACGCGCAGGTCCTTGCCGGGATAGTCCAGCGAATGCAGGAAGTGGCGTATGCAGTTGATGCGCGCACGCTTCTTGTCGTCGGACTTGATGACCGTCCATGGCGCATCAGCGGTGTCGGTGTGGAAGAACATCGCTTCCTTGGCAGCGGTGTATTCGTCCCACTTGTCCAGCGACTTGATATCGATGGGCGACAGCTTCCAATGCTTGAGCGGGTCGTCACGACGCGAGATGAAGCGGCGCAGTTGCTCTTCGCGGTTTACCGAGAACCAGTACTTGAACAGCAGAATGCCGGAATTGCACAGCATGCGTTCCAGGTCGGGGGCCTGGCGCATGAACTCGAGGTATTGCAGCGGCGAGCAGAAGTCCATCACCCGCTCGACACCGGCGCGGTTGTACCAGGAGCGGTCGAAGAAGACCATTTCACCGGCGGTGGGCAAATGCTGGATGTAGCGCTGAAAGTACCACTGGCCCTTTTCCTGTTCGGAAGGCTTCTCCAGGGCAACGATACGTGCGCCGCGCGGGTTCAGGTGCTCCATGAAGCGTTTGATCGTGCCGCCTTTACCCGCTGCGTCCCGTCCTTCGAACAGTACGACGATACGCTGGCCGGTTTCCTTGGCCCAGCTCTGCACCTTGAGCAGTTCGATCTGCAAATCGTGCTTGGCCTTATCGTATTCTCCCCGGCGCATACGCGTGCGGTAGGGGTAACTGGCCGGTAGCTTCGCTGCGGTGCTGTCTTCGTTGGAGCCGCGTGGGGCGGACGCGACCTTGAGAGCGGCAGGTTGCTGGCTGATCGCGACGATTTCGCTTTCAGCGGCTGCTACGGCTGGTTTGCGGGTGGTGCGCGCGCGCCGTGGGCGTGGGGTTGCAGGCTTGGCCGGGGTGGGGCTGGTGTTGGCCGAAGTATCTGGGGTCGGCACGGGCAGAGGCAGGGCTGTGGATTCTTCGCTCATGTAGGTGGGCCTGTTGGTTTTTTCGAATTTCCACCAAATAGCATACGAGGGTGCGGCGAGAAGGTACTGATGTTGGTCAAAAGCCTTGGGGGTTCTCGCCCAAACCTAAAGTTTCAGCCGCGTTGAAGCGACGAGTGCGCAACCCCGTTGTTCCATTGAGGGCTTAAGGTGTGCAGGCGGTATGCGCCGGTCGGCTTGTAGCTGCGGCGTGAGTTGGGCTAATCAGGAAAGGGGCGGGAATTTCAGGCAATAAAAAACCCGCTCGAAGGCGGGTTTTTTATGTGTTTCAGATGATGCTGACACCACCTGAAAGCGAAAGGTGGTACCCAGAGACGGAATCGAACCGCCGACACGGGATTTTCAAAACCTGTGAAAGTCCTTACCCGTTTGGCAAACGGCTGGTTTTCCTGGGCCTATCTCAAAGACGGGGCGGTAAACACCGGCCAGAAACGGGCCAGATGGCTTGAAAGTGTTCCGTACGGTCCGGAGGAGCACCGGAGCGGGGTGAGCTGATTGCCGCTGCGTTTCCATGCACCGCGCGCACCGCGTGACTTTTGAGCCAGCAAGAAATGCTATTCCAGTTGGTAGTACAGGGCCTGAAAATTGGTGGTGAATTCTGGAATGAGCTCTTTGAGGCGGCTGTAAGGGTTCTCGTCAAAGAAAAAAATGATGACCTCGCTTTCTCTCACTCCCTTGTTTGAAAGCTTGCCAGGCTTTAAGTCGTAAGGCTTGCTGATGTTTGCTGCTAGCTTGCGCAGTGCTTGTAGGCGCCGTTTTTTGTGGGCAGCAATGTCAAGACCGTCCTTGGGGACAGCAGCGTACTGGTTGATGCGTAGGTAGGTTCTCCCGGAGCGGGAGTCAACTCTCCAAAACAACGTTTCGTTTTTTTCCTCGTAGTAGTTCTTTCGTTGGCAAAAATCTAGCTGAGTCCATGGGGAACCGTTTTTATTTACCCCTTTCTTGAATTTCAAACAAGCATCACTGCCCTTCAATTGCTCATAGAGTTCACCGATGAAGTGTCGTTGGCCTATGGCGCTTTTGAACGCGTCAGGACACGAAGCCGCTAGGTTTTTTAGGGCTTCTTCTTCCTTGGAAATCCAATTGTCCTTTAGAAAAGCGCAGTATTGATGAATGATTGGATGGAAGTTAGCTAAGAAGCTAACGGTATTATAAAAGTCATGGGCGGAGATGAGCTCATACTTCCCTAAGCTCTGTCGTTCCAATGTGTCGATATAGCCGATTTTGAAGTAAATATATTTGTAACAGTCGGGGAAGCGTTTTTGGTAAGTGTTAAGTTGATCTGAGTGAATGGTTGATGAAGTTTTATTCTCAAATAAAATATTGCGGCGCTCGTCGTTCACGTCAAAGCTCAGCATTAAATCAACACTGCCGGACTGTAATTTTGAGTGAATGTTAACGGGCGTTTCGCCCTCTTTGGTGAACCCCAAAGCATTGAACACATGTGAGCGATATAGGCTGATGTCCGGATTTTCATCCAGTTCTTTGAAGAACCAAGCTAGGAAGGCATCTGTACTGAGTTCCTTGCTGGCATATTCGAATAAATTGTTCAATGTCAGGGTCCATGCGCAATGGTACGTCAACGGTGAAGGCTAGGAAAGGAGCCAAGCCTCAGGAATGTGTAGTCAGCGATCGGATTATGAGTTTTGTACATAATGATCCGAGGGCACTTAATGCACTATTTCTTTGTATACTGGTCTTTTACGGGGACCCAGCGGAGATTAGGGAATATTTCTTCCAGAATTGTTGTAAGCGAATCGAAAGTGGTCACTGAGTGTTCGACGCCTGTAGCACAATAAGCCGTGAAGCGGTGGCAGTTGTTGAAAATTAAATTGTATCCGCTTTTATTGCCCACTGCGGCACTAGCTCTATCAGAGATTTCCGGGCTGCTAATTATTTTTCCATTGGAATAGGCGGCATAAAGGGTTATGCCCGTTCGAAGTCCATGGGAGTTCATAAAGGCGTGTGGAGTGACTTTTTTAATTTTTCCGTCACCGTTTCGCTCTACAATTCGATTATTTTGTCCAATATATATTCCCGTGTGATCTGCAAAGCTTCCCGCAAGGTCACAGACGACTATGCAGCCCGGTACAAGATCGGCCTCTTTGCCCAAGCCTGCACAGATGAATGTTTTTGCAAGGCTTCGCTCCGTTCGCTTTGTTGAAGTAAATTTGAATGTTGGATTAATAGTGGTGCGGATGCTTGGAACTAATAAGGTTTTAAAAATTTTTCCCAGCATTTTCTGTCCCTAAAAAGCTGTGATCGATATGTACTCTATGGCGAAGCTTATGGCACCGATAATCATGCTGCCATCATTATGATATCGCAAGATCTATCGTTCTTTTGGGCAGTTTTAGGGGCATCTCACTTCTCTTTCTCTCCGCTGAGTCTCTTCTGGCTTATGGAGGCTACCTTGCTACAGGAGAAAGGTACGCTGGTCACCAGATGCCAGCGCGACCAGTCCATGCTGACTACGGATCTTTAGATCAGTCTCACTGGAGTATTGGGGGCCATATGTATCTTTAGCTACCGTTGTCGTCTTTAAGGCAGGTCAATAAAACGGTCTGCAATGGAAAAAATAATATAACGGTGGCAATTCAATGTAAGAGGCTTTTAAAGCCTGTAAGCAATAAAGCTGATCAGGAGGCATTTGCAGGCATGCAGTTCGTAAAAGGTAATTTTCCGTAGTCGTCACAAATTCAAGTTACACACCAGGAGCTTGAGAGATCACGAGAGAAGCTGGCACACATTTTTGTTTAATGATAACGATCTCCCTCAGCTTGGGTCACTAACTAAGCAGAGGTGTACACTTTACTGAAAAATTTCCTACACCGCTAAGCCACAGTCCGCTTTTGGCTGCTTTCTGCCTGTGGTGAGAGGCAGAAAACGACCAGAAGCGGTCATCGTCGAGAGCAGTCTCCGATCGCGGCTTCTAGCGTCTGCCCCAGGGTGACAGAGTCAGGTTAACCGGCAGGTCAGTAGGGTAGTGCTATTTCCGGCAGTACGTCTCGCAAAGCTTTGACGAGTCCGGGCACCTTATTATTAAGAAGCACTCTTGCCAGCCACGCTTCAAACGGGGCGCGGCTAGTGTTTTTTAAGCGACTGGAAGCTTTAGCCAGCATTCCTTTATTATCGAATAAAGACAGGAGAGTTGGGATATCACCTTGAGCGATTGCGGTCTCAATTCTGGTTCGACGCTCTTTGGCAATTGCTGTGATATCTATGCTTTGAGTCTGCAGGATGTAGGCGTTTTTCATCCCTTCGATCGAATCTTGCTTGCTGAGATCAGTTTTCTTGAGTGCGCGATCAATACGCCGCATACAGTACATCCGCACAACCCGATCAGTTAGATCAGACTGGCCTGCCAGAGTTAGAATGTCATCCTTAAGCCCGTCAAGGCGCACTTCAATTTCTTCAGGGGCTAGGTGCTCGGCGTTTGCGATTTCCCGACTGATTTCGGGGAGCAAAAACAGATTTTCAATTTCTGATACCGGTAAAACGGCCACACCCATTTGTTCGAAGGCATCGATGTCCGTGGTGTCGTAGCCATCGGCATCAATAATCCCTGCGCATTGGACGCGTGTGAGCTCGGTGTTAGCTCTCAACGTTGTTACAGCGTGTACAACTTCTTGACACGAGCCGCGTGGCACAACAGTCCATTGAGGGTAAGCGCATCGATAAACTGCTTTATCAAGACTCTTGGCATCGCCTTCAACGAAAAGAATTGGCCGACGGCTACCGAGAAGTAAGGTGGTGATTTCTTCAGTGAAACCGGTGTCGGTGGGCACCGTATCGATGGTCCAGCGTGGTCCTACGGAATTATAGTCGCGGATCACAAATTTTTGACCTACTCGGCCAGCAGCGAACTCTAGGTCATGTGTGATAAACACAAAGGCGCAGTCGGGGCGGGCGCTTTCAAGATGATCCCATAGCTTGTTCATGATCGAACGGTGAACATGCAATTCAGGCTCATCTACGATGAGCACGGAATTTTCCGCTGCAACCAAAACTTGGCCAATTAAGTAGAAAATTGCCCGCTCTCCGTCACTCATGTCGGTTGCGCTGTACGTAGCCCCAGTAGTAGGTGATATCACTTGAATATCATCACCACTGATTTCGAGAACGCGGTGCGGTAACAAGAGCTGCCAAATTTTCTGAAGTTTCTCGAATTTCGTATCGTTAGCCGCCAGGTTCTTTCCGTCCCGTACACTCTTATGAGTTTCGAGGGAGGTTCGCGACTGTTCGGCAAACATCGCCTGGAGTACATAGTCGAAATCGTTCAGTAGCGCGCTGGCTTCTTTCGATTGCCAGCGAGACCCCGTGCGATGGTATAAGGCTGCACTCTCGTCTGGATGACCGAACCTCAATCCCGCTAACGCTTGCCTTTCACGGATTTTCGGAACGCCAGGATTCAGTGTGAGTGCGCGATGTGCCGAAATTCGATGGGCGCTTTCCCCTCCAAATGCTTCTATATGAATTGCGAGTCGAGTCTTGCCACTCCCATTAGCTCCTACAAAGACAACAGATGTTCCTTGCACTACATCAATTTCGATGGGATCGCCATTCGTTGGAACTGTAAATTGCATGGTATTTGCCGAAGAGAGTTAATGACTAGTTAACAGGGTGCCTGATTCAGGATGGGGCTGTCATCTCCTGAGGCGGATTCCAGCAAGAGGTATTTAGGCCAAAAACGATCGCTCCTGAAAGGCAGGTTTTGGTCGATCTCTGCCGGTCAGGGCCACGAAGGGTAATGGTCAAAGTCTATGCATATGACTAATCAGTCGAATGCAAATGGGTGGGCAAGTCGGTGCATTTCCCCGGTTGCATCGGAAGTCCAGTATTTTGTCCTGATGTTCGACTCCAGGGGCTGGTTTATGCGTGCCGCGCATGCAGCGTGACTTGTAAGTGTCTGGAGTGAAGGGCGGTCGAGAGTGCTCAGAGGCCCTGTGGTGTGCCAGGGGAAGCGGAAGGGCTATGCTGGGCGGGCCTGTATTGCCGACGTCTCAGCTTGTCTGAGGGAGGCTCTCAAGCTGACAATTCAAATTAGATTAAAACTACCCAGTTTTGGGGTCGGTACCGAAAGTCCGTTGGACTCCTTTCAATCACGCTGCCGAAGCGCCATGGTCCAGCTGCCATTAAATCGCAGGCAATAAAAAACCCCAAGGACACATTGTTCCTTGGGGTTTCTCGGTATTTTGGTGCCCAGAGACGGAATCGAACCGCCGACACGGGGATTTTCAATCCCCTGCTCTACCGACTGAGCTATCTGGGCAACGGGGCGCATTAAAAGGCTTTTTCAGGTTTAGGTCAAACACTTTTTGAAAATTTTTTAAATTAATTCCGTCGCTTACGGTTTTTGGGGGTTATTCGGCAGGTGGAACGTAGCCTTCGGCCTTTTCGTATTCCTGGCCGGAGAAAAACTTGTCCATCTCGCCCTGGAGGAATTTGCGGTCCTCGGCGTTCATCATGTTCAGGCGCTTCTCGTTGATCAGCATGGTCTGTTCCTTCTGCCAATCGGCCCAGGCCTTCTGCGAGATATGCTCGTAGATGTCCTGACCCTTGGCGCCCGGGTACGGTGGACGCTCCAGGCCTGGAAGTTCTTCGTTGTATTTGCGGCACATTACGGTGCGGGTCATCACGACTCTCCTGCAATCAAAACATCGGCCGCGCGTTTGAGCAGCTTTTTGACCGGGGCAGCAAGGCCCAGGCGCGGCGGGGTGGCGAGGTTATACCAGAGCCAGTCGGGCTCGACCATGTCGGCCCGGGAGTCATCGACCCGGACCAGCCAGGGTTCGATGGCCAACTGGAAATGGCTGAAGGTGTGAGTCAGGCCGTCCAGCGCCTGGCGAGTGACAAGGGTAAGGCCATGCTGATCGGCTAGGTCGTCGAGCTGTTCCAACTGCTCCAGCTCCGGCAAGCTCCACAAGCCACCCCATAGCCCCGTAGAGGGACGACGATAAAGCAGGATGGCACCTTGGCCGTTTGCCAGTAGCGGCATTAGCGTGCGGCGCTGTGGTAGCTCCTTGCGGGGTTTGGGGATCGGGTAGCGAATCTCCTGACCCAACAAGTGTGCTTCGCAGCCAACCTTGAGAGGGCACAGCAGGCAACTGGGCTTGCTGCGGGTGCACAGGGTGGCGCCCAGGTCCATCATCGCCTGGGTGTAGTTGTTGACTCTGGCGTGCGGGGTATAGCGTTCGGCATTGGCCCACAGCACTTTGGCCACCTTGGGTTCGCCCGGGTAGCCTTCCTGGGCGGTGTAGCGGGCCAGCACGCGTTTAACGTTGCCGTCGAGGATCGGCGCACGCAGGCCCATGCTGATACTGGCAATGGCCCCGGCTGTGGATAAGCCGATGCCAGGCAGGTCGGTGAGCTTTTCGACATCGCGCGGAAATTCGCCGCCGTAGTGTTCGACGACGATTTTCGCGGTCTTCTGCAGGTTGCGCGCCCGGGTGTAATAGCCCAGGCCCGTCCACAGGTGCAGCACTTCATCTTCCGGCGCTGCGGCCAGTGCCTCTACGGTCGGCAACGCTTGCATAAAGCGATCGAAGTAGTTGAGCACGGTGCTGACCTGGGTCTGCTGCAGCATGATCTCCGAAACCCACACCCGATAAGGGGTGATCCCCTGTTGCCAGGGCAGGTCATGACGGCCATTACGGTCGTACCACTCCAGCACAGCGCTGGAAAACTGCTCGGGGCTCATCGCTTGAACAGCCCCTTCAGCGCGTCCTTGAGTTCAGGGCTGACCTTGTCACCGAGTTTCTCATCGATCTTGTCGCTGAGTTTTTCGCTGACTTTGTCTCCGGCAAGCTTGGCTGCAACTTTGCCCAGGCCTTCCTTGTCCAGGCGGCAGGCCTTGGCACCCAGCTCCAGCGGGCCACGGCAACGCAGTGGCAACTCCAGGCCGACGTAGCGCTGGCCGACCTGGCAGGCCGGATCCGGCATCTCACGTTTGTCGCCTTCAACGATCACGCCCACGCGGTAGTCCATACCCAGCACGCGCAGATCGAGGTCGCCATGACCGTTGACGGTAAGGCCGGGAATACGCGCCTTGAGGTCCGGGTTGCTGGCTACCCCATTGCGCAGTACCAGGCTGCCCTTGAGCTCCTGGAACGGTGTGTCCTTGCCGCGTGGCTCACCGCTCAACGCCTTGCGGTTGAGGGTGGCGATGGCCTGGCAGAGTTGCTGTTCAAGGTTGGCGTTGACCAGGATGCCGTCGTTGATAACGAAGCTGGCATTGCCGTTGAGGGTATCGACCAGTGCCTTCTGGCTGTTGCCGGTGGCGGTCAGGCTGCTGCTCAGGGTCAGCAGGCCTTTGACCGGCGAGGTTTCAGTCTGGCTCTTGATGAAGTGCTCGACCGGTACCCGATTGACCTTGGTGTTGAGACCTATCTGCGGAACTGCCGGGCGCACGTCGAGGGTGCCCTTGGTTTCGAAGTCGCCGTCGTAGAGGCCGCCGCGCAGGGTTTCAAGGGTGATCAGGCCACCTTGGCCCTGGGTCTTGAGATGGGCATTGTCGATGGGCAGCTTTTCCAGCGTCAGTTGGCCGAAGCTCAGGTCTGCCTGCAGGTCGAGCTGGCGCAGGCGATCGACCGGCAACAGTTTGTCGCTGCTCCAGGCCACCTGGGTTGGGGCGTCGGGCAGCGGGGTGTTGCCGGCACTGGCCAGGGCGCTTTGCTCCTTGCTCTTGACCTCAGCCTGGCGCGCAGCCGTGGCGCTGGCGGCAGCCTCGCTCTTGGCCGGCATGTAGCGGTCGGCATCGAACTTGTCGGCTTTGAGTTGCATACGCAGGGCTTGCTTGGCGAAGTCTTCCACGGCCAGGCGGCCGCTGAAGGTGCTTTCATCCAGTTTTACGGCCAGGTCTTCCAGCGCCAGGCTGTTAGGGCTGCCTTGCAGGCGGGTGACCATCTCGAACTTGCTCAGCGCAGTGGCGTCCGCGGTGGCCGGCAGGGTGCGGCCGATGCTGTCGAGGAAGGTGCGCAGGTCGATCTGGGCAATGGACAGGCCACCCGTCAGTTGCGGGGTCTTGTCCAGATCGCGCACGTTCAGTTCGCCCAGGGCGCGTAACTGGTTGGCCGAAAGTTTCAGGCCGTTCCACTCGGCGACATTGGCGGCCAGGTCGACCAGCAACTGGCCTTGGGCTGCATAGGTCAGGGTCTTGCCTTGCAGAGGTTCACCCGACGCTTCGCCGCTAAGCTTCATGTCTTCGAACTGATAGCGCTTGAGGCGACGGTCGAAACGCAGCTCGCCGCTGAGCTCGGTACGGGTCTTGAGCGCGGGTTGCGCGGTGCTTACGAAAGCGGTCATTTTCAGCGGAATATTGACCCCTTCGTGCACGGCGCCGGTGCTCAGTTGGATGCTTTCAGCGCTGATCGTCTGGCCGCTGCGCGCATCACTGTATTGAACGCGGGCGTTGTTGACGGTCAGGCTGTCGATATCCAGTTTGACCGGACGCTCATTGGCGTCGGCCTTGCTGTCGGCCTTGGCGGTGCTGTCACCGGCAGGTGCGGAGGGCGCGCCGTCGGCGGGCGCGGTGGCTGCCGTCGGCAACGGTTTGCCGATGTCTTCCCAGTTGCCATGGCCGTTTTCATCGCGGCTCAGAATCAGGTTGAGGCCTTCGACACGTACATCGCTCATTTGCACTTCGCGGCGTAGCAGGGGCAGGACGCGAACCGACAGTCCAAGCATCTGCAAATCGGCAAATGCGACTTTCGGGTTGTTCAGCGTAGCGATGCTGGCTTCATGCAGCTCCAGCCCCAGCCAGGGGAACAGGCTCCATCCAATATCGCCATTGAGTGTTAGCTCAACGTGGGCTTTGTCGCGTGCAAGCTGGCGAATCTCGTCTTTGTAGTCGTTGGGATCGAAGAGGTGGGTCAAGGCAAAGCCTAGAGCCACAATGATCAGCAACAGCCCGAGAAGCACTAGCCCCAGGATTTTGCCGAACGCTTTCATGGGCGAGTCCTTGTAGTCCGATTCTAAAATTTAGCCGCAGAGTATAGCGCTGTGGTTGTCGTCACTGGAGCTAGTCGAAGGTTGATGCGTAATTCTCCTACAGCACGAACAAACCCCGATTGTGCCGAGGTTAGCGTGGCCAAGGTTTCGACAGTGGAGGCAGCGACAGTTCAGTTGCAGTACAAAACACCGCATCAGTGTGCTTTCAAAGCCGCAGGCGAATGCTACTCTTGCGCCGCTCACACAGCCTTCTGCGACGAAATGTCGCGTTTTGTAGGGCAAAAGCGCCAAAAACGATCAGTTGCCGATGGGCCAAGATCGAGAGCCGTGAGCTGACCATCTACGAGGGGAACACAATAATGAGTAGCAGTATCACGGCGGGTGCTATCAGCAATAGCCCCGGCTTCTTATCGAAAGAGCGGATTATCGCCGCCCCCGGGTTCAACCGATGGTTGGTGCCGCCAGCCGCCTTGGCCATCCATTTGTGCATTGGCATGGCGTATGGCTTTTCGGTGTTCTGGTTGCCCTTATCCCAGGCCATCGGCATTACGGCGCCGCTGGCCTGTGCCCCGGACATGAGCTTCTTTGCTCGTCTGTTCAGCGCCGAGTGCGACTGGCAGATCTCGATGTTGAGCTGGATCTACACGCTGTTTTTTGTGTTCCTGGGCTGCTCGGCCGCTATCTGGGGTGGCTGGCTGGAACACGCCGGGCCGCGCAAGGCCGGCGTCGTCTCGGCGCTGTGCTGGTGTGGTGGCCTGCTGACTTCGGCGTTTGGCATTTATACCCACCAGTTATGGCTGATGTGGCTGGGCTCGGGTGTTATTGGTGGTATCGGCCTGGGCCTGGGTTACATCTCTCCGGTGTCGACCCTGATCAAGTGGTTCCCGGACAAGCGCGGCATGGCTACTGGCATGGCGATCATGGGCTTTGGTGGTGGTGCCATGGTCGGTGCGCCGTTGGCGGCTGCCCTGATGAACCATTTCGCCAGCCCCGAAGACGTAGGCGTGTGGCAAAGCTTCGTGGTAATGGCGGCGATCTACTTCGTGTTCATGATCGGTGGCGCCCTGGCCTATCGCGTACCGCCGACGGGCTGGAAGCCCGAAGGTTGGACAGCGCCGCTGAAGAAAGCCAGCAATGCAATGATCACCCATCGTCATGTGCACGTAAGCGTGGCCTGGAAAACCCCGCAGTTTGTATTGATCTGGCTGGTACTGTGCCTGAACGTGTCGGCGGGTATCGGCATTCTGGGTATGGCCTCGCCGCTGCTGCAGGAAGTGTTCGCCGGCAAATTGCTGGGTAATGACCTGAGCTTCAGCGAGCTCAGCAGTACACAACTGGCGCAGATTGCTGCCATCGCGGCCGGGTTTACCGGGCTATTGAGCCTGTTCAACATTGGCGGGCGTTTCTTCTGGGCCTCGTTCTCCGACTACATCGGGCGCAAGAATACCTATTTTGCGTTTTTTGCCCTTGGCGTAGCCCTGTACGCATTGGTGCCGAACATGGGCCATTTGGGCAACGTCGCCCTGTTCGTGGCCGCGTTCTGCATCATCCTGTCGATGTACGGTGGCGGCTTCGCCACCGTGCCGGCCTATCTTGCCGACCTGTTCGGTACGCAGATGGTCGGTGCCATTCACGGGCGTTTGTTGACGGCCTGGGCGGCAGCAGGCGTGCTCGGTCCGGTGCTGATCACTTACCTGCGTGAGTACCAGTTGGCCCTGGGCGTGGAGCGCGCAGCGGTTTACGACATCACCTTGTACATTCTGGCCGGTTTGCTGGTGCTGGGTTTTATCTGCAATGCGCTGGTACGCCCGGTTGCCGACAAATACTTCATGACCGACGCACAGCTGGCCGCCGAGCAAGCGCTAAGCCATGACCAGGGCAGCGGCAATGCCCGCGTGCTGGAGTGGCATGCCGCGCCGGGGAGCCTGCCGCTGGTGATCGCTGCCTGGCTGGCGGTCGGGGTGCCGCTGGCCTGGGGTATCTGGGTGACGCTGCAAAAGACGGCTGTGCTGTTCAATTAATCGATTCATCGCGGGGCAAGCCTGCTCCCATTGGGTCACAGCAACCCGGTGGAAGCGGGCAAACCCTGCGATAAATTCCCCGCCGCGCGTCTTCTTCGTTCCAAGCCTGACGCTTCTAGGCCTATAATGACCGCCTTTTTCGCCCAATGATTTTGCGGAGCTGGTGATGGTCGAACGTAAGGCTTCCGTCGAGCGCAATACTCTGGAAACCCAGATCAAGGCCTCGATTAACCTGGATGGCAGCGGCAAGGCTCGATTTGATATCGGTGTGCCTTTCCTTGAACACATGCTCGACCAAATCGCCCGACATGGGCTGATTGATCTCGACATCGAGTGCAAGGGCGACCTGCATATCGACGATCACCATACCGTCGAAGACGTCGGGATTACCTTGGGCCAAGCCTTCAATCAGGCCATTGGCGACAAGAAGGGCATCCGCCGCTATGGCCACGCCTATGTACCGCTCGATGAAGCGCTGTCGCGTGTGGTTATCGACTTTTCCGGCCGTCCAGGCCTGGAAATGCACGTGCCCTTCACCCGCGCCTCGGTAGGCGGTTTCGATGTCGACCTGTTCCAGGAGTTCTTCCAGGGCTTCGTCAACCACGCCAACGTCTCCTTGCACATCGACAACCTGCGTGGGCACAACACCCACCACCAGATCGAAACAGTGTTCAAGGCTTTCGGCCGCGCCCTGCGCATGGCTATCGAGCTGGATGAGCGCATGGCCGGGCAAATGCCGTCGACCAAGGGTTGCCTTTAATGCAGACAGTTGCCGTTATTGACTATGGCATGGGCAACTTGCACTCGGTGGCCAAGGCACTGGAACACGTCGGCGCCGGCAAGGTACTGATCACCAGTGACGCGGCGGTAATCCGCGAGGCAGATCGCGTGGTGTTTCCGGGTGTGGGCGCGATTCGCGACTGCATGGCTGAAATTCGTCGCCTGGGCTTTGACAGCCTGGTGCGCGAAGTCAGCCAGGACCGTCCGTTTCTCGGCATCTGCGTGGGTATGCAGGCGCTGCTGGACCACAGCGAAGAGAACGACGGCGTCGATTGCATTGGCCTGTTCCCCGGCAATGTGCGGTTTTTCGGCAAGGACCTGCATGAGGATGGCGAGCACCTGAAGGTGCCGCACATGGGCTGGAACGAAGTCACCCAGGCCATCGATCATCCGCTGTGGCACAACATTCCTGACCTTGCACGTTTCTACTTTGTGCACAGCTACTACATCACTGCGGCCAAGGCCTTGCAGGTGGTGGGGCGTGGTCACTACGGCGTCGATTTCGCTGCAGCGCTGGCTGAAGGTTCGCGCTTTGCGGTGCAGTTCCACCCGGAGAAAAGCCATACCCATGGCCTGCAGTTGCTGCAGAACTTCGCCGCCTGGGATGGCCACTGGTAATGAGCAAGTCCAAGACCAAGGCACCGATTATCACCCTGGCCCCGGAGCAGGAGCGTGAAGCGCTGGATGTACTCAAGCGCTTTCTCGAAGACCGTTTCGAGCTGCAACTGGGGTCGTTCGAGGTCGCTGAGGTTCTGGACCTGTTCAGCAAGAAAATCGCTCCGCATTACTACAATCGAGCGATTTTCGATGTGCAGAACCATCTCAAGGAACGCTTCGAAAGTATTGAAAGTGACCTCTGGTCGCTAGAAAAAAGCAGCTGAAAGCTACCAGCTGCAAGAGAACAGACGCGCACGCTTGCAGCTTGTAGCTTGCAACTTGCAGCTCTTTTTACGAAGGAAAACAGCATGCTGATTATTCCCGCTATCGATCTTAAAGACGGTGCTTGCGTACGTCTGCGCCAGGGCCGCATGGAAGACTCCACGGTATTTTCCGATGACCCGGTGAGCATGGCCGCCAAGTGGGTCGAAGGTGGTTGCCGTCGCCTGCACCTGGTTGACCTCAATGGTGCTTTCGAAGGCCAGCCGGTCAACGGCGAAGTGGTAACTGCCATTGCCAAGCGCTATCCGAACCTGCCTATCCAGATCGGTGGCGGTATCCGTTCGCTGGAAACCATCGAGCATTACGTCAAGGCTGGCGTCAGCTACGTAATCATCGGCACCAAGGCCGTTAAAGAGCCTGAGTTCGTCGCCCAAGCCTGCCGCGCCTTCCCAGGCAAGGTTATCGTCGGCCTGGATGCCAAAGACGGTTTCGTTGCCACTGATGGCTGGGCAGAAGTCAGCTCGGTGCAAGTCATTGACCTGGCCAAGCGGTTCGAAGCCGACGGCGTCTCGGCGATTGTTTACACCGACATTGCCAAAGACGGCATGATGCAGGGCTGCAATGTACCGTTCACGGCGGCACTGGCCGCGGCTACCAAGATTCCGGTGATTGCTTCCGGTGGTATCCACAACCTGGGTGACATCAAGGCCCTGCTCGACGCCAAGGCGCCGGGCATCATCGGCGCGATCACCGGCCGGGCCATCTACGAAGGCACCCTGGATGTCGCCGAGGCGCAAGCCTTCTGCGACAGCTACAAAGGCTGAGGACTCCCACATGGCATTGGCTAAGCGCATCATCCCCTGCCTCGATGTCGATAACGGCCGGGTAGTCAAAGGCGTCAAGTTCGAGAACATTCGTGATGCCGGTGATCCGGTTGAAATCGCTCGCCGCTACGATGAACAGGGCGCTGACGAAATCACCTTTCTCGACATCACCGCCAGCGTCGATGGGCGTGACACCACGCTCCATACCGTTGAGCGTATGGCCAGCCAGGTGTTTATCCCGCTGACTGTAGGCGGTGGTGTGCGTACCGTGCAGGACATCCGTAACCTGCTCAATGCCGGTGCCGACAAGGTCTCGATCAACACTGCCGCGGTGTTCAACCCGGAGTTCGTCGGCGAAGCTGCCGCGCACTTTGGTTCCCAGTGCATTGTGGTTGCCATCGACGCCAAGAAAGTTTCCGGGCCGGGTGAAACCCCGCGCTGGGAAATCTTCACCCACGGTGGTCGCAAACCGACCGGTCTGGATGCGGTTGAGTGGGCGATGAAGATGGAAGGCCTGGGTGCCGGCGAGATTCTGCTGACCAGCATGGATCAGGACGGCATGAAGAATGGCTTTGACTTGGGTGTTACCCGGGCCATCAGCGATGCCTTGGGTATTCCGGTGATTGCTTCGGGTGGTGTGGGCAACCTGCAGCACCTGGCTGACGGAATTATCGAAGGCCATGCCAGCGCAGTGCTGGCGGCGAGTATCTTCCATTTCGGCGAGTACACGGTGCCGGAAGCCAAGGCCTTCATGGCCAAGCAGGGGATCGTCGTTCGCTGATGCCGCTATCGCGGGGCAAAACCGCTCCCTGTGGGAGCGGGCTTGCCCCGCGATAGCCTCAGCCCAGATTCTTGCCCAGCAACGCGTGATACAGCTCACTGTCGCCGAGAATTCCCACCACGGTATTACCTTCCTGAAGCACCAGCTTGTTACCGGTCTGGTAACGGATCTGCAGTGCTTCGCGCATTCCAATGCTGGCACTCACCAGGGTCGGTTTGCGGCCCAGTTCTTCTACCGCCTCACCCGGTGCCCAATTCTGCAGATCCATGCCGTTGGCGCCCTGACGCGCACCTTTGATGGTGTTGCCTTCGGCCAGATCCAGCCAGGAGTCGCCGCCTGGGTCCAGGCACACCGAACCGTTGATCCGTTTGCACTTGTCCAACGTGCGCATCAGGCTGCGGCCGCACAGTACGTTGAGTGGGTTGGTGTGGGCGACGAAGGTCCGCACGTACTCATCGGCCGGGTTCAGAACGATCTCTTCCGGCTTGCTGTACTGGATGATTTTGCCGTCTTTCATGATGGCGATACGGCTGCCGAGCTTGAGTGCTTCATCCAGGTCGTGGCTGACGAAAACAATGGTTTTGCTCAGCTTGCGTTGCAGCTCCAGCAGTTCGTCTTGCAAGCCCTGGCGGATCAGCGGGTCAAGGGCGGAGAAAGGTTCGTCCATCAGCAGGATATCGGCGTCCATGGCCAGGGCGCGGGCCAGACCCACACGCTGCTGCATGCCGCCTGAGAGTTCGTCGGGCTTCTTGTTGCGCCATTGGGTAAGACCCACCAGCTCGAGCTTCTCGTCGACCAGTTTGCGCCGTTCCTTTTCCGGGCGACCCTGCATCTCCAGGCCGAAGCTGATGTTCTCGCGCACTGTCAGCCAAGGCATCAGGGCGAACTTCTGGAACACCATGGCGATGCGCTTGGTGCGCATCATTTTCAGCTCCGCCGGGGTGCAATGGGCGATGTCGATATGCGAGCCTTCATGCTCGACGAACAACTTGCCTCGGCTCACCGTGTTGAGTCCGTTGATACAGCGCAGCAGGCTCGACTTACCCGAGCCAGACAACCCCATCAACACGCAGATTTCACCTTTGTTGATATCCAGGTTGGCTTTTTCCACGCCGACTACCAACCCGGTTTTTTTCAGAATCTGCTCCCGCGAAAGGCCTTGGTCGAGCAGGCTGAGTGCCTCACGCGGTCGGCTGGAGAAGATAACGTCTACATCTTCGAAGCGAATAATGCTCATGCTTCACTCCTTGCCGGTGCGTCGGGTTGTTTGCAGATACGGTCGAGCATGATCGCCAGCAGCACGATTGCAAGACCGGCTTCGAAGCCCAGGGCGATATCGGCAGTATTCAGTGCGTTGACTACAGGTTTGCCCAGGCCATCGGCGCCTACCAGCGCGGCAATTACCACCATCGACAACGAGAGCATGATGCATTGGGTAACGCCGGCAGCGATGCTCGGCATGGCATGGGGCAGCTCGATGCGCGACAGCAGTTGGCGGCGCGAACACCCGAATGCCTTGCCGGCGTCGAGCAGTTCCTGGGGCACATCACAGATACCCAGGTAGGTGAGGCGGATCGGTGCGGCGATGGCGAACACCACCGTTGAGATCAGACCGGGAACCACACCCAGGCCGAACAGCGTCAGGGTCGGGATCAGGTAGACGAAGGTGGGTACTGTCTGCATCAGGTCCAGCACTGGACGCATAGCGGTATAGAACATCGGTTTGTGCGCGGCGAGAATTCCCAGCGGTACGCCGATGGCCACGCAGACCATAGTGGCGAACAACACCTGTGCCAGGGTCTCCATGGTTTCTTGCCAGTAGCCAAGGTTGAGGATCAGCAGGAAAGACAGTGCGCAGAAAGCGGTCAGCGACCATTTACGCTGAATCAGATGCGCGATCACTGCAATCAGGCCGATCAGGACGAAGGGGTTGAACCAGGTCAGTGCCCCGGTCACTCCATGAATCATCAATTCCAGTGCTTCAGCGAAGGCATCGAAGTAGTTGGCGCCATGTTGCGTCAACCAGTCAACGAAGCCTGCGATGTACTGGCCCAGTGGTATTTTTTGATCGATCAGCATGATAGCGAGCGTCCACCTGCATAAGATTGAAGACAGCCTGCGGCGGGGCGGGCCCGCCGCAGGTGGTGCTTACTGCGTCAGTTTGGCTTTGGCCGCCTCCAGGCCGGGTTTGCCGTCAACGGTGGTAACTCCGGCCAGCCAGGTGTCGAGTACCTGCGGGTTCTTTTTCAGCCAGGCCTTGGCAGCTGCGTCGGGTTTCATCTTGTCGTCCAGGACGTTGCCCATCAGGGTGCTTTCCATGTCCAGGGTGAAGGACAGGTTTTTCAGCAACTGACCGACGTTGCTGCATTCCTGTACATAACCCTTGCGGGTATTGGTGAGCACGGTGGCCTTGCCGTATTCGGGACCGAAGAAGTCATCGCCACCATCGAGGTATTTCATCTTGAAGCGGGTGTTCATCGGGTGGGGCTCCCAGCCCAGGAACACCACATCGTTGCCACGGCGGGCAGCACGATCAACCTGCGAAAGCATCCCGGCTTCGCTGGACTCGACCACCTTGAAACCGGCGTCCTTGAGGCCGAAGGCGTTCTTGTCGATCATGCTCTGGATGGTGCGGTTGCCGTCGTTGCCGGGTTCGATCCCGTAGATTTTGCCGTCCAGTTCTTTCTTGAACTTGGGGATATCGGCGAAGGTTTTCAGGCCTTTGTCATACAGCGCCTGGGGCACGGCCAAGGTGTACTTGGCGTTCTCAAGGTTGGCTCGTACGGTCTCCACCGTACCGGCATCGCGGTACTGCTTGATGTCGTTTTCCATCGTCGGCATCCAGTTGCCGAGAAACACATCCATATTCTTGCCATCGGCCAGCGACTTGTAGGTTACCGGCACCGAGATCATGGTGGTCTTGGTCTTGTACCCCAGCGATTGCAGCACGACGCTGGTAACGGCGGTGGTCACGGTAATGTCGGTCCAACCGACATCAGAGAAGTTAACGGTATGACACTGCTCCGGCTCTGCGGCCTGGGCCAGCAGCGGCACACTCAACAGCGTGGCCAGCAATAGCGAGGGTGAACCTTTCATTCGATGGACTCCTGATGTTTTTGTCGGATGTCCCACGGGACCGCCGTGCTTTATGTCTTGCATTCGGTCGGGCCGGGCTATCGGGCGATAGCGGGACAGGTGCCGTGCAATCGAGTCGATAACGATCATCTAACAGCGAAAATCAAACGCCTACAGGGTGCGTCGTATCCAGTACAGACAGGGTCGCTTCCAGTGTCGATGAGGTCGTTTACAGATTTATCCGGCCCTGTAAACGTAGTTTTGCTGGCGCTGCACCGCAAAAAAACGGCGCAGCGGTGGTGCTGACAACTGGCGGCGTTGCTGGGCAAGAGTGCGTCGGTTGTAGACGTCAGACGTGCGTTCAAAAGCCTGATGATGCGCGAGTTCGGCGGATTGCCGCCTTTTCAGCGTAGCAGTTGCAACGCCCTTGGCTTGGGTTGCGGGTGGCTGCTCATTCAGGAGTTTGCGCCATGGCCATCAGTGTGTTTGACCTGTTCAAGATCGGCGTTGGTCCATCCAGTTCTCATACCGTCGGGCCCATGCGTGCGGCAGCGCTGTTCGTCCAGGGCCTGCGTGAGCGTGACGAGCTTGAGCAGGTGCAACGCGTCGAGGTACGCCTGTATGGCTCGTTGTCGGCGACCGGCATCGGCCATGGCAGCGACAATGCGGTGATCATGGGCTTGATGGGCGAGTGGCCCGACGCAATCGATCCGTCGCAGATTGCGCCGCGTATCGCTGCATTGCGCGAAACAGACACCTTGCTGCTCGCAGGGCGGCTGCAGATCGGCTTTGTCTGGCACCGCGACATGCTGCTGCTGGATGAAAACCTGCCTTACCATCCCAACGCCATGACCCTGATTGCTCAAGGCGTTGCCGGTGAGTTGCACCGGGATACCTATTACTCGGTCGGTGGCGGCTTTGTGGTCGATGCGGCGCAGGCAGCCAGCGGCGTGCTGGATGCTGACAACACCGAGCTGCCGTATGATTTCAACAGTGCTGCCGAGCTGTTGGCGCTGTGCAAGCAAAACGACATGCGCGTGTCGCAACTGATGCTGGAAAACGAGAAAGTCTGGCGCAGCGAAGCAGAGATCCGAGCCGGTCTGCTCAAGCTTTGGCAGGCGATGCAGGCCTGTGTTGAAAACGGTCTGAAATACGAAGGCATTCTTCCCGGCGGGCTGAATGTGAAGCGCCGCGCCGCCAAGCTTCATCGCAGCTTGCAGGAACTGAACAAGCCCAATGTGATTGGTTCGACCTTGAGCGCTATGGAGTGGGTCAATCTGTATGCCCTGGCGGTCAACGAGGAAAACGCCGCGGGCGGGCGCATGGTAACCGCGCCAACCAATGGCGCGGCCGGGATCATTCCGGCGGTGCTGCACTACTACATGCGTTTTAGCGATCAGGTGAGCGAAGCCTGCGTGGTCGACTTTTTTCTCGGCGCGGCGGCGGTCGGTATTTTGTGCAAGAAAAACGCGTCGATCTCCGGCGCTGAGGTGGGCTGCCAAGGTGAGGTCGGTTCGGCCTGTGCAATGGCAGCGGCAGGCTTGGCCGAAGTGCTAGGCGCAACACCGGGACAACTGGAAAACGCCGCTGAAATCGGCCTTGAGCATAACCTGGGGCTGACCTGCGACCCGGTTGGCGGCCTGGTACAGGTGCCGTGCATCGAGCGCAACGCGATCGCTGCTGTAAAGGCAATCAACGCGGCACAAATGGCGCTGCGTGGTGACGGTGAGCACTTCATCTCGCTTGACCGGGTGATCCGCACCATGCGCGACACCGGCGCCGACATGCACGACAAGTACAAGGAAACCTCACGTGGCGGCTTGGCCGTAAGCGCCGTCGAGTGTTGATGTTGCCTGCGTCATTAGTGCCCGTGCCTGGCACGGCTGCCACCTTTTGGCGCGCGTCTTTATCAGGACCTTGGCAAGCTTGCTGAAGAAAGCTGTTACCCGGGTAACTTGTGCCTGGGGTGACACTCGAATATGTCGTTTCTGGGCATCCTTCCCACAAGTGCTACCGAATTGCTCAGGTCGCCCGTGCAGCGGCGCTAGCACGGTGTTTTGCGTTTAAAACCCAGGGTTGCAACAGTTGCCAGATAGACACTGCGCGACGTCGTTTTTGGGTTTTGTTGAATAGCCATTCAATTTCAGGCACGGCAATTGCGTTGTGATTATCAAAGCCCCTGCATTCGAATCGGGGCCGTGACAAAAAAAGCCCGCGCCTGCCTGAGGCGCAACCTGCATTGTGTGAGGAGATACCGCGATGACGTCGTACAACTCCGGGACCCCAACCCAGAACCGCACGCCACAATCCATCGGCTTCCTGCTGTTGGACAACTTCACTCTTATCTCCCTGGCTTCGGCCGTCGAGCCGCTGCGCATGGCTAACCAACTGTCCGGACGCGAGCTGTATCGCTGGAGTACCTTGAGCGTGGATGGTGGTCAGGTGTGGGCCAGTGACGGCTTGCAAATCACTCCCGATGCGGCGATGCACAAGGCGCCGGCCATGGATACCGTCATTGTCTGTGGCGGCATCGGTATTCAGCGCACGGTTACCCGCGAGCACGTGACCTGGCTGCAGAGCCAGGCCCGCCAGTCGCGCCGTCTAGGTGCGGTGTGCACCGGCAGTTGGGCGCTGGCGTGTGCCGGCCTGCTCGACGGCTTCGATTGCAGCGTGCACTGGGAATGCCTGGCGGCAATGCAGGAAGCCTTCCCACGGGTGAGCATGAGCACCCGACTGTTCACCCTCGACCGTAATCGCTTCACCAGCTCCGGCGGTACTGCACCGCTGGACATGATGCTGCACCTGATCAGCCGCGATCACGGCCGTGAGCTGTCGGCGGCGATTTCCGAGATGTTTGTCTACGAGCGAATCCGCAACGAGCAGGATCACCAGCGTGTACCGCTCAAGCACATGCTCGGTACCAACCAACCGAAGCTGCAGGAAATCGTTGCGCTGATGGAAGCCAACCTGGAAGAGCCAATCGATCTGGACGAATTGGCTGTGTATGTGGCGGTATCGCGTCGCCAGCTTGAGCGACTGTTCCAGAAATACCTGCATTGCTCGCCGTCGCGCTATTACCTCAAGCTGCGCCTGATTCGCGCCCGGCAATTGCTCAAGCAGACCCCCATGTCGATCATCGAAGTGGCCTCGGTGTGCGGCTTCGTTTCTACCCCGCACTTCTCCAAGTGCTACCGCGAGTACTTCGGTATTCCGCCGCGTGACGAGCGTGTGGGTTCCAATACCGCGCAGCAGGTGGCGATGATGCCGATTCCACAGGCAATGGTGCTGTCGCCACTGGCGGGGCCTATGTCGGCGCTGAGCCAGGCGCGTAACGAGTCGACATTTGCCAGCGTGAGGCTATAGGTCAGGTTGGATTTATCGCGGGGCAAGCCCGCTCCCACAGGTGATCAGCAACCTGTGGGAGCGGGCTTGCCCCTTGTTACTTTCAGCGATTGTTGAATTCGGCCAAGGCGGGCAACAACTGCTTTTCGATGGCCTGGCGCACCGCCGGCAGAATGGTCGCGTTGCCGGTGTACAGTTGCTCTACCAGGCCCTTCAGGGCTTTGGCCCTTTGCTCGCTCAAGCCACGCACCGCACATTCGCAGGCCTGCTCGGCACTGGCGTCGGTCGGCATTTCGAAACCCAGAGCGCGCAATTGGCTCAACAGGTCGTCCTGATCAATCAAATCCGCATGCATCATGGCTTTTGTCCTTGTTTGCAGGTGTGATCGTCAGTCGATTCTGTGGGCACCACTGCGGTGGGGCAAGCGCAGAATGTGGCAATGGCTGCTTTACCTAAGAGCAGGTCGTTTTTGGGGCAGGATGCTACTGGGGAAGAGCGATCAACCGGCCAACGAATTGTGCAGCTGGCTGGTCTGTCTGGTCAGCGCAAATTTCTTCCAAGCGCTCCACCGCCTCGGGCGCGAAGGGCGCCGAGCGAGGGCCGGCTAGGTCCACGTGCAGCAGCATCTGCTCGCTGGCCGCCAGCACCGGCTCAAAGCCTTCACGGTGCAGGCTGTGGTACAAGTGCAGGCGTTTGCGATCGAAGCCAATGACCTGTGTCTGCACCCAGACGTCGGTGCCCAGTTTTACTTCGTGCAAGTAGTTGAGGTGGCATTCCAGAGTAAACAAGGAGTTGCCGCTGGCGCTGCGGTTGTCGCTATCGAGCCCGATGCGGTCCATGAATGCATCGGTGGCATAGCTGAATATCAGCAGGTAAAAAGCATCGCGCAGATGCCCGTTGTAGTCGACCCAGTCCGCCTGGACTGGGGTTTGGTAGGTGATCAGTGCGGGCATCAGAGGGCTCCGGTCAGTCGCTGAAGGTCATGCCGTGTTTGGCTTTGGTGGTTTTCACCGCCTCAAGTACAGCCAGCAGGCAATCATCACGATAGCGCTCCAGCGCGCTTATGCTGCGCTGGCCCAGTTGCTCGCTGGTGCCTTCGACCACGGCATCGATCAGGCCTTCAGTCAGCTCCGGCGCCGGCAGGTAGGTCCAGGGTAGCTGCAGCGCCGGGCCAAACTGCGCCATGAAGTGGCGCATGCCAGCGTCGCCGCCGGCCAGGGTGTAGGTTAGAAAGGTGCCCATGAATGACCAGCGCAGGCCTGCGCCAAAGCGAATTGCATCGTCGATTTCACCGGTCGTCGCCACACCGTCGTTGACCAGGTGCAGGGCTTCGCGCCATAGCGCTTCGAGCAGGCGGTCGGCAATGAATCCCGGGACTTCCTTGCGTACATGCAGGGGGCGCATACCCAAGGCGGTATAGACGGTTTTTGCAGCTTCGATGGCTTCAGGGGCGGTTTTGTTGCTGCCCACTATTTCCACCAAGGGCAGCAGGTACACCGGGTTGAACGGGTGACCGACCACGCAGCGTTCAGGGTGGGTTGAAGATTCATAGAACTCGCTGGGCAACAGTCCGGAAGTGCTCGAGCCGATCAAGGCGTTGGGCTTGGCGGCGGCGCTGATCTTGCTGTGCAGGTCGAGCTTGAGATCAAGACGCTCCGGGGCGCTTTCTTGAATGAAGTCGGCATCACATACGCACTCCTCGATGGTGCTGACAAACCGCAAGCGTTGTTGTGAAGCTCCCGCTGCCAGACCCTGTTGCTCCAGCGTCGGCCAGGCATTGGCAATGCGTTTGCGCAGTACGGCTTCAGCGCCCGGTGCCGGATCCCAGGCCACTACATCAAGGCCATGCGCCAGGGCGCGAGCTACCCAGCCGCTGCCGATCACGCCACTGCCCAATGCTGCGAATGTCTTGATTTCGGTAATAAAGCTCATTTCTCACTCCACTGATCAGCGACGGCTCAGGTTCATTTTTGCCCGGCCTTCGGCTGGGGTAAGGACGCGGGCACCAAGACGGCTGAGGATCTGGGTGGCGCGCTCGACCAACTGCCCGTTGCTGGCCAGGACGCCTTTGTCCAGGTACAGGTTGTCTTCCAGACCTACCCGTACGTTGCCGCCGAGCAGGACTGCTTGGGCCGCCATTGGCATCTGCATGCGACCAATGCCAAATCCGGCCCAGGTCACGCCAGCTGGCAGGTTGTCGACCATGGCTTTCATGGTGGCGGTGTCGGCTGGCGCTCCCCACGGGATACCCAGGCACAGCTGGAACAACGGATCGTTGAGCAGGCCTTCCTTGATCATCTGCTTGGCGAACCACAAGTGCCCGGTGTCGAAGATCTCCAGTTCGGCTTTCACTCCCAGCTCGGTAATGCGTTTGGCCCCGGCCCGCAATTGCGCGGGCGTCGAGACATAGATGCTGTTGCCGTCGCCAAAGTTGAGGGTGCCGCAGTCGAGCGTGCAGATCTCCGGCAACAGCGCTTCGACGTGCGCCAGCCGTTCCAGCGGGCCGATCAGATCGGTGCCGCTACCAAACTCAAGGGGTGTTTCACCTGGGCCAATTTCCAGATCGCCGCCCATGCCGGCAGTGAGGTTGACGATGATGTCCACATCGGCTTCACGGATGCGCTCCATTACCTCGCGGTATAGCGCTACGTCACGGCTGAAGCGTCCGGTTTGCGGATCGCGAACGTGGCAATGCACCACGGTTGCACCGGCCTTTGCCGCTTCCACGGCGGCTTCGGCAATTTGCTTGGGGGTAACCGGGACCAAGTGACTCTTGCTGGCAGTGTCACCCGCGCCGGTCAGGGCGCAGGTAATGATGACGTCGTGGTTCATGGCGGCTTCCTGTAGGAGCGGGCTTGCCCCGCAATGGGATCTGTCAGTTGGCAGTGAGCTGAATATTTTCGGCAGCCGGTTTGCCATCGAAGGTGGTCACTCCCTCAAGCCAGCGCTTCTGGTCTTCAGGGTGATCCTTGAGCCACTGACGGGCGGACGCCAGGGCGTCTTTGTGGTCGAGCAGCGGTTGCATCATGCGGCTCTCGTCTTCGGCAGTGAATTTGAGGTTGGTCAGTAGCCGGTTGGCGTTCGGACAGCGCTCGGCGTAATCCGGGGCGGTGACGGTCCAGACCGTGGCCCGGCCCTCATCCGGACCAAGGGCGTCTTCGCTGCCGCTGAGGTAAGCCATATCGATATTGACGTTCATCGGATGCGGCGCCCAACCGAAGAACACCACCGCCTGCTTGCGGCGTACCGCGCGATCTACAGCGGCGAGCATGCCGGCTTCGCTGGACTCCACCAGCTGGAACTTGCCCAGGCCGAACTGGTTCTTGGTAATCATCGCCTTGATTTGAGTGTTGGCGCCGGAGCCAGGCTCGATTCCATAGATCTTGCCGCCTAGCTCTTTCTCGAATTTGGCGATATCGGCAAATGTCTTCAGGCCTTTGTCTGCCAGGTACTTGGGAACTGCGAGGGTCGCACGGGCGTCATCCAGGCTCGGGTTATCGAGAACTTTGACGTGTTTGGCAGTGACGAAGGGGGTGATGGTCTGCGTCATGATCGGGTTCCAGTAACCCAGGAACATGTCCAATCGGTCGTCGCGGATACCGGCGAAAATGATCTGTTGCGAGGCACTGGTCTGCTTGGTTTTGTAACCCAGGCCGTCAAGCAGAACCTGGGCCATGGCACTGGTGGCCATGACGTCGGTCCAGTTGACCACGCCAAGGCGTACGTCTTTGCAGGCGGCGGGTTCGGCGGCTAACAGGGGAGTGGCGATTGTGGCGCTGAGGGTGAGGGACAACAGGCTGCGGCGGATCAAGCTGTGCATGGTGGCTCTCCAACGGCAGTGCATATTGTTATGGGGCCGGTCTCTGCGGACCGTTTACACACGCTACGCGGGTCGCGGGGTTGTAAAACGCACGGTGGCGACTAAAACTTGCACGCTGGCGACCAGCCAAGAGGGAGCATTCAATGTCGCAATTGATCCAGTTTCTTCTCCTGCCGGGATTCTCTGCCATGGGTTTCATCTCGGCGGTGGAGCCCCTGCGAGTTGCCAATCGCTTCAGTGCTGCGCTTTATCGCTGGAGCGTAGTCAGTATTGATGGCGGGCCCGTCCAGGCCAGTAATGGCATGTCGATCAACGCCGACGGCGTTCTGGGACGAGAGGCGGGCGCGAGTTTGTTGCTGGTGGTTGCCGGCTTCGAGCCGTTGGCCTGCTTTTCGTCGGCGATGCAGCAAACCTTGCGTCGTCTCGACCGCGATGGTGTGGTGCTCGGCGGTATTGATACCGGCGCGATGGTGCTGGCGCAGGCAGGTCTGCTCGATGGTCATCGGGTGACCTTGCACTGGGAGGCCATTGAAGCGTTCAAGGAGCGCTATCCGCGTCTTGAGGTGACGCAGGAACTGTTCGAGATCGATCGCCGGCGCATCACCTGTGCCGGTGGTACTGCTTCAATCGATCTGATGCTCGACCTCATCGCCCAGGCTCACGGCAGTGAACTGGCTGTGCAAGTGTCTGAGCAATTCGTGCTTGGCCGCATACGTCAGCGCCAAGACCATCAACGCATGCAGATTGCGACACGCTACGGGATCAGCAACCGCAAGCTGGTGCAGGTGATCAGCGAGATGGAAAAGCATACCGAGACGCCGTTGAGCACGCTGGAGTTGGCGTCCAAGGTGATGGTGACCCGACGTCAACTCGAGCGACTGTTTCGCCTGCATCTGGACGATACCCCGGGCAATCTGTACTTGTCGCTGAGGTTGGAGAAAGCCCGCCAACTGTTGGCGCAGACCGACATGAGCGTCACTCAGATCAGCCTGGCTTGTGGCTTCGAATTACCGTCCTACTTTGCCCGACGCTACAAACGTCAGTTCGGCAACTGCCCACGCGAAGAGCGTCGATTGATGCGTGCTCATTAGACGTCAAGGAGTTGATCGAGCGTGGCAAATTTGTCGAGCTGGTCCTGCACTTTTTTGCGCTGGGAGTTGAATGCATCTTTGTCGAACACGGCTCCCAGGTGATCGAGCTCCAGTTTTAGTCGAGTCTTAGGGGCATCAGGGTCGTGAGTACACAGCACATGAAACAGAATGGCCGTCAGGGGTTCGCCAGGATCCGCTGCCAGGGTGATACTCAGGTGTGTCGAGCTGGTGTACTTCCGATACAGGTTGTCCTCCGACGCCTGCATTTCATTGAAAGCATTTTTAGCCGCAGCGTGAAAGCTTGATTTTGCTGTCTGCGGGGGAGGAAGCCAGCCTTCGAAGACGTCTTTTAGCACATCGTCAGATGGGTTGTAGGGAATCGCTTTGCGGGTGTGTTCGATCAGTTTGAAGCCAAGTTCTTTCAAGGTTTCCAGGAAACTGGCAAACCATTCCTTGGCCTGTATCTCCCGGACGAATCGGTCGTTGGCGATCAACTGCGCCAAGCGCAGGCATTGATACGTGTCCTCGACCAGGTCGGTGACAAGCCCTGCCTCCTGGCTGATTGATAGGGGCGAAGAGAACAGCGCCGTACTGGGCATGTCCTGGGTGTTGGCGTTGGGGGGGAGACTTTGTGTCATGGCGTCACCTGAAGCCGTTGAGTTGGCGTCAGGCCAGGCATCAACAGGTTGATACCTGGCCACAGGCTTAGATATCCAGATCGAGGATGTCGTTTGCCTGGCTGGCGAGCTTGTCGCTCACCGCTTTGCGCATGGCTTCGAACTGGCGAACGCTGAAGGAGCCTTGCTGCGATGCACGGTAGACTCGAGTGTTGGACTTGTTGACTTTGCGACCTATGGAGCCTTGGGCTTTTTCTGCCTTGTCGTAGCTCATCTGGACGCTGGTCATGTGCATGACTGGCAAGCCTTGCGGGGTCATCTCACACGCTGCTACCTGGAGGGTGCTCGATTTACCCGAAACGCTCAGGCTGCTTTCCTCCAGCAGGTTCTGGGCTTTTGGCGTGCTCACGGTGACTTCGAAGGCACGCTTTACACACCGGGACAGACGATGATTGTGACCAAGGCTGACAGTGACGATATGCGCGGCCAGTGCGGCTGCGGTGATATCTTCTTTGTCGATAGCCTCTTCGGCGTGGGCTGCGCCGGTCAAGGTCCAGCCAAATTTGCCCAGGCCGTCGTTGTAGTAGTTGTACCACTCGCGCTGTTGAGTTTCCTTGTCGAACTTTTTGTTGGCCGACAGGTTCATCAGGCGCATACCCGCCAGCACATCTTCTGCCACACCGGCCGGTACGTCAGGTGCGAAGATACACACGGTGTTGGCGACCATCAGTACGCGATCTTCGCCCTCTTTCTTCAGCTTCTCGATTGCTTTGTCCATGTCGGCTTGAGTGATGCTGGTGCTCATATCCAGGTTCCTTAACGTCAGATTCATGGCCTGCCTCAGGAAGAGCGGCCTGGGAGTGACTTTGTCGGAACCTGCCGAGCACTTTCAGCAGCATGTTTTTCCATGCGCCGGGACTTTGGGACGAGCCTCAGCTGTGTTTGAGCAACAACGCACAGGCGCTCTTGTAGGCTTCGTGCTGGTACTTGTTCAGCGAGCCTGGCAACTCGAAATTATGTTTCTTGGCTTGCGCACTGACGGTCTGTGGTGAGACCAGTTCCACCGTACAGTTATCCAGCAGTTGCAACACGCCTTCGATCTTGAAGGTTGTCGGGCCGCCAGCGAAATCGCCTTTCTTGCTGCGCTTTTTGATCGCCAGATGGCTGATGCCGTGCTCGGCAAAAAATTGTCGGGCCTGATTGGCGAAGGCTTTGACGTTTTCCGCCAGCTCGTCGTTTTCAAGCGCGATCTTTTTTGTCGCCAAGGCAACATGCACCGGATTGGCGCCGTCCAGCGTGGCGACGGCGAGCAGCGCCTCGCTGCCTTTAATTTCAATTCCGCAGATTTTCATACTGTTCTCAATCGGAGTTCTGCAGCCCCAGGGACTGCAAGTATTCGGAGCGATCGTCGCTACGTTGCGCCAGGCAGGTGTTCATTGCCGTCTCAAAGGATTTACCCGGGGCCTGGTCGAAGGTTTCGACTTGGCAGTCGGCGTCACGTAGCTTTTTCCAGAGGTTTTGTGCGTTGCTCAAGCGTTGGCTGACTTCGCTGATCTTCGCACTCTGGCCGGCGAATTGTTCCTTGATCCGGTCCAACAGGTCGGCAAGCGCGGCGTTGAGCTCCCGTTCTGCGCTGGTGCGGCTGAACAGTGCGCAGTCATAGCTTTGCTGGTCGGTCTCGACGTTGTCACACGGAGTACTGTCCTCTTCAGTGGCGTTAGCCCCCAAGGCCAGCGTAGCGAGCAACAGCCCAATTATCGTTTTCAAGCAGACATCCTCCCCCCGGAACATGAAGACGAATTCTCTCTCAGCACCTTGCGAAAGAACAGTATTGGTGAGCACCGATAAGCGTATTTGGGGCGACCCATGCAGACTGCGGCGACGGCGCTGGTGAAAATGAGGTGCAGCCCTGCGAACTCCCCCCCCTTTGACGCTTTCGGCAATTCCCCTGTCGTTTTTGCATCGGGGCGACCTGATCCCTAGGCATATGCTGGCCCTAAAGCGCCGGCACAAGATTTGGCGCAACCCAACTCAAAAAAAGGGGACCGCCTGATGAGCCCAGCCGAGTTACACGCCGACAGCATCGTTATCGACGGGCTGATTATTGCCAAATGGAACCGTGAGCTGTTCGAGGACATGCGCAAAGGTGGCCTGACTGCCGCCAACTGCACGGTGTCGGTCTGGGAGGGCTTCCAGGCTACGGTCAACAATATTGCTGCCAGCCAGAAACTGATCCGCGAGAACGCCGACCTGGTGATGCCGGTGCGTAGCACTGCCGATATCCGCAAAGCCAAGGGACTGGGCAAAACTGGGATCCTTTTTGGCTTTCAGAATGCCCACGCTTATGAAGACCAGATCGGCTACGTCGAGGTGTTCAAGCAGTTGGGCGTCGGTATCGTGCAGATGTGCTACAACACCCAGAACCTGGTCGGCACCGGCTGCTACGAGCGTGACGGAGGCTTGTCGGGTTTCGGTCGTGAAATCGTCGCTGAGATGAACCGTGTGGGGGTCATGTGCGACCTTTCCCATGTCGGTTCCAAGACTTCCGAAGAGGTCATTCTCGAATCGAAAAAGCCGGTGTGCTACTCCCACTGCCTGCCCTCCGGGCTCAAGGAGCACCCGCGCAACAAGTCTGATGAGGAACTGAAGTTCATCGCCGACCATGGTGGCTTTGTTGGCGTGACCATGTTCGCGCCGTTCCTGGCCAAAGGCATCGATTCGACCATCGACGATTACGCCGAAGCGATCGAATACACCATGAATCTCGTGGGTGAAGACGCTATCGGTATCGGCACTGACTTCACTCAGGGCCATGGCCAGGACTTCTTCGAGTACCTGACCCATGACAAGGGCTACGCCCGTCGTCTGACCAGCTTCGGCAAGATCATCAACCCGCTGGGGATTCGCACCGTAGGCGAGTTCCCCAACCTCACCGAGACCTTGCTCAAGCGCGGCCATAGCGAGCGCGTGGTGCGCAAGATCATGGGCGAAAACTGGGTCAACGTTCTTAAAGATGTCTGGGGCGAATAAGCCGCCAGTCACCGTCTTGCACCCCTGCCACCAGCGCAGGGGCAGCCAACCAAAATTTCTGGAGTTGAGTTTCCATGGCCAAGATCGCCCCGCAATTGCCTATCGAAGTCGACAGCGAAACCGGTGTCTGGACCAGCGATGCCCTGCCCATGCTCTATGTGCCACGGCACTTTTTCGTCAACAACCACATGGGTATCGAGGAAGTACTGGGTGCTGATGCCTATGCCGAAATTCTCTACAAGGCTGGCTACAAGTCCGCCTGGCACTGGTGCGAAAAAGAAGCTGAATGCCATGGCCTGGAAGGCGTAGCGGTGTTCGAGCACTACATGAAGCGCTTGTCGCAGCGCGGCTGGGGGTTGTTCAAGATCGAGGATATCGACCTGGAGAAAGGCACCGCCAGCGTCAGGCTCGAGCACTCGGCATTCGTCTATGTGTACGGCAAGGTCGGGCGCAAGGTCGACTACATGTTCACCGGCTGGTTTGCCGGGGCCATGGACCAGATCCTGGCAGCCCGCGGTAGCTCCATTCGTACGGTCGCCGAGCAGGTCTACGGCGGTTCGGAAGAAGGCCACGATGACGGCCTGTTCATCGTCAAGCCGCTGTAAGTCGAGGATTTCTCCATGGCTTTCGAAGCAATGTTCCAGCCGATTCAGATCGGCAAGCTGACCATCCGCAACCGCGTGCTCAGCACCGCTCACGCCGAGGTCTACGCCACCGATGGCGGGATGACGACCGCGCGTTACGTCAAATACTACGAGGAAAAAGCCAAGGGCGGCCTTGGCCTGGCTATTTGCGGCGGCTCCTCGGTGGTGGCCATCGATAGCCCGCAGGAGTGGTGGGCGTCGGTGAACCTGTCCACTGACCGCATCATTCCGCACTTTCAGAACCTTGCCGACGCCATGCACAAGCACGGCGCCAAGATCATGATCCAGATTACCCACATGGGCCGTCGTTCGCGCTGGGATGGCTTCAACTGGCCTACCCTGATGTCGCCGTCGGGCATTCGCGAACCGGTGCACCGTGCCACCTGCAAGACCATCGAGCCGGAGGAAATCTGGCGGGTGATCGGCAACTACGCACAAGCAGCACGCCGGGCCAAGGAAGGCGGCCTGGATGGCGTCGAGTTGTCGGCCGTGCACCAGCACATGATCGATCAGTTCTGGAGCCCACGGGTCAACAAGCGTACCGATGAGTGGGGCGGCAGCTTCGAAGGCCGGATGAAGTTTGGCCTGGAAGTGCTCAAGGCGGTGCGTGCCGAAGTGGGGCCGGATTTTTGTGTGGGCATGCGTATCTGTGGTGACGAATTCCATCCGGATGGTCTCAGCCACGAGGACATGAAGGAAATCGCCAAGTACTACGACGCCACTGGCATGCTCGATTTCTTCGGAGTGATCGGTTCAGGTTGCGACACTCACAACACCCTTGCCAACGTTATCCCCAACATGAGTTATCCACCGGAGCCGTTCCTGCACTTGGCGGCCGGGATCAAGGAAGTGGTCAAGGTTCCTGTTCTGCATGCGCAGAACATCAAAGACCCGAACCAGGCCACACGTATTCTTGAAGGCGGCTATGTCGATATGGTCGGCATGACCCGCGCCCACATCGCCGACCCGCACTTGATCGCCAAGATCAAGATGGGCCAGATCGATCAAATCAAACAGTGTGTCGGTGCCAACTACTGCATCGATCGCCAGTACCAGGGCCTGGATGTGCTGTGTATTCAGAACGCCGCTACCTCCCGTGAGTACATGGGCGTGCCGCACATCATTGAAAAGACCACCGGGTCCAAGCGCAAGGTGGTTGTAGTAGGCGCAGGCCCTGCCGGGATGGAAGCGGCGCGGGTATCGGCCGAGCGCGGACACGACGTGACCCTGTTCGAGAAAAAGGATGCCATCGGCGGCCAGATCAGCATTGCCGCCAAGGCCCCGCAACGTGATCAGATCGCCGGTATCACGCGTTGGTATCAACTGGAGCTGGCGCGCCTGAAGGTCGATCTGCGCCTGGGTACTGCCGCCGACATCGATACTATTCAGGATCTACGCCCGGATGTGATCGTGTTGGCGGTGGGTGGGCATCCATTCCTGGAGCAGAACGAACACTGGGGTGCGGCTGAAGGGCTGGTGGTCAGCAGTTGGGACGTGCTCGATGGCAAGGTTGCACCGGGCAAGAACGTGTTGGTCTACGACACCATTTGCGAGTTCACCGGGATGTCAGTCGCCGACTACCTCGCTGACAAAGGCAGCCAGGTCGAGATTGTCACCGACGATATCAAGCCGGGCGTGGCCATCGGCGGCACTTCGTTCCCGACTTACTACCGCAGCATGTACCCCAAGGAAGTGATCATGACCGGCGACCTGGCGCTGGAGAAGGTCTACCGCGAGGGCGACAAGCTGGTAGCGGTGCTGGAAAACGAATACACCGGCGCCAAAGAGGAGCGGGTAGTGGATCAGGTCGTCATCGAGAACGGTGTGCGGCCAGACGAGGCGCTCTACTACGGTCTCAAGGAGGGTTCGCGCAACAAGGGCCAGATCGATGTCGAGGCACTGTTCGCGATCCAGCCGCAGCCGATCCTCAGTCAGGCGGGCGATGGGTATTTGCTGTATCGCATCGGTGACTGCGTGGCGCAGCGCAACACGCATGCCGCGATCTACGACGCCTTGCGCCTGTGCAAGGACTTCTGATCCCCTGTGGGAGCGGGCTTGCCCCGCGATAGCGGTGTGTGAGCTTCATGGCTATCGCGGGACAAACCCGCTCCCACGGTGTTTTTTAAAGCGCGATTGCTGTGGGAGTTTCCCATGTTGAACACCCTGATCCCCATCCTGTTGTTCGCAGCCCTGGGCCTGGCGGTCCTCGGCGCCTTGCGGCGTGTACGGATGTGGCGCCAAGGCCGGCCTTCGAAGGTCGATCTGTTTGGCGGTCTGCTGGCTATGCCACGACGTTACATGGTCGATTTGCACCATGTGGTCGCCCGTGACAAATACATGGCCAACACTCACGTGGCTACTGCAGGCGGTTTCGTGCTGGCTGCGGTGCTCACCATTGTGGTTCACGGTTTTGGCTTGCATAGCAAGATACTTGGCTATGCCTTGCTGTTTGCCACGGCATTGATGTTTGCCGGTGCAGTGTTCGTCTACAAGCGCCGGCTCAATCCACCCTCACGCCTGTCCAAGGGGCCGTGGATGCGGTTGCCGAAAAGCCTCTTGGTGTTTGCCGCAAGTTTCTTCATTGCGACCTTGCCGGTGGCTGGCATTCTTCCCGAAGGCTTTGGGGGTTGGCTGTTGGTGGCCCTGCTTGGCGTTGGCGTGCTCTGGGGTGTGTCGGAGTTGTTCTTCGGCATGACCTGGGGCGGGCCGATGAAGCATGCATTCGCCGGTGCCTTGCACCTGGCTTGGCACCGGCGCGCCGAGCGCTTCAATGGCGGCCGTTCTACCGGCCTTAAACCCATCGATCTGGAAGACCCTCAGGCATTGCTGGGTGTCGAGAAACCGAAGGATTTCACCTGGAACCAGTTGCTCGGATTCGATGCCTGTGTGCAGTGCGGCAAATGCGAAGCGGCCTGCCCAGCCTTTGCTGCAGGACAGCCGCTGAACCCGAAAAAACTCATCCAGGACATGGTCGTTGGCCTGGCAGGTGGCACCGATGCCAAGTTTGCCGGTAGCCCGTATCCGGGCAAGCCCGTGGGTGAGCACGGCGGCAATCCGCATCAGCCGATCGTCAATGGTCTGGTCGATGCAGAAACCTTGTGGTCGTGCACCACTTGCCGTGCGTGTGTGGAAGAGTGCCCGATGATGATCGAGCACGTCGATGCCATCGTCGATATGCGTCGCCACCTGACCCTGGAAAAGGGCGCGACCCCAAACAAGGGGGCCGAGGTGTTGGATAACCTGATCGCCACCGACAACCCGGGCGGCTTTGCACCGGGTGGGCGGATGAACTGGGCGGCGGATCTCAACCTCAACCTGCTCGCTGACACCCAAAGTACGGACGTGTTGTTCTGGGTGGGTGACGGTGCTTTCGACATGCGTAATCAGCGCACGCTGCGCGCGTTGGTCAAAGTGTTGAAAGCGGCGCAGGTGGACTTTGCCGTGCTGGGTCTTGAAGAACGCGACAGTGGCGATGTTGCGCGGCGCTTGGGCGATGAGGCGACCTTTCAGCAATTGGCCAGGCGCAATATCCAGACCCTGGGCAAATACAGCTTCAAGCGCATTGTTACCTGCGATCCGCACAGCTTTCACGTGCTAAAGAACGAATACGGCGCTTTTGGTGGCGAGTATCAAGTGCAGCACCACAGCACTTACATTGCCGAGTTGATTGGCGCTGGCGCCCTGAACCTGGGGCAGCACAAAGGGGGCAGTGTCACTTATCACGACCCCTGCTACCTGGGGCGCTACAACGGTGAGTATCAGGCGCCGCGTGAAGTACTCCGTGCCCTGGGCATCGAGGTGAAGGAAATGCAGCGCTCGGGCTTGCGTTCCCGTTGCTGTGGCGGCGGTGGCGGTGCACCTATAACCGATATTCCGGGCAAGCAACGGATCCCCGACATGCGCATGGAGGACATTCGCGAGACCGCAGCCGAACTGGTCGCGGTGGGTTGTCCACAGTGCACGGCGATGCTTGAAGGTGTGGTCGAACCGCGGCCATTGATCAAAGACCTGGCGGAGTTGGTGGCCGACGCCCTGCTCGAAGAGCAGGCGCCGAGCAGCAAGCCTGCGCCAGCAAAGCGTGAACCTGCGGAGGTGCACTAATGAGCGACATTATCCGCCGCGATCCACGCGCCGAGTGGATTGCCCGTAATCGTCTGCATCCATTGCATGCGGCCATGCAACAGACTCAGCAGCATAGCTGGATGGGGCCTAACGGCATCATCCGCAAAAATCTTCACGGGATTGGTTTTATCGGTCCTAACGGCATCAAGCGCATTGACCGCAGCGGCGCCCAGCAGGGCACCAGCACCAAGCGAAGTGCTGCCGTGGCGGTGGAGTTGCCGCTGCATCAGGTTACGCAACCGACGTTCTACATTGCTGTTGTCCCGGACATGGTCGGCGGTCGCCTGGGCAGCCACGACCGTGATCTGCTGGGGCTGGCGCGCAGTCTGGCGGGTAGTGATGGCGCGGTATTGGCCGTCGTGTTCGGTGAACACAAGGAAAGCAACTTTTCCACAGCCGGTGTTGACCGTCTACTGATCGTCGAGGGTGATGAATTCGCAGGTTATGCACCGGAGCAACTGGTGCAAGGTCTACGCGCTGTGGATAACCAGTTCAACCCGCGCCATTGGCTGCTTCCGGACAGCCGTACCGGTGGCGGCGAGCTGGGCCGCCGCTTTGCTGCCGCCATCAACGAACGACCGGCAACCAGGGTCTGGCAGGTAAAGGAGGGTCAGTGCAGTGGTCGCGCCGGCGCAGGCCAGCAAGATCTTGTTCGTGGCCTGCCGCGGCTGATTCTGGCTGCAGCCGAATGTGCCGATCCGGTCAGCGAAACACGCCACGAAGCCTTGCCTGAACACTTATCCACAAGCGTGGCACGCTGCCTGTCGCGTATTGAAGACCTCGGCCCGGTAGCTGTGGATCCGGCCGCGATAGCCATGGCTGAAGCTGAATTCATCGTGTCTGGAGGCAACGGGGTCAAGGATTGGCAGTTGTTTCATCGCGCCACCGTAGCGTTGGGCGCCACCGAAGGTGCATCGCGGGTGGCTGTGGATGATGGCTTCATGCCGCGCAATCGCCAGGTCGGTGCCACGGGAACCTGGGTGACTGCACGCGTCTACATGGCTGTGGGTATTTCCGGGGCGATCCAGCATCTGCAAGGTATTGGTGCCTGCGACAAGGTGGTGGCAATCAATCTGGACCCTGGCTGCGACATGATCAAACGTGCCGATTTGTCGGTCATCGGTGACAGTGCGGCAATTCTGCAGGCATTGCTCGAGTCTGTGGAAAACTATCGCAACGGCGCCAAGCGCGACGCGGCATAAGGACAGGGTCAGCTATGAACACCAAGGTCATCAGTCTTGTTTCGATCGGTGCTCATCCCAGCTCAGGTCGCACCCGGCGTGCCGAACAGGATGCACGCGCAGTGGAGCTGGGTTTGCAGTTGGCTGGGGATAACTTGCAGGTTCTGCATGCAGGTAATCCACAGGAGCCGGCTCTACGGGCGTACCTGGGCATGGGGCTTGGGCAATTGGATGTGCTGGAGCAGCCCTGCGGGGCCGATGCCCTGGGCGTTCTCGGCGACTATCTGCGAGACGCTGGCGCGCAATTGGTCCTCACCGGAACTCAGGCGGAAACCGGCGAAGGCTCGGGTATGCTGCCTTTTCTGCTGGCAGAGCGTCTGGGATGGCCCTTGGTAGTTGGGCTTGCCGAGGTGGAATCTATCGACAATGGCGTAGCTCAGGTGCTGCAGGCGCTGCCGCGTGGGCAGCGACGTCGGCTGAAGGTGCGCTTGCCGTTGCTGGCGACTGTGGACAACGCCGCGCCCAAGCCGCGTCAGAGCGCCTTTGGCCCAGCCCGCCGAGGGGTATTGGCCGCGCGCCAGGTGGAGGTCGTCGAGGACGCATTATTCACAGATGCCGAGCTGCAACCGGCCAAACCCAGGCCCAAGCGCTTGAAAGTCATCAAAGCCAAAAGTGGTGCCGACCGGATGAAAGCGGCCACGGCCAAGGCCGGTGGCGGCGGTGGGCAAGTGCTCAAGGACGTTACGCCCCAGGCAGGTGCCGAAGCGATACTCAAGCTGCTGGTGGAAGAGGGGGTATTGCGCTGAGCAGTTGCTAACAAAGTCTGTTGGCTGATCTGTGGATAAAGTGTTTGTGTATGGCTGGAAGGCACGCATTGCGTGCCTTTCGGCCTTATGGTCAAAAAACAACCAGGCTAAGTAACGGATTTATCTGGGTTTTCTCTTAGCAACTGCAATGATATTGCCCACAATCGCTGTTGGCGGCTCTGTGGATAATATGTTTGCGTATGGCTGAGAGCCCCGTGGATCAAGGGCTGCACATTGTTGGCTAAAAAACATCCAATTACTGTGTTTGTTCCGTCGATGTCACGATAAATGGTGCGTGTGAGGTGTTATCCACAATCGTTTTTCGCTGCCACGCCGTTTGCACACAAAGTCTGTTGGCCTCTTTGTGGATAAGGTGTTGCCACTCCTCTACATGCCACGTATTTAAAGGACTGCATTGAATTGATCAAAATTTGATCGAAAAATTTCCTTGGAAAAAACAACCACTTGCGCACATTTGCTGTGGGCTGTCCTGTGGATAAAGTGTTTGCTGTATCGACGCGGCTAGTGGGGCCGGGGGATTGCGGGGATTGGTTGAAATTTGTACAGCATTGCGGGGCTAGCCCACTCCCACAGAAGCCAGGAGCAAGCACACCCCGCGATCAGGCGCTACTGAACGGCCACACCTTTAAGGTACGGCGCAGGCGCTGCTCCCAGGTTGCTCAGCATGCGCTCGCTGTACCAATCAACGAAGTTCACCACGCCAAATTCGTAGGTCTTGGAGTACGGTCCAGGTTGGTAGGCGGTGGAGTTGATGCCGCGCTGGTTCTCTTCGGCCAAGCGACGGTCCTGGTCGTTGGTGGCATCCCAGACTTCGCGCATGCGTGCCGGATCGTAGTCGACGCCTTCGACTGCGTCCTTGTGTACCAGCCATTTGGTGGTGACCATGGTTTCCTGCGCGCTGATCGGCCATACAGTGAAGACGATGATGTGATCGCCCATGCAGTGGTTCCAGGAGTGCGGCAGGTGCAGGATACGCATCGAGCCAAGGTCTGGGTTCTTGATCCGTCCCATGAGTTTCTGGCAACCCTGCTTGCCATCCAGGGTCATGGACACGGTGCCCTTGAGCAACGGCATGCGCACGATGCGGTTACGCAGGCCAAAGCTTGCGTGGGCGTAGGGAATCTTTTCGGCGTCCCAGGCCGCCGCTGAAGCGGCCACATGGTCCTTGAATGCCTGGTCGGCGCGCGGGTCGGTTACGTCATCCCACTCCAGCAAGGTTTTCAGTAGCTCCGGATGCGACCCACCGCAGTGATAGCACTCGCGGTTGTTCTCCAGCACCAGCTTCCAGTTGGCCTTTTCCATCAAGGTGGTTTGCACCGCCACCTTGGTGTTCTCCATGTCATAGGGCTCCATGTAATGGGTCAGGGTGGCAAGGAAGTCGTCGATGGCGGGTGGATTCTCAGCCAGGCTGATGAAGATGTAGCCCCCGGCGGTTTTCACGTTCACCGGTTTGAGTCCGTACTGCTTCATGTCGAAGTCGGCGCCCATCTCAGTGCCGGCGAACAGCAGGCGGCCGTCCAGCTCGTAGGTCCATTGATGATAGTGGCAGACCAGCTTGGCGACCTTGCCCTTGTCGCTGGTGCACAAGCGTGAGCCACGGTGGCGACAGACGTTATGGAAGGCGTGTACCTGGCCCTCTGCACCACGCACTACGAGGATGGGATTCTTGCCGATCTGCAGGGTGAGGAAGTTGCCCTTGGTCGGGATTTCGCAGGTCATCCCGGCGATCAACCATTCCTTCTGGAAGATCTCTTCCATATCGATCTGGAACAGGCGCTCGTCGCAATAGAACGGCTGCGGCAGCGAGAACGTACGCTCGCGGCTCTGCAGCATCTCGGCAGTCGCCTTGCGCGCAGGTTCCAGTGGATCGCCCAGACTCAAAGTTGCGGTGACGTCCATCGTGTAGGTCCTCGTGGCCAGTGCTGTGGCCGGTGAAAGTGGCTAATCGTTGTTATGGCGACGCAAGGCAATTACAGCAGGATCATTTGCGATGGAGTGTGCGTTCGAAGCGGGGGTGAACCATATCCATGGGCGACATGATCAGATCCGTTTCCGACGCCACAGCCCTTGTTACAGGGGGCTGGTCGCGATAAGCACGCAGATGTCGCGGATAGGAATGTGTCGAGCATGGCGCTTGAGCAGAATCGCAACCATGAGGCCGCAGTCGGCCGTGGAGATGAGCATGTCCAACACCTTCCTCAATCCGGTCAGCACCCAGACCTGGGCCAACGGCCGCCACATCGTGCGTTGCGTAAAGGTGATCCAGGAAACCTGGGATGTGCGCACTTTCTGTTTCATGGCCGACCAGCCGATCATGTTCTTCTTCAAGCCGGGGCAGTTCGTGACCCTGGAGCTGGAGATCGATGGCGAGCCGATCATGCGTTCGTACACCATTTCCAGCTCGCCTTCGGTGCCCTACAGCTTTTCCGTGACCATCAAGCGGGTGCCGGGGGGCAGGGTTTCCAACTGGCTGCACGACACCCTGCACGAGGGCCAGGAACTGGCGGTTCATGGTCCGGTGGGGTTGTTCAATGCCATCGACTTCCCGAGCCCCAAGGTGCTGTACCTGAGCGGTGGCGTCGGCATCACGCCGGTGATGTCCATGGCTCGCTGGTTCTACGACACCAACGGCAATGTGGATATGGTCTTTGTGCACAGCGCGCGCTCGCCCAAAGACATCATTTATCACCGCGAGCTTGAGCACATGGCGTCGCGGATCGACAACTTCAGCTTGCACATTATTTGCGAGAAGCATGGCCTGGGAGAGCCCTGGGCGGGCTATCGCGGTTATTTGAACCAGAAGCTGATGGAGTTGATTGCTCCGGACTATTTGGAGCGGGAGATTTTCTGCTGCGGGCCTACGCCCTATATGCATGCGGTCAAGCGCATGCTCGAAGGTAGCGGCTATGACATGAGCCGTTACCATGAGGAGTCTTTCGGGGCGACCCCGGCGGAGGTCAAGGCCGATGCGGTGGAGCTTGCCGAACAGGCTGCCGATGCCCCGGAGGTAGACAATGCCGACCTGCATCAGGTCGAGTTCACCGCCACTGGCAAGAGCATTCGCGTGGCGCCTGGCGAAACCGTGCACGCGGCGGCGGCCAAACTTGGCTTGATGATTCCCAAGGCCTGCGGCATGGGAATATGCGGCACCTGCAAGGTGCTCAAACTGGGCGGCGAGGTGGAGATGGAGCACAACGGCGGCATCACCGATGATGATGTCGCCGAAGGCTATATCCTTTCTTGCTGCAGCGTGCCCAAGGGCGACGTGCGTATCGAGTTCTGACTGGGGGCTTTTGCCCCGCGATGATCAGACGCTGAAGCGTGCCACCAGCCCGTTCAGGTCAACTGCCAGACGTGACAGCTCGGCGCTTGCCGCGCTGGTCTGGTGGGCGCCGGTGGCCGATTGCACCGACAGGTCGTTGATATTGACCAGGTTGCGGTCTACTTCGCGAGCCACCTGGGCCTGTTCCTCGGCAGCGCTGGCAATGACCAGGTTACGCTCGTTGATTTCGGCTACGGCGCCGGTGATGGTGTCCAGCGCCAGGCCTGCGCCGCGGGCAATGTTGAGCGTCGACTCGGCGCGCTCGGTGCTGTTGCGCATGGAGTTGACCGCTTGTTCGGTACCGCCCTGGATACTGCCGATCATGCGTTCGATTTCGCTGGTTGATTGCTGGGTGCGATGCGCCAGGGCGCGGACTTCATCAGCAACCACGGCAAATCCGCGACCGGCTTCGCCGGCCCTTGCCGCTTCGATGGCGGCATTGAGTGCCAACAGGTTGGTCTGGTCGGCCAGGCCACGAATTACGTCGAGCACCTTACCGATATCGCGAGACTCTTCCGCCAGGTTGCCGATCAGATCGGCAGTACCCTGGACATCGACACTCATGCGCTCGATGGCGCTGACAGTTTCCAGCACCAGGTCGCGGCCATCACCTGCCGAGCGCGTGGCTTCCTTGGATGCTTCCGAGGTGCTGACGGCATTGCGCGCCACTTCTTCGACGGCGCTGGTCATTTCGGTGACCGCCGTGGCGGCCTGTTCGATCTCGTTGTTCTGTTGTTGCAGGCCACGGGCGCTTTCGTCCGTAACACTGTTCAATTCTTCGGCAGCTGAAGCCAGTTGAGTGGCAGAACCGGCAATCAGCTGCAGTGTATCGCGCAGCTTGTCTTGCATCTTGGCCATGGCTCGCAGTAGGCGGGCGGCTTCATCATGGCCTTCGGTGTGGATGTTGCGGGTGAGATCGCCTTCGGCAATGCGTTCGGCGGCCTGCAGGGCATCATCGATAGGTTTGACGATACTGCGGGTCAGCAGCAAGGCGCAGCCCAGGGTCAGCACAGTGGCGACCAGCAGCAGGCTGATCACCAGGGTAACGGCGTTGGAATACTGTTCTGCAGCCGTCTGGTTGATCGTACGGGTTTGCTCGGTGTTGATGCTGACCAGTTGATCCATGACGCTGTTGATCTGCTCGGAACTGTTGAGCATGTCGCGGTTGATCAGGTTGCGCAGGGTTTCCAGGTCGTTGTTTTGCGAGGCCAGTTGCATGCGATTTTCCAACTCGCGGTACTGGCCGAGCAACTGCACATACTGGTTATAGGCGGCGCGCTCTTGAGCGCCATAGATGAGCGGTTCGTAGACCTTGCGGGCTTCGTCGATCTGCTGGTTGCGCTGGGCGATCAGATTGCGCGTGTTCTGCAACGTGTCGGCTTCGCGATTGAGTAGCAACCGATAGGACAGGGTGCGCAGGCGCAGAGTCAACTGGGTGAGCTGATCGACGTTGGTAATGCTGGGTACGGTGGAGTTCTCGATAATTTCGCCGGCCTGGCGAATCTTGCTCATTTGGTTCAGCGCAAACAGACCCAGCCCCAGCATCAGCGCGCCAATCAGGGCAAACCCCAGCAGCGCGCGCGGGGCAATATTCATGTTACGAAGGGACATAGTGGTCTTCCGGAGGGGGAAAATAGCGCGCACTTCATGCGACAGATTGAGGATTGCCTTGCCTATCGGTCAACATTTGGCAGACTTGAGGGGTGGATGATCAAACTGTGAGGCAGCAAGCAACTTTCCTGACAAGCGGACATCTGTAGCGGGAACCAGACTGCCTAAGCCAGGTCAATCTGCACCAGGCCGAAGCGTCTAACCCGATATCCCTGGCTAGCACGCGGACTTTTCTTTATCGTGTGCGCCCCCTGAAAAACCCGAGAAGGCAATCATGTTGGAAACTTCCCTCAGTCAATTGGAACAACTCGTCAGCGACCTGGTACAAAAGAATCAGGAATTGAGCGAACGCAACGAGCAGATCAACGCGCAACTGGCCCAGGCCAAGGATGAAAACGAGAGCCTGCAACTGGCGCTGATGGAACAGGAAGAAAAGCAGGGCTCTACTGCTGCACGCATCCAGGCTCTGGTTGAGCGCGCAAGCGCTGGTGCCGTCAACGCATGAGAACTTCAGCACAGCCGATCAATGTCGTGTCGATTCTCGGCAGCGATTATTCGATCAAGGCTCCCGAAGGCCAGGAGCAGGCCCTGGCGCAGGCCGTGCAGATGCTCAACGCCTCGCTGGCCGAAACCAAACGTAAATATCCGACGCTGATCGGTGACAAGCTGCTGGTTCTTGCAGCTCTCAACCTCTGCTCGCAGCAGATCGATCTGCAAGCGCAGCACCAGCAAGCCCTCGACCGTTACCAAGAGCAAGTCAGCGCCACGGTCGATGCCATTGCCCGGACCATCGGCGACAGCTGACAGGCCCCCGCAACTCCCATTTTCTCTTTTGCTCGCTCACTGCCCCGCTGGCAGTGAGCGGCATTGTTGTGGGTCAATGGAATTATTGTATTTCCACCTGTATACAATTGGCCTGGCTATTGCAGCACAAGGCTTATTTACCCGGGGGAAGATTCATGCAGTTTTGGCGGCGCAGCATTCAGTGGCAATTGATCGCAAGCATGGGCGCAGCCCTGTTGGTGAGCATTCTTATCGTGGTCGGAATCTACTCGGTGGCCGTCAATCGCCTGACCGAACGTTACCTGGTCGATACCGCCTTACCAGCGAGCATTGAGGCAATTCGTAACGACATCGAGCGCATGTTGAGCCGTCCGCTGACCGCTGCGGCCGACATTGCCAACAACACCCTGCTGCGCGACTGGCTGGCCGCAGGTGAAGACAGTGCCCAAGCGCCGCAATTCATTGAGTATCTCGAAGCCTTGCGCCAGAAAAACCAGGCGTTCACGGCATTGTTCGCAGGCACCGAAACCAATCACTACTACAACGAAAAAGGCCTGGACCGGACCCTGAGCCGCAGCAACCCGGCGGACAAATGGTTTTACGGTTTCATCGACAGCGGCAACCCGCGCCTGCTCAACATCGACACCGATGGCAGCACCGGTGAGTTGGCGCTTTTTATCGACTATCGGGTGGAGAAGGCCGGTAAGTTGGTGGGGATCGCCGGGCTTGGCCTGCGCATGACCGAGCTGTCGGAGCTGATCCACAACTTCAGCTTCGGTGAGCGTGGACGGGTGTTTCTCGTGCGCAGTGATGGTCTGATTCAAGTTCACCCGCAACAGGAGTTGAGCGGCAAGAAAAAACTCTCCGAGCAAATCGGCGAGTCCGCAGCCCAGGCTGTGCTGAGCAAGGGTGATGGTTTGCACAGTAGCCGTTTCGAGCGCGATGGCGAGGGCTTCTTGGCGTTGAGCCTGCCGCTTCGCGACTTGAACTGGACCCTGGTTGCCGAAGTACCAGAAGCGCAGATCTACGCTCCTGTACGTGAAACGGTCTGGTTGACCAGCCTGATTGGCGGCGCGGTGGCACTGGTATCGCTATTGCTGGTGGTGTTGTTGGCCCGTGGCATTGTCCGGCCGATTCGTCGGGTAACTGGCGCCCTGTTGGCGATTGGTAATGGGGGCGGTGATCTGAGCCAGCGCCTGGATGAATCGCGCGCCGATGAACTGGGCGATCTGGCCCGTGGATTCAATCGCTTTATTGATAGCCAGCGGACCTTGATTGGCGAAGTGCTGCGCACCAGCGAGCGTTTGCACAGGGCTGTTGCACAAGTGACCCAGGTGGTGGACAACACTGCCGAACGTTCCGGACGTCAGCAGGAAATGACCGAGATGGTCGCCACGGCGGTGCATGAAATGGGCCTTACCGTACAGGACATTGCCCAGAATGCTGGCAATGCCGCGCAGGCATCGGAAACAGCCCGCACAGAAGCGCTCGAGGCGCGTGAAGTGGTCCGGCGCTCGATTGCCCATATAGAGGGCATGTCGGGTGAGATTGGCCAGGCCGCCCACGCCGTGGGTGAATTGGCCAATGAAGTGGCATCGATTGACGAAGTATTGGCAGTGATTCGCAGTATTTCCGAGCAAACCAACCTGCTGGCGCTCAATGCAGCCATTGAAGCTGCACGGGCAGGTGAGATGGGCCGCGGCTTTGCCGTGGTTGCCGACGAGGTGCGCACATTGGCCCGGCGTACCCAGGTGTCTACCGATGAAGTGCAGCAGATGATCCTGCGTCTGAAGCACGGCGCCGGTAGCGCTGTGGCGTCGATGCAGGCTGGGCAGGTGGCAACGGGCACCGGGGTGCAATCCAGCCAGCAGACCGGCGCTTCACTGAGCACCATTACCGATAAGGTCGAACACATCAGCGATATGAACCATCAAGTGGCGACGGCAACTGAAGAGCAGTCGGCGGTGACTGAAGAGATCAATCGTACTGTTCAGGGGATATCCGATCTGGCGCGGCAAACAGCGTCGGAAGTGCAGGGGTGTCGAGAGGAATGCCAGGCACTGCGCGGCTTGGCGGATGACCTGGCGCGGCAGATGGGCGGCTTCAGGTTGTAGATCGATTCGTGGGGCAAGCTGGCTCGTGCAACTGCGACGACTCGGCTTGCCCCACGATATGGCTGTCAGGCACTCATCACTTGACGGATGTCCGCTGCCAGCTCCCGCACCCGCGCCTCTTCGGTGTCCCACGAGCACATGAACCGTGCGCCACCGCTGCCGATGAAGGTGTAGAAGCGCCAGCCCTTGTTGCGCAAGGCTTCCAAAGCAGGTTCGGACATCTGCAGGAACACCCCGTTGGCTTCGACCGGGAACATCAGCTCCACACCCGGCACGTCGCTCACCAATTGGCTGAGCAACTGTGCGCAGCGGTTGGCGTGGGCGCCGTATTTGAGCCAGGCGTCACCTTCGAGCAGGCCCACCCAAGGGGCAGACAGAAAACGCATTTTCGAAGCCAACTGACCGGCCTGCTTGCAGCGGTAGTCGAAATCCTCAGCCAGATCGCGATTGAAGAACAAGATCGCTTCACCCACGGCCATGCCGTTTTTGGTGCCACCAAAGCACAGTACATCGACGCCGGCTTTCCAGGTCAGCTCGGCTGGCGAGCAGCCAAGGTAAGCGCAGGCGTTGCTGAAGCGGGCGCCGTCCATGTGCAGGTTCAGTCCCAGCTCTTTGCAGGTGGCACTGATTGCCTTGAGTTCGTCCGGGCGGTAGACGCTGCCCACCTCGGTGGCTTGGGTAATGGTGACCACGCGTGGCTTGGGGTAGTGGATGTCCTGGCGTTTCAGCGCGACTTCACGAATCGATTCGGGGGTCAGCTTGCCGGCCACGCTGCGGGCAGTCAGCAGTTTTGAGCCGTTGGAGAAGAACTCCGGAGCGCCGCATTCGTCGGTTTCGACGTGGGCGGTTTCCGAGCAGATTACGCTGTGATAGCTCTGGCACAAGGACGACAGCGCCAGCGAGTTGGCCGCGGTGCCGTTGAAGGCGAAAAACACTTCGCAGTCGGTTTCGAACAGTTTGCGAAAGTACTCGGCGGCACGGGCAGTCCATTGGTCGTCGCCGTAGGAACGGTCGTGACCCTGGTTGGCTTTTTCCATCGCGGCCCAGGCTTCCGGGCAGATACCTGAGTAGTTGTCGCTGGCGAATTGCTGGCTTTGATCTGTCATGACACTGTCCTGTGAACGACGCAGATCAGCACTCTAAACCAAGAAATGTGGCGTCGCCTATACAAAGCATCGGGGGGAAGCCTGCTCCTGGCTAGCGCGGTTGGAGCGGGCTTGTCCTGCGATGAGGCTGCATGTCGTAAACGCACCACTGCAAGGCGTGCGTAGGCATCTAGGCTGTCTGCGTCGGTCATACCATCGCTGAAAAGGGCAATTGCCCCATAAGAACCGATGCCGCTGCCGGGAGAGACGCAATGTTCAGCAAGCAAGACCAGATCCAGGGTTACGACGATGCACTGCTGGCGGCGATCAATGCCGAAGAGCAACGCCAGGAAGATCACATTGAACTGATCGCCTCGGAGAACTACACCAGCAAGCGCGTCATGCAGGCCCAAGGCAGCGGCCTGACCAACAAATACGCTGAAGGCTATCCGGGCAAGCGCTACTACGGCGGTTGCGAGCATGTGGATAAAGTCGAGCAACTGGCTATCGATCGCGCCAAGCAATTGTTCGGCGCCGACTATGCCAACGTCCAGCCGCATTCAGGCTCTTCGGCCAACAGCGCCGTGTACCTGGCCCTGCTGCAAGCGGGTGACACTATTCTGGGCATGAGCCTGGCGCATGGCGGTCACTTGACGCACGGTGCCAAGGTGTCGTCTTCGGGCAAGTTGTACAACGCCGTGCAGTACGGCATCGATACCGACACAGGGTTGATCGACTACGATGAAGTCGAACGTCTGGCTGTGGAAAGCCAGCCGAAGATGATCGTTGCCGGTTTCTCGGCTTACTCGAAAACTCTCGATTTTCCACGTTTTCGTCAGATCGCTGACAAGGTCGGGGCCTACCTGTTCGTCGACATGGCGCACGTTGCCGGCCTGGTTGCCGCGGGCCTCTATCCAAACCCGCTGCCATATGCCGACGTGGTCACTACTACGACGCATAAAACCCTGCGTGGTCCGCGTGGCGGCCTGATCCTGGCGCGCAGCAACGAGGAAATCGAGAAGAAGCTCAATGCAGCCGTATTCCCTGGCGCACAAGGTGGCCCGCTGATGCATGTGATCGCGGCCAAGGCGGTGTGCTTCAAGGAAGCTCTGGAACCTGGCTTCAAGGCCTATCAGCAGCAGGTCATCGACAATGCCCAGGCCATGGCCAAGGTGTTCATCGATCGCGGTTTCGATGTGGTTTCCGGCGGCACCGACAACCACTTGTTCCTGGTTAGCCTGATTCTCCAGGGCCTGACCGGCAAGGATGCCGACGCTGCCCTGGGCCGCGCGCACATCACCGTCAACAAGAACGCCGTCCCGAATGACCCGCAGTCACCGTTCGTCACTTCTGGCCTGCGGATCGGCACCCCGGCCGTCACCAGCCGTGGCTTCAAGGTGGCCCAGTGTGAAGAGCTGGCAGGCTGGATCTGCGACATTCTCGATAACCTCGGTGATGCCGATGTCGAGGCCGATGTTGCGAAGAACGTGTCGGCACTGTGTGCAGATTTTCCGGTTTATCGCTGAGTGGTCCAGGAGTGAAAACTATGCAACGTTACTCGGGCTTCGGCCTCTTCAAACACTCGCTCAGCCATCACGAAAACTGGCAGCGCATGTGGCGCACGCCGACCCCGAAAAAGGTCTACGACGTGGTCATCGTCGGCGGTGGCGGGCATGGCCTGGCCACTGCCTACTACCTGGCCAAGCAACACGGCATCACCAACGTTGCAGTGGTCGAGAAGGGCTGGCTGGGCGGTGGCAACACTGCACGCAACACCACCATCGTGCGCTCCAACTATTTGTGGGATGAGTCGGCGCACCTTTATGAACACGCCATGAAGCTTTGGGAAGGCTTGTCTCAGGACATCAACTACAACGTGATGTTCTCCCAGCGCGGGGTCTACAACCTGTGCCACACCCTGCAGGACATGCGTGATTCGGAACGTCGGGTCAGTGCCAACCGCCTCAACGGTGTCGATGGCGAACTGCTCAATGCCCAGCAGGTCGCCGACGAGATTCCTTACCTGGACTGCTCGAAGAACACCCGCTACCCCATCATCGGTGCCACCGTGCAGCGGCGCGGTGGCGTCGCCCGTCATGACGCCGTGGCCTGGGGCTTTGCCCGCGCCGCCGACGCCTTGGGCGTTGACCTGATCCAGCAGACCGAAGTGATCGGTTTTCGCAAGGAAAACGGCGTGGTCATCGGGGTCGAGACCAACAAGGGCTTCATCGGCGCCAAGCGCGTCGGTGTGGTCACCGCAGGTAACTCCGGGCACATGGCCAAGCTTGCCGGCTTCCGTCTGCCGATCGAATCGCATCCGCTGCAGGCACTGGTGTCCGAGCCGCTCAAGCCGATCATCGACAGTGTGATCATGTCCAACGCCGTGCATGGCTACATCAGCCAATCCGACAAGGGTGATCTGGTCATCGGTGCCGGTATCGATGGATGGGTCGGCTACGGTCAGCGCGGTTCCTACCCGGTAATCGAGCACACCTTGCAAGCCATCGTCGAAATGTTCCCGATTCTTTCGCGGGTGCGCATGAACCGCCAGTGGGGCGGCATCGTCGACACCACGCCGGACGCTTGCCCGATCATCTCCAAGACCCCAGTCAAGAACATGTTCTTCAACTGTGGCTGGGGCACCGGTGGCTTCAAGGCCACGCCGGGTTCGGGCAACGTCTTTGCCGCCAGTCTGGCCAAGGGCGAAATGCACCCGCTGGCCAAACCTTTTTCCATCGACCGTTTCCACAACGGCGCACTGATCGACGAACACGGCGCTGCCGCTGTCGCCCACTAACAGGAGAAGTCCCCATGTTGCATATCTTCTGTCCCCACTGCGGCGAGCTGCGCTCCGAGGAAGAGTTCCACGCTGCAGGCCAGGCGCATATTCCGCGGCCGCTGGACCCTAACGCCTGCTCCGACGAGGAGTGGGGCGATTACATGTTCTTTCGCGACAACCCCCGCGGCCTGCATCACGAGCTGTGGATACACGCTGCCGGATGCCGCCAGTACTTCAATGCCACCCGTGACACGGTGACCTACGAAATTCTGGAAACCTATCCGATCGGCGCCAAGCCGCAAGTGACCGGCAAAAGCACCAGCCCGCAGTTGGCAGTCAGTGGTCAGGGAGAAAAGGTATGAGCCAGGTCTATCGCCTGTCCAGCGGCGGTCGTATTGATCGCAGCAAAGTGTTGAACTTCACTTTCAACGGCCAGACCTATCAGGGCTACGTTGGTGACACCCTGGCTGCAGCATTGCTGGCCAACGGCGTGGATATTGTCGGGCGCAGTTTCAAGTACTCGCGTCCTCGCGGGATTATTGCCGCAGGCTCCGAAGAGCCAAACGCGATCCTGCAGATCGGTGCGACCGAAGCCACCCAGGTACCAAACGTGCGTGCCACTCAGCAGGCGCTGTATGCGGGCCTGGTGGCCACCAGCACCAACGGCTGGCCGAGCGTGAACACCGACATGATGGGGATTCTCGGCAAGGTAGGCGGCAAGTTGATGCCACCGGGTTTTTACTACAAGACCTTCATGTATCCGCAGTCATTCTGGATGACTTACGAGAAGTACATCCGCAAGGCAGCGGGCCTTGGTCGCGCGCCCCTGGAAAACGATCCGGACAGTTACGACTACATGAGTCAGCACTGCGATGTACTGATCGTTGGCGCAGGTCCCGCCGGTCTGGCGGCGGCGTTGGCAGCGGGCCGTAGCGGCGCGCGGGTGATTCTTGCCGATGAACAGGAAGAGTTCGGCGGCAGCCTGCTCGACAGCCGTGAGAGCCTTGATGGCAAGCCCGCAGTTGAATGGGTTGCTGCTGTTGTAGCCGAACTCAAAGGCATGCGTGAAGTCACCCTGTTACCTCGGGCGACGGTCAATGGCTATCACGACCACAACTTCCTCACCATTCACGAGCGCCTGACCGACCACCTCGGCGACCGGGCGCCGATAGGTAGCGTACGCCAGCGTATGCATCGGGTGCGGGCCAAGCGTGTGGTTCTGGCAACCGGCGCTCATGAACGTCCGCTGGTGTATGGCAACAACGATGTGCCGGGCAATATGCTTGCCGGTGCGGTCTCTACCTATGTGCGTCGTTATGGTGTCGCGCCGGGCCGTAACATGGTGCTGTCGACCAATAACGACCACGCCTACCGTGTGGCCCTGGACTGGCACGACGCGGGCCTGAAAGTGGTCGCCATCGCCGACGCCCGCCACAACCCTCGTGGATCGCTGGTGGAAGAGGCGCGGGCCAAGGGCATTCGGATTCTCACCTCCAGTGCGGTCATCGAGTCCCGCGGCAGCAAGCACGTAACCGCTGCGCGCGTGGCCGCGATTGACGTCAATGCACATAAAGTCACCAGCCCGGGCGAATGGCTGGACTGCGATCTGGTGGCCACCTCCGGCGGCTACAGCCCGGTGGTGCATCTGGCTTCGCACTTGGGCGGCAAGCCGACCTGGCGTGAAGACATTCTTGGCTTCGTGCCCGGTGATGCACCGCAAAAACGCGTGTGTGTCGGTGGCATCAATGGCGTTTTCGCCTTGGGCGATTCGCTGGCTGATGGCTACGAAGGTGGCGTGCGCGCTGCAAGTGAAGCGGGGTTCAAGGCTGTGTCGGGGACGCTTCCAAAAGTCTTGGCGCGTCAGGAAGAAGCGACGATCGCGCTGTTTCAGGTACCCCACGACAAGAACACTGCGCGGGCGCCGAAGCAATTCGTCGACCAGCAGAACGACGTGACCGCTGCGGCTATCGAACTGGCCACGCGGGAGGGCTTCGAGTCGGTCGAGCACGTTAAACGCTATACCGCGCTGGGCTTTGGTACCGACCAGGGCAAGCTGGGCAATATCAATGGCCTGGCCATTGCTGCCCGCTCCATGGGCATTACCATTGCGCAGATGGGCACCACCATGTTCCGTCCCAACTACACGCCGGTCACCTTCGGCGCCGTGGCAGGGCGGCATTGCGGGCATCTTTTCGAACCGGTGCGTTTCACCGCACTGCATGCCTGGCACCTGAGAAACGGTGCCGAGTTCGAAGACGTTGGGCAGTGGAAGCGGCCATGGTACTTCCCGCGCAATGGCGAAGACATTCATGCCGCGGTTGCTCGTGAATGCAAGGCCGTGCGCGACAGCGTCGGCCTGCTCGACGCCTCGACCCTGGGCAAGATCGACATCCAGGGCCCGGACGCACGCGAGTTCCTCAACCGTATCTACACCAACGCCTGGACCAAGCTGGATGTGGGCAAGGCCCGTTATGGCCTGATGTGCAAGGAAGACGGCATGGTCTTCGACGATGGCGTGACCGCCTGTGTCGGCGAAAACCATTTCATCATGACCACCACCACGGGCGGCGCGGCGCGTGTACTGCAGTGGCTGGAAATTTATCAGCAAACCGAATGGCCTGACTTGAAGGTGTACTTCACCTCGGTCACCGACCACTGGGCGACCCTGACCCTGTCTGGGCCAAACAGCCGCAAACTGCTGAGTGAAGTCAGCGACATCGACCTGGACAAGGACGCTTTCCCGTTCATGACCTGGAAAGAAGGTCTGGTCGCTGGCGTACCGGCGCGGGTATTCCGTATTTCCTTCACCGGGGAGCTTTCGTACGAGGTCAACATCCAGGCCAACTACGCTATGGGCGTGCTGGAGAAAATCGCCGAGGCTGGCAAGCAGTACAACCTCACCCCTTATGGCACCGAGACCATGCACGTCCTGAGGGCCGAGAAGGGTTTCATCATCGTCGGCCAGGACACCGATGGCTCGATGACGCCGGATGACTTGAACATGGGCTGGTGTGTAGGCCGGACCAAGCCGTTCTCATGGATCGGCTGGCGCGGTATGAACCGTGAGGATTGCGTGCGGGAAAATCGTAAACAGTTGGTCGGCCTCAAGCCTGTGGACCCGACCAAATGGCTGCCTGAAGGTGCGCAGTTGGTCTTCGATCCGAAGCAACCGATTCCGATGGACATGGTCGGTCACGTCACCTCCAGCTACGCCAGTAACTCCCTGGGCTATTCCTTCGCCATGGGCGTGGTCAAAGGCGGGCTCAAACGTATCGGCGAACGCGTCTACTCGCCGCAGGCGGATGGCAGCGTAATCGAGGCAGAGATCTGCTCCTCGGTGTTCTTCGATCCAAAGGGTGAGCGGCAGAACATCTAGGAGCAGCACTGACCCGCGGTGACTTCGCTGCAGCCGGCAGCGCATCGCGGGACAAGTCCGCTGCTACTGGCAGGTCCACAGAATTCAAGGCAGGTGAGTAATGAGCACGATCAACGTTTACCAGCAACGCCCAGGCAACGACGTCAAGGCAGAGTCGCCACTGCATCACGCCGACCTGTCCAGCCTGGTCGGCAAAGGCCGCAAGAACGCCGGGGTAACTCTGCGCGAGCATAAGTTTTTGGGTCATTTGACCTTGCGTGGCGATGGCCGTGATCCGGCTTTTGCTGGTGGTGTATTCAAGGCCTTGGGGTTGGAGTTGCCGGTGGCACTGACCGTAGTTGCCAATGGCGAGATGTCGCTGCAGTGGCTTGGTCCGGACGAATGGCTGCTGATCGTTGCCGGTGGTCAGGAGTTCGCCGTCGAACAGAAACTGCGTGATGCCCTCGAGGGCCAGCATATCCAGGTGGTCAATGTCAGTGGCGGGCAAACCCTGTTGGAACTGAGCGGCCCGAATGTTCGCGAAGTGCTGATGAAGTCCACCAGCTACGATGTACATCCAAACAACTTTCCCGTCGGCAAGGCCGTGGGCACAGTGTTCGCCAAGTCGCAATTGGTGATCCGCCGAACCGGCGAGGAAACCTGGGAGCTGCTGATTCGTCGTAGCTTCTCCGACTACTGGTGGTTGTGGCTGCAGGACGCAGCGGCTGAATACGGTTTGAGCATCGAGGCCTAGGGAGCGACATCATGAGCCGAGCACCGGACACCTGGATTCTTACCGCTGACTGTCCGAGCCTGCTCGGCACTGTGGATGTGGTGACCCGATATTTGTATGAGCAGCATTGCTATGTCACCGAGCACCACTCGTTCGATGACCGTCTGTCTGGGCGCTTCTTCATTCGGGTGGAGTTCCGCCAGTCGGATGACTTCGATGAGGTCAATTTCCGCGCCGGCCTTGCCGAGCGTGGCGAAGCCTTCGGCATGCTGTTCGAGCTGACTGCGCCCAAGCATCGGCCGAAAGTAGTGATCATGGTTTCCAAAGCTGACCACTGCCTCAACGACCTGCTTTACCGCCAGCGCATCGGGCAGTTGAGCATGGACGTTGTGGCGGTGATCTCCAACCACCCCGACCTTGAGCCGTTGGCTCATTGGCACCGTATTCCCTATTACCACTTCGCCCTTGATCCGCACGACAAACCGGCGCAAGAGCGCAAGGTGCTGCAGGTAATCGAGGAGTCTGGGGCAGAGCTGGTGATTCTTGCCCGCTACATGCAAGTACTGTCGCCAGAGTTGTGCCGCAAGCTCGATGGTTGGGCAATCAACATCCATCACTCCCTGCTGCCCGGCTTCAAGGGCGCCAAGCCTTATCACCAGGCTTACAACAAGGGCGTGAAACTGGTCGGGGCCACGGCCCATTACATCAACAACGACCTCGACGAAGGGCCGATCATCGCCCAGGGCGTGGAATCGGTCGACCACAGTCATTATCCCGAAGACCTGATCGCCAAGGGTCGTGACATCGAGTGCCTCACGTTGGCGCGGGCGGTGGGCTATCACATCGAGCGACGGGTGTTTTTGAACGCCAACCGCACGGTCGTGCTTTGATCGCGGGGCAAGCCCTGCAATAGAAACAACAGATTCCAGTAATACAGCGCCGCCTGCGGGCTGCGCACTTTGCACCGCTACATAACAACAAACTTTAGCGAGGTAAAAGCATGTCTGGTAATCGTGGTGTCGTGTATCTGGGCGGCGGTAAGGTCGAGGTGCAAAAAATTGACTACCCGAAAATGCAGGATCCGCGTGGCAAGAAGATCGAGCACGGGGTGATTCTGAGGGTGGTCTCCACCAACATCTGCGGCTCAGACCAGCACATGGTGCGTGGCCGCACCACAGCCCAGGTCGGTCTGGTGCTGGGCCATGAAATCACCGGTGAGGTGATCGAAAAAGGTCGGGATGTAGAGAACCTGCAGATCGGTGATCTGGTTTCAGTGCCATTCAACGTCGCCTGCGGCCGCTGCCGTTCGTGCAAGGAACAGCACACCGGTGTCTGCCTGACCGTTAACCCGGCGCGTGCCGGGGGTGCCTATGGCTATGTCGACATGGGTGACTGGACCGGTGGCCAGGCCGAGTACGTGCTGGTGCCGTACGCCGACTTCAACTTGCTGAAACTGCCTAACCGCGACAAGGCCATGGAGAAAATCCGCGACCTGACCTGTCTCTCCGACATTCTGCCAACCGGGTACCACGGCGCAGTTACCGCCGGTGTCGGTCCGGGCAGCTCGGTGTACATCGCCGGTGCCGGCCCGGTGGGCCTGGCGGCCGCGGCTTCGGCGCGCTTACTGGGTGCTGCGGTAGTCATTGTCGGGGACGTCAACCCGGTGCGCCTGGCCCACGCCAAGGCACAAGGTTTTGAAATTGCAGACTTGTCACAGGACACCCCGCTGCATGAGCAGATCGCCAATCTGCTGGGCGAGCCGGAAGTCGATTGCGCGGTCGATGCCGTAGGCTTTGAGGCGCGTGGTCATGGCCATGCCGGTGCCAAGCATGAAGCTCCTGCCACCGTGCTCAATTCACTGATGGGCGTTGTGCGGGTCGCGGGCAAGATCGGCATTCCAGGTCTGTATGTCACCGAAGACCCGGGAGCGGTGGATGCTGCGGCGAAGATCGGTAGCTTGAGCATCCGTTTTGGCCTTGGTTGGGCCAAGTCACATAGCTTCCACACCGGACAAACCCCGGTAATGAAATACAACCGCCAACTGATGCAGGCCATCATGTGGGACCGCATCAACATTGCCGAAGTAGTGGGTGTGCAGGTCATCAGCCTGGATCAGGCGCCTGAAGGCTATGGCGAGTTTGATGCTGGAGTACCGAAGAAGTTTGTGATCGATCCGCACAAACTGTTCAGCGCGGCGTAAGACCATCGCTGGGCGCGGCCGCTCCCACCGCACGTGCATCACTACTCGGTAGAAGCGGGCGTGCCCAGCGATACGCTCAAAGCCACAGCGCATCCCAATGCGGATAATCCCCTGGGTCTTTATGTGGCCCAGGCTCGGCGGCAACCGCGGAACATTCGGCCGTCCGAGCAGTCCAATCCTCGTTTTCCCTGCCTTTACGGCTGACGAGGTCTATTCATGAAACGTTTTGCGCTGGTCACTCTGATGACCCTGGCTGCCAGCTCGGCATTTGCCTTTAATCTCAGCGATGCGGCCAACGCCGTTTCTGCCATGCAAGGCAACAAGGACGGTGCTGCCGTGCAGGCGCCCGCCGCTTCGGCGAATTTACTCAATACCCTCGGCAGTGAGCTGAAAGTTACCCCTGAGCAAGCTATCGGCGGTACCGGTGCCTTGCTGGGGCTTGCTCGCAATCAGTTGAGCAGCACCGATTACGAACAACTGAGCAAGGCCGTGCCGGGGTTGGATATGCTTTCCGGCGAAAATGCTCTGGGTGGTTTGAGCGGGCTGGGCGATTTGCTTGGCAAGAGCGGTAAGTCGTCGGCGCTGAGCAATGCCCTGGGCGACAACGTTAAAAATACCACTGACCTGAACAATGCTTTCAGTGCCCTGGGCATGGACTCCGGCATGATCGGCCAATTTGCCCCGCTGATTCTGCAGTACCTCGGTCAGCAGGGCGTTGCCGGCTCGCTGCTGCAGAGCCTTGGTGGTCTGTGGGGAACTCCTGCGGCTATACCGTCGGTATAACGCCGCTCAGCCTGCTTCGGAAAAATTCACCATGCGCACCGGGCGACGGAAGCCGCCCGTGAGCACCAGCAGATATGCCAGGCCCAGGCCGAACCAGCTCAAACCTATGGTCAAGGTCAGGGTCGACAGGCTGGTCCAAAGCCACAGGGTAAGGCTCATGCCCACCAGGGGAACCAGACCATAACGCAGCAACCCCGACAGGTTGCGATGGCAGATTTCACTGATCAAGTGTGTGCGAATCACCGCCAGGTTTACCGCCGAGAATGCCACCAGCGCACCGAAGCTGATCAGCGATGCCAAGGTAGCGAGGTCGATGACCAGCGCCAGCAGGGAAAACGCCGAAACCACCAAGGTTGCGACTACGGGTGTACCGAAACGCGGCGAAAGTCTGGCGAACCAGCGCTGTGGCAATACGTTGTCGCGGCCCATGGTGTAGAGGATTCGCGATACCGCCGCTTGCGACGCCAGGGCCGAGCCCAGGCTTCCAGCGACAAAGGCTGCGGTGAAGAAGTTGGCCAGGAACTGACCGCCGGCCTTGAACATCACCTCGTTGGCCGCCGCATCGGTATTGGCGAAATGACTTCCTGGCAGCACCAGTTGGCTGATGTAGGCCAGCAGGGTGAACAGCAAGCCCGCACCCAGCGTCGTGAGAATGATCGCCCGTGGTACGTCTCGGCGTGGATCCTTGGTTTCCTCGGCCAGGGTCGACACAGCATCAAAGCCAAGGAATGACAAACACAGCACTGCCGCACCCGCCATCAACTGAGTAAAGCCCGGTTGGCTGCCATCGCCAAGCAGCGGCGAGAGCACATCGACGGGTGCACCTGCGCCCAGGGTCTTGAACGACAGCGCCACAAAAACACCGATGAAGATGATCTGCGCACCGACAATCAGATTGCTGGCCTTGGCCACCGAGTGAATACCGATCACGTTGAGCACTGTGACCAAGGTGATCGAGCCGAGAATGAGCGTCCACACTGGAATGCTTGGGAAGGCGATATTGAGGAACAGGCCGATGAGCAGGTAATTGATCATCGGAATGAACAGGTAATCGAGCAGCAGCGACCAGCCAGCGAGAAAGCCGACGTTCGCTCCGAACGCCAGATTGGTGTAGGAGTAGGCAGAGCCAGCCACTGGAAAGCGCCGAACCATGAAACTGTAAGACGTCGCAGTGAACAGCATGGCCAGCAGGGTAACCAGATAGGCACCAGCAGTGCGCCCTCCGGTGATTTCGGTAACGATGCCGTAGGTGGTGAATATGGTCAGGGGAACCATGTACACCAAGCCGAAAAACACCAGGGCAGGAAGGCCGAGGACGCGGCGCAGTTGGGCGGAATCTGCCTGGGCAGCATTGCTGGGTTGATTGGCCATTTATCGATCCGAGCGTTTTTGTATTTATTTGTTGCTCGATTTTTATCCAGTTAAATGGCCAATAGCAAAGAAGAATCCCTAATGTTGATTATTAAGACAGGTTTTAATCGAACGCTTCAGGCCTCTGGTCGTGGGCTTGTCCGTGCCTGATCAAGCTCCGCTTTCAAGGTCTCGATACGCTGGTCCTTAGCATGCCAAAGTTGGTTGACCCAGTCTTGCACCGCCTGGCGTACAGCAGGATCGTTCTCGTAGTCACCCTTGTACAGAGCCGGATCAAGTTCGCGTACCTGGATATCGATGATGACCTTGGGTACCGCGCCACTGAGTAAATCCCAGAACCCTGGCGCCTTGTCGCCGGGATAAACGATTGTCACGTCGAGCAGAGCGTCCAGTTGCTCGCCCAGCGCTGCGAGGACGAAGGCTACGCCTCCAGCCTTGGGTTTGAGTAGATGTTTGAACGGTGACTGCTGCGCCGCACGTTTGGCTTCGGTAAAGCGTGTGCCCTCAAGGTAATTGACCACGGTGACCGGCTGGCGCTTGAACAATTCACAGGCTGCCTTGGTGATTTCCAGGTCCTGGCCCTTGAGTTGCGGATGCTTATCGAGAAACGCCTTGCTGTAGCGCTTCATGAAAGGGTAATCCAGCGCCCACCAGGCCAAGCCCAATAGCGGCACCCAGATCAGTTCCTTTTTAAGGAAGAATTTGAAGAAAGGGATACGTCGGTTGAGCACCTGGATCAGCGCCGGGATATCTACCCAGCTTTGGTGGTTACTGATGGCCAGATAAGACGTGTCCAGGCGCAGGCCGTCAGCGCCGCGAACCTCCCATTTGGTGGGAATGCACACGCGAAAAATAAGTTTGTCGATTTCGGCCCAGGTTTCGGCAATCCACATTACCGCCCAAGAAGCGTAGTCACGGTACCGACCGGGTAAAACCAGTTTGAACAGGGCAAAGACCATCAGTGGGCCGATCAGGACCAAGGTGTTGAGCAGCAACAGCGAGGTCACAAGAATGCCCGTTAGTAAGCGGCGCATAAGAAAGCTCTTATATTCAAGTAGGCGACCGGCAATGATAAGCACCCTAACGGCATACGCCAAATGCTCGGGTCCGGTTGCAGGGCACAAATGTTTCACATTGTGTTGAATAGACTGTTCGCGCGAACCTATCCTGCCTTCGCAGTCTAATCACTGTCTTATCTCAAGGAAGCGGATCCTGTGAAACCTGTACTCGCATTGCTGTCGTTGCTGGCCCTTCCGGTGATGGCTGCTGAACCAACCCTGTATGGCCGTTATGAATACATTACGCTGCCAGAGTTTGGCGGTGAAACCTTGAAAGCCAAGATGGACACCGGCGCACTCACCGCCTCGCTGTCGGCCAAGGACATTGAAATGTTCACCCGTGATGGAGAGGACTGGGTGCGTTTTCGCCTGGCGACCAAGGAATCTGATGGCAAGGTCTATGAACACAAGCTGGCGCGCATCAGCAAGATCAAGAACCGCGCGGACGAAGATGAAGACGGCGAAGGCGCGGAGGTCAGCAAGCGCCCGGTGGTAGACCTTGAACTCTGCCTGGGCGACGTCAAGCGCACGGTGGAGGTGAACCTCACCGACCGAAGCAGCTTCAACTACCCGCTGTTGATCGGCGCCAAGGCCTTGCGCGAGTTCAAGGCCGCGGTGAATCCGGCGCGGCGTTTCACCGCCGGCAAGCCCGAGTGTTGATAGCTGCGTCAGGTTCAGGCGCCGAGCTACAAGCTGCAAGAAAAGGCACTTCAGTGTAACGTCACGCTATCTGCTTCTACTTGAAGCGTGTAGCTTGAGGCTTGCAGCTCCCGTGCCCCACATACTTATCGTTGAAGACGAAGCGGCGATCGCCGACACGCTGATTTTTGCCTTGCAGGGCGATGGCCACAGTACCGAGTGGGTGACACTCGGCAATGCTGCCCTGGAGCAGCAGCGTCTGCGCCCCGCCGACCTGATCATTCTCGACATCGGTTTGCCAGACATCAGCGGTTTTGAGACCTGTCGCCAATTGCGGCGTTTCAGTGACGTACCGGTGATGTTCCTCAGTGCGCGCGACGGCGAAATCGACCGCGTGGTGGGCCTGGAAATCGGTGCTGACGATTATGTGGTCAAGCCGTTCAGTCCACGCGAAGTCGCCGCTCGGGTACGGGCGATTCTCAAGCGTATGGCGCCACGCACTGAACCCGTGAGCAGCGTGGCCGCGGTGTTCCATGTCGATACCCAGCGCATGCAGATCAGCTACCGTGGCCAGGCCTTGAGTCTGACTCGTCATGAGTTTCGTCTGTTGCAGAGTTTGCTGGAGCAACCCGAACGGGTGTTCAGTCGTGAGCAACTGCTCGACGCTGTAGGTGTGGCTGCCGAGGCCGGTTACGAGCGCAATATCGACAGTCACATCAAAAGCCTGAGGGCCAAGCTGCGTCAGGTTGCCGCCGACGCCGAACCGATCCAGACTCATCGCGGTCTTGGCTACAGCTACAGTCCAGGCCATAGCTGATGCGCCTGGGGATTCGGATCTTTCTGGTCTATTTCCTGTTTGTCGGGCTGACCGGTTATTTCATTCTGAGCACGGTGCGTGAGCAGATCCGCCCGGGCGTGCGTCAGTCCACCGAAGAAACCCTGGTGGATACCGCCAACCTGCTGGCCGAGATACTTCACGATGACGTCAAGGCTGGCACCCTGGGCCAGAGCCGTTTGCCGCTGCTGTTGCGCGCTTACGGGCAGCGTCAGCCCAGGGCCGATATCTGGGGCTTGTCGAAAAATCAGGTCAACCACCGTATCTATGTAACCGATGCCAAGGGCCGTGTCTTGCTCGACTCCAGTGGCGAGGCCGTGGGCCAGGACTATTCCCGCTGGAATGACGTCTACCTGACGCTTCGCGGTGAGTACGGTGCGCGCTCGACCCGCAGCGACCCCGATGATGCCGAGTCATCGGTCATGCACGTAGCCGCGCCGATTCTCGATGAAGGCAAAATTATTGGTGTGGTCACTGTGGCCAAGCCGAACAAGTCGCTGCAACCGTACATCGACCGTTCCGAGCGGCGCTTGCTGTATCTGGGGGTGGGTCTGATCGGGCTGGGCTTGCTGGTGGGCGCCGCGTTGTCGTGGTGGCTGGCGCGCTCGTTACGGCGCCTGACACATTACGCCCAGGCCGTCAGTGAAGGCGAGCGCACCACACTGCCGCACTACCGGGGTGGTGAGCTGGGGCAGTTGGCTGCGGCAGTCGAACGGATGCGCACGCAATTGGAAGGCAAGGACTACGTCGAACGCTATGTGCATACGCTGACCCACGAACTCAAGAGTCCACTGGCGGCCATCCGCGGGGCCTCGGAGCTGTTGCAGGGGCCAATGTCGGAGGAACAGCGCCAGCGCTTTGCCGGCAACATCGAAAGCGAAAGTGCGCGCATGCAGCAATTGATCGAGCGCCTGCTCAATCTGGCGCAGGTCGAGCAGATGCAAGCGCTGGAAGAACAGCAACAAGTAGCATTGGCAGCCTTGATCGATGAGTTGTTGCTGGCCCAGAGCGCACGTATCGAGAGCAACCGCTTGCAGGTGCGCCAACGAGTGCCCGCTCAAACCCGACTGCTGTGCGAGCCGTTCCTGATGCGCCAAGCGATTGCCAACTTGCTGGATAACGCCCTGGACTTCACACCACCTGGCGGTTTGCTGCTTTTTGAGTTGGAGCAACACGGTGCGCGCGTGGCCTTGAGTCTGTTCAACCAGGGCGAGGCGATTCCCGAGTACGCCCTGGGCCGTTTGAGCGAGCGTTTTTATTCGCTACCGCGACCAATCAGCGGGCGCAAGAGTACGGGTTTGGGCTTGAACTTCGTCGAGGAGGTGATGCAACTGCATGGTGGCTCGCTGGAGGTTGCCAACGCCGAAGCGGGGGTTCGGGTTCGATTGTGGTTGCCCGCCAAGCGCCTGGGCTGAAACTCCACACACTTTGCACGCAGTCTCCATACAACTTCCCAAGGGCTCCATTTTGAACAAGCAGACTCTGCTTATCGAAACCGGAGCCTTGCTTTATGAACCGAACCTTGAGTATCAAACTGGGCACCATCGCCTTGTTGGTGGTGCTTCTGCTTATCCCGCTGCTGATGATCAGCGGCTTGATTGGCGAGCGACAGTCGCTGCGTGACGAGGTGGTTGAGAACATCGCCCAGAGTGCCAGTTACAGTCAGCAGATCAGCGGCCCGGTACTGGTGGTGCCGTACCGTAAAACCGAACGCAGCTGGAAGACTGAAGACGGCAAGAGCGTCGAGGAAACCAAGCAGGTCAGCGGCCTGTTGTACTTTCTGCCGGATACCTTCGAGCTGAAGTCGAACATCGACACCGAGCTGCGCTCACGAGGCATCTATCAGACGCGGTTGTTCCACGCCAACAACCACATCAGCGGTCAATTCAAGCTGCCAGCGAACTGGGGTATTACCGAAGATGTTGACGACTATCGCTTCGACCCCGCGTTTCTGGCCGTGGGCATCAGTGACATCCGCGGCATCGAAAAAGGCTTGCAGCTTCAATTCAACGACCAGCACCTGGATTTTCAGGCCGGTACCACCTTGAGCTGGTTGGGCGGCGGGGTTCACGTGATGCTCGGCGACCTCGACGGCAAGACAGAAACCCGGTTCGACTATGCCTTCGACCTCAGCTTGCAGGGAACCGGTCAGTTTCATGTGTTGCCGGTAGGTCGTAGCACCACCGTCAGCATGGCAGCCAACTGGCCGCATCCAAGTTTTGTCGGCAACTACTTGCCGAGCAGCCGTACGATTGACGCGGGTGGTTTCTCTGCACGCTGGCAGACCTCTTATTTCTCCACCAACCTCAAGGATGCTTTGACGCAATGCGTAGTCAATGCCAGTTGCGAGGAGTTTCGTAGCCGCGCCTTTGGCGTCAGCTTCGTCGACCCGGTGGATCAATACCTCAAGAGTGAACGGGCGATCAAATATGCGCTGCTGTTCATTGCCTTGACCTTCGCCGGATTCTTCCTCTTCGAGATTCTCAAGAACCTCAGCGTGCATCCAATCCAGTACGCCTTGGTGGGTGCTGCGCTGGCGTTGTTCTACTTGCTGCTGTTGTCCTTGTCGGAACACCTGGGCTTTGGTCTGGCCTACCTGTTGTCTGCAGGTGCCTGTGTGCTGCTGATCGGCTTCTACCTTTGCCATGTGCTGCACAGTCTGATGCGAGCAGCGGCCTTTGCCGTGGGGTTGGCGGTGCTTTACGCGATGCTGTACGGGCTGCTCAGCGCCGAGGACTATGCACTGTTGATGGGCTCGTTGCTGTTGTTCGGCATGCTCGGTGTATTCATGGTTCTGACCCGTCGCCTGGACTGGTACAGCGTTGGGCCGGGGAGGCAGCAATGAGGGGCTTGCGTGAGGAGCGACGGGTGGGGGCGGTACTGGCTCGGCGGATTGAACGCTGGCTGCATCGCGGGACAAGCCCCCTCCCGCAGTGGGAGGGGGCTCACCCCGCGATAGGGTGGGTCAAGCCGAAGGATCGGTAGCCAACATCGACGCCCGCTGGCTGACCTGGGCATACCAGGTCGCCAGTTGGGGTTGCTGCTCGCGCCAGCCGAAGTCCGGCATGCGCAAGTCCAGATAGCCCAGGGCGCAGGCCACGCCAATGGCAGCGATGTCGAAGGCCGAACTCAGTTCCGCCATGTGTTCCTGCTCAAGGCTTGCCAGGCCGCGACGGATTTTTTCCAGTTGTGCTTCGATCCAGCTGTCCCAGCGCATTTCCTGCGGGCGCAGGAAGGTTTCGTAGCGCGTCAGTACTGCCGCATCCATGATCGCATCGGCCAGTGAGGCAAGGGTCAGGCGATGCCAGCGCGACCAGCCTTCTTTGGGGATCAGTGCAATACCGACATGTTGCTGATCGAGGTACTCACAGATAACCCGGCTGTCGTGAAGCACGCTGCCATCGGCCAGGCGAAGCGCCGGGATCTTCCCTGCAGGATTGCCCTGGTTGAGCTCGGCGACCGGATTGACCGGCGTCAGGTTGACGCTTTGCAGCGTTACCCGATCGATTTGCCCGGTTTCGTGCAGCACCACCATGACCTTGCGAACGAAGGGCGAGGCTGGGGCGTGGAACAGGGTCATGCTTGCTGCGCTCATGTCCGACCCTCAGTTGCCTTGCAGGCTGGGCGGTAGGCATACACCCGTGCCACCGATCCCACAGTAGCCCTCGGGGTTCTTGGCCAGGTATTGCTGGTGGTAGGCCTCGGCGAAGTAGACGGTCGGCGCTTCGGCAATTTCGGTGGTGATTTCGCCGAAGCCGGCCTTGGTCAGTTCAGCCTGGTAGGCCTGCTTGCTGGCTTGAGCTTCTTCTAGTTGCTCGGGCGTGGTGCAGTAGATCACCGAGCGGTACTGAGTGCCGATGTCGTTACCCTGGCGCATGCCCTGTGTCGGGTTGTGCAGTTCCCAGAACATGGCCAACAGGTCGCCGTAGCTGACCTTGTCCTGGTCGTAGACCACCAGCACCACTTCAGTGTGGCCGGTCAGCCCCGAGCAGACTTCTTCGTACGTTGGATTGGGCGTATAGCCGCCAGCGTAGCCAACGACGGTGCTGACGACGCCTTCCCGTTGCCAGAAGCGTCGTTCGGCGCCCCAGAAGCAGCCGAGGCCGAAGATGGCGAAACCGACGTTCTCGAAGAACGGGCCAAGCAACGGTGTGTCTTTGAACACGTAATGCTTTTCTGGCAGGGTCATGGGAGTGTCGCGGCCAGGCAGGGCCTGTTCCGCAGTGGGCAGGACGTTTTTGTTCACCAGGATTTCCGAGCGCAGGACCATAAACCCATTCCTCTTTGAAGTAGGACGATAAGGGATAGAGTCTTAGTGTGCCCGAGTGTTACGCCGCTGTCAGGCGATTGGGCCGCGTGGATAACGCTTGAGCCGCTCAATCAGCTCAGTCCCCGGAATCGGCCGGTCGAAAAGATAGCCCTGGCCAACGTCGCAACGATGACGGCGCAGGAACGCAAGCTGCTCGGCAGTCTCGATGCCCTCGGCAACAACCTTCAACTTGAGGTTATGAGCCATGGCTACCACTGCCGAGGTGATTTCCATGTCGTTCTGATTGGCGGGAATCTCATGAATGAAGCTGCGGTCGATTTTGAGGATGTCGATGGGAAATTTCTTCAGGTAGCTAAGCGAGGAGTAACCAGTGCCGAAGTCGTCCATCGCCAGGGTGAGGCCGAGCTTTTTCAACTGGTCGAGCTGGCGGTGAGTGTCCTCGGTCGCTTCAAGCAGCAGACCTTCAGTCAGTTCCAGTTCCAGCAAGTGGGGGGGTAGGGCTTCTTCTTCGAGAATCTTGGCGATCGAGGCAACCAGATCCGGATCGGAAAACTGCTTGGGCGACAGGTTGATCGCCACTTGCAGATTACCCAGCCCGGCCTTGCTCAACTGCTGGCTCATGCGACAGGCCTGACGGGCGATCCATTTGCCGATCGGAATGATCAGCCCGGTTTCTTCGGCGACGCTGATGAACTGGTCCGGACGAATCATGCCCTTGTCAGGATGATTCCAGCGCAGCAGGGCCTCCAGGCCCAGCAGGCGGCCACTGCGCAGGCACAGTTTGGGCTGGTAGAACACATCCAGTTCATTCTGGGTCAGGGCGCGGCGCAGGTTGTTTTCAACGAATAGTTTGTAGCTGGCTTCGGCGTTCAGCGCCTCGGTGAACACTTGCGCCTGATGCTTGCCATTGGCTTTGGCCTTGTGCAGCGCCAACCCCGCGTTTTTCATCAGGGTTTGCGGGTCGCGACCGTGCAGCGGCGCGCAGGCCAGGCCGACGGAGCCGGTGACGCTGATCAATTGGTTGTCGACGAACATCGGTTTGTCGAGCGTACGCAACAACTGCTGGGCAATCTCCAGGCCGCTCTGGATGGTGGTGTCTTCCAGCAATACGGCGAATTCGTTACTGGCAAAACGCGCCAGGCTGCCTCCGGCGCTGAGGCTGTTGCGCAGACGCCGCGCGAGGCTGATCAGCAGCTTGTCACCGGTCTGATGACCGAGGCTGTCGTTGATCCGCTTGAAGTTGTCGATGTCCACCAGCAGCAGGCAAATGGGACTGTCGCTGTCGAGGGCAAAGCGCTCGTCGAGGTTGCGGATGAATGCCGGGCGATTGCCGAGGCTGGTCAAGTTGTCGGTGTAGGCCAGGCGTTCAATGCGTTGCTGGGCCAGCTTGCTCTGGGTGATGTCTTCGTAGATACCGATGTAATGGGTCAGTTCACGGTTGTCACCGTAGACCTTGGAAATCGATAACTGCCCCCAGTATGGCTCCAGGTTCTTGCGTCGGCTTTTGAACTCGCCTTGCCAGCTATTGCTCATGGCCAGGCTCGATTGCGCGTCGAACAACAGCTCGCTGAGGTTTTCCAGCGCAGGCAGCTCCGAAAGCCGGTGGCCGTGGACCTCGTCGGTGCTGTATTGGGTGATGGCGGTGAAGCTGGGGTTGACGTACTCGACCACGCCATCGCGGTTGACCAGCAAAAAGGCGTTGGCGCTTTGTTCTACGGCGCGCTGGAACAGGTACAGGGCGCTGGTGGCGGTACGCCGGTTGTGGTTGTTGATGACCTGCGCGAATTGGTCGGCCAGTTCACCGGCAAAGGCGATTTCGTCGGTCTGCCAGGCCCGCGCCGAGCCGGTCTGCTCCAGGCACAAGACACCAACCACCTGGCCATCGATACGGATACTGGCATCGAGCATGGCATTGATGTCGCGCGGTCGCAGACTCTCGGCCATTTCCCGGGTACGCGGATCGTGGGTCGCATTGTGAGCGTCGATGGCGCGGCTGGTGTGCAGCGCCTCGAGGTAGTCGGGGAAGTGACTGGCGTCGATGGGCTCTGGCAGGTGGTGTTCCTGAGCTATGCGGTAATAGGCAGAAATCGGCTCCAGACGCTGCCCCTCCAGATACCAGAGGCTTGCGCAGTCGATCTTGTAGATCTCGCAGGCGCTGCGGGTGATCAGTTCGGCGGCTTCAAGCAGCGAGTTGCCGGCGCTGTAGCGATGACGGGCCAGGTGCAGGATCAATTCCTGCTGGGCGCGTACCCGTTCCAGATGTTCGAGCTGTTCCTGCTGGGCTTGCTGATTCAATTGCAGGGCGATCTGCAGGCGGTTGTTGCGGGTTTCCAGGTCGGCAGCGCTAAGATCCGGCCCCTCGCCGGGCTGGGTATCGATCACGGTCAGATAGCCGCGCAGCAATTGGCGGTTGTGCTGCTTGTAGGCTTCGCCGATCTCCAGCAGATGCAACGGCCCTTGCGCGGTGTGCAGGGTGTAGCGCACCAGATAGTGCGGACGCTGGCTCAATTGCAACTGGATAGCGTCATGCAGTTTGTAGCGAGCTTCAGGTTCCATCAGGCTGGCATAAGGTGATCCTACCAACGCGCAGAGCTCGACCGCAGCCAGGCCAAATTGGCGTTCACATGTAGGGTCGAGATACAGCAGGGCCCAACTCGCCTCATTCAGCCGTTCGAAACGCAGCATGCCGAGCCGCGAAGGCACGGGCAATTGCGTCACGACCTCGGCCACCATACGGCTGGCGGCATCGGGTTGGCTTTTCATTGAGAACTCGCTTCAAGGAGGCTGTTCGCGAAGATAATGCAATTTGCTACTACGCGTGTTGGCAAGGTTGCATCATGCAGCTGAGGCTTACAAGCAATACAGAACCCTGCGCATACTTTGTCGGCCTTGAAGCTGAAACCTTGAGCCGCACCGTAGCTGGCAATGACATGGGCGCTGGAATGGCAGGCAAAAAAAGCCCCGCCAAAGTGACGGGGTTGAGGTACGAGCGTGGCAGCTCGAAAAGGGAGCCTGTCTCCCTCGGCAGAGGGAGACAGGAAACAGCATTACAGCAGCATGGTGCGGATGTCGGTCAGCAGGTCACCCAGGCGCTTGGTGAAGCGCGCGGCAGCTGCACCGTTGATCACGCGGTGATCGTAGGACAGCGACAGCGGCAGCATCAGCTTGGGCTGGAAGGCCTTGCCGTCCCAGACGGGCTGGATGGTTGCCTTGGAAACACCCAGGATCGCCACTTCCGGCGCGTTGACGATCGGCGTGAAGCCGGTGCCGCCAATGTGGCCGAGGCTGGAGATGGTGAAGCAGGCGCCTTGCATGTCGTCAGCCGACAGTTTCTTGGTCCGGGCTTTTTCAGCCAGGGCCGCCGCTTCGCCAGCCAGTTGCAGCAGGCTCTTCTGGTCGACGTTCTTGATCACCGGCACCAGCAGACCATCCGGGGTGTCTACGGCGAAACCGACGTTGACGTATTTCTTGCGGATGATCGCTTTGCCGCTAGGCGCCAGCGAGCTGTTGAAGTCTGGCAGTTCCTTGAGCAGGTGGGCACAGGCCTTGAGCAGCAGTGGCAGTACGGTCAGCTTGACGCCAGCCTTCTCTGCAACGGCTTTCTGCGCAACGCGGAAGGCTTCCAGCTCGGTGATGTCGGCGCTGTCGAACTGGGTAACGTGAGGCACGTTCAGCCAGCTGCGATGCAGGTTGGTAGCACCCATCTGCATCAGGCGCGTCATCGGTACTTCTTCGATTTCGCCGAAACGGCTGAAATCGACTTCCGGGATTGGCGGGATGCCTGCACCACCGGTTGCACCGGCGGCTGGAGCTTCCTTGGCCTTCTGCATCATGGATTTGACGTAAACCTGTACGTCTTCCTTGAGGATGCGACCGTGTGGGCCAGTTGCCGATACAGCGCTCAGCTCGACACCGAACTCACGGGCCAACTGACGCACGGCGGGGCCGGCGTGAACCTTGGCACCGCTGGCAGCGGCAGGGGCAGCAGCCGGAGCTGCAGCAGGTGCAGGCGCAGAGGCGGCAGGAGCGGCAGCCGGTGCAGCTTCGGCCTTGGCAGGCGCCGGAGCAGCAGCAGGTGCCGGGGCGGCAGCCGGAGCAGCGCCAGCGACTTTCAATTTGAGGATCAGGTCGCCGGTACCGACTTCGTCGTCCAGCTTGGCAATCACGGCTTCGACCACGCCAGCGGCTGGAGACGGGATCTCCATCGAGGCTTTGTCCGATTCCAGGGTGATCAGCGACTGGTCGGCTTCGACGGTGTCGCCGACCTTGACCAGTACTTCGATGATCTTGGCTTTGCCCGAAGAACCGATATCCGGAACGTGGATGTCCTGGACAGCGGCAGCAGCGGGCGCCGCTGCCGGGGCGGCTGGGGCCTCGGCAACCGGTGCAGCAGGTGCAGGTGCAGCGGCAGCAGCAGCTGGAGCTGCGGCCGGAGCCTCAGGCGCAGCAGCTGCGCCCTCGACTTCCAGTTCCATCAGTTCGTCGCCTTCTTTCAGACGATCGCCCAGCTTGACCTTCAGCGACTTGATGACGCCGGCCTTGGGAGCCGGGATCTCCATGGAGGCCTTGTCGGACTCCAGGGTCAGCAGGCTTTGGTCAGCCTCGATGCGGTCGCCGACTTTGACGAACAGCTCAATGATTTCACCTTCACCGCTGCCGATGTCAGGTACGCGAATGAGTTCGCTCACTTAAAATACTCCTCAGCAGTCCAGTGGGTTGCGTTTGTCCGGGTCGATGCCGAACTTGGTGATCGCTTCAGCCACGACCTTCGGTTCGATGTCGCCACGGTCAGCCAAGGCTTCCAGTGCAGCCAGCACGACGAAGTGACGGTCAACTTCGAAGAAGTGACGCAGCTTCTTGCGGCTGTCGCTGCGACCGAAACCATCGGTACCCAGGACTTTGAATTCTTTGCTCGGTACCCACTGACGAATCTGCTCGGCGAACAGCTTCATGTAGTCGGTGGAAGCGATGACCGGACCCTTACGGCCAGCCAGGCACTCTTCGACGTAGGTGATCTGCGGCTTCTGACCCGGCTTGAGTCGGTTGCTGCGCTCTACGGCCAGGCCGTCGCGACGCAGTTCGTTGAAGCTGGTGACGCTCCAGACGTCGGCACCGACGTTGAACTCTTCACGCAGGATCTTCGCTGCTTCACGCACTTCACGCAGGATGGTGCCGGAGCCCATCAGCTGTACGTGGTGTGCCGCTTCGCGGGTGTCTTCTTCGAGCAGGTACATACCCTTGATGATGCCTTCCTCGGCGCCGGCCGGAATGGCTGGCTGGGTGTAGGCTTCGTTCATCACGGTGATGTAGTAGAAGACGTCCTGTTGCTCTTCGGTCATCTTCTTCATGCCGTCCTGAATGATCACCGCCAGCTCGTAGCCGTAGGTCGGATCATAGGTGCGGCAGTTCGGGATGGTCGCAGCCAGCAAGTGGCTATGACCGTCTTCGTGCTGCAGGCCTTCACCGTTGAGGGTGGTACGGCCGGCGGTACCGCCGATCAGGAAGCCACGGGTGCGGCTGTCGCCAGCGGCCCAGGCCAGGTCGCCAATACGCTGGAAGCCGAACATCGAGTAGAAGATGTAGAACGGCAGCATCGGCTGGTTGTGGTTCGAGTACGAAGTACCGGCAGCGATGAAGGAGGACATGGCGCCCGCTTCGTTGATGCCTTCTTCGAGGATCTGACCTTTTTTGTCTTCGCGGTAGAACATCACCTGGTCTTTATCGACTGGCTCGTAGAGCTGGCCGACGGACGAGTAGATGCCCAGTTGGCGGAACATGCCTTCCATACCGAAGGTACGGGCTTCGTCCGGGATGATCGGAACGATGCGCTGGCCGATTTCCTTGTCCTTGACCAGTTGCGCGAGGATCCGCACGAAGGCCATGGTGGTGGAGATTTCACGATCGCCCGAGCCGTCCAGGATAGCCTTGAGGGTTTCCAGTGGTGGAGTCGGGATGCTCATGCTCTTGGCGCGACGCTGAGGTACGAAACCGCCCAGTGCAGCACGACGCTCGGCCAGGTAGCGGGCTTCGGCGCTGCCTTCTTCCGGTTTGAAGAACGGCAGGTTTTCCAGGTCTTCGTCCTTGACCGGGATGTCGAAACGATCACGGAAGTGACGCAGGCTGTCGACGTCGACTTTCTTGGTGTTGTGCGCGATGTTCTTCGCTTCACCCGCACCGGTGCCATAACCCTTGATGGTCTTGGCCAGAATGACGGTCGGCTGGTCTTTGTGGTTGACCGCCTGGTGGTAGGCTGCATAGACCTTGTACGGGTCGTGGCCACCACGGTTGAGCTTCCAGATCTCGTCGTCGGACAGGTCGGCGACCATGGCCTTGAGTTCTGGAGAGTTGAAGAAGTGCTCACGGACGAACGCGCCGTCCTTGGCCTTGTAGTTCTGGTACTCGCCGTCGATGACTTCGTCCATGCGACGCTGCAGGATACCGTCGACGTCTTTGGCCAGCAGTGGGTCCCAGAAACGGCCCCAAACGACTTTGTTGACGTTCCAGCCACCACCACGGAACACGCCTTCGAGTTCCTGGATGATCTTGCCGTTGCCGCGAACCGGGCCGTCGAGGCGCTGCAGGTTGCAGTTGATGACGAAGATCAGGTTGTCCAGCTTCTCGCGGCCAGCCAGGGAGATCGCGCCCAGGGATTCCGGCTCGTCGCACTCGCCATCACCCAAGAAGCACCAGATCTTCTGCTTGCCGGCAGGGATGTAGCCACGGCTTTCCATGTACTTCATGAAACGCGCCTGGTAGATCGCCTGGATCGGGCCCAGACCCATGGAAACGGTCGGGAACTGCCAGAAGTCAGGCATCAGCCATGGGTGAGGGTAGGACGACAGGCCTTGACCATCGACTTCCTGACGGAAGTTGTTCATCTGGTCTTCGCTGATACGACCTTCCATGAACGCGCGGGCGTAGACGCCTGGCGAGGTGTGGCCCTGGAAGTAGATCAGGTCGCCGCCATGCTCGTCGGTCGGAGCCTGGAAGAAGTAGTTGAAACCGATGTCATACAAAGTGGCACTGGAGGCGAAGCTCGAAATGTGGCCGCCCAGGTCCGAATCTCGCAGGTTGGTGCGCATCACCATGGCCAGCGCGTTCCAACGGATCAGCGAACGGATACGGCGTTCCATGAACAGGTCGCCAGGCATACGTGCTTCGTGGGTAACGGGGATGGTGTTGCGGTACGGCGTGGTGATGGCATATGGCAGCTGAGAGCCACTACGGGTGGCCAACTCGCCCATACGGGTCATCAGATAGTGAGCGCGGTCTTCGCCTTCTTTGTCGAGAACCGACTCCAGGGCGTCCAGCCATTCCTGGGTTTCGACGGGATCGAGGTCTTGCATGGCTTGCTCCAGGGCGGAAAGGCTTCCAGAATCGGTTGCCTGAGTTTGCGACTGGCCTTTTGGGCAGACGACATGAAATTCTTGGATTACCGGAGAGTGTACCGGCGTTGTGTAGTTTTACTACAAATGAATCACCATTTCATGCTTTTGAGGTGAAGAAGGAGTAGTAAAACTACAGAAAAATGGCTCGTGGCCTCTGTTCAGGTTGTGGGATAAAACGATACCGGTAGTTAAAAACAAGTTACGAAAAGGTTTGCTGCGATGGTTTCTGCCAGAGAATCAGGTTTTTCAGCTATTTCTAACTTTTGTACGACAGTCCAACCGTGGTCATGCAGCTTTCGTCCACTCGCTGGCAAACTTTACTCGCCGATCAAGGATAGACCATGAGCCTGCCACTGTTGGTCGATGTACCAGCCACCCTTGAACCATTGATCAGTCGCAACCTGCAATCCTTGCGCGCAGCCGTTGCGCAGACGCCTTCGTTGTCTGTGGATGACTGGACTGCCGAACGTTGGGATCAGTTCACTCGAGTAACCGCGGCCAGCGATTTTGTTCTCGAACAGGTGTTGCGTGATCCGGCCATGCTCCTCGATCTGGTCACCAGCGGTGAACTGGATCGTAGCTTTGCGCCGGGTGAGTTGTGCGCGCAAATCGCAGCTGCTACACAGGTCGCCGAGAGCGAAGATGAACTGGCGCGCAATCTGCGCCGCCAACGTAGTCGCCAACAGGTACGGATTATCTGGCGGGACCTGAACCGCCAGGCAGACCTGGTGCAGTCGTGCCGCGACCTCTCTGACTTGGCCGACGCTTGCATCGATCAGGCTTATCAGTGGCTGTACCCACGTCATTGTCAGCAGTTTGGTACCCCCATGGGCCATCGCAGCGGCTTGCCACAGCATATGGTGGTGCTGGGCATGGGCAAGCTCGGTGCCGTCGAGTTGAACCTGTCATCGGATATCGATCTGATTTTCGCCTTTCCCGAAGGTGGCGAAACGGAAGGGGTGAAGCGTTCGCTGGACAACCAGGAGTTCTTCACTCGCCTGGGGCAGCGCCTGATCAAGGCCCTGGACCCTATCACTGTCGACGGCTTTGTGTTCCGGGTCGACATGCGCCTGCGGCCGTATGGTTCGGCTGGCGCCCTGGTGCTCAGCTTCAACGCGTTGGAGCAGTATTACCAGGACCAAGGCCGCGATTGGGAACGCTACGCGATGATCAAGGCGCGGGTGGTCGCAGGCGATCAGGTTGCCGGTGCGCAGTTGCTGGATATGCTGCGCCCGTTCGTTTATCGGCGTTACCTGGATTTCTCCGCCATCGAAGCCTTGCGTACGATGAAGCAGCTTATCCAGCAGGAAGTACGGCGCAAAGGCATGGCCGACAATATAAAGCTGGGGGCGGGTGGTATTCGCGAGGTCGAGTTCATCGCCCAGGCTTTCCAGTTGATACACGGTGGGCGAGACCTGAGTCTGCAGCAGCGCCCGTTGCTCAAAGTCCTGGCGACCCTTGAGGGCCAGGGCTACCTGCCGCCTGCGGTGGTTGCCGAACTGCGCGAGGGTTATGAGTTTCTGCGTTACACCGAGCATGCGATCCAGGCAATTGCCGACCGCCAGACACAAATGCTGCCTGACGATGAACTGGACCGCGCGCGCATCGCCTTCATGCTCGGTTTTACTGACTGGGCGAGTTTTCATGAGCAATTGATGCATTGGCGCGGGCGGATCGATTGGCACTTCCGTCAAGTCATCGCCGATCCAGATGAGGATGAAAACGAAGAGGGTGAAGTGATTGTTGGCGGTGAGTGGCTGCCGTTGTGGGAAGAGGCTCAGAATGAAGAGGCCGCTTGCCGTCAGCTGCAGGACGCCGGCTTCGCTGATCCTGGCAAAGCGCTCAAACAGCTTGCCGGCCTACGTTCCAGCCCACAATTACGTGCCATGCAGCGACTGGGGCGTGAGCGCCTCGATGCTTTCATTCCACGCTTGCTGGCCCAGGCGGTTGAACATGCCGATCCAGATCTGGTGCTGGAGCGAGTGTTGCCGCTGGTCGAGGCGGTAGCTCGGCGTTCGGCCTATCTGGTGTTGTTGACCGAGAACCCTGGAGCGTTGCGCCGCTTGTTGACCCTGTGCGCCGCCAGCCCATGGATCGCCGAGCAGATCACCCGCTTCCCGTTGTTGCTTGATGAACTGCTCAACGAAGGTCGTTTGTTCAGCCCGCCGCTGGCACCAGAGTTGGCAGCGGAGTTGCGCGAGCGCCTGACGCGAATTCCGGAAGACGATCTTGAGCAGCAGATGGAAGCACTGCGGCACTTCAAACTGGCCCATAGCCTGCGGGTGGCTGCTTCCGAGATCGCCGGCAATCTGCCGCTGATGAAAGTCAGTGATTACCTCACCTGGCTGGCCGAAGCCATTCTCAACCAGGTGCTGGCCCTGGCCTGGCGCCAGACCGTGGCGCGTCATGGTCAGCCCAAGCGCAGTGATGGCAGCTTGTGTGACCCGGGTTTCATCATTATTGGCTACGGCAAAGTGGGTGGTATCGAGCTTGGTCATGGTTCGGACCTTGATCTGGTATTCATACATGATGGCGATCCGCAGGCTGAAACCGATGGTGCCAAGCCCATCGACAGCGCGCAGTTCTTCACCCGCCTGGGTCAACGCATCATTCACTTGCTGACCACCCAGACCAACTCCGGCCAGCTCTATGACGTAGACATGCGTCTGCGTCCTTCCGGCGCATCGGGTTTGCTGGTCAGTTCGCTGGGCGCCTTCGAGCGCTATCAGCAGAACGAGGCCTGGACCTGGGAACATCAGGCGCTGGTGCGGGCGCGGGTGCTGGTGGGTTGTCCGCAAGTGGGGGCGGCCTTCGAAGTCGTGCGCGCACGGGTGCTCGGCCAGGCGCGCGATTTGGCCAAACTGCAAGCCGAAGTCAGCGAGATGCGGGCCAAGATGCGCGACAACCTCGGGACCAAGGTCAGCGCTGCCGGTACCGGCGCCAATGCTTTCGAGGCCGGTGTGCCCTTCGATATCAAGCAGGATGCCGGAGGTATCGTCGATATCGAATTTATGGTGCAATACGCCGCTTTGGCCTGGTCTCATGAGCACCCGGAGCTGCTGCGCTACACCGACAACATCCGCATTCTCGAAGGCCTTGAAGAAGTTGGCCTGATGCCCGCAAGTGATGCGGTGCTGTTGCGTGAGGTTTACAAGGCGTTTCGCTCGGCTGCCCATCGACAGGCGCTGCAAAAGCAGGCCGGGGTGATCGATGCCACCCAGTTTGTTCAGGAACGCCGCGAAGTGCGACGGATCTGGGGCGAGCTGGGACTGACATGAGCTGTTGAACCAGGCGAATCAGGCGGCAGGAAGCCTGCCAGGACCACACTACAGCCCGAGTGGCGTACACTGGTCGATATATAGCCTGAATATAAAGAGGGGAGGCCAGGCTGTTCGCGGACAGACTGCAGCCTCCCTGATCGTTTCTGGATAAAGCATGAGAATTTTGATCATTGGCCCCAGCTGGGTGGGCGACATGGTAATGGCGCAAACCCTGTTCCATTGCCTGAAGCAGCAACATCCGGCGTGTGTGATCGACGTGCTGGCCCCCGAGTGGAGCCGGCCGATCCTCGAACGCATGCCTGAAGTTCGCCAGGCCTTGAGCTTTCCGCTCGGTCACGGTGCGCTGGAACTGGCGACTCGGCGGCGCATCGGCAAGTCCCTGGCCGGTCAGTACGACCAGGCTATCTTGCTGCCCAACTCGATGAAGTCGGCGCTGGTACCGTTTTTTGCCGGTATTCCCAAGCGTACCGGCTGGCGCGGCGAAATGCGTTTTGGCCTGCTCAATGATGTGCGCAAGCTGGACAAGGCGCGTTATCCGCTGATGATCGAGCGCTTCATGGCGCTGGCTTATCCGCCGGGTACCGAACTGCCCAAGCCGTACCCGCGTCCAAGCCTGCAGATCGAGGCTGCCAGTCGCGATGCCGCGCTCGCCAAGTTCGGCCTGAGCCTGGATCGCCCGGTGTTGGCGCTGTGCCCGGGTGCCGAGTTCGGCGAGGCCAAGCGCTGGCCTTCGGAGCATTACGCCAAGGTTGCCGAGGCCAGGATCCGTGAGGGTTGGCAGGTCTGGCTGTTCGGTTCGAAGAATGACTTTGCCGTTGGCGAGTCGATTCGCGATCGGCTGATTCCCGGTCTGCGTGAAGAGGCAAGCAATCTCAGCGGCGAAACGTCACTGGCCGAAGCCATTGATCTGCTGTCGTGCAGTGATGCCGTGGTATCCAACGATTCTGGCCTCATGCATGTCGCGGCAGCCCTGAACCGCCCGCTTGTTGCGGTCTATGGCTCGACCTCGCCAGGCTTTACCCCACCGTTGGCCGATCAGGTCGAAGTGGTGCGCCTGGGGTTGGAGTGCAGCCCGTGCTTTGACCGTACCTGCCGTTTCGGCCACTACAATTGCTTGCGTCAGCTCGAACCCGAGGCGGTGGAGGCTGCCTTGCAGCGCCTCAATGGTCCGAGCCTGATCGATGTCATGGCCGAGGTCGACTAAGTGCGGGTATTGCTGATCAAGACCTCTTCTTTGGGGGATGTGATTCATGCGCTGCCGGCGTTGACCGATGCGGCTCGGGCGATTCCCGGTATTCGCTTCGATTGGGTGGTCGAGGAAGGATTTGCCGAGATTCCCAGCTGGCATCCGGCGGTGGACAAGGTTATCCCGGTGGCGATCCGCCGTTGGCGCAAGAACCTCTGGCAGACCTTCAAAAATGGCGAGTGGCGCCAGTTCAAGCAGCGTCTGCGCGAGACCAAGTATGACCTGGTGATCGATGCCCAGGGCTTGGTCAAGTCAGCCTGGCTAACCCGTTATGTGAAGGCACCGGTGGCGGGTCTGGACCGCTATTCGGCCCGTGAGGGGTTGTCCAGCCGCTTCTATGACCGCCGCTTTTCGGTGCAGCGTGGGCAACATGCGGTAGAGCGCGTGCGCCAGCTGTTTGCCCTGGCTCTCGGTTACGATTTGCCTGCAGGCCTTGGCGATTATGGGTTGGACCTGGATCGCTTGCAGCTACCCCCGGCCGCGCCGTTCGTGGTGTTCCTGCACGGCACGACCTGGGCAACCAAACATTGGCCAGAGGCCTATTGGCGGCAACTGGCCGAACGCCTGGGGCAACAAGGCCTCGAGGTGCGCTTGCCGTGGGGCAACGCGGCAGAGCAGGCGCGCGCCGAGCGAATCGCCAAAGGCTTGAACAACTGTCAGGTACTGCCCAAATTGAACCTGGTAGGTGTCGCCCGCGTGCTGGCCGCTGCCAAAGCGTGTGTGGCGGTAGACACCGGCCTTGGTCACCTGGCAGCGGCGCTCGATGTGCCGACCCTGTCGCTGTTCGGCCCGACCAACCCCGGACTGACCGGTGCTTATGGCAAGTCCCAGGTGCACCTGGGCAGCGATTTTTCCTGCGCACCTTGCCTGCAGAAAAAATGTACTTACAAACCGAGCGCTGAAGATCAGCGCCGGTTCGATCTCAAACGCGAGTGGCCGCTGTGCTTCACTCGCCTGAATCCCGAGCGTGTGGCGAGCCAATTGCGCGCGTTGCTGCTGGCTGAGGATGTTCGTTAATGCAACTGGCTTTTGTGCTGTACAAGTATTTTCCCTTCGGCGGCTTGCAGCGCGATTTCATGCGTATCGCCCTGGAATGCCAGCGCCGAGGTCATCAGATCCGCGTCTATACGCTGATCTGGGAAGGCGAGGTGCCCGAAGGCTTTGAGGTGCTGGTTGCACCCGTGAAGGCACTGTTCAACCATCGGCGTAACGAAAAGCTTACCGCCTGGATGGAGGCAGACCTTGCCAAGCGCCCGGTTGACCGCCTGATCGGCTTCAACAAAATGCCGGGGCTGGACGTCTACTACGCGGCCGACGGTTGCTTCGAAGACAAGGCGCAGAACCTGCGCAACTCGATGTACCGGCGTTGGGGCCGCTACCGGCACTTTGCCGAGTACGAGCGGGCGGTGTTTGCCAAGGACGCCAAGACCGAGGTCCTGATGATCTCGGAAGTCCAGCAACCCTTATTCATCAAGCACTACGGCACGCCGTTGGAGCGCTTCCACTTGCTGCCACCGGGCATTTCCCAGGACCGCCGCGCCCCTGCCAATGCCGCCGAAATACGTGCCGAGTTTCGCCGGGAGTTCGACCTCAAGGATGACCAACTGCTGATGGTGCAGATTGGTTCGGGGTTCAAGACCAAGGGTGTTGACCGCAGTCTCAAGGCGCTGGCGTCCTTGCCTTCGGCGTTGCGTAAACGTACTCGACTGATGGTGATCGGCCAGGATGATCCCAAGGTGTTCCAGCTGCAAAGTGCCGCCCTTGGTTTGACCGATCAGGTTCAGTTCCTCAAGGGGCGCAGCGATATTCCGCGCTTCCTGCTTGGCGCTGACCTGTTGATTCACCCGGCCTACAACGAAAACACCGGTACGGTGTTGCTGGAAGCGCTGGTTGCCGGCCTGCCGGTGCTGGTGTCGGCTGTGTGTGGATATGCCCATTACATTGCCGAGGCCGATAGCGGCCTGGTGCTGGATGAGCCGTTCGAGCAGCAACAGGCGAATGCGTATCTGCAACGGATGCTCGAAGATGACAGTGCCCGTGCCACCTGGGCGCGTAACGGGCTGGCGTTCGCCGACAGTGCCGACCTCTACAGCATGCCCGAGCATGCCGCCGATGTGATTCTGGCCACGGAGCGTAAATGAAACTGATATTGGCCGAGCCGTTCAAACGCCTTTGGGCCGGGCGCGATGCCTTCGATGCTGTGGAGAGCCTGCAAGGCCAGGTGTACCGCGAGCTGGAAGGGCGTCGTACCTTGCGCACCGAAGTCGAGGGACGAGGCTACTTCGTCAAGATTCACCGTGGCATTGGCTGGGGTGAGGTCTTCAAGAATCTGTTCAGCGCCAAACTGCCGGTGCTCGGTGCCGGCCAGGAGTGGCGGGCAGTCCAGCGCTTGCACGAGGTCGGGGTGCCTACCATGACCGCGGTTGCCTATGGCGAACGTGGCAGCAACCCGGCGGCACAGCACTCGTTCATCGTTACCGAAGAACTGGCGCCGACTGTCAGCCTGGAAGACTTCAGCATCGACTGGGTCAAGCAACCGCCTGCGCCGCGCCTCAAACATGCACTGATCGCCGAAGTGGCACGCATGACCGGGATGATGCACCGGGCCGGGGTCAATCATCGTGACTGCTACATCTGTCACTTTCTGCTGCACACAGATCGCGAAGTGACGGCCGATGATTTCAAACTGTCGGTGATCGATTTGCACCGTGCGCAGACTCGGGCCACCATTTCCCGGCGCTGGCGCAACAAAGACCTGGCCGCGTTGTATTTCTCGGCGCTGGATATCGGTCTTACCCGGCGTGACAAACTGCGCTTCCTGCGTGGTTACTTCCAGCAGCCGCTGCGCCAGATCCTTGCTGAGGAAGCCGCGCTGCTGCGCTGGCTGGAAGGCAAGGCCCAGAAGCTCTACGAGCGTAAACAACGATACGGGGATGCGCTCTGATGGCGAGTTGGACACTGGCGCCTGGTTATCAGGCACTGGCGGCGGACTTTGGCAGTATCGAGGCAGTCTTTGCCTTGCAGGGTGAGCGCCTGACTCACGATCCGCTCAGTGAGGTAATTCGCATCGAGCGCGACGGGGTCAACTACTACGTCAAGCGCTACACCGGTGCCGGCAAAGGCTTGCGCCGTTACATTGGGCGCCCGCGGATCAAGGCTGAGTGGCAGAACCTCAAGCAGTTCGCCAAGTGGGATATTCCGACCGCCGAGGTGGTGGCCTGGGGGCTGGAGCGCAGCGGCCTGAGTTTTGCCCGTGGCGCGATGATCACCCGTGAGTTGCCGTTCACCGAAGACCTTTCGGCGTTGGCGGAGCGCAAGGACCCACGCCTGGCTGATCGCGGCTGGGTTGACCATATCAGTCGTCAGTTGGCCCGGCACACCCGGATCATGCATGATCACCACTTCACCCATAACGATTTGAAGTGGCGCAACCTGCTAGTCGATGACCAGGCCCGCCTGTTCTTGATCGATTGCCCGACGGGCGATTTCTGGTGGGGCTTCATGCTGCGCTATCGAATCACCAAGGACCTGGCGTGCCTGGACAAAGTGGCCAAGTATCATTTGTCGGCCACCCAGCGTTTGCGCTTCTATCTGCAATATCGCGGGCGGGAGCGCCTGAACGCGGCGGACAAGCGTCGTGTCCGGCATGTGGTGACGTTTTTCGAGGGACGGGAATGACTGATTTTCTGGCCAATGCCGAGCTGGCACTGCTTGAGCGCCACGGCCTCAATGGGTTTGACCAGCTGTGGGCGCTTCAGCTCGAAGCGGTGGATGAACCCAATACCGGTCGCGGTGGTTGGAGTAGCGTTTTCCGCCTGGAACTGGAGGGCAAGGGGTATTACCTCAAGCGTCAGAGCGACTACCTGACCCGCACCTTGCACCGGCCCTTCGGCGAACCGACCTTTGCCCGCGAGTTCCGCAATATCAGCCGCTACCAAAAGCTCGGGATTCCGGCCCTGCAGGCGGTCTATTACGGCGAGCGCAAGATCGAAGGCGAGCGCCGGGCGATCTTGCTTACCCGTGCACTGGATGAGTGGAGCGACCTGGATAGTCTACTGGGGGTGTGGCCGACGCTGGACATCGGCCAGCGCCAAGGCATCCTACGGGCCTGTGGGCAGCTGGCGCGGACGCTGCACAGTGCCGGCCAGGTGCATGGCTGCTTCTATCCCAAACACATTTTCCTGCGTGAACGCAGCGATGGCTGGTTGGCGCAACTGATCGATCTGGAAAAGACCCGGCCGCTGTTACTGGGGATGCGTGACCGTCTCAAGGATCTTGAGCCACTGTTGCGCCGCGCGCCGAACTGGAGCGAGGCTGAGGTTCGTCTGCTGCTGGCCAGTTACCTGGATCAGCCAGCCGATAGTCCGCTGGTCGATAGCTGGCTGCAGCGCCTGGTGCGCCGTCGCCGTGAGAAAGAGGCTCGCTGATGCGTTTGTCCGAACTGAAGAATGCCGGGCGTCATCCGGAACTTCCCCTGAGCATTGGCCTGGCCGATGCCGCAGGTAGTGCTGATCTACAGTTGCTCACACTGCTGCGCGTGTTGCCAGGGCAGCGCTATGTAGGGGCCGGTGTCTGGCGTGGCAAGCCGGTGCTGGCAAAGTTGTTGGTAGGCAGTAGTGCCTCTCGGCATTTTCAGCGTGAACTCGAAGGGGTGCGCTTGCTGGCGGCCCAGGGTCTGACTACGCCGCTGCTACTCGCCGACGGTCTGCGCGAGGGCGAAGGCGGGTGGTTGCTATTCGAGTTCCTGGAAGGTGCGCAGAGCCTCGCCGATGCCTGGGCAGCGGTCGAAGCCCTGCCGCCGCTGGCCGATGAGCAACAATTGGTGCTCGGCGAAGCCCTGGCCGCGGTGGCTGAGATGCACGCCAAAGGGCTGTGGCAAGAAGACCTGCATTTGGACAACCTGTTGCGTCAAGGCGGCAAGCTGTACCTGATCGACGGTGCCGGAATCAAGGCAGAAACGCCGGGTAAGCCATTGTCGCGCCCACAAGTGTTGCAAAACCTTGGGGTGTTTTTTGCCCAATTGCCCAAGCGCCTGGAGCCTTTCATCGAAGAGTTGCTGGTGCATTACCTGCTGACCAATGCCGAGCATGCCTTGCCACTGGAAGCCTTGCAGAAGCAGATCGACAAGGTGCGCAGCTGGCGCCTGAAGGATTACCTGGAAAAGGCTGGGCGCGAATGCACGTTGTTCAGTGTCGAGCGCGGCCCTTCTGGCCTGCGTTCGATTCGCCGCGATGAAGTGGCCGCCCTGCTACCAGTGCTGGAGCAGGCCGACACGCTGATCGACCAAGGCCATATGTACAAGACCGGAGGTGCCGCCAGTGTCGCGCGTATCGACGTGAACGGTCGGTCGCTGGTCCTCAAACGCTACAACATCAAGAACACGGCACACTGGCTCAAGCGTTTCTGGCGTCCAAGTCGCGCCTGGCATTCTTGGATCGAAGGGCATCGTCTGGAGTTTCTCGGCATTGCCACGCCACGGCCACTAGCGGTGCTGGAACAACGGGTGATGGGCTTGCGCAGCCGCGCCTACCTGGTGACCGAATACGCCGATGGGCCGGACCTGATCGAATGCTTCGCCCCGTATGTCGACAGCGGCGAGGTGCCTGAAGCGCAGCTCCAGGCCTTGCAGGCATTGTTGAAGCAACTGATTCATGAGCGCATAAGCCACGGCGATATGAAGGGGCACAACCTGTTCTGGCAGAACGGCCAGTGGTCATTGATCGACCTGGATGCGATGTGCCAACACGTCACCCAGCTCAGCTTCGCCCCAGCCTTTGCCCGTGATCGGGCGCGGTTGTTGCGTAACTGGCCAAGTGGCAGCGCATTGTACAAGCGGCTGGATGAGTGTTTGCCGAATCTGGCTAACTGACGTAGCGTCACCGCCGGGCAAGCCGCTCCTACGCGTCGGAGCGTGCTTGCCGGCGAAGCTCACTTGGCGACGGGCCAAAAACCGCGCAAGCCGTACCAGGCTGGCAAGCCCAGACCGACCCAGGCCAGCGCATCCCACCAGCCGTCACCCAACAAAGCGGCGAACAGCCCCAGCGAGCCAAGTAGGGCAATCAATGTCGGCATGCCGAAAACAGCGGCAAGACCCGAAGATTTGCGTTTCATTGCACGGTCTCCGCTTGCGCTGCAACGACTGGCTTGGCGGCGCGTCGACGCACCACCCAAAGATACACGCCGCTGCCCAATACAATGATGGTCAGCACATCCAGCACTGCCCAGAGAATCTGCATCGGTCGTCCGCCGTAGTCACCGAAATGCAGTGGCTGTGACAGTCCCATTGCATCCATGTACCAGGGGCGATCGCCGATTGCCGTGACGTCCAGCGTCGAGGCGTCGATCAGTACCGGTGTCAGCAGATGTGCTGTCAGGTGCGTACCGCCTTTCATGAACACCGCGTAATGATGCTCGCTGGAAAACCGCGTGCCTGGAAAGGCGATAAAGTCAGGCACCATTGCGGGAGCTGCTTCGCTGGCAATGTCCAGTACGCGGCTGACCGGCGCCAGCTCGGTGAGCGGTGGCGCATCACGGTACGGCGCCACCATGGCGCTCAAGCTATCGTTGCGCCAGGCTGCGATGACCAGGTCCGAGAGGGCGCTGATCACCCCGGTAACGCCAACCACCAAAGCCCAGGTCACGGTGACGATGCCGATCAGGTTGTGCAGGTCGAGCCAGCGCAGCCGACGCGATTTTTCATGGCGCACGGTGGCGAACTTCAAGCGGCGCATGAACGGTGCGTAGAGCACCACACCAGAGATGATCGCCACCACAAACAGCAAGCCCATGAACGCCAGCAGCAGTTTGCCGGGCAAGCCGGCAAACATATCCACATGCAGGCGCAGCATGGTCATCATGAAACCGCCGTTGGCCGAGGGCATTTCCACGGCATCGCCGGTGCGGGCGTCGAGCATGAAGGTATGCGAGGAATTCGGCTCGGTACCGGCGGTGGCCGCCATGATCGCTATCACACCGTTGCGGTCATCCTCGTCCCAGCCAAAGTACTGCATGACCTCACCCGGACGGTGAGCCTGGGCTTTGAGCACCAGTTGTTGCAGGTCGAGTTTTGGCGTGTCGGCCGGCATTTCTTGCAACTGCGGTGCATCGCCCAGCAGGTGGTCGATCTCATGGTGAAAGATCAGCGGCAAACCGGTCACTGCCAGCATCAGCAGGAACAGCGTGCAGATCAGGCTGGTCCAGGTGTGGACAAAGGACCAGCGGCGTATGGTTTTACTTTTCATGCTACAGCCTTCAGAACAAGCCAAAACCGCCCTGTGGGGCGGCTTGCAACGCGGCTAACTCCGCCAATTACCATTGATAGGAGGCGCTGGCGACCACGCTGCGCTGATCGCCGTAGTAGCAATAGAAGCTATCACAAGTGGAGATATAGTCTTTGTCGAACAGGTTGGTGGCGTTCAGCTTGATGGACGCGCCTTTCAAGCTGTTGTCCAGGCGGCCCAAGTCATAGTGAACGGATGCGTCAAAAACTGTTACTGCATCGGCTTTGCCAAGCCAAGTGTTGCCCTGGTCGCCATACGTATTACCGGTGTAGCGTGCGCCACCACCGATACCGAAACCGTCCAGTACTCCACTGTGCCAAGTGTAATCGGCCCAAAGCGATGCCTGTTGGTTCGGCATAAGTTGTAGGCGGTTACCTTTGTAATCCCCCTTTTGCACCTCGGACTTGGCCAAGGTGTATGCGGCGATGAGCTTAAGGTTCTCGGTCAGATCGGAAACCGCTTCCAGCTCGAGCCCCTTTACTTTCACTTCGCCGGTCTGGCTGGACACAGGGACATTGCCGACCGTGGTGGTGACCGCAACATTTTTCTGAGTGAGGTCATAGATCGCAGCACTCAACAGGGTATTGGAGCCCGGCGGTTGATACTTGATACCCAGTTCCCATTGCTTGCCTTCGGTCGGTTTGAAGGATTGGTCTGGGGACGCGCTGGCATTGGTAGCGGTCTGGAAGGACTCCGCGTAGGACAGATACGGTACGAAGCCCGAGTCGAAAACGTAACTGATCGCCGCATTGCCGCTGAAATTTTTGCTGCGCTCGGTGTTGGTTACATCTTTCTTGTTGTAGTAGGTAGTGCCCGTATGGACCCAATCCTCACGACCGCCGAGGGTCAGGCGCCATTGTTCGAGGGCCATCTGATCCTGTACATACAGGCCGGTCTGGACGGTCTTTTGGTTGTAGTCGTAGAAGGCATCCGAGCGCGGAGGGCGGACGATTGGCTGGCCATAAATCGGGTTATTGACGTTGATTGGCGGGGCCGAGCCGAAGATCGATGTGTAAGTGGTATCGGAACGTTGGTGATCAAGCCCGATCAGCAGGGTATGGCTGATAGCACCGGTGTCGAAGTTAGCCTGCAGGTTGTTGTCTACTGCAAATTGGCTGATGTCTTCGTCAGTGCTGGTGGTAGAACGAGCAATGTTGCCCTGATCATTCACTTGGCTGAAAGGATAGGAGCCGACAGTAACGGCTTGGAATGACAATTCCGATTTGGTGTACCGCAGGTTCTGGCGGAACTGCCAGACATCGTTCAACCGATGTTCAAAGGCATAACCCAGTGCGTAGTAGGTGCGGTCGTAGTATTCCCAGTCAGGGTCGCCGAGATTTTTGTGGTGGGAAATATCACCGAAAGGTGAGTCGAGCTTTGTGCCCTGCAGAGGATGGAACTGACTGGTAATACCAGTATCGTCACGAGTGAACTGTGAGAGCAGGGTCAGTTTAGTATCGGTGTCGATGTTCCAGGTCAGACTGGGCGCAATGTTGTAGCGTTTGTTATCGACATGATCGATTTGAGTACCGCTGTCGCGTACCACACCACTGAGGCCATAAAGGAATTGCCCTTCCTCGTCGATCTTCCCGGTACTGGCGAAGTTAATTTGACGATGGTTGTCGCTGCCGTACTGGACTTCGATTTCATTGCTCGACTCTTCGCTGGGGCGGCGGCTGACCATGTCCAGCATGCCACCCGGTGGAGTCTGGCCGTATACCGACGATGCCGGACCGCGCAGCAGGGCGAGGCGATCGAGATTCCAGGTTTCCTGCTTGGGGTTGGCATACACGCCTTTTGGTAACGGAAGGCCATCAAGAAACTGGGTGGGTTCGAAACCGCGTACACGCAGCCAATCGGCGCGGGTGTCGCTACCGAAACTGCTGGCAACGATGCCGGGCATGTAGCGAACGGCGTCATCGAGATTTTGCACGCCGCGGTCGCTCATCTGCTCCCGGGTGGCGACAGAAATTGAGCGAGGTGCTTCGACAAGCGCTGTATCAGTCTTGGTGCCCGCGGCTGTGCGAGTTGCAACGTAACCTTCTACCGGCCCCCATGCGCTTTCCAGATCACCCGTGGCATTGATACTGGTCTCCGGCAAGGCCATGACACCTTCCGGCGCCGCGACGAGGCTGTAGGTGCCCGCACTGCTTTGCTGCAGTTGCAAACCCGTGCCACGCAGCGCGGCCTGCAATGCGCCGACGCCGTTGTATTGACCGTTGACCGGGGCAGAGGTGCGACCGTTGGTCAGTCCCGGGTCCATCGACAGGGCAATGCCGGCCTGGCTTGCGATCTGGTTCAGGGTGCTCGACAGCGGGGCTGCTGGCAGGTTGTAGGCGCGCTGACTGGATTGCTCGGCAGCAACCAGCGAAGTGCTCACCACCGGAGCGGACAGGGCAATGGCCAACGCCAGCAGGCTAGGGCGCAGGAAGGTATCGAAAACGCGGGACATGCAGCAACTCCTCGACGAATAAGTGCTAACTAGCTTCCTTGCCGAGTGAGATTGGAAAAGTGATAGGGCTTAGTGAAAATAATTTAGATTAATATTTCAAACAGCGCTGCAGGCGAGGCTTTTCGCCGGCAAGCCGGCTTTCACGGGATTGTCTAAGGGGTGTCGGGCTTCGCTGCCACCGTCACCCACCAAGGGGTGTGCTGTTCGATCTGCACGGGCAGGGTCGGCAGCAATGAAGTCAGGGCCAGGTCGATATTGTTCAGCGGGAAGCTGCCGGTGATACGCAGGTTGGCTACCTCCGGTGCCACGCCCAGGTAGCCACTGCGGTATCGGGCAAGTTCTTCGACCAGATCGCCCAGGCGTACGTTGTCAACCACCAGCATGCCGCGGGTCCAAGCGTCGGCGCCCATACTCAGGCCATCGATCTGGCTGAGCTGGTCATGGCTCATCAGCACTTGCTGACCTTCGTGCAGGATTTGCTCGTTGCCGCTGTCCTGTGGCCTGGCGGCCACGGCTGATTGCAATACGCTCAAGCGTGTTCCCTGGTCTTCGAGTTTGACCAGAAAGCGCGTACCCAGGGCTCGCATGCGCCCGTCTTCGGTGGCGACGATGAAAGGACGATCGTCCTTGTGGCCGGTCTCGACGGAGATCTCACCTTCGTGAAGGACGATCAGGCGTTCTTTTTCATCAAAGCGAATATCCACCGCCGAATGGGTATTCAGGCTGATCAAGGTGCCGTCGGTGAGGCGCATGCTGCGTTGCTCGCCGGTGGCTGTACGTTGATCTGCCAGCCAGTAGCCCAGCGATTGATAACTGCTGACCCAACTCAAAAAGCCAACCGCCACCACCAGGCTGGCCAGGCCACCACCCAATTTGCGCACTCGTTGGCGCAATCCGGCGCGTGATTGCAGTAACGCCTGGCGCGCAGGCCCGGCTGCGGCGCTGAAGCGCTGGTCAAGCATGCCCAATTGCATCCATGCCCGCTGGTGTTCTTCGCTGGAGGCCAGCCACAAGGCGAACTCCGCGCGTTCGTCGCGGCTGCCACTGCCCGAATCCAGGCACAGCTGCCAGGCAATCGCGGCGTCCAGTACCGTGGCGCTGACCGGCTTGCTGTTCATGTCGGCTCGCCGTACAGCGCTACGTAGCACTGACGCATGCCTTGGGCCAGGTACTGGCGCACGCGGGAGACGGACACACCCAGGCGTTCGGCAATTTGCGAATGATTCAGGCCGTCGAGGCGGTTGTAGAGGAAAGCCGCTCGCGCTTTGCTCGACAGTTTTCCCAGCAGGCGATCAATGGCTTTGAGGTCTTCAAGAATCAGATGTTGTTCTTCCGGGGAAGGTTGTTCGGCTTCGGGGATCAGCATCAGCTCGGCCAGATAGGCCTGCTCCAGTGCCGCGCGGCGAAAATGATCGAACAACAGACCTTTGGCAATCGCCAGGATAAAGGCTCGAGGTTCACGCGGCGCCGACAATTGATCGCGACCCAGCAGGCGCACGAAGGTGTCCTGGCTGAGGTCCTCGGCACGGTCGGCGCAGGCGATATTACGCCGTAGCCAGCCGAGTAGCCAACTGCGATGGTCGCGGTAGAGCGTACCGACCAGCTCACTGTGTGGGCTTTGTGCGGACGACAAGGCGTTCCCCGAAAAAGATGTGTTAACTAACGAGAATTATTCGCGATTGTTACAGGATCTTCTTGTGAAACGCAATTGACGCTCATCGGATGATGTTAAAAGCCGTGACTTTGTTGACGTCGGCGCCGCCAACGTTGCAATTGTTGGTCGAGCTGAGCCGGGCTGTCCAACTGCTGGCGCCGGGCTTGGCTGAATAAAATCAGGGCCAGTTCGGCCGTTACCATGGCATCGGCACTGGCGTTATGGCGTTCTACCGCTTCGAGGCCGAAGCAGGCTGTCCAGTCGTCCAGCCCGGCTTCGCGCAAGGTAAGTTGCGGGTTCAGCAGCGGGGCCAGTTCAGCGACGTCGAAGAACGGGTGCTGCAGGCGATAACCGAGGTGGTCTTTCAGGGCTCGTGCAAGCATGCGCTGATCAAAAGGGGCATGAAAAGCCAGTATGGGGCTGTCACCAATAAAAGCCATCAGGTCGAGCAGCGCCTCGGCCGGATCACAGCCTGCTGCAATAGCGCTAGGGCCCAGGCCATGGATGAGCACGCTGGAAGTCAGCTTGTGATCGCGTTGATAGAGTGTGCGCTCGAACTGCTGACTGAAGTCTATCGCGCCATCTTCGATGACCACAGCGCCAATCGAAAGCACCTGGTCACGTTGGGTGTTCAGGCCGCTGGTTTCCAGATCGAGCACGACCCAGCGCTGAGAGCGCAAGGTGTTGTCACCGAGCACGGCCGCAGGTGCCAGCTGGGCGACGCGCTGGCAGATGTGCTCATCGATTTGTCGAGGGCGTAGCCAGGCAAAAAGACTCACAACTGATACCTCAATGCCAGGCTGCTCTGCAGTCGCTGCGCCTGGCGCAATGATTCGCGCAGGATACGCCGGTCCAGATGATTGAGGCTGTCCGGGTCAACGCGGTTGGAGTAGGGCAGGTTCTGCCGGCTTTGCAACTGATGCTGCTGCATGCGGGTTTGCTGGATGAAGTGGTAGGCCTCTTCATACGCGGCTCCGTCGAGTGGGTCGATCACTTCACGGCTCACCAGTTCGCGCAGGCGTTCCAGGGTATTGTTGGCGCTGATGCCATTGGCCAATGCCAGAAGACGGGCGCCGTCGACAAAGGGGGTCAGCCCCTGAACCTTGAGGTCGAGCGTGGCGGCTTTATCGCTGCCCTGGCGGGTCAGTACGAATTCACGGAAGCGGCCTACGGGCGGACGCTGGCGCAAGGCGTTGCCAGCCATCATGCGTTGGAACAGACGGTTGTCGGCTACTTGCTCGAGAATGCTCTGGCGTAGCTGTTCGCAGGCGCTTTCATTGCCCCAGACCACTCGCAGGTCAAAATAGATGCTGGAGGCCAGGAGATTTTCCGGCGTGGCCTCGCGAATGAATGCGGCAAATCGGCGTGCCCATTCCGAGCGCGACAGGCAGAGCTCGGGATTGCCGGCCATGATGTTGCCCTTGCACAGGGTAAAACCGCATTGAGCCAGGCCCTGATTGATGTACTGGGCCAGTGGCAGCAGGCGACCGCGAATTTCCGCAGCCTGGGCTGCATCGCGGGCTTCAAAAAGAATTCCGTTGTCCTGGTCGGTGTGCAGGGTTTGCTCGCGCCGACCCTCACTGCCAAAACACAGCCAACTGAAAGGTACGCCGGGATCGCCCTTGTCCTGTATCGCGAGTTCGATCACCCGGCATACGGTGTGGTCGTTGAGCAACGTGATGATCTGTGTGATCTGCGTCGAAGAGGCGCCGTGGGCGAGCATGCGCTCGACCAGTTGTCCGATTTCCCCACGCAACGACACCAGGTTCTCGATTCGCGCGGCATGACGAATGGTGCGGGCCAGGTGCACCAGGTCAACACGCTGCAGAGAGAACAGATCGCGCTCCGACACCACGCCGCAAAGGCGTCGGTCCTCGACCAGGCACACATGCGCAATGTGGCGTTCGGTCATGGCAATGGCGGCGTCAAAAGCGCTGGCCTGCGGGCTCAGGTAGAACGGGTCGGCGGTCATGTGTTCGCCGATGGGACCCGAGACATCAGCGCTGGCATCGGCGACCACCTGGCGCAAGTCGCGCAGGGTGAAAATGCCGACGGGGAAGCGCTGCCCGTCGACGATCACAATGCTGCCGACCTGTTGTTCATGCATCAGTGCCACGGCTTCGCGCACGGGTGTTTTCGATTCGCAGGTTACCGGGTGGCGCATGGCCAACTCACCGAGGCGGGTGTTGAGCGAGTACTGAGTACCGAGGGTTTCCACGGCACGGCGCTGGACCTGCTGGTTGACCTGATCGAGCAGGCTGCTGACGCCACGCAGGGCGAAGTCGCGAAAAACCTCGGAAAGCGCGAACAGGCGAATGAATGCCGCTTTGTTCAGTTGCAGGCAAAAGGTGTCTTCGCCGGCCAGGTGCTCAGTGCGGGTGGCACGTTCGCCAAGCAACGCGGCGAGGGGAAAGCACTCGCCAGTGGTGATCTCGAATGTGGTTTCAGTACCAGGGCGCGTTTCATGTTGGCGCTCGCCGATAACTCGACCCTGCTTGACGATGTAGAAGTGCTCTACCGGCCCGTCATTGGGGGTGATGATGCTGTCATTGGCTGCATAGAAACGCAGTTGGCACTGTTCGACGAGAAACGCCAGGTGAGCGTTTTCCATCTGATTGAAAGGAGGAAAGCGTTGCAAAAACTGCAGGGTCCCCTGGATGTTCTGCATGACTGCAGTCTTTCCTGCCTGGGTGAAGGCGTCCATTTTGCTCATGAGCGTTACCGCAAATTTATGTCGAGCTGTATACATCGACCTTGTTGTTTTCGACCTTCATGGTCGGTTGCAGTGTCCCCGGTGCCCATTGGACGTAAGTCTAAACAATGCGACGGGCAGGGTGAGAAACACGACGGTTGTCAAAATGCCGACGAAAGGCGGGTTGCAAGGCGATCAAAAGGGGTCTGAACTTGATTCAAGGGAGATTTTTCCGCGTCATCGATGATGAGAGAGCTATGCCCGACCAAGACGACATCCTGAGTGATGCCGAGCGCGAAGCGCTGGCAACGATTACCGCGCCGAAGGCTGCCCCGCAGAAAGTGTTGATCGTCGATGACAACGAGCTGGCTCGTGAGGCGCTGGCCAGTTACCTCAAAGCCCAGGGAATCAAGTGCGTGACAGCGGAAAATGCCGAGCGGGCGCTGGCGTACCTAAAGGGTGAACGCGGGATTGGTTTGTTGATTACAGATTTGCGCATGCAGCCGCTCGATGGCCTGGAGTTGATCCGCCAGATTCGCGAATCGGAAAAGGCGGCCCTGCCGATCATCATCGTCTCCGGTGATGCCGATGTTCCCGATGCCATTGCGGCGATGCATTTGAGTGTCGTCGACTTTCTGCTCAAGCCGATTGATTTGGACAAACTGGTGGAACTGGTGCGTAAGGAACTGGGGATTAGTTGAAGCGAATCGAGGAACAAGCCCGCTCCACAGTGGGAGCGGGCTTGTTCCTCGATAAGGCGACGTGATTACAGACCGTTCTTGGCCTTGAACTCACGACGACGACGGTGCAGGACTGGCTCGGTGTAGCCGTTCGGCTGCTTGGTGCCTTCTACCACCAGTTCGACGGCCGCCTGGAAGGCGATATTGTCGTCGAAGTTTGGTGCCAGCGGACGGTACAGCGGGTCGTTGGCGTTCTGCTTGTCGACCACCGGAGCCATGCGCTTGAGGCTTTCCAGCACCTGAGCCTCGTTGACAATGCCATGACGCAGCCAGTTGGCCAGGAGCTGGGCGGAAATGCGCAGGGTCGCGCGGTCTTCCATCAGGCCGACGTCATTGATGTCCGGCACTTTCGAACAGCCGACACCCTGGTCGATCCAGCGCACAACGTAGCCAAGGATGCCCTGGGCGTTGTTGTCCAGCTCGTTGCGGATTTCTTCTTCGGACCAATTGGTGTCTGTTGCCAGCGGGATGGTCAGAATGTCGTCCACCGACGCAGGCGTACGCTTGGCCAGCTCGGCCTGGCGAGCGAATACGTCGACCTTGTGATAGTGCAGCGCATGCAGTGCTGCGGCAGTCGGCGACGGAACCCAAGCGGTGTTGGCACCTGCCAGCGGGTGAGCGATTTTCTGCTCGAGCATATCGGCCATCAGATCAGGCATGGCCCACATGCCTTTACCGATCTGGGCGCGGCCTTGCAGACCGGTAGCCAGGCCGATATCGACGTTGGAGTTCTCGTAGGCGCCAATCCACTTCTGGGTTTTCATGGCGCCCTTGCGCACGACAGCGCCAGCTTCCATGGAGGTGTGGATTTCATCACCGGTGCGGTCGAGGAAGCCGGTGTTGATGAACACCACACGCTCGCTGGCGGCTTTGATACAGGCCTTGAGGTTGACCGTGGTACGGCGCTCCTCATCCATGATGCCGACCTTCAGGGTATTACGCTTCATACCCAGAACGTCTTCGATACGACCGAACAGCTCGTTGGTGAACGCCGCTTCTTCCGGGCCATGCATCTTCGGTTTAACGATGTAGACCGAGCCGGTACGGCTGTTCTTGCGGCTGGTGTTGCCGTTGATGTTGTGAATCGCGGCAAGGTTGGTGATCAGGCCGTCGAGAATACCCTCTGGCACTTCATTGCCATCTTTGTCGAGGATCGCGTCGATGGTCATCAAGTGGCCGACGTTGCGCACGAACAGCAGGGAGCGACCGTGCAGAGTCACCGTTCCACCGTTAGGCGCGGTGTATTCGCGGTCCGGGTTCATGGTCCGGGTGAAGGTCTGACCGCCTTTGCTGACGCTTTCCGACAGGTCGCCCTTCATCAGGCCGAGCCAGTTGCGGTAGATCACTACCTTGTCGTCGGCATCGACAGCGGCAACCGAGTCTTCGCAGTCCATGATGGTGGTCAGGGCGGCTTCCATCAGCACGTCCTTGATCCCGGCAGCGTCGGTCTGGCCGACCGGAGTGCTGGCATCGAACTGGATTTCGAAGTGCAGGCCATTGTGCTTGAGCAGAATGGAGGTTGGCGCCGAAGCGTCGCCGAGGAAACCGATCAGTTGTGCGTCATCGCGCAGGCCGCTGTTGCTGCCGCCTTTGAGGGCGACGATCAGTTTGCCGCCTTCGATGCGGTAAGCAGTGGAATCGACATGCGAGCCGGCAGTCAGTGGTGCGGACTCATCGAGGAAGGCACGGGCGAAGGCGATAACCTTGTCACCGCGAACCTTGTTGTAGCCTTTACCTTTTTCCGCACCGCCAGCTTCGCTGATGGCATCGGTGCCGTACAGAGCATCGTACAGCGAGCCCCAGCGGGCGTTGGAAGCGTTCAGGGCAAAGCGCGCATTCATCACTGGCACAACCAGTTGTGGACCGGCCATGCGGGCAATTTCGTCGTCGACGTTCTGGGTCGAAGCCTGGAAGTCCGCTGCTTCTGGCAGCAGGTAACCGATGTCCTGGAGGAAGGCTTTGTAAGCCACGGCATCGTGAGCCTGGCCTTGACGCGCCTGGTGCCAGGCATCGATCTGTGCCTGCAGTGCGTCACGTTTGGCCAGCAGTGCTTTGTTCTTTGGAGCGAGGTCGTTGATGATCTTTTCTGCCCCCACCCAGAACTGCTCGGCGTTGACGCCGGTTCCAGGAATGGCTTCGTTGTTCACGAAGTCGAACAGGACTTTGGCGACCTGAAGGCCACCGACTTGAACGTGTTCAGTCATTGCTTGCCTCACTCTCTCTGCTCAGCTATTGCTCTTCTATTTAAGCCTTTCGCGCTTCTCTAAATACGGCACCAGGACTTGCCCTTTGGGCGGCTGGGTGCGGCCTGCCAGACAGGCTGGCGGGCGGTTGCGTATTTTCGCAGGCGCCTTGGCAGACATCGGTTTGAACGTTTTGTAGTCCACGCAGCGGCATACTACATGATGCGCCGCAGTTGTGAAAATCAGACTAAATACGTCGTTCCGCGACCAATAAGTCGCAGAAATTCACGCCGGGAGACAGTATGTTCTCAAAAAAGTGACGGATTGTTCCAGATAAATCTTGAAACAGTACACGATTGCTTTGAAAAAGCTGCTGCGGCAGGTTGCCGCGGCTTGCCTATACTTTCTGCGCGCCCTGAGTTTTTGGGCGTTTCAAGGCAATCAGCAGAGGAATGGCGCGTGGATCATCTCGTTTTGACAGTAATCGCCCCGGACAAGGCAGGCCAGGTAGAACGCATTGCCGAATGCATTGCCGAGCACAACGGTAACTGGCTGGAGAGCCGGATGTCGCGAATGGCCGGTCAGTTCGCCGGCATCCTGCGTGTGGCGGTGCCGGCCGAATCCTATGACGAGTTGGTCGGCGCTCTAAAGGCATTAAGCAAGTACGACATTCGCGTGTTGATCGCCGAGAGCGGTATCGAACCCTCATGCACCTGGAAACCGATCGCCATGGAACTGGTCGGCAACGACCGCCCGGGCATTGTGAGGGATATAACGCGTCTGCTCGCCGAGCAGGGGGTCAATCTGGAGCGCTTCAGCACGGATGTACGACCAGCGCCCATGAGCAGCGAGCCGCTGTTTCACGCCGACGCTTTGTTGGCGATGCCATTGACCCTTTCGTTGGAGTCGTTGCAAGCCAAGCTCGAAGCGCTGGCCGACGATTTGATGGTTGAACTCAAGCTGCGTCCGGAAGAATAGTTATCCCGTTTTGCCGGGGACCGGCCTGTGGATAAGCTGGGGGAAGCTTCCGCTAGCCCAAGCGGGCCGCAGCTCTACGCACGTTGAGCAAAAAACCACCAACAATCAGCAGCTTGTGCACAAAGCACGGGGATGAGGGTGTGGATAACCTTGGGAGAGGTTGCTGCAGACCACGATTGGCGTGGCCTGCACAGGTTTGTATGATTTTTGATCAACTGCGTCGGCGTAGGCTCAGCCAGGCATCGACGCTGTAGAGGGCGAGGCCTGCCCAGATGAACATAAAGGCAACCAGTGTGCTGCTCGACAAATGTTCACCAAAAAGCAGTACCGCCTGCAGCAAAACCAGGGTCGGTGCCAGGTACTGCAGGAAGCCTAGAGTGGTATAGGGCAGATGGCGGGCTGCAGCGTTGAAACATACCAGCGGGATCAGCGTGACAGGGCCTGCGGCAACCAGCCAGAGCGCTTCGCGGCTGGTGTAGAAGTCTGGACTGGCACTTGTTGCCAAGGGGTTCAGAAGCAGCCAACCGATTGCCAGGGGAACCAGCATCCAGGTTTCCACCACCAGCCCGGGTAGGGCTGCGACCGGCGCTTGTTTGCGGATCAGCCCATAAAAGCCAAAGCTCAACGCCAGCACCAATGAAACCCAGGGCAGGCTACCAACCTGCCAGACCTGCTGAGCCACCCCCAGTGCTGCCAGGCCGACGGCGACCCATTGCAGGCGGCGCAGGCGTTCACCCAAGAGCAACATGCCCAGAAGCACGTTGATCAGTGGGTTGATGTAGTAGCCCAGACTGGCTTCGAGCATGCGCCCGTTGTTCACCGACCAGACGTAGGTCAGCCAGTTACCGGCAATCAACGAGCCGCTAAGGGCGAGGATTGCCAGGCGCTTGGGGTTCTCGCGCAATTCGCGCCACCAGCCTGGATGCTTCCACACCAAGAGAAGCAGGGAGCCGAACAAGGCTGACCAGAGCACGCGATGGACAATGATTTCCACCGCCGGAACGCTTTGTAGTGCTTTGAAATAAAGGGGAAACAAACCCCAAATGATGTAGGCACTCAGGCCCAGAATGTAACCGCGGCGGGGGTTGGCAGCGTGCATGCAGATTCCTTGCTTAGGCAGCTAACTAAAAGCACCGCTATTGTAGACAGACTCGGGCGCACTTCAGAACAATTTCAGTGGTTCTTCGTCCAGAGCGGCCATTTGCTCGCGCAAGGCGAGTATCTGATCGCCCCAATAACGCTCCTGACCAAACCAGGGGAAACTGCGCGGAAACGCCGGATCGTCCCAACGCCGGGCAAGCCAGGCGCTGTAGTGCAGCAGGCGCAGGGCCCGCAGGGGCTCGATCAAGGCCAGTTCGCGTGGATCGAAATCATGGAATTCGTTGTAGCCATCCATCAACTCGGCCAGTTGCCCGAGGCGCTCGTGGCGATCACCGGCGAGCATCATCCACAGGTCCTGGACAGCTGGCCCCATGCGGCAATCGTCAAGGTCGACGATGTGGAAGACCTCATCGCGGCACATCATGTTGCCGGGGTGGCAGTCACCATGCAGGCGAATGGTGTTGTGTGGGGTGTTGGCGTAAATGTTTTCTACCCGCTTGAGCATGTCCCGGGCCACTGATTCAAAGGCTGGTAATAGGCTTTTGGGTACAAAGTTGCCTTCGAGCAGCGTGGTCAGCGAGGCGTGTCCGAAGTTATCCACCGCCAGCGCTTCGCGGTGCTGGAACGGGCGAGTGGCGCCGACTGCGTGCAAACGACCGAGCAATTGGCCGAGGCGATAGAGCTGGTCCAGGTTACCTGGCTCCGGGGCGCGGCCACCGCGGCGAGGAAACAAGGTAAAGCGGAAACCGCTGTGTTCGAACAGGGTTTCACCGTTGTGGATAAGTGGCGCAACCACGGGTACTTCACACGCTGCCAATTCAGCGGTGAAGCTGTGTTCTTCGAGAATCGCGGCGTTGCTCCAGCGGTCCGGGCGATAGAACTTGGCGATCAGCGGCTCGGCATCTTCGATACCCACTTGATAGACACGGTTCTCATAGCTGTTGAGCGCCAGAACGCGAGCATCGCTGAGAAAGCCGATGCTCTCTACGGCGTCGAGCACCAGGTCGGGTGTGAGCGTTTCGAAGGGATGGGACATGTCGGTTCCTGCTCTGCGGTTCCGTGCATGGTATCGCACATTCATCCTAGCGCTCAGCCCGACTCAGGTCCCGACGATTCCGCCGTCCTCTCGACGGATAGCCATGACCGAGGAGCGCGGCTTGCCATTGGCCAAGTGCTCCGGGAAGGTCGATCCGCCGGTTTCACCCGGATGCTGGATACCCACGAACAGAGTGCGCTGATCTGCAGCGAAAGCGATGCCGGTTACCTCACACGCCACCGGGCCGACCATGAAGCGACGGATTTCGCCGCTGACCGGGTCGGCGCAAAGCATCTGGTTGTTGCCCATGCCGGCAAAATCATCGCTGTTGCTGTAGTCGCCATCGGTAAGGATCCATAAGCGACCGTCGGCATCGAAACCCAGACCATCGGGGCTGTTGAACATGTTTTGCGGGGAGATGTTGCTGGAACCAGCCTTGGCATCATCCGGATGCACTGATGGGTTGCCAGCCACTACGAACAGATCCCAGTCGAAACTCATGGCGCCATGATCGTCAGCGCTTTCCTTCCAGCGCAGGATCTGTCCATAGAGGTTTTTTTCGCGCGGGTTGGGGCCCCCAGCAGGCTGGCCTTCTTCTCCACGTTTGACGTTGTTGGTCAGGGTGCAATACACCTGACCGTCCTTGGGACTGACAACGATCCACTCTGGGCGGTCCATGCGCGTTGCTTTGAGCAGGCTGGCGGCGAGACGGGCATGGATCAGCACCTGTGCCTGACTGGCGAAACCATTGGCAGCGATCAGGCCATTCTTGCCGTGGGTCATTTCCAGCCACTGGCCTTTACCGCGCGGGTGGTCGGCGTTCTGATCGCCGTCGTCGAAGCGAGCAACATAGAGCGTTCCGTGATCAAGCAGGCTGCGGTTGGCGCTGGGTGTCTTATGGTCGATGCGGTCGCGGCTGATGAACTTGTAAATGAACTCGCCGCGCTCATCGTCGCCCATGTAGACCACAGCCCGGCCATCACGGGTTTCACTCAGCGCCGCATTCTCATGTTTGAAGCGACCCAGCGCCGTGCGCTTGATGGGAGTTGAGTCAGGATCGAACGGGTCGATTTCCACCACCCAGCCGTGGCGGTTTAGTTCGTTGGGGTTCTTCGCCAGATCGAAGCGGGGGTCGTGGGGGTGCCAGCCGATCTCTTTGCCGCTGACCGAAGCACCGTAGCGCTTTTGCCCGGCATCGAATTGCTGTGCCAGATCGCTGCTGCCGAAGCAGTCGGTGAAGTTTTCTTCGCAGGTCAGATAGGTACCCCAGGGCGTCTTGCCGTTGGCGCAATTCTGGAACGTGCCGAGGGCCTTGCGGCCGCTGTTGTCGGCAGCGGTCTTGAGCCACGCATCGCCAGCGGCAGGGCCGCTGATTCGGATCGGTGAGTTGCCGTGGATGCGCCGGTTGTAGCGCGAGTCCTGGACAAACTGCCATTGACCGTTGCTGCGCTGGATTTCGATTACCGATACACCTTCGGCCGCCTGAGCCTTGTGCACCTCTTCAGCCGAAGTCGGCTGACCGCCGTGTGGGTACAGGTAGCGGTAGTTGGTGTATTCGTTGTTGATGGCCATCAACGCGCGATTTTCATCACCCGGGAAGGGAAATAGGCTCATACCGTCATTGTTGTCACCAAACTGCACTTCCTGAGCCTTGGCTGTGCCTTGTCCGGATACGTCGAACGCGGGGGCATTGGCGTGCAGCGGTTGCCCCCAACTGATCAGCACTGAGGCCTTGTAGCCGGCGGGCAGGCTGATGCTGTCGGCGGTTGCGGCGGGAATGCTGGTAAAGCCGAGCAGGCTGCTATTGGCGGTACTGACGCTGGCAGCCATTACACTGCGGCTAAGCAGGTTGCCGCCCAGGAACAAGGCGGCGCCGCACAGGGCGCCGGCGCCGATGAAGCGGCGCCGACTCAAGCTCGCCAGTTGTTCAAGATCGGTTGGTTGGTGTTCTTCTAATAGGTTCATGACAGGCTTCCTGCGGGTTTGGCAGTCACCTTAGTCAGCACTTATGACGGTTTTGTGTCGCTTTTTATGCAGGCGTTCCGATAAGTACGTAGGACGGTTGAAACTGAACGCGTAACTCGCTCCCGGGAACCACGGCATGACGGTCGAGCCAGGCAGGTTCGGCGAAGGTACACAGCGTTTGTCCGTTGGTCAGTGTCAGGCGAACTTCAGTGGGCGACGAAACTTCTGCAAGCAAGGATTCGACCCTGGCCTGCAAACAGTTGTAACCCTCTTCTAGGGTTTCCTGAGGCGCCAGCAGGGTCAACCAGCCAGCCTTGATCAAGGCAATTACAGTTGCTCCGGGCGCAAGCTCAAGGCGCTGGGTGCTGTCACGGGTAATCAGCGCTTCAATGTTCAGGTCGCCGGCCAGGGCCAGGCAGATTCGGTCGTATTGTCCTTCTGCCTGAATGGCTTGAACGCGACCCTGCAACTGGTTGCGAGCACTGGTGCGCAGCATCAGGCGGCCGAGCAGGTCGAGATCGCTGGCGTCTTCGGCCGCTTCAAGAATTTGCGCCTGCAATGCCTGCAGACGCTGGTAAAGGCGCAGTACGCGCAGACCTTCCTTGGACAGCTTCGCGCCGCCACCGCCGCGGCCGCCAACACTGCGTTCCACCAATGGACTTGCGGCGAGATTGTTGAGTTCGTCAATGGCGTCCCAGGCGGCCTTGTAACTCATGCCGGCACTCTTTGCTGCACGGGTTATCGAGCCTTGCTCGGCAATGTGCTGGAGCAAGGCAATGCGCTGGGGGCGACGAACGATGTGTTGAGTGAGCAGGGCAGGCAAGGGCATGGGCTGTACAGGTATCGAGGATGGTATCTGTCATGAAAGTGCCCGCACCCTGGCGGCAAGTCAAGCGCTGCCGGGCTTGGCGGTGCGCGCCAGGCAGTAGACATCGACCCGTCGGGCTCCAGCCTTGAGCAGCACACTGGCGATCGCTTGCGCAGTGGCGCCGGTAGTTAGCACATCGTCTATGAGCGCCACATGTCGACCTTCGAGTGCCTGGGTATCCTCAATGGCAAAGGCCTGGTGCAGGTTGCGCTTACGCTCGCGGGCCTTCAGTCCTTGCTGTGCTGGCGTATCGACCAGACGCTTGAGGCTTCGCTCTGTGCAGGGAATTCCAGTGTGCGTGGCCAACCAGCGAGCCAGCATTGCGGCCTGGTTATAGCCACGCTGACGCAACTTGCGACGGCTCAAGGGAACAGGCAAAAGCAGCGTCGGACGCGGTAGACCTTCGCCAAAGCGATGTGTTAACCAGCGACCGAGCAACTGAGCCAGCAGGCGTCCTGTTGGCCACTGGCTGTTGTACTTGAACCGACTGATCAGAGCATCCAGCGGAAAACCGTAATGCCAAGGTGTTTCAACCCGGTAGAACGCGGGTGCGCGACGCGTGCACTGTGCGCAGGTCAAGCCATGCATGGGCAACGGCAGTGCGCAAACCTGGCAGCCATCGTCCAGCCAGGGCAGTTCGATCTCGCAGGCCACACAGAGCGGGTAAGGCTGCTCGGTGGTTTCGTTGCAGAGTAAACAGGCCTGGTTAATATTTGTACACTTGTAAACCATGCGTTTCAGTTGCAGTTGACAGCGCATCTGGCTTCCTTAACTATGCGAACTATCCGTGATGCGCTGGCGGGCAATCCTTGTCCGGCGCTTGATAAGCCTAAACAAGGAATCGCCGATGAGCGCCAGCACAACTGCAACAACACGTCACGACTGGACCCTGGCCGAGGTCAAGGCGCTGTTCCAGCAGCCGTTCAATGACCTGATGTTCCAGGCGCAGACCGTGCACCGTGCGCATTTCGACGCCAACCGTGTTCAGGTTTCGACTTTGTTGTCGATCAAGACCGGCGCCTGCCCGGAGGATTGCAAATATTGTCCACAGTCCGGCCACTACAACACCGGACTGGAAAAGCAGAAGTTGATGGAAGTGCAGAAGGTCCTCGAAGAGGCCGCCCGCGCCAAGGCCATTGGTTCAACCCGTTTCTGCATGGGCGCCGCCTGGAAACACCCGTCAGCCAAAGACATGCCCTATGTGCTGCAAATGGTCAAAGGGGTGAAGGCAATGGGCCTGGAAACCTGCATGACCCTGGGCAAGCTGGACCAAGAGCAGACCGAGGCGTTAGCGCAGGCCGGGCTGGATTACTACAACCACAACCTCGATACCTCGCCTGAGTTCTACGGCAGCATCATTACCACCCGCACCTACAGCGAGCGACTACAAACGCTGTCCTACGTGCGTGACGCCGGAATGAAGATCTGCTCGGGCGGAATTCTGGGCATGGGTGAGTCGCTGGATGACCGTGCCGGCTTGCTGATTCAATTGGCTAACCTGCCGGAGCATCCGGAGTCGGTACCGATCAACATGCTGGTCAAGGTTGCCGGTACGCCGCTGGAGAACGCCGAGGAAGTCGACCCATTCGACTTTATCCGCATGCTCGCGGTCGCACGGATCCTCATGCCGAAGTCTCATGTGCGCCTGTCGGCGGGTCGTGAGGCAATGAACGAGCAAATGCAGGCCTTGGCCTTCTTCGCCGGTGCCAACTCGATTTTCTACGGTGAGAAACTACTGACCACCGCCAACCCGCAAGCCGACAAGGACATGCAGCTGTTCGCCCGCCTGGGAATCCAGCCTGAAGCCCGGGAGGAGCATGCCGACGAAGTTCATCAGGCAGCCATCGAGCAGGCGCTGGTCGAACAGAAGAGCAGCGAGCTGTTCTACAACGCCGCCTCGGCCTGAGGCGGTCATGGCATTTGATTTGCGCGCGCGGCTGGAGCAGCGTCGCGCTGCCGACCTGTATCGCCAGCGGCCACTGCTGGAGAGCCCGCAAGGCCCGCATGTAGTGGTTGATGGTCAACCATTGCTGGCTTTTTGCAGCAACGATTATCTGGGCTTGGCCAATCATCCCGAGGTCATCGCAGCCTGGCGTGCCGGAGCCGAGCGCTGGGGTGTGGGCGGTGGTGCGTCGCATCTGGTGATCGGCCACAGCACTCCCCATCACGAGGTGGAAGAGGCGCTCGCCGAACTTACCGGCCGGCCACGCGCGCTGCTGTTCTCCACAGGCTACATGGCCAACCTCGGTGCACTGACGGCGTTGGTCGGCCAGGGTGACACGGTGCTGCAGGATCGTCTCAACCACGCCTCTTTGCTCGATGCCGGGTTGCTCAGTGGTGCCCGCTTCAACCGTTATCTGCATAACGATGCCAAGAGCCTGGCCAGTCGCCTGGAAAAGGCGGTGGGCAACACGTTGGTCGTTACCGACGGCGTTTTCAGCATGGACGGCGACATTGCCGATCTGCCGGCGCTGGCGGCGACAGCCAAGGCTCGCGATGCCTGGCTGATGGTTGATGATGCACATGGCCTGGGAACGCTGGGCCGCAACGGCGGTGGGATCGTCGAGCATTTCGGCTTGAGCTGTGAGCAGGTGCCGGTACTGATCGGCACATTGGGTAAGGCTTGCGGCACGGCCGGTGCCTTTGTAGCGGGTAGCGAGGAATTGATCGAGTGTCTGATTCAATTCGCGCGTCCCTACATCTATACCACCAGCCAGCCCCCGGCATTGGCGTGCGCAACTTTGCGCAGCCTGCAACTGTTGCGCAGCGAGCATTGGCGCCGCGAGCATCTGGCCGCGCTGATCCAACAGTTTCGCAGCGGTGCAGAGCAAATCGGTTTGCAGTTGATGGACAGTTTTACCCCGATTCAGCCGATCCTGATCGGTGACAGTGCGCGAGCCTTGCGCCTCTCGCAGATGCTGCGAGGGCGTGGCCTGCTGGTCACGGCAATTCGCCCACCGACAGTACCGGCTGGCAGCGCTCGTCTGCGGGTCACCTTGAGTGCGGCGCACAGTGAAGCCCAGGTGCAGCTATTGTTGGATGCATTGGCCGACTGTTATCCGCTGCTGGAGCCCGCTGATGCGTAATCGATTGATACTTCTGCCGGGCTGGGGCCTGGGCCGTTCTGCATTACAGCCGTTGGTGGCAACGTTGCGTGCTATCGACCCCGGCCTGCAGGTTGAAATTCAGGACTTGCCCAGCCTGGTATCCAACGACCCCAATGACTGGCTCGACAAGCTCGACCGGCAGTTGCCGCGCAATGTCTGGCTTGGCGGTTGGTCGTTGGGCGGGATGCTGGCTGCCGAGTTGGCTGCGCGGCGGGGGGATGAGTGCTGCGGGCTGATCACCCTAGGCAGTAACCTCAGTTTTGTCAGTCGTCCAGATTGGCAGCATGGCATGGCTGTGGATACGTTCCAGACGTTCGTCGAGGGCTGCCGCTATCACACCCAAGTGACGCTCAAGCGCTTTGTTTCGCTGTGCAGCCAAGGGGCGGAGGACGCCCGCAGCCTGGCCCGACTGCTCAGTGCCAGCATGCCTGAACCTGCTCCAGAACAACTGGTAGCTGGGCTCGAAGTGCTTGGCAAACTGGATACTCGAGCGGCCCTGCAAGCCTACGCGGGCCCGCAGTTGCATCTGTTTGCAGGCCGTGACGGCCTGGTTCCGGCGGAGGTTGCCGGTGTATTGCTCGAGGAATTACCCGACGTGGAAGTCGGGCTGCTTGAAGACAGTGCTCATGGTTTTGTTATGGAAACACCTCATGAGTTGGCAGCTGCCATTAAGGCCTTTGTACATGAGAGTGGCGATGACTGATCTTTCCCTGCCGGCCGTGCCCGGTGCCTTGCCCGACAAGCGTCAGGTGGCCGCCTCGTTCTCGCGCGCCGCCGCCAGTTACGACAGCGTTGCAGCGTTGCAGCGGGCGGTGGGCAATGCATTGCTCGAGCAACTGCCCGGGCACCTCGAACCTCATCGTTGGGTGGACCTTGGCAGTGGCACCGGCTACTTCAGTCGTGCCTTGCACCGGCGCTTTCCACAAGCTGCAGGTGTTGCCGTGGATATCGCTGAGGGCATGCTCCAGCACGCACGTTCGCAGGGTGGAGCCCATGCTCATGTGGTTGGCGATGCCGAACGCCTGCCACTTCAGGACTCAAGTGTCGAACTGATCTTTACCAGCCTGGCAGTGCAATGGTGCAGCGATTTTGGTGCGGTGCTCGATGAAGCCAAACGGGTCTTGCAACCTGGCGGCGTGCTGGCTTTTACCAGCCTTTGTGCAGGCACGTTGCATGAGCTGCGTGAAAGCTGGCAGGCAGTGGATGGCATGGTGCATGTCAATCGCTTCCGCCCAATGCAGGAGTATCAGCGTCTGTGTGCCGCGAGCGGGCTGCACGTGCAGGCACTGGAGGTTCGGCCGCATGTCTTGCACTACAGCGATGTGCGCAGCCTGACCCACGAGCTCAAGGCCCTGGGTGCGCATAATCTCAATCCGGGCCGACCCGCGGGGTTGACCGGTCGAGAGCGGATGCAAGGACTGTTACGTGCCTACGAGCAGTTTCGTCAAAGCCAAGGGCTGCCAGCTACTTATCAGGTGGTCTACGGGATACTGCAAAAACCGTTGATGGAAGGGAAGTGATATGAGCCCGGGCTACTTCATTGCGGGAACCGATACCGATGTCGGCAAGACCACCGTCGCTGCCGGCTTGCTGCACGCCGCGCAATTGGCAGGCCTGACTACCCTCGGTGCCAAGCCGGTGGCATCGGGGTGCACTGCCACCGCCAAAGGACTACGCAACGACGATGCCATGGCGCTGATTGCGCAAAGCTCGATCAAGTTGCCCTACGAGCAGGTCAATCCCTTTGCTTTCGAACCTGCCATTGCGCCTCACTTGGCGGCTCGAGAGGCAGGGGTGGTGTTAAGTGTGCAAGGGCTTCTGACGCCCATGCGCCAGATTCTGGAGCAGGGCGCGGACTTCACCTTGATCGAAGGTGCCGGTGGGTGGCGCGTGCCGCTTTGCGACCAGGCCAACCTGTCGGACCTCGCCATTGCCTTGCAACTGCCGGTGATACTGGTAGTGGGTGTTCGCCTGGGATGCATTAGCCATGCCTTGCTCAGCGCTGAAGCCATCGCTCGCGACGGGCTGCAACTGGCCGGCTGGGTGGCCAACATCGTTGACCCGCGTACTTCGCGTCTGGAAGAAAACCTGGCGAGCCTGGCTGAGCGTTTGCCTGCGCCCTGTCTTGGTCGAGTGCCTAAACTCAAGCAGGCAAGCGCCGAGGCGGTGGCGGAGTACCTGCAACTGGACCTGCTGGACTAGTCAGGCTCTATCACATGGCAGCATGCCATTATTCATTTCAACGGGCCTTTTGCCTGATTGTTTGTTTCAATAGTGGCTGTTCGCCTTTTTGCGGCATGGAGTCTCGACATGGAAATCTCAGGCAACTCAGCATTCTACGCAGGACTCGGCACGATCCAGGCCGGGCAGAACCGCGTTGATCAGGCCGCCAGCCAGATCGCCAATATTACCGTCGAACGTGCCGCCACCAGCCAATCCAGTGACTATCAGGCCGAGCGCCTGCGTGCGGTTGATCGCAGCCAACAGATGGACCTGGCTACCAGTACTGTGGAAATGGCCTTGGGCAAGCATCAGGTTGAACTCGGCGTCAAAGTCGCCAAAGCATCCGACGAAATGCTTGGCACGCTGATCGACACCTACGCCTGAGCGCCGCGCCGCGCGCTTAGAGCGATTCCATCTAATCCCTGAGTATCAGCACCTTGGCCTTGCTGCCAGGTGCTTGCCTGCGCGTGCGCGCAACGTTTTGCGGACTGAACGGGACAGTGTTGCACGCGTAAACCGCTGTTTGGTTGACGCTTGACAAGTTTTCGACGTAAACGTATGTTTCAAACAACTGTTTGACCGAAAGTCGCCAAGCGCTGGTCGGTCTGTCGCGGTCTCCCTATCCAGGATTCATCAGCAGAGGTTCATCGCTATGCCGGATTACAAAGCCCCCTTGCGTGATATTCGCTTCGTTCGTGACGAGCTGCTGGGTTACGAAGCGCATTATCAGAGCCTGCCGGCTTGCCAGGACGCCACTCCAGACATGGTTAACGCCATTCTTGAAGAGGGCGCCAAGTTTTGTGAACAGGTTCTGGCTCCGCTGAACCGCGTGGGTGATCTGGAAGGCTGTACCTGGAGTGAGTCGGGCGTGAAGACCCCGACCGGTTTCAAGGAAGCCTACAAGCAATTCGTCGAAGGCGGCTGGCCGAGTCTGGCGCATGATGTCGACCACGGCGGTCAGGGTCTTCCTGAGTCGCTGGGCCTGGCAGTCAGCGAAATGGTGGGTGAGTCGAACTGGTCGTGGGGCATGTACCCTGGCCTGTCCCACGGGGCGATGAACACCATCTCCGAGCACGGTACCCCCGAGCAGCAAGAAACCTATCTGACCAAGCTGGTGTCCGGCGAGTGGACCGGCACCATGTGCTTGACCGAACCTCACTGCGGTACCGACCTGGGCATGCTGCGCACCAAAGCCGAGCCTCAGGCCGACGGTTCCTACAAAGTTACCGGCACCAAGATCTTCATCTCGGCCGGTGAGCACGACATGGCCGACAACATCGTCCACATCGTACTGGCACGTCTGCCGGATGCACCGGCTGGCACCAAAGGCATTTCCCTGTTCATCGTGCCGAAGTTCATGCCGACTGCCGAAGGCACTGTGGGTGAGCGCAACGCAGTGTCCTGTGGTTCGATTGAGCACAAGATGGGCATTCACGGTAATGCCACCTGCGTGATGAACTTCGACGCTGCTACCGGCTACCTGATCGGTCCGGCCAACAAAGGCCTGAACTGCATGTTCACCTTCATGAACACGGCTCGCCTGGGTACCGCACTGCAAGGCCTGGCTCACGCCGAAGTGGCGTTCCAGGGTGGCTTGAAATACGCTCGCGACCGCCTGCAAATGCGCTCGCTGACGGGCCCCAAAGCACCGGAAAAAGCTGCTGACCCGATCATCGTCCACCCGGATGTGCGTCGTATGCTGTTGACCATGAAGGCCTTCGCTGAAGGTAACCGCGCAATGGTTTACTTCACTGCCAAGCAGGTCGACATCGTCAAGTACAGCCAGGACGAAGAAGAGAAGAAGAAAGCCGATGCCCTGCTGGCGTTCATGACGCCGATCGCCAAGGCATTCATGACCGAAGTCGGCTTTGAGTCGGCCAACCACGGCGTACAGATCTATGGCGGCCACGGTTTCATCGCCGAGTGGGGCATGGAGCAGAACGTTCGCGACAGCCGTATCTCGATGCTGTACGAAGGCACCACCGGCATCCAGGCACTGGACCTGCTCGGCCGTAAAGTGTTGATGACTCAAGGCGAAGCGCTCAAGGGCTTCACCAAGATCGTGCACAAGTTCTGCCAAGGCAACGAAGGCAATGAAGCTATCAGCGAGTTCGTCGCACCGCTGGCCCAACTGAACAAAGAGTGGGGCGAGCTGACCATGAAGGTCGGTATGGCTGCGATGAAGGATCGTGAAGAAGTCGGTGCTGCCTCGGTGGATTACCTGATGTATTCCGGTTACGCCTGCCTGGCTTACTTCTGGGCCGACATGGCTCGTCTGGCTGCCGAGAAACTGGCTGCCGGTACCAGCGATGAAGCGTTCTACACCGCCAAGCTGCAGACTGCACGCTTCTACTTCCAGCGTATCCTGCCGCGTACTCGCACTCACGTTGCCACGATGCTGTCCGGTGCCAATAACCTGATGGACATGAACGAAGAGCATTTCGGTCTTTCGTACTAAGCCATCTGCTGTTACGAAAAACGCCTGCCCTAATCGGCAGGCGTTTTTTTTTCTGCATGAACCGGTAGGCGTGAGCGCGCAGCGACAGTGAAACCTGAGGGTTGGGCAAGCGCTCAGGCAAAGAGTTATGCAGTTCCGACCAAGTGAATTCATCTATTCATATGCGCTGCCGATAGATTAAAGGCACAATGCCATTATTGATCTGCCGGGTCGGAGATTACCCTTGTTTCGTTTATCCGCTGTACGACCAAGCCACTTTTTGCCTTCTGTCTGCCTGTTGGTATCAGGGCTCGCTGCCGCTTATGTCAGAGACCTCAGCGTCTTCTTTACTTCGCTGTTCAATGTCCTGCCTACCTTGGTGCTGCTATTGGGCGGCGCCTACTGTGCTGTTTATCGCCGTCAGCGTGAGTTGTTTCTGATGGTCACGGTGTACATCGCCTATTTCTTGCTCGATACCCAAACCGATTTCTACCGCGACAATGGCCTTGTTCGTGAAGACGCCGTGGTGGTATTTCATCTGGTCTGCTTGCTGCTGCCGTTGATGTTCGCGCTATACGGTGCCTGGCAGGAGCGTACTCATTTGTTCCAGGACATGGTGGCACGCTTCGCCGTGCTGCTGGCTGTTGGCAGTGTTGCTTTAGGGTTGGAGCAGAGTTTTCCCCAGGCACTGCTGGGCTGGCTGGCCGAGATTCGTTGGCCTGCCCTGCACGGTCAATGGATGAGCTTGATCCAGTTGGCCTATCCGGTGTTCTTCATCGCCTTCGCGGTGCTGGTGGTGCAGTACCTGCGTGAGCCGAGGCCGTTGCATGCTGCACAGGTCATAGGCCTGATCGGTATTTTCTGGATGCTGCCGAAGACGTTCATCCTGCCCTTCACCCTCAATATCATGTGCAGTCAGGTGATGTTGATGATCGCTGCCGCGGTGTCCCACGAGGCATATCAAATGGCTTTCCGTGATGAGCTGACCGGGTTGCCTGGCCGTCGAGCGCTCAATGAGCGTATGCAGCGCTTGGGCCGCAATTACGTGCTGGCCATGACGGATGTCGATCACTTCAAGAAATTCAACGATACCCACGGTCACGATGTTGGTGACCAGGTGCTACGTCTGGTCGCCAGCAAGCTGTCCAAAGTTACCGGCGGCGGTCGGGCCTATCGCTATGGCGGGGAAGAGTTCGCCTTGGTGTTTGCCGGCAAGAGCATCGAGGAATGCATGCCGCACCTGGAAGCCGTGCGTGAAGTGATCGCCAATTACAACATCCAGTTGCGCAACCAGGACAACCGTCCTCAGGACGATCAACAAGGTCGCCAACGGCGCGGCGGGGCCGGCGTAGCGAGCGTGTCGGTGACTATCAGCATTGGAGTGAGCGAGCGCCTCATCGACCATCGGTCACCCGATGCAGTGCTTAAATCAGCGGACCAGGCGCTCTACAGTGCCAAGGGCGCGGGTCGCAACTGCGTCATGGCTTATGGTTACCAGGCCAAGCGTGGGGCTGTGCGTACAGCGTGACTTAACCTGACTATTCGGTCATGTGATGACCCTATGTCTCGCAAAAGTTGTTCGGTTACACTGGTTGCATAACAGTGACGCGGTCCTGCGGGACCGTCCCCGACTCAAGTGTGAGAGGTTGCCATGGCTGACTATAAAGCGCCCCTGCGTGATATGCGCTTCGTCCTCAATGAAGTCTTCGAAGTCGCCAAGCTCTGGGCTCAGTTGCCGGGTTTGGCGGATGCGGTTGACGAGGAGACCGCCCTGGCGGTGCTGGAGGAGGCTGGCAAAGTCACTGGCAAGAGCATCGCGCCGCTGAGCCGCAGCGGCGACGAAGAGGGCTGCCACTGGGACGACGGCGCTGTGCGCACGCCAGCCGGTTTCATCGACGCCTACAAGACTTATGCCGAAGGTGGCTGGGTTGGCGTTGGTGGTGATCCTGCCTATGGCGGTATGGGAATGCCCAAGGTGATCTCGGCCCAGGTCGAGGAAATGGTCAACTCTTCGAGCCTGGCGTTCGGCCTGTACCCGATGCTGACCGCTGGCGCCTGCCTGTCGATCAACGCCCATGCCAGCGAAGCGCTCAAGGAAAAGTACCTGCCGAACATGTATGCCGGTATCTGGGCCGGCTCGATGTGCCTGACCGAACCTCACGCAGGTACCGACCTGGGCATTATCCGCACCAAGGCGGAGCCCCAGGCTGACGGCAGCTACAAAGTCAGTGGCACGAAAATATTCATTACCGGTGGCGAACACGACCTGACTGAAAACATCATTCATCTGGTCTTGGCCAAGCTTCCGGATGCACCCGCGGGTCCCAAGGGCATTTCCCTGTTCCTGGTGCCCAAGTTCATGGTCAACGCCGACGGCAGCCTGGGTGCGCGCAACCCGGCCAACTGTGGTTCGATTGAACACAAGATGGGGATCCAGGCTTCGGCCACCTGCGTCATGAACTTCGACGAAGCCGTAGGCTATCTGGTTGGCGAGCCCAACAAGGGCCTGGCAGCGATGTTCACCATGATGAACTACGAGCGTCTTGGCGTCGGTATTCAGGGCCTGGCGTCGGCAGAGCGCTCGTACCAAAATGCTATCGAATACGCGCGTGACCGTTTGCAGAGTCGTGCCCCTACCGGGCCACAGGCTCAGGACAAGGCGGCCGACCCGATCATCGTGCATCCGGACGTACGTCGCATGCTGCTGACGATGAAAGCGTTCAACGAAGGTGGTCGCGCGTTCTCTACCTATGTCGCCATGCAGCTGGACACCGCCAAGTACAGCGAAGATGCAGCGACCCGCAAGCGCGCCGAGGAACTCGTCGCGTTGCTGACCCCGGTATCCAAGGCTTTCCTGACCGACCTGGGGCTTGAGACCACGGTGCATGGCCAACAAGTCTTTGGCGGCCACGGCTACATTCGTGAGTGGGGCCAGGAGCAACTGGTTCGCGATGTGCGCATTACCCAGATCTATGAGGGCACCAACGGTATTCAGGCGCTGGATCTGATGGGCCGTAAAGTAGTAGGCAGTGGCGGTGCTCTGTACAAGTTGTTCGCCGACGAAATTCGCCATTTCACCGCCACTGCTGGCAATGAATTGAGCGAGTTCGTCACGCCGCTGAACGCTGCCCTGGACAATCTGGATGACCTGACGGCCTGGGTGCTCGATCGGGCGAAGAACAACCCCAACGAAATCGGCGCTGCATCGGTGGAATACCTGCAAGCCTTTGGCTATACCGCCTACGCCTACATGTGGGCGCTCATGGCGCGCACGGCGATGGCCAAGCAAGGTGAAGATGATTTCTATGCCAGTAAGCTGGGCACTGCTCGCTTCTATTTCGCTCGCTTACTGCCGCGGATTCATTCGCTCAGTGCCTCGGTGAAAGCCGGAAGCGAATCACTGTATCTGCTGGATGCCGCACAGTTCTGACAGCCGCACGTCGTGTAAGCTTTTTCCTACACGACGTGGTGACTTTTCGCCTCTATCGAAAGATTGGATCCACAGCTAATCTACTTGCATGGACGTAGCGCAGGAAGCGCCAAGGATAGAACACGGACACGAAGGATTCCTGCCAGGATGGTGGGGCGAAATGGATGTCAGGGAAACAGTCTGCAAAGCCCCGCTTCGGCGGGGTTTTCTTTTGCCCGCAGAAAAGTCCGGGTTCACGTCAGCCCAGCACATCCAGCGGTGATACACCCATCTGCCGCGGATCAGCTTCTTCTTCCAGCAGTGTGCGCAACAGTTCGACAGTTGCTTGCTGGCGCTGTGCATCTCGGAACACCAGACCAATCTTGAGCGGCACGCGAGGCTCGCTCAGCGGTTTCCACAGCAGTTCCTGATCATCTTCGACCACTTCCTTGGCGCGCCCGGGCAGTACCGTTGCGAGGGCGGTGTGACCGAGACTGTCGAGAATACCGGCCATGTTGTTCATTTCGGCCTGCACCTGCGGCCGACGTCCCAGGTTGGCCAGTTGTGTCTGCCAGATCTGGCGCACCTGAAACTCTTCGCCAAGCAGCAGCATGGGTAACTCCGCCGCTTGTTTCAGCGAGACTTTCTTGAATTCCCGCAGGGGGTGAGTCTTGGGGATTACAAGCTGTAGCTCATCTTCGTACAACATCAATCCATGCAGGCCTGGTTGGCGTGGCGGCAGGTAGCTGATGCCGATGTCCAGCGTGCCATTGAGCAAGCGCCTTTCGACCTCCAGCCCCGACAACTCGTAAATCTGTACCACCAAGTTAGGTTGAGCCTTACGCACACGGTCCAGAAGCTGTGGCACCAGGCTCGGCCTTACGATCTGCAATACACCAATGGCCAGGGTACGCAGTGATTGTCCCTTGAAATTGCGCAGCGCCTCGCGGGCCCTTTGCAGTCCGTCGAGCAGGGGCAGGGCATGGTTGTACAACGTGTGCGCCGCGAGGGTCGGCAGCAAGCGCTTGTTGCTGCGTTCGAACAGGCTGACATCCAGGCTGTGTTCCAGTTGCCGAATCTGTTGCGAGAGCGCCGGTTGCGACAAGGAAAGTCGCTCGGCGGCCCGGCCGACATGGCCTTCTTCATACACCGCGACGAAATAACGCAGTTGGCGAAAATCCATAACTAATACTTATCAAAAATGCTCGAAAAACCAAATGGCTGTTAGCCGCTATTACGCCTAGTCTATCCCGTATTCCCAAGGCTTGCAGGGCCACAAGGCGCGATGAACACCGTGTATCTGGATGTTGTTTACATAGGCTTGGCAAAAGGGTCGAAAGTATGAATTTGTTCAATTTTCGACGTCCAGCGCCTGTTGTAGCCGAGCCCAAGCCGGTGCCGGCTGCTGCCAACCCCGAAGCACCTCCTGTTGATTACCTGATGCCTGTCACTGAACGTGCAGCGCAGGTTTTTGTCCGCGGCCAGGGTTCCTGGCTATGGGACAGCGAAGGCCACGCTTATCTCGATTTCACTCAAGGCTGTGCAGTCAACAGCCTCGGCCATAGCCCGAGTGTGCTGGTGAAAGCCTTGGGCAGTCAGGCTCAGGCGCTGATCAACCCGGGTGCAGGTTTTCACAACCGTGGCTTGCTCAAGTTGGTAAGTCTTCTTTGCCAGAGTACGGGCAGTGATCAGGCCTATCTGCTCAACAGTGGGGCCGAAGCCTGCGAAGGGGCGATCAAGCTGGCGCGTAAATGGGGGCAGTTGCACCGTAACGGCGCCTACCACATCATTACTGCAAGCCAGAGCTGCCACGGCCGGAGCCTGGGCGCGTTGTCGGCTTCCGATCCTTCACAGTGCATTCGCTGTGAGCCGGAACTGCCAGGCTTCAGCAAGGTACCCTTCAATGATCTGGAGGCACTGCACGCCGCTGTCGATTCGCGCACCGTGGCGATCATGCTTGAGCCTATTCAGGGCGAAGCCGGAGTCATTCCGGCGACTGCTGCCTACCTCAAGGGCGTCGAACGCCTGTGCCGTGAGTTAGGCATTCTGTTGATACTCGATGAAGTGCAGACCGGTGTCGGCCGCTGTGGCGCACTGCTTGCCGAGCAAACCTACGACGTGCGCGCCGACATCATCACCTTGGGCAAGGGTTTGGGGGGTGGTGTACCCCTGGCCGCGTTGCTGGCCCGTGGCAGTGCTTGCTGCGCCGAAGCGGGCGAGCTGGAAGGCAGCCACCATGGCAATGCGCTGATGACTGCTGCCGGTCTTGCGGTATTGGAGACTGTGCTGGAACCGGGCTTTTTTGAACACGTCCAGGATTCCGGCCGGCACCTACGTGATGGCTTGAGCCGCCTCGCTGGCCGCTACGGACAGCGTGAAGTACGCGGCCAGGGCCTGCTGTGGGCGCTACAGCTTAGCGAAGACAATGCCGCTGAACTGGTCAAGGCCGCGCTGCATGAAGGTCTGCTACTCAATGCACCGCAAGCCGATGTGCTGCGGTTGTCGCCGGCACTGACCGTAAGCAAGGGCAATATCGATGAAATGCTGTTGCGTCTGGCCAGGGCTTTTGCCCGGGTGCATTCGGCGCAACAGCATCAGCGGCGTGAAGCCACTGCCTGATTTTTCACCTTTGGTGAAGTAACCGAACCGTCTCGCGTTCCTGCGCATCGCCCCGGGCCTGCAGTTTTTGGCCTGGGGCGTTTTTTTATCTGCGTTGGGTGGGTTGAACCCTTGTGCAGCGCTACAGTCAGTTCTAGTACATCATTGAAGGGAACTGCCCAATGGACTTTATTCGCATCATCATCGCCATTCTCCTGCCGCCACTTGGCGTATTCCTGCAGGTCGGCTTTGGCGGCGCCTTCTGGCTCAACATTCTGCTGACGTTGCTGGGCTACATTCCGGGCATCGTCCATGCGGTGTACATCATCGCCAAGCGATAACCTTCAACGCTGCTGGCAGTGCGCACAAGGCCAAGCCAACCCTTCAGGTGTCTTGCAGCACCTGCCGATAAAACTTCCATTCCTCTTCCAGCGCATGGGCAAGGTTGGCCGCCGTGCGAAAGCCGTGGCGTTCCGAGGGGTAGAAATGCCCCTCGGCACGAATACCGTTGGCTTTGAGCGCAGCAAGCATTGAGCGGGTCTGTTCTGGCATTACCACGGCATCCAGTTCGCCCTGAAAGAAAATCACCGGTACCTTGATGTTCGCTGCGTGCAACAACGGTGTACGTTGTTGGTAGCGCTCGGCATCCTTGAGCGGATCACCGATCAGCCAGTCCAGGTAGTCACCTTCGAATTTGTGCGTTGCGCGAGCCAGGGCCTGGGGATCACTGACACCATAAAGACTGGCGCCAGCGCGGAAAACAGAGTGAAAGGCCAGCGCGCAAAGCGTGGTGTAACCCCCGGCGCTGCCGCCGCGAATGAATGCCTTGGTCGGATCGATCAAGCCACGTGCGGCCAAGTGCTCGACTACCGAGCACGCATCTTCGACGTCGATTTCCCCCCAGCGCAGGTGCAGGGCCTGGCGGTAGGCGCGACCGTAGCCGCTGCTGCCGCGGTAGTTGAGGTCGGCCACGGCGAAGCCGCGTTGGGTCCAGTATTGAATACGCGGATCAAGCGCCGGGTAGCAGGCCGAGGTTGGGCCACCATGCACAAAGACGATCAGGGGCGGGCGCTGTACATTGTCCATTGCCGGATAGAAGAAACCGTGGGCGACGCCGTTACCGCTGGGATAGCGCAAAGGCTGTGGACAACTGATGCGTTCAGCAGGCAAGGGCCGTGCGCCACCCGCCAGGACCTTTACGTTGTGGTTGATGCGATCAATGGCAATGACCGCCGACGGGCAGGTCGGTGATGCAGCGATGGCGTAGAAAGAGTTCTGATCCAGGTCCAGGCAGCGAAAACGGCTGTAGGGCGTGTCGATCAGGTGCCGCGAACCATCGATGTGGTACTGGCCCAAACGACTGAAACCGTCTTCGAACCACGTGGCCAGATAGTGGTGTTCATCCACTTCAAGCCAAGTGCAGGCACCCATTTGCCACGGTGCTGCAGCATGATCGGCATGTGCGGCGGGCAGGGCGCTCCAGCCCTGTGCGGTTTCTGCCCAGGGTTGCCAGAAGCCGTTGCGATCTGACAGACAATACAAACGGCCGACGCTATCGAAACGTGGCTGCTGCAGGGATTGCGCCGGCCCTTGGTTGCCGGCGATGCAGCGTGGCGGGCCCCACTGGCTATTCGATTTGCGTTCACTGCAAAGCAAGCGCGTGGCGGTCCAGGGCTGGTTGGGCCTGCTCCATTCGATCCACGCCAGTCGCGAGCCATCATCGCTCAAGGTCGGTGCGGCATAAAAATCCGCACCTTCGGCCAACACCTCACGCCACTGCGCGGATATTGCCACCAGGCGATGTTCCACGTGATCTGCGCAATGGGTTTCTTCAACGGCCAGAACCTTGCCAGCAGCCCAGCGCAGATCACCGTAACGGCGCTCGCCCTGGGTCAGCGGTTGGGGCAGGCCGCCGAGCAGATCCTGGGTGTAGAGTTGTTGGTCGGCCTCGTTGACGAACACCAGGCCTTCATCGTTCAGGCAAAAGCTGCCGCCGCCGTATTCATAGACGCGACTGCGAACGCTAAAGCCATCCGGCGTCAGGCAGTGCGCCTGGCCGTCGCGCCACTGCCAGACGCGGCAAGCGCCATCGCGGGGACGGAACTCGTTCCAGAACAGGCCTTGCGGCCCAACCTTCAATTCGGCGAAGTCGGTGCCGGCAGCTACTGCCTGTTCGGCGCTGAATCGCTCAGCTGCGGAAGATGACTCGGGAGTTACGCTCATTGCGAAAGGTCAACTCATCAATGTTCAACTGGGCGTGCTCGGCTTCCTCGCGGGCCTTGAGAATGATCCCATGGTCCGCAGATTTGGCGCAGACCGGGTCAGCGTTACTGGCGTCGCCGGTGAGCATGTAGGCCTGGCAGCGGCAGCCGCCGAAGTCCTTTTCCTTTTCATCGCAGGAGCGGCACGGCTCAGGCATCCAGTCGTAACCGCGGAAGCGGTTGAAACCGAACGAGTCGTACCAGATGTGTTGCATGCTGTGATCGCGCACATTGGGAAACTGCACCGGTAGTTGTCGCGCGCCGTGGCAAGGCAAGGCGGTGCCATCCGGTGTGACGGTAAGGAACACGCTACCCCAACCGTTCATGCAGCCTTTGGGACGTTCTTCGTAGTAGTCGGGCGTGACAAAAATCAGCTTGCACGGGTTACCGGCGGCCTTGAGCCGCTCGCGGTACTCGTTGGTGATGCGTTCGGCTCGCTCCAACTGCGCTCGGGTTGGCAGCAGACCGACCCGGTTCAAATGGGCCCAGCCGTAGAACTGACAGGTGGCCAGTTCGACAAAATCGGCCTCAAGCGCGATACACAGCTCGATGATGCGATCGATCTTGTCGATGTTGTGACGGTGGGTGACGAAATTGAGCACCATCGGATAGCCATGAGCTTTCACCGCTCGAGCCATCTCGAGCTTTTGCGCAAAAGCCTTTTTCGAACCGGCCAGCAAATTGTTCACCTGCTCATCGCTGGCCTGAAAACTGATCTGGATATGGTCCAGGCCAGCTTCTTTGAAGGTCGCTATTTTTTGCTCGGTAAGCCCGATGCCGGAGGTGATCAAGTTGGTGTAGTAGCCCAGGCGCCGGCCTTCGCCGATCAACTCGGCCAGGTCCTGGCGCACCAGCGGCTCGCCACCGGAAAACCCCAGCTGTGCGGCGCCCATTTCCCGGGCCTCGGCCATAACCTTGAACCACTGCTCGGTGCTCAGTTCCTGGCCTTGGGTGGCGAAATCCAACGGGTTCGAGCAGTAGGGGCATTGCAGTGGGCAGCGGTAGGTCAGCTCGGCGAGCAGCCACAGCGGTAACCCGACCTCAGGCTTGGCCGCTACTTCACTCAAGGACGATCCAGTGTTCGGCACGGGCGACCTCCATGAACTGCTCGATATCATCACCGAGCTCGGGTACCCCGGGGAATTGCTTGTCCAGCTCGGCAATGATTCCAGCAACATCACGCTGGCCATCGATCAGCCCACCGATCAGGGCTGCACTTTCATTCAGTTTGATCATGCCTTCGGGATAGAGCAAGACATGTCCCTTTTGCGCTGGCTCGTATTGGAAGCGGTAGCCCGGCCGCCATTTTGGGGTTTGCGTACGATCAAAACTCATAAGGTGATTCCTTTGTGCCAGACCCGTTCGCTGGTAACGCTGTGGTAGGGCGGACGGTTCAGCTCATAGGCCATGCTCATGGCGTCGAGCATGCTCCACAAAATATCCAGCTTGAACTGCAGGATCTCCAGCATGCGCTGCTGGCCCTCAACAGTAGTGTAGTGCTGCAGCGTGATTGCCAGCCCATGTTCGACATCCCGGCGCGCCTGGCCCAGGCGCGTACGGAAGTACTCGTAACCAGCCGGGTCGATCCAGGGATAGTGTTGCGGCCAGCTGTCCAGGCGCGATTGGTGGATCTGCGGGGCAAACAGTTCGGTCAGCGAACTGCTGGCGGCTTCCTGCCAGCTGGCACGGCGAGCAAAATTCACATAGGCGTCCACAGCAAAGCGCACACCGGGAAGCACCAGCTCTTGGGAGCGCAACTGCTCGGGATCCAGCCCTACCGCCTGGCCCAGGCGCAGCCACGCCTCGATGCCACCGTCCTCGCCAGGTGCACCGTCATGGTCGAGCAGGCGCTGGATCCACTCTCGACGAATCTCGCGGTCCGGGCAGTTGGCCAGAATTGCCGCATCCTTGAGGGGGATGTTGACCTGGTAGTAGAACCGGTTGGCTACCCAACCCTGAATCTGTTCGCGGCTGGCCCGGCCTTCGTACATCGCCACATGATAGGGGTGATGGATGTGGTAGTACGCGCCTTTGGCGCGCAGGGCATGTTCGAATTCGGCGGGGGACAGCGCTGTGGCGTCGCTCATGTCAGCTCCTGCTAAAGGGTGATGCTCATGCCGTCGAAGGCTACTTCGACGCCACGGCGATCCAGTTCGGCGCGTTCGGCCGAATCTTCATCGAGAATCGGGTTGGTGTTGTTGATGTGGATAAGCACCTTGCGTTGGGTTGGAAAACCCTCAAGGACTTCCAGCATCCCACCCGGTCCATTCTGCGCCAAATGACCCATTTCGCGGCCGGTGCGAGTGCCGACACCACGGCGCTGCATTTCATCGTCCTCCCACAAGGTGCCATCCACCAGCAGGCAATCGGCGTCACCCATCATCTGCAGCAGATGGTCGTCCACTTGGCCCAGCCCCGGGGCGTAGAACAGTTTGCCACCCGTACGCAGGTCTTCGATCATCAGGCCGAGGTTGTCGCCTGGATGAGGGTCGAAACGGTGTGGCGAGTAGGGCGGGGCTGCGCTGCGCAGCGGGAAGGGGGTAAAGCGCAGGTTCGGGCATGCTTCGACGACAAAGCTGCCTTGCAGTTCGATGCGGTTCCACTGCAGGCCGCCATTCCAATGACTGAGCATGGTGAACAAGGGAAAACCGGTGGAGAGGTCTTGATGGACCATCTCGGTGCACCACACCTGATGCGGGCAGCCTTCACGCAGGCTCAGCAGGCCGGTGGTGTGATCGATCTGGCTGTCGAGCAGGACAATGGCGTTGATGCCACTGTCGCGCAAGGCGCGCGCGGGCTGCATGGGCGCGAACGCCTGCAGTTGTGCACGAATATCCGGCGAGGCGTTGCACAGTACCCAGTGAATACCGTCGTCAGACAGGGCGATCGACGATTGGGTGCGCGCCGTGGCTCGCAACGTGCCGTCGCGAAAGCCTTTGCAGTTCACGCAGTTGCAGTTCCACTGCGGGAAACCGCCACCTGCGGCGGAACCTAGAATCTGGATGTACATGGCTACTCCTGCCGGCTCTTGAAATAAAAACGCCCCGGTTGACCGAGGCGTTGCACCGCAGGCGGATTCAGCGGCTTGCGAAATACATGGTCACTTCAAAGCCGATACGCAGATCAGTGTAAGCAGGTTTTGTCCACATGGATTGACTCCTTCCGGATGGGGCTGGGGTTTGACAGCTACCTATTTAGTCCTCATGGGTCATGAGGGGTTCAAATAGCTGGGATTGCGCTATCTTACTAAAATTCTACGTACTGAATGGTTAAATCCTCGATAAACGTCGTTACATATTCAGTAAGAATCAGGGCTTCGACCAGTCGCCACAAAGAGCGGCAGGACCATTTGCCAAGCACAGCCAGCCTCGTTTGGCCTGTACCAGATCATCTGCACACTGGCGCAGCATTGCCTCATCGACTGCGTGAATCTGCTGTTGAAGTGCGTGCAAAGACGCCTTGCTACGCCCAGCCAGGAGCGCCTGCCAGGCCCATTCGGCGACCTCGGCGTTGCCCATTGCCGGCTCACTCATTTGCTCGGCCAGTGCCTGACGGATCTCGGCGTCGCAGTGCAGGGTAGAAGGTAGCGGGGTGAGAAACCCATGGATATGCTCGATGATTTGCTCATGGCTGGCATTCGGCGACTGCACGCCGAACACCAGGCCGTTTATACCCTGGATCTGACGGAAGGCGCTGAAAACGGCGTAGCCCAGCTGCAATTCGACGCGCAAGCGTTGATAAAACGGCCCTTGAATGTGCTGCGCCAACAAGCGTGCGCAGGCCTCGTCATCGGTGGATAACGGGCAGAACAGCAGCAGTGCCTGTTCACTGGCCGCAGGTGGCAGCATTTTCCAAACGCGCTCGGTTCGTGCAGACGCGGGGTAAAGCAGGCCCGGATCCCCAGGTACGTGTTGCAGCACTCTGTTGAGGGCTTGCTGCGCAGGCTGGTCCAGCCCTGTTGCCATTGCCTGCCATCGTGCGTGCGTCCAGAGCCGTTGGAGATCGCTTTGACGAACATCGCCTGCGTGCAGGGAGGCGTCGGGGCCGCCGATGAGTTGCTCGGGAAGTTGCTGGAGCAAGGCGCGGATTGGCATCTTATTGACTTCACGGGCAGACCTCGCAGTCCAGCTGAAGGCATCTGGATGCTGCAGTACCTGCAGTGTTTCCGCCATTACCGCAACGACAGCGTCAGGGCTGCCCGCACAGCGTAATTGCCAGAACCTGGCACAGGAATCGAACTGCAACGTGACCCCAGCCCTTTGCGCACGTTCGCGCAATGGCTGCAGCGCGTGGTCGAGCACCTGCCAGAGTCGTTCATCGATTCCCGCGCTCACTTGCCAGCGCACATAAACGAAACCTTGCTGGCGTGTCGGCGGCAGCAGCGAACTGATGGATAAGCCTGTAGGCGTTACGCGGGTGCGCTGATCGACAGGCTGATGTATCGCGAGCAACGGTTCTGCAGCAGGCAAGTGCCACCGTTCGAGGGCCAACGGCAAGGTGTTGTGCACAAGCGCCTCGAGCAAACTGTTCAAGACTTGCTCGGCTTGGTCGTCCAAGGCCTGATAGGGGCGAGAGGCGCTGTCTCGACAGGCTAACTCCAAGGCCGACGCGGCGTGTGCACGACGGCACTGCAAGTTTACGTACTCCTGTTTTATCGAGGTTCGGTCGACGTCGCGGAAAAACCTCAACCAATCCGTAAACAGCCCTCGCAGTTGTTCATCAGTAGCACCACCGTCAAGCTTAAGGCGGGTGAGCAGCAGTGCCTGCCCCGCAAAGCTGTAAAGGGCGTTGAACTCGAGTGCTTGTCCCCAGCCTCGCCGACGAAGCGCCGAGAGCAGCCCGCCGGGGCGCGCATCGGTGAGCCAGGTGGCGAGAAATTCGATCGCCTGTTCCATCCCCGCAGGCTGGTTTTCGATGGCGTGCAAAAGGTCCAGGTGTTGTCCACTGCGCTGTGCTGTGAGCTTGTCATCGACAAGTCTCGCCACTGCCGCCTGCTCTATTCGTTCACCTGGGGTGAAATTGCGGGCGGCGGCGCATGCCATGGTTTGTAGCTGCTCAAGACTTTGTGGCCCGCTCAGGCTCAGGACCATTTGTCCGGCTTGGTAGAAACGTTGGTGATACGTTCGCAAGGCCGTCTGAAAGGCGTGACTGTGGATCGGCAGGCTATAGCGATTGCCTGCATGGAAAGCACTCAGCGGGTGCCCCCTGGAAACCTGCTGCAGCAATGCAAACTGCAGCTGAGCTTGAGGATTGCGCGACCAGGCGATGAATTCGGCATGAATCACTTCGCGCTCGCGGGACTGACGCTGCAAATCAAACAGCGGACGGGCGAGCATTTCGCACAAGCGCTCGAGCCCACCGGCAAATGCTGCCTGCGGGACTTCGAAAAAGTAGTCAGTAGTGCGCTCGCGGGTGCTTGCATTGACCTGCCCGCCGTGACGTTGCACATAGCGCATCAGGCCATCGTCGAGGGGGAAGCGGTCATTGCCGAGAAACAGCAGGTGCTCAAGAAAGTGGGCCAGGCCCGGATGAGCACGTGGGGCGTCATGACTGCCTGCCATCACCCGTATCGCGGCGGCGCAGCGCTTGAGCTGCGGGGCATGGCGTAGCGTGACTTGCAAGCCATTGTCGAGGGTGAGGTGTTGCACAGTGCTGGGCATGACGGTTCCGTTGTAGCGCGAACCGTCATGCTAGCGGATTATCCGCGATTGCGCGGATCGCCATACAGTTCAGGTCGCAGGTCATGCAGGTAAGGGGTGTTGGCGCGACCTTCATGTACCCGTTGCAGGTCCAGGTCTGCCATCAACAGGCACGGGTCGCGACTGGCCATGGCCAGAATGCTGCCGTCGGGGCCGACGATGCTGCTTTGCCCGCAATAGTGGATCTCGTCTTCTGCTGCACAGTAGTTGGCATACACCAGGTAGCACTGGTTTTCGTAAGCACGGGCGCGCACGGTCACCTGGGCAACGAAATCGTAGGGAACCATGTTCGCAGTAGGCACCAGAATCAGTTCGGCGCCGGCCAAGGCCAGGCGCCGAGCGTTCTCCGGAAACTCGATGTCGTAGCAGATCAACACACCCAGGCGCCATCCGTTCAGCTCCACGACCGGAAAGTGGTCCGGCCCTGGACTGAACATTGCCCGGTCCAGACCGCCGAACAGATGGGTCTTGCGGTAGTTGCACAAACTGCTGCCGTGAGCGTCGATCAGTTGCACAGCGTTGTACACCCGACCATCCTCGGACAGTTCCGGATAACCATAGGCAATGGCGATGCGATTGCTCTGGGCTATCTCTACCACGGCCATGGCCGACGGCCCGTCCTCGGCCTCGGCCAAACGTGCCACTGCTTCGCTGCCAATGTTGTAGCCGGTCAGGAACATTTCCGGACATACCAGCAACTCGGCACCGCGGGCGGCTGCCAACAGCGCCTGCTGGTGCAGGCGCTCGAGGTTGCCGGGTACATCCAATGGCTGCGGTGCACCTTGATACAGCGCGATGCGCATGACGTTACTCCCGTCAGTCGGCCAGGGCGATGGGGCCGATTTCATGGAACACATCGCCTGGACCGGGGTTATCTGGATGGGTATGACCCCCGAAGTGAGTCATGATACCCCACACTGCATTGAGCGACGTTTGCACGGCGCCTTCGACCCAGGCGGGGGTCCAGGACACGTCATCACCGGCGATGAAGATGCCGCGTTGCTCGCTAGGCAAATCCTGCTGCATGAAGTGCGCGTACATGCGTTGGTTGTAACGGTAGTGACCCGGCAGGGCGCCTTTGAAGGCACCGAGGAAATGCGGATCGGCTTCCCAGGACACGGTGATCGGATCACCGATGATGTGCCCGGCGATGTCCACTTTTGGATAGATTTTCTTCAATGCATCAAGGGCTAGCTTCACCCGCTTTTCCACCGGGTGTGGAAGCATCTTCAGGGCGTCGCTCATCCAGGAATAGGACAGGCAGATCACGCCCGGCTTGTCGTCACCGTTGTCGAACAGGTAAGTACCACGGGTCAGGCGGTCGGTGAGGGTCATGCTCATCAAATCACGGCCGGTTTCTGGGTCTTTATCTTTCCAGAATGGTCGATCGACCATGACGAAGGTCTTCGACGACTGCATATAACGGGTACGGTCCAGGGCCATCCACATTTTTTGCGAGAACAGCGATTCCTCGCATTCGATCTGGGTGGTCAGCAGCCAGCTCTGGCAGGTAGTCAGCACGGCACCATAGTGGCGCGTGTCGCCCCAGTTGTCAGTGACCGCCAGGCGTCCATCGGCATGGCGAGCAATGCTCTTGACCCCCGGGCGCGGCGCTCCCCGGTGCAGGGAGCTGAGACTGGTGCCTTCCGGCCAGTGGGCGCAGCGTTGGGGCACATGGCGCCAGATGCCCAGCGGAACCTGCTCGACGCCACCTACCACCAAATGCTGGTGATCGTCGCAGTTGGTCATTACCACGCGGAAGATTTCCAGCATCGAGTTAGGGAAGTCCGAGTCCCAGCCACCGGTTCCGAATCCGACCTGGCCGAACACTTCCCGATGCAGAAAGCTGAGTTTGGCAAAGGCTTTGGAGGTGGCGACGAAGTCGTAGAAGGTGCGGTCGTCCCAAAGCGGCACCAGGGTGTTCCAGAGTTCCTTGAGACGCGGCACATCACGGTCGCGGATCGCTTGTTGGATCTCTGCGAAACGGGAGCCATCCTCCAGGGCATCGGCCCAGGCATCGGCAACTTCCTGGAACAGTTGCGGCAGGTCCGAGAGCTTTTCGGCGTAGTGGGTCTGGCCTTCAAGGTCGATGACCGTGCTACCCGAAGCTGGCGTCAGCGGGTTAGGGAAAGGCTTGGTTTGCAGGCCCAGCTTGTCTACATAGTGGTAGAACGCGGTGGAGGACACGGGGAATCGCATGCCGCCCAGTTCAGCGATGATTCCATCGGTGCCTTCGAAGCTTTGCGAGCGCAGTCGGCCACCCATCTTCGACGCTTCGTACACCACGGGTTTAAGGCCCAGCTTCATCAGCTCGTATGCCGCTACCAGGCCGGCAATGCCGGCACCCACAATGGCCACTTCTTCACCGTGACGTTCGACAGGAATACTGCCCAGGCCGGCTGGGTGTTCGATCCAGTCATCAAACGCGAAAGGGAAATCCGGGCCAAAAATGGTGACAGGTTTTTTGCCGTCGGCTGGATGACGATTATTCTTATTCATGAGATGACCTTGCCAGGGCTGCGCTGCACGCGAAGCTTGAGTATAGAAAACGCTGGCGGTCAGTTTAGAGCGTGTGAGTTACGTAATTAAGAAGCAGAGTGTCGTCTATTTGCTCGCCAAATCGTCTATTTGTCTCCAGTCATCGTCATAATGACGTCTGCGCTGGGGACGGGCTGGCCCCGTGATCAGTTCCAGCCACGATCCACCTTGCTACTGAGAATGATCGAAGTAGTGGTCTTCTCCACACCCTCGACGCTGCCGATCTGATCAAGCAACTGATCCAGTTGTTCCGGCGAATCACTGCGCAGCCAGGCCACATAATCAAACTCACCACTCACTGCACAGAGCTGCTGCACTTGCCCCATGGCACCAAGGCGGCGTACCACTTCCTTGCCCGAGCGCGGCTGCACCTTGATCCCGACATAGGCTTGTAACCCGCCATCAATCAAGCGCTGCCCAAGGCGCACACCATAGCCGCTGATAACTTTGGTTTTCTCCAGCCGCGCCAGGCGCGAGGTGACTGTCGTGCGGGCAATGCCCAACTGCCGGGCAAGCATGGCAACGCTTTCGCGGGCGTTGATCTGCAAGAGCGAAATCAGTTGGCGGTCGATTTCATCGAGGGCGATGGGGCGACTGTCGGACATGGGTATTCTCTGGGTTGGCGCGTAGCGTGGCGGACGAGGTAAACCCGTTAGCCTATCCACACCCCATGCTACCCGGCAAGCTTCCCGCGCGGTGAACAACTGCGCTGGAGCAGGCTTGTGCGGCTTCAGCCTCGCTACAAATTCGCTCAGCACATACAATCTAGCCTCTCAACTTGACGAGCACGCTTCATGTCAACGGATGTATTGACTCAATCCACCCCCCAACGCTTGGGGAATCTAATCATCAGCTACTTGCTGCCGCTTGGCTGGCTTGTCACGCTGACAGGAATGTTCTGGGCCTGGGAGCGCCCGCACTACCATAAATCCTTTTATATCTTTCTCGCCTTTCCAACTCTGCTGGCCTTGATCCTGCGTCCGCGCTTGCTCAAGCCCCTCACGAGCAACCCTTTATTTATTGCTTTCCTGACCTTCAGCGCCTACACCATGCTGAGTCTTGCCTGGTCCGATACCGAGAATTCGGTCGGCAGCTTGCTCAAGCGCCCGCTGTACATTGCCATGCTGATGTTTGCCGCAGGCATCATCGCCCTGCGTACTCCTGAGCGCCTTGGGCAGCTCACACGCCTGGCAGCTATCATCGCTGCTGTGGCTGCGGGGCTTTCGCTTCTGTATTTCGCCTTCAACACCCCCTCCATCTTTCGTTACCGACTGACTGGGTACGGCGCGCTCTACAACCCGCTCCTCACCGGTCACGTCTTTGGGGCATTCGCCGCATTCTGGCTGGCTTCGTGGTTTCAGGCGCGGAGCCCACTGAGTCCTTTGCCGATTATTTGCCTGGCGCTGCTAGGCGCCGCGATCCTTGCCACTGGCTCACGGACACCCTTGGTTGGTCTTGCGGGGGCGCTGATCTGGTTGCTGATCGTCGGCGATCGACGCCGCGGGATGATTGCGCTGGGGTTGGCGGCGCTGACTTTGGTGGGCGTTGCGATTCTTCACCCTGAAGCGATCACTCAGCGCGGCATCTCCTACCGCCCGGCCATTTGGATGGATGCGTTGCGCCAGATTGGCGAGCACCCATGGCTGGGCCATGGATACGACAGCCCCATGACGGTGGCCATTCCCGGAATACGCAAGCTTTCCGATCCCCACAACATTGAGTTGGGGGTGTTGTACGCGGGCGGTATCGTAGGATTGGTGCTGTGGATGACGCTATATGGCCTGGCGATGTATTTCAGCTGGATCTATCGAAAGCATCCAACCGTTACCCTGGCGGCCACCTGGCTGGTGTTCGGTTTTGCTTCGGGCCTGACTGAAGGCAGCGCCTTCATGTCACGCCCTAAAGAACATTGGTTCTTGATCTGGTTGCCGCTGGCAATGGTTTACGGGCAATCGCTCATTTACTGGAAGCGTGACCGCGCATCTTCGCTGAGCTGATCAGTCGCCACATACCGCGGAAGGTTTTCTTGTTCCAGAACTTGACCGGGATTTCCGCCAGGATCTCTCGGGCAAGGGCCTTATCGCGGTTGGCGTACTTGAGCAGCATGGAGTTACGAAAGTTCATGCACACCCACTCATAGCGTGGATGATCGCAGAACACCTCATATGTCCGTAGTACGTTATCCACCATGAAGCGGCCGTTCTTGAAGGTATTGCTCGGGTGGTCACGGTATTGAGCCAGCACCTCGCCGAGCACGTCGATAAAGTAACCGGCGCGGGTGATTGCCAGCTCGATGTAGACGTCTTCCAGGCGGATATTGGCATTGAAACCGCCCACTTTATCCAAGGCTTCACGACGCAGCATCAACGTTGCAGCCATTGGCCCAGGCTTGCGGTCGAGAAACAGATCATCGAAATCCAGGCGGCGAAAGGGCAGATTGCGCTTACGCTGTTCGCGGGGGCCCATCACCTTGCCATCCTGGTCGATGGTCTCGATGTTGGCCGAGCAGATTCCCACCTCAGGCTTGCCACGCATGTACTCGACCTGGGTGGCGATGCGATGGGGGAACATAATGTCGTCGGAACCGAATGGCACGATCAGCTCACCGCGCGCGCGTTCAATGGCATCATTCAGGGTGCGAGCCAGGCCTTGGTTGGCCTGCAACTTCAAATCGAAACCGTGCTGCGCTTGCAGTCGCTGCAAAATTGCCTGGCTGTCGTCCTTGGAACCATCGTCGATGACCAGCAGCTCTATATTCTTATAAGTCTGGTTGATAACGCTATTAATGCACGTTTCGATATATCGCGCATGATTGTAGGACGCGATGATCACTGTCACCAACGGCGAATCAGTAGCATCGTGACGCTGAGCAGACATAAACAAAAACCCCTAAGTTTGTACCGTACCGCATGAGTACTTCGCAGCTCACATCTGCAGAGGGCGCGCTCAAGCGTACGAGCCCTCATCTTGATCTTAGCTAATGGATTGCACGTGTACCGCACGTGTCTTGCAATCGTCGTTCTGGCGACCTCCATGGAGTCCCCTGTCACCAAAACTACTGTGCTGTGAACGCATGGTCCCTGCTGCATTGGCAGATCGCAGGCACGCGAAAGGCATTCTACCGGGATATCAGCCATCCGTGGCGCTGATGGCCAATTGCTTCATTGAAAGATGTCTTGAATCAACGAGTTAGCAATGCGTGCGTCGCACTTTTCATGTGCTTGTAAGACGAATCCGGGACGATTCGAGAGGCGCCTAAACTGGGAGCGGCGGAATATTTCTTACGGGCATAAAAAAGCCGCGCGGTGCGCGGCTTTGAAACTGGTGGGCCCACACGGACTCGAACCGTGGACCAAAGGATTATGAGTCCAAACTCAAGCCAGGAAAGCACAGAGGGATGGCCAGGTCAGCCCGTTTTTAAAGGAATATATGGGCTTATATCCCGTTAATTTTCTAGAGGGTGTGGACGTTTTGTGGACATTCTCTATCCCCCCTAGGGGCTTTCAGAGCTACCTATGATGGATTGCCAAGATTGCAAATTCCTTTTATGGAATTCTTCAATTCTTGCGAGTTGATCGCGGAGGCCTTGCTTTGGGTCGTAAAAACTGGGCCGTTCAGGGAGGGGAATCTTGTACGTCGCGCAAAGAGACTCTATCTGCGCTATAGCTTTTAAACCGAGCGTGGAAAGTGTCTCGCGTCGGTAGAGGTGGTATTCGTCATAGTCCGGAGGGGAAGCGTTCTCCCGAGCAGATGCCAATCCTTCTTTGATTCCCTCGAGCCGATTTGGCATCGACATGATGTCGTACATAAGTTGGGTTGGCAGCGCTCGATAGTCACCGCCTTCAGGAAGTGCGAATTCCGGGTTTGGGACCGAGCTGCGGGTGTACCCATTTTCATCTGTATAGAGTGGGTCGTTTACCGCGTTGTAGCAGTCACCCACCAGCTTTTCCAGCGCGAGCACCAATCGAATACTAAGGTGCTGAGCTTCGATTTCTCGCTTTTTCCACGAAAGAAGTGACTCCTTTATCCATCCCAATATGAACACTATGAGCTGGCCGGAAATGGCGATCAGGCCCCCTAACGCGACTTTCCCCATATCCGAAGCAAAAAACTCCCACATTTCGTCTATCCCCTAGCTTGGTTCCGAGTGACGCAAAATTCGCTGGTGCTCATGGTAGGTTGTGACGATATTGCACGAACCTCACCTCCCTTTCCGGTGTTTTTCAAACACTCAGCATGCTGCGGTTCGAAGCTTTAAATTTTGGCTAGCTTGTGAAGTGAGTGAAATGCTGGGGAAGCCCCGGCTGTCTTGACTCACAGCCGTTATGGCGGCCCTTCCTATTGAACCAAATACCACACCTGATGTGACCCGCTCATAATTTGAAAACCCTCCGCTGCCATGTTTTTCTGGGCATGATGCCTTGTGAACCGGGGCCTCCAGCAATCCACTCCCGACTTGGCTCGCTCTCGGTCTAGTGCAAGGCCTCTACATTTCTTTGCAAAACTTTGCATACCGTGCAACTGCCGAGCGCCTCATAAACCCCGTAGCTGGCCTGGGCTGGGGCCCGGTTTGCACTACTTAGTCGGTTTGCACAAAAATCGAACGCAGAGCACGTCGGCGGGAGGGGGATAAGTGATTTTTCATGCAAATTTTTCTTACCCATGGCAGTTTTGTCAGCACACCTTCGCGTAAGACTAGATGGGCCATTAATGGATACTAATAACTTAGAAGTCTCACCACTTGAGCTGCTCGCTGTGGCAAATGACCCAAGCCTCATTGAGGCAGACGATTGCACGGCAGTTTACTCAATGCTTGCCCATGTTGAGACTGGAGCTGCTGGGCAGCTTCTCAAGCTAATAACGTCCATGATGCTGAAGCCTTCTAGTCCGAGAACGCCGTTTAACCCTATGATTAGATTCGGGGAGGGTGCAAGTTTTTGCATTGGAAACGCCAGCAGAACTCAGGTTTTCTGCATGTCATCGATAACATCCAACATAGTGAATAGCGAACTCAGGGCAAGGCTAAGCGATTATGTCTGGTGCGAGAAAGCTGGAGGCATTGAGCAGGCACACATAGCAGTAGCATCCTATATTGATTCTGCTAGAAATCTTGATTCAAAGGGTGAGAAGTTTTCGGCAGTAACACGGCTTGAGCGCGCACTTCGATTAAATTATTCATTGCGTCGCGGCGGTGCAAAAAATGCAAGTCTGGTAAATGAGTTCGCGATATGGCTACTTGAGAAAAAAGATTTGGTCGAGTATCCGGTGGCACTTATACGGCTTGCCGCAGAGTTTGGAATAAAAGATGATAATTTTTTATACGAAACCGCATTCGACTTGTCTAATGAGTTAGTTGCTGATAAGCAATTCAGACGGGCTGTCTCATTGCTTGAGGCCTCTCAGGCCTGCGCTGTAGCAATGAATGACAAACAAAAAGAATATAAAGCAATTGAAGCAATTGCCTTGTGCCATGAAAAAGAAGCGGAGCACCATCCAAGCTTACTAGCAGCTGGGTGCCTTAAGGCGTCTATTGACGCTCTTAGAAATATCCCGGGCACCCGAGAAAAGCAGGAAGATTTGTACGTCAAAATGCGAACGCATCAGCGCGAACTGAAGCATCAAATGAAGACTGTGACTTTTTCCTCTGGTGACATTTCAGATAGGGTAAAAGCAGCCGAAAAAATGGTTCAAGGTCTCGATTTTCAAGACAGTATTTTTCGGTTGGCTTTGGCGGTAACAAATCCGATTCAGATAAATAAGCTGAAGAAGGTTGTACAAGAAAATATTGAGAATAGTATTTTTGCTGATTTGGGGGCAGACCATATAGACTCAGACGGTCTAACCATCGCGAGAACTCCTGGCCTTGGCGAAGGTGAGGATAATGCCGCTCTTGAAAGTTTCTTAATGCAAGCACTCAGACTTGAACACAGGTCTATGGTCCACTCTTCAATACTTCCAGCTATGGAGGAAATTGCAAATACATTTTATTTTGATAAAGAAGCATGGATGCCTCTCCTGGAAAACAATCCTTTCGTCCCTCGAGATCACATAGACTTTTTTGCTCGAGGGCTCACTGCAGGACTGCAGGGTGACTTCTTAATATCCAGTCATCTACTCATACCGCAAATTGAAAACTCATTAAGATACTGCTTGGAACAGCTAGACGCGGAACCCACAACACTGCACGGTAATGGCGACCAAGAAAGAGATGGCATAAAATTCTTACTGGACCACCCAAAAATCATAAGTGCATTCGGCCCTGACATCCTATATACATTGAGAGCGGTTTTAATTGACAGGGTTTACGGAGGCCTGAGGCACTCAGTATCTCATGGCTCAATTTCCAGTTATCAAATGAATGATGATGCGGCTGTAGTTCTGTGGTGGATCACGCTTAGGATAGTAACATTCCCCTATTATAAATATTGGCTTCGTCGATACGGTGAAAACTTGTTCTCTCAATTCCCTGAATTTCGATCGATAAATAACTAGGAGCAATTGAAAGTGGATGTTCTGGAATTCGCTCAGTGCCTTTCTTATGTAGAGCTAATCAAACAGAAGAAAAGCACGTTTGAGATGCTTTTGCCTTACGGTGGGGCGCTGATTGGTGTGGTCGTGGGTTTTGTTATTAACGTGATTCGTGACAAAATTAAAGACAAGACCTCAAACGCTAAAAAGATAATATGCGTTGATGAGGAGGTTCATCGGCTCAGAAATTTATTTGAAGTTTGCGCGTCTGAAAGCATGAATGTAATTCTCTCCATTTACAAGGGAGGGAAGCCCAGTAGCACTCGACTACCACCTGGATACAAGGCGCCCTTGCTAAAAGAATTTTTCCCTCAGGTAGCTTTAAAGTACTCTGTAAATGAAAGGTATTATCTGAAGGAGTTGCTCTCTCACACCAAGAAAGTGGAACACTTATCGGAGAAGCTTATTGCCTCCGAGGCAGGTGTTCCGATGTTTATGGCAGCGCTGGAGACTTTAGAGGCTAGCGCGTATTGCGTTGGGGTTTGTGATTTATTCTATAAAGAACCCTCTCGGGGTGAGGTGCCGGATTTACTCAAAAACCTAGGGTTTGACGATGAGCAAATCGATATATATAACAAGTCTAACTCGTATGAGTGAGCTGGACTTTATAATGCCTATAAGGTGATTTCTTTAAGTGTAATTCCAAGTACTTGGGTCTGGGTTGATGCTGTACTAAAATAACTAGAATTATTAGGAGTTGGCGTAGGTCCATGTGTGTGGCCAGCGAGCTGTGCATTCATCTGTTGCACCAAGTCGAGAAGATCACACACGACCTTCAATAAATTCACTCCCTCGGACCCTATCCAAGTCTTAGGTGCCTGGAGCTGCTGACTGATTTTGACCACGCTGCGGCGCAGGCCCTGGATCTGCTCCTGCATATCCCCGCCGACTGTTGCGTTGTGCTTCTGGCCGACCACCAGGTTGAAGTCGCGGCCTGTGGCCTGGTGCAGATCGTCCACAGCAGCCAGGCTGGCCGATCCCCCGGAAAGCAGCTTGAGTGCTCCCAGAGCCTCGATCTTCTTCACCCCACCCACTGACTCGGTCGAATGGTCGTCCACGTTCCTGGTGTGGCTCTGGAAGCGCTCGGTGTTGTTCATGGCCTCCACCTCTCGCTCGATCGCCTTATCTTGAATCTTTCCATCAGTCTGGCGGAGCCAGTTACCGTCGGCGTCGACACGTTGCTGGCAGGCCTCACTGTGCTGCCAGACCTGATCGCCTTTCGGCACCCGGGGCAGACTCAGCCCGTGCGGCAGAATCTGCTGAATGAAAGGCTTGTGCGGCAGGCCACAAACGCTCAAGACAGGTGATTCAAGGCGGGATCTGCTGTTGTTGATGGTCGAGCGTATGGGCAACCCGAAGGCCTCGGCGTTCAACGCATCCCACTTTGCAACGTACCGGGCCGAGCGTGCTGCAGGCATGCACTCGCGATACACGAAAGCGGGGCAACCAGGCCGGCCTGTGAGCGCCAATATGCTCAATCATGAGCTGGCCTATCTGAGGGCGGTGTTCAACGAACTGGAGCGGTTAGGGGAGTGGCACGCACCGAATCCGTTAGCGAATGTGCGGGGGTTGAAGTTCGATGAGGTTGAGATGGTGTACCTCCTTTCGGATCAAATCGGCCTCCTGTTGGACAAGCTCCAGGAGCTGGGGGGCGATGCTCGTCTGATCTCGGAGGTTTGTTTGGCCACCGGTGCGCGTTGGGGGGAAGCTGAGAAGCTGCAGCCGCGTCAAGTCCGCAAGGGGCTTGTGCACTACAGCAAAACTAAGTCGAGTAAAAATCGCTCGGTACCAGTGGCCCCTGATCTGGAAAAACGCCTTCAACAAGCGCTTCCATTCAAAGACAGCTACGAGACTTTCCGCCGGGCTGTCGATGCTATTGAACTGGATCTGCCCGCAGGCCAGCTAACGCATGTGTTACGGCATACTTTTGCGAGTCATTACATGACGAACGGTGGTGATATCCTCACCTTGCAGCGGGTGCTAGGTCACGCCACCCTTGCGATGACTCAGAAATACGCACATTTCAGCCCAGGTCACTTGGCTGACGTAGTGAATCTGAATCCACTTTCCAATCAGCAGAGAGGCTCCTGATGAGCAAGTTTGTCTCGATCGTAGATAGAAACGAACAAAAACACGTTATTAACATCGACCACATTACGACGTTGAACCCCTACAGCAATGATTGGCTGCAAGGTGCTGTCATTCACTTGAAGAGCGGCACTTCGATCTATTTGAACCCTATCCCAGGTCAAGATCTGCGAGATTTTCTTTTGTCTCTGTGAAGGAGTGGACATTTTGTGGACAGTTTAATGTTTTGAAACGTCCATGAAGCGACAGTCAGAAACGTGAAAGCCGCGCAATGCGCGGCTTTCTGTTTGGTGGGCCCACACGGACTTGAACCGTGGACCAAAGGATTATGAGTCCTCTGCTCTAACCAACTGAGCTATAGGCCCCAGTGGTCGCGGATTATAACGAGGGTTTGCGGGCTGTGCCATCCGAAAGATCCGAAACTGCTATACGAAGAAACGTTGTGGCGAATTCGTCGGCTGCTAATGGCAGGCTGATGATGTAGCCCTGGATCTGTTCGCAGCCTTCGGCGGTGAGGAATCGTTGCTGGGCCAGGTTCTCGACGCCTTCGGCGATGATGGTCAATTGCATGCTGCGTCCCAGGGCGATGATGGCTCGGGCGATGGCGGCATCGTGGGGGTCATCTGGTAGCCCGCGAATGAACGACTGGTCGATCTTGAGGATGTCCAGCGGCAGGCGCTTGAGGTAACTCAGGGAGGAGTAGCCTGTGCCGAAGTCATCAATGGCCAGTTGTACGCCCAGGTGTTTGAGTTGATGGAGGATGGCCAAGGCTTCTTCAGCCTGGCTCATGATGAAGTTTTCGGTGATCTCCAGTTGCAGGTCGCCGGCTTTGAGTTGATGGGTCTTCAACAGTTGCTCGATACGCTTGATCAGGCTTGGTTGGCGAAGTTGGGCGCCGGCGAGGTTGACCGACAAGGGGCCGAACGGCAGGTAATGTTTTTTCCAGGCCTGCATCTGCTGGCAGGCTTTTTCCAGGACCCAATCTCCCAATTGCAGGATCATGCCGTTTTCTTCGGCCAGGGCGATGAAGTGCTCAGGCGGGACTTCACCAAACAGCGGATGGGTCCAGCGAATCAGTGCTTCGGCGCCAACAAGACTCTGAGTTTTCAGGCTGAACTTTGGTTGGAAGTTTAGGCTCAGCTCGTTACGCTCGATTGCCCGGCGCAGTTCATGCTCCAGGGCGATGCGTTCACTGGCCTGGGCGGTCAGGTCGCGGGTGTAGGATTCCACCCTATTGCGCCCCTTGGCTTTGGATCGATACATCGCTGCGTCGGCGTTGCGGATCAGAGAAGCAACGTCGCTGCCGTCCTGCGGGTAGAGGCTGGTGCCGATGCTGGCGCTGGTAAAAAACTCGTGTTCGCCGGCCTGGAAAGGAGCGCTGAAGCAGGCCAGCAACTTGTTGGCAATGTGGCTTGCATCGCTAGGTTGATGCAGACCGGGCAAGAGAATGATGAACTCGTCACCGCCCAGTCGGGCCACGGTGTCGATGTCTCGAACCTGTTCTTTCAGGCGCTGGGCAATACCTTTTAGCAGCAGGTCACCGACGGGATGGCCCAGGCTGTCGTTGATGTGTTTGAAGCGGTCCAGGTCGAGGAACAATACGGCTCCCTGGCGTTTGGAGGTCTGCGCGCAGGTAAGGGCGGCTTGCAGTCGGCTTTCGAACAGGGTGCGGTTTGGCAATCCGGTCAGCGGATCATGGTGCGCCTGGTAGTCGAGTTTCGCCTGGGCATGCTTGAGGCTCGAGATGTCGGCAAATACCGCGACGAAATGGGTGATGACCCGCTCGTTGTTGCGCACGGCACTGATAGTCAGCCAGCTAGGGTACAGCTCGCCATTTTTGCGGCGGTTCTGGATTTCGCCTTGCCAATGCCCTTCAGCGGTCAACTGGTGCCACATCGACACGTAAAACGCGCTGTCGTGTTGGCCCGAGGCGAGCAGGCGTGGCGTTTGCCCCAGGGCTTCGAACTCGCTGTACCCGGTTATTTCGCTGAAGGCCCTGTTCACGGCGCTGATGTGCTGGTCGGTGTCGGTGATCAGCACACCCTCAGCAGTGTTCTCGAACACCGTTGCGGCCAGTTGCAGTTTTTCCTGCATCAGGTGGCGCTCGGTGATGTCCCGGGCGATGGTCAGCATGCAGTCTTCACTGCCGATCGGTAAGGGGCGGGCAGATAGTTCACACAGGCGGATCTGCCCGTCACTGCGTCGGATATGACAACTGAAATCCCGCACGAAGCCGTCTTTTTTCAGCAGTTCCAGCAGCCGGCGACGTTCGTTGAGGTCTACCCATATACCCAGGTCCAGGGAAGTGTGATCCAGCGACATGCGACTGTCGAAACCGGTCAGGCGGCAAAATCCGTCGTTTACCTCGAGCAGCATGCCGTCACGTTGGCGCGAGAGCAGCAGGCCATCGGGCGATGCGTGGAATGCCTTGGCAAATTTTTCTTCGGAGGTTTGCAGCTGCTCCTGGGTTTCCTTGAGCTGACTGATATCACGCACGGCCACCACCAGCGCAGGTGTGCTGTCGAGCTCGAACGTTTCTGCCGATATCAGGCCGGTGAACAGCTGGCCGTTGCTGCGACGGAACAGCGTTTCCAGGTTGCGGATGCTACCTGACTGCAAGCGCAGCAGTAGCCCGGGGCCGATGCCATTGGTCCCCCAAATGTTCAGGTCCGTGGTTGTACGCCCGATTACCTCTGCTGCACTCAGGCCGATTTGCTCTTCAAATGCTTCATTGACCTCCAGCAAGCAGCCGTCGCTGAGGCGGGCAATCAAAAGGATGTCCGGGCACTGCTGGAAAACGGAGGCAAATTTCTGCTCGGAGAGACGCAGGGCATCTTCGGCGTTCTTGGTTTCGCTGATATCAATCATCAGCCCGCGCATTACTGGCTTGTGTCCATGCTCGATCAGGCTGACGATGTCGCGCACCCAAAGGCTACGGCCGTCGGCACGAATGACCCTGTATTCGAGGCTGTGGTCGCGTCCGGCAGCAGTTTCAGTGTCGCAGTAGGCCTGCGCCCAAAGTGCATCGTCGGGATGAATGATGCTGCGCCAGAAGCCCGGACGTAGCCATTGGCCCAGCGGATACCCAAGCAGATCCTCCGCGTGGGGTGAGACGTAGCTGTACTTGAAGTCATTGGCGTCAGCTTCCCAGGCGATTGCCGACAGGCTTTCGATAAGGCCCCGATAATGGTATTCGCTGCTGCGCAACTCCTGCTCCAGGGCGATACGTCGGGAAATTTCGGAGCTCAACCGCCGATTGACCCGAATCACCGCCAGCAACAGGGCGACCAGCAACAAGATGCCGGGTAGTCCGTAGATCAATAAGTCAGTCCAGAAGGTCCGATGGTCGAGCACCTTGCCAACCCATCGCTCCTGAATATCGCTGACTTCACCCGCACTCATGTCTGCCATGACTTTATCGAGGATACCGACGAGGATTTTCTGTTCTCGAGGTACCGCCATAGCCAATTGATATCGGTAAGAGGTGTCGCCGCTTACATACAGCCCATCGAGCTTGAGCTGGCGCAAGCTCCAGATACTTGATGCCAGATCGCCAACAACGGCATCCACTTCATCGATGGCCAGGGCCTGCAGTGCGGAATTGACGTTAGGCATCGCGACCAGGTTCAGGTCGGGATGATGGCTGCGCAGCAATTCATGGGGGGCATAGTTTTCTACAACGGCCACTTTCAGCCCATAGAGGTCGTTGAGTTTGCGCGGCTGTGGGCCACCCTTATGGGCCAGAATGACGATTGGGAAATCCAGGTAGGGACGGGTGAAGGCCAGGAAATTCTGGCGTTCCGGTGTCGACATGATGCCGGGGAGCAGATCCAGTTTGTTCTGTTTGGCCTGTTCCAGCACAGCCGTCCAGGTGGCCGGCTCGACCAACTTGAAGGTTATGTCCAGCCGCTCTTGAAACAGAGCAATGTAGTCGGCAGCCAATCCCTGGTAGCGACCCTCCTGGTCGCGGTATTCAAACGGTGGCCAGGATGCGTCGACGCCTAGGCGCAGCTGAGGGTGGGCGCTGAGCCAGGCTTTTTCTTCCTCTGTCAGGGTCAAGGCGCCGGCCGTTGTGCTCCAAATCAGTTGGAACACCAACAGAAGGGCCGGCATTTTGGGCATATCGGCCTCGTCACACAGGTGAACTGATTCGAGTGTAGACGGGCATTTCTACGATAGGGTGTGGCGAGGGGATGAAAAAGAGTGGTTTGCACAAAAGAAAAACCCCGGACTGGGCCGGGGTTTGTCATCACTCGTCGAGGAAGGAGCGCAAATGCTCGCTTCGCGTCGGGTGGCGCAGCTTGCGCAGCGCCTTGGCTTCAATTTGACGGATCCGTTCACGGGTCACGTCGAACTGTTTGCCGACCTCTTCGAGGGTGTGATCGGTGTTCATGTCGATACCGAAACGCATGCGCAGCACTTTGGCTTCGCGTGCGGTCAGACCGGAGAGCACGTCACGAGTCGCTTCCTTGAGGCTTTCAACCGTGGCTACATCGATTGGCGACTGCATGGTCGAGTCTTCGATGAAGTCACCCAAGTGCGAATCTTCGTCGTCACCGATCGGGGTTTCCATGGAGATCGGCTCTTTGGCGATCTTCAATACCTTGCGGATCTTGTCCTCAGGCATTTCCATGCGCTCACCCAGCTCTTCCGGGGTCGGTTCACGGCCCATTTCCTGCAGCATCTGCCGGGAGATACGGTTGAGCTTGTTGATCGTCTCGATCATGTGCACCGGAATACGGATGGTGCGAGCCTGGTCGGCGATCGAACGGGTGATCGCTTGACGAATCCACCAGGTGGCATAGGTCGAGAACTTGTAACCGCGACGGTATTCGAACTTGTCCACTGCCTTCATCAAACCGATGTTGCCTTCCTGGATCAGATCGAGGAATTGCAGACCGCGGTTGGTGTACTTCTTGGCGATGGAGATAACCAGACGAAGGTTGGCCTCGACCATTTCTTTCTTCGCACGACGAGCCTTGGCTTCACCGATCGACATGCGACGGTTAATGTCCTTGATCTCGGCGATAGTCAGGCCGGTTTCGTTCTCCAGGTCGATCAGCTTCTGCTGGCAAGCGACGATGGCATCGTTTTTCTCGCCCAGCGCTGCAGCCCACTTGGTGCTGCGCTTGGAAAGATCACCGCTCCAGGTCTGGTCCGTTTCGTTGCTTGGGAACAGGCGCAGGAAGTCGGCACGAGGCATACGTGCATCACGTACACACAGTTGCATGATCGCGCGTTCTTGCTGGCGCAGACGATCAAGAGCACTGCGAACACGCTCGACCAATACTTCGAACTGCTTTGGCACCAGCTTGATCGGCATGAACAGCTCAGCCAGTTCAAGCATCGCCTTGATGCTGTCCTTGTGCTGGCGACCGTTCTTCTTCAACACTTTGAGGGTGGCGTTCAGTTGCTCCTGAACGGCACCGAAGCGCTGCTGGGCAATGACTGGATCGGGACCGCTTTCGGCTTCTTCCTCTTCCTCGGCTTCTTCTTTCTCTTCGTCTTCGTCGTCACTCTCGGCCTTGGCCGGAGCTTTCGGATCGACAGGCGGCGGAACTTCGGCCGGAGGGGCAATGCCGTCGTCCGGGTCGATGTAGCCACTGAGAACGTCAGACAGGCGACCGCCTTCGGCGGTTACTCGATCGTATTCGCTGAGGATGTAGTCGACAGTACCCGGGAAATGGGAGATAGCTCCCATGACCTCGCGAATACCTTCTTCGATACGCTTGGCGATTTCGATTTCGCCTTCACGGGTCAGAAGCTCGACGGTTCCCATTTCACGCATGTACATGCGGACCGGGTCGGTCGTACGACCAATATCGGTTTCCACAGCCGCCAACGCAGCAGCAGCTTCTTCAGCTGCGGCTTCGTCAGTGTCGGCTTCGGCCAACAAAAGGGCATCCGCATCCGGAGCACTCTCGAATACGTTGATCCCCATGTCGTTGATCATGCGGATGATGTCTTCCACCTGCTCCGGATCTGAAATATCCTCTGGCAGATGGTCGTTGACCTCCGCGTAAGTCAGGTAGCCCTGCTCACGACCGCGGGTGATCAACTCTTTGATGCGAGACTGCTGTTGCGCTTTTCCGGACATAACACCCTATCCACTGAAGGTCTTGGCGGGCAAAAAACAAGCCGAGGATTATACCCGAGCTAGGACCTCACGCGCCAGTTGAGGTCGGGGTTTGTGCGTGAACATTCCGGCTTAACAGGTCGCGCAGCTGATTTTTTTCCTCTGCGCTCAACTCACTTTGACGTGCTTTCCTGAGCAGATGTTCCAGGCTTCGCTCGCGTTGGCGAGCTGACAAGCTAGTTATAGTGTCGAAAAACTGTTGTTCAAGGTTGTCGGCATCGATTAGCCATTCCTTTTCAGCCAGTGCGCGTAGCAAGCGGCCTTGTTCAGTGCCGTGCCAGCGTGCAATCAGCTGTAGTGAGCGTAGCTCAGGATTCTTTTGCAACGCCTCCAGCAAGGCCACCAGCAGTTGGGCGTAGACATGTTCTTCCGCTGCGAAATGGCCAGCATCCTCGACCTTTTTGGCTAGCTGCGGGTGGTGTAGCAAGGTGCGCAGGGCGCTCAAGGTCGGAGGTTCTACCGAGGTTGGTACGCGCGGTGGTGCATCCTGGCGTTGGCCGTTACGCTCCCACGGCTTGCCTTTTTTGTCCCATGGCTTGCCTTCCCACTTCTTCTTGCCTCCCTTGCTTGGCGTCCACTGTTGTTGCACTGGCGTGTAGTCGGGCTGGTGGAAGTCGCCGTAGTCGGGGTTGTAGTCGGGAATGGCATCGTAATCGATGCCAGGGTCGTAGCTTGGCGGCGCTTCGGCAGGAGCGCTGTGACTCAGTTGCTCGACCTGGTGATTATCCAGGCCGGTGATTTCCTTGAGCCGATTGCGCATCAATGCGCGTAGGTTGGCCCCCGGCACTTTTTCGATCAACGGTGCTGCCAGCGTTGCCATGTGCGCCTTGCCCTCAAGTGAGCGAGGGTCGGCTTCTTCGGTCAACTGCTGGAAAAAGTAGTCGGCCAAGGGCTGGGCATGCTGGTTGATTCGAGCGCGAAACGCATCGGTGCCTTCCGCGCGAATAAGGGTGTCTGGGTCTTCGCCCTCGGGCAGGAACAAAAAGCGTGCTTTGCGACCGTCCTGCAAACTCGAGAGGGTGGCTTCCAGGGCGCGCCAGGCAGCATTGCGCCCTGCCTGATCGCCGTCGAAGCAGAACAGCACGCTGGGCACAACGCGAAAAAGACGCTTGAGGTGTTCTTCGCTTGTGGCTGTGCCGAGTGTTGCTACCGCATTGCGCAGGCCTTGCTGGGCCAGGGCGATAACGTCCATGTAGCCTTCGACCACGATGATTTCATCGAGGTTGCGGTTGAATTTTCGTGCCTCGTACAGGCCATACAGCTCTTGGCCTTTGTGAAACACGGGTGTTTCCGGGGAGTTCAGGTACTTGGGCTTGTCGTCGCCGAGCACCCGACCACCAAATGCGATAACCCGGCCACGACTGTCGCGAATCGGAAACATGACCCGGTCACGGAAGCGGTCGTAGCGCTTGCCTGACTCAGCGTTCTCGATCAGCAGGCCGGCATCGATCATGGCCTTTTGTTGTAGTGTGTCGCTGCTCAAGTGCTTGAACAGGTTATCCCAGCCTGGCGGGGCGTAGCCCAGACCGAAATCTCGAGCGATCTCGCCGGACAGCCCGCGGCCTTTGAGGTACTCCACGGCTGAGCGGCGTGTCGGGTGGCTTTTCAAGGCCTGACGATAAAATTCGCCAGCCGCTTCCAGCAGCGGATAAAGCGGAGAGTCGGTGGGTTGCCGAGGCTTGTGCCCGCGACCACCTTCTTCGCGAGGTACTTCCATGCCGGCGGCCTTGGCCAGTTCCTCGACGGCCTGGGGGAAGTCCAGGTTGTCGTGGTCCATGATGAAGCCCAAGGCATTGCCCCCCGCGCCGCAGCCGAAGCAGTAATAAAACTGCTTGTCGGGGCTCACGCTGAACGACGGGGTTTTTTCCTTGTGGAACGGGCAACAGGCTGTGAGGTTTTTGCCTGCTTTTTTCAGTTGCACGCGCGAGCTCACCACGTCGACGATGTCGGTGCGGTTGAGGAGGTCGTCGATGAAACTTTGGGGAATCAGCCCGGCCATGGCGCTCTCATCATCAGGCGATAAGCAAGTGTAATCGCTAATGCTGCAGGGACGGCTTCGCGTTCGAGCGATGTCGAATGGGTAAACACAAAATTCGGAAAGACGTGCTCGTCTGCAGCCGGTTAAGGCTCGTCAGTACCGACGCGCACAGCTGGTATAAAACCAGTTCTGACGATTCAGGCAGGTTGTCACATTGCAGGGCAATGGGACGCCTCGGGCGCTCAGACCTGAGGATAAAACAACTACTGCCAGCAGCCCGGCTTGAAGGCCGGGCGAGGCAGAAGCTTGCGACGGACGTCTGTATTAGTACAGGCGAACGGCGCGGCGCTGTTCGCGCTGAACTTTCTTGGCGTGACGTTTAACAGCGGCTGCTGCTTTGCGCTTACGCTCAGAAGTCGGCTTCTCGTAAAATTCGCGGCTACGAACTTCAGCCAGAACACCGGCTTTTTCGCAGGAGCGCTTGAAACGACGCAGAGCTACGTCGAAGGGTTCATTCTCTTTAACTTTGACGGCTGGCATCCAGAGCTACCTTCATTCATTACCGGGGGTCAACGAACTCGTGGCAAAACTGTGCACTGGAGAACGTCGGTTTTTAAGGGTTGCGGATGTTAACCCTTAGCCAGCAGGAATGCAAAGCCTCTGATCGAAAACCGCTGGTCGGCATCGGGAGTGGGGACTATCATGCGCGCCTTCGAATTCAGCCTAAACAAGGCGCAGACCCATGCTAGTACTGGGATTAGAAACATCCTGCGACGAAACCGGCGTCGCATTATACGACAGTGAACGCGGTCTTTTGGCCGATGCATTGTTCAGTCAAATCGACTTGCACCGTGCCTATGGCGGCGTGGTGCCGGAGCTCGCCTCGCGCGATCACGTCAAGCGTATGCTGCCGTTGATCCGCCAGGTGCTGGCCGAAGCCGACTGTGTCGCCACCGAAATCGATGCCATTGCCTATACCGCAGGTCCGGGGTTGGTAGGCGCGTTGCTGGTCGGCGCTTCGTGTGCCCAGGCCTTGGCTTTCGCCTGGGGTATCCCGGCGTTGGGCGTACACCACATGGAAGGCCATTTGCTTGCGCCGATGCTCGAGGAGCAGCCGCCTGAGTTCCCGTTCGTCGCGTTGCTGGTGTCCGGTGGGCACACACAGTTGGTGCGTGTGGATGGCATAGGTCAATACGAGTTGCTGGGCGAGACCTTGGATGACGCGGCAGGCGAAGCGTTCGACAAGACTGCCAAGTTGATGGGACTGAACTATCCGGGCGGCCCGGAAATCGCCCTGCTGGCCACTCGAGGTGTGCCGGGACGCTTTGTTTTTCCACGGCCGATGACCGATCGTCCGGGCCTGGACTTCAGCTTCAGCGGCCTGAAGACGTTTGCCCTCAATACCTGGCAGCAGTGCCAGAAGGCTGGAGACGACGGCGAGCAAACCCGTTGCGACGTGGCGCTGGCCTTCCAGCAGGCGGTGGTGGAAACTTTGACCATCAAGTGCAAGCGTGCTTTGAAACAGACCGGACTCAAGCGTCTGGTGATCGCAGGTGGGGTGAGCGCCAACAAAGCGCTGCGTACTTCGTTGGAGGAGATGCTCGCCAGCCTCAAGGGCAATGTGTACTACGCTCGCCCGCAGTTTTGCACCGATAATGGCGCAATGATCGCCTATGCCGGTTGCCAGCGACTGGCGGCGGGGCAGCAGGAAAGCCTTGCTATCAGCGTGCAGGCACGTTGGCCAATGGAGCAGTTGGCGCCGCTGTGATGAGCCTCGCTCATGCAGATGATTCAGAAATGCCGTTCGCGGCCGGCAAAAAGGTCGCGTAAATTGCCGCGGTGTCGCCAGACAATCAGTACCGTCAGCACACTGATTGGCAAGAGCGCCTCAGGTTCGCGCCAGGCCAGCAATGGTAGCGTCAGCGGTGTGGCGATCAGCGCGGCCAGGGAGCTGGTACGGGTCAGGTAGAACGTCAGCAGCCAAGCGCTCACAGCCAATAGCGCTGCTGGCGGGTACAGGCCCAGAAGGAGGCCGGCGGCTGTGGCTACACCTTTGCCGCCACGAAAGCAGAAGTACACCGGAAACAAATGGCCGATGACCGCACACAAGCCAATCCAGGCCTGTTGTTGCAGATCAAGGCCGGCATAATTGGCAATTAGCACGGGCAATACGCCCTTGCACAAATCGCCAAGCAGGGTCAGGACCGCGAGCTTGCGGCCGGCCAGGCGCAGCATGTTGGTTGCCCCGGCATTGCCAGAACCGCTCATGCGAGGGTCCGGACTGCCATTGAGGCGACTCAGGAGAATGGCAAAGGACAGCGAGCCAAGCAGGTAGGCGAGCAGCGCCAGTAACCAAAACATGCTAACTATTCCGGGCGAGGACGCCCTGATTCTAGCGGCGCAAGTCGCCCTTGTCGTGCAGTGGAGAGAAGTGCTTGGACAGAGTGTTCATCGAGGGCCTGGAAGTCGACACCGTTATTGGTGCCTATGACTGGGAGCGTGGTATTCGCCAGTGCCTGCGTCTGGACCTGCGTTTTGCCTGGGACAACCGTCCGGCTGCAGCCGGAGACGATCTGACCCTGGCGCTGGACTACGCCAGTGTTACCGCACGTATTCAGGCGTTTGCCGAGCAGGCGGAGTTTCAGTTGGTCGAGACGTTCGCCGAGCGCCTTGCCGCGCTGCTGATGAGTGAGTTCCAGATTCCCTGGTTGCAGCTCAAGTTGACCAAACCTGGTGCCGTTTCGGCAGCCACAGGAGTCGGCGTGGAGATCGAGCGCGGATGTCTCTGAACCGGGTTTACCTTGGTCTTGGCAGCAATGTCGAGCGTGAGCGGAATCTGTGTGCGGGGCTCGACGCCCTGGCTGGTTTTCTCCAGGACATGCGCTGTTCGCCGGTTTTCGAAAGCCAGGCTGTCGGGATCAAGAGTGGTCCATTTATCAATTTGGTAGTCACCGGACTTACTGATTTGCCGCTGATGGAACTGGATCGCCGGCTCAAGTTCATCGAGGCGGATAATGGCCGTTATGCGCCGGATCGCAAAGGCTTGCCGCTGGATATCGACGTGCTGATGTACAACGACATGCATGGCAGTTTCGATGGTTTGCTGCTGCCGCGCGCCGAAATTCTCAAGAATGCTTTCGTACTCTGGCCGCTGGCATTGATTGCGCCGGAGTTGTGGCATCCGGGTGCCGGGAAAACCATGGGGCAACTGTGGAATGAGGCAAGGATTGATCAGGTGCTGGCACCGGTGCCGTTTGAGTGGCGTGGGCAGCAACTGACCAGCCTCTGACGTGGCTATCGCAGGACAAGACCGCTCCTAACGGTCATGCCGTGAGCAGGGGGGAGCTTGACTTGCGATCAAGGTTCAACGCTGACGTAAGCTTTCAAGGCTTTCAGTCGCTCACCCTTCAACGCCTCTCCCAGCGCTTGTCCGGTGAGACCTTTCTGTACCAGAGGCTGCACTTGCACCGCCCGCGCGGCCGCTGCGGCGCCACGCAGGTAGTCAGCCTGTGGATATTCGCGCTGCTCCAGCCCTTTGCGTCCTCGTGCATCCATCTCGCAGGCTGCAATGAACTCCTCAAAACGCTGCGGCCGTCGGTAAACGTCAAAGCTTTGCAGTAAACCCAGCAGGGTCGATGCCTTGAGTTCCAGGGCACGGTGGCAATGGGTGTGGAATTCGCCGACCAGCAATGCCAGTTCCTGGCAATCGCGTGGCACTTTGAAGCGCTGGTTTACCGCCTTGATGAGTTTGAGCCCGCGGTGCTCGTGAGCGATGTGCCTGGGCCATTCTTCCTCAGGGGTAAGCCCCTTGCCCAGATCGTGGAGCAGGCAGGCCCAGCGCACGCTCAGCGGCTGCTTGTGCCGTGCCGCTTGCTCGAGAACAGCCAGGGTGTGTATGCCGCAGTCGATTTCGGGGTGATGGGCGGGTGGCTGAGGTACGCCAAACAATGCGTCCAGCTCTGGAATCAATTCTTTTAGCGCAGCGCAATCGCGCAGAACCTGGATGAAAACCTGCGGTTGGTCTTCCATCAGTGCGCGGGCAATTTCCTTCCAGCTGCGTTCGGCGGTAAGCGCCTGAAGTTCGCCGGACTCACTGAGTTGACGCATCAAATCGTTGGTTTGCGCGGCTACCTTGAAGCCCAGTCCAGCGTAGCGTGCGGCAAACCGTGCGACACGCAGGACGCGCAGGGGATCTTCGGCGAATGCCGGTGATACATGGCGTAAAATTCGAGCTTCAAGATCTTTTTGGCCGTTATAGGGATCGCAAATGTTTCCCTGTTCATCTTCGGCCATGGCGTTGATCGTCAGGTCGCGTCGGGTCAGGTCTTCTTCGAGCGTTACTTCAGGGCTTGCGTGGAAAGTGAAGCCACCGTAACCGCGCCCACTTTTACGTTCGGTACGCGCCAAAGCGTACTCTTCGCCGCTTTTGGGATGGATGAACACCGGGAAGTCGGTACCCACAGGTCGATAGCCCAACGCCTGCATTTGCTCAGCGCTCGCGCCTACCACGACCCAGTCGATATCACTGACCGGTTGGCCGAGCAAGCGGTCACGTACGGCGCCGCCGACTTTGTAGATCTGCATGAAAATCCTCCGTTGATGCCACAGAATAACCTGTCTGGCCGCAACGGAGGATGCGTCTACAGATGCACGACCGCCAGGTCCAGGCGCCCGTACTCTGCTTCACTATGCTCGCCTCTGGGCGGCACATGGTGAGTTTTCATGATCTGGTCACCCTGCAGGGTCTCCAGATGGATATCAAAGCCCCACAGGCGGTGCAGGTGCTTGAGAACCTCCTCGGTCGAGTCGCCTAGTGGTTTGCGGTCGTGTTGTTGGTGACGCAGGGTCAGGGAGCGATCACCGCGACGGTCGATGCTCCAGATCTGCACGTTGGGCTCACGGTTGCCAAGGTTGTATTGGGCAGCGAGCGTTTCTCGGATGATCCGATAGCCGCTTTCGTCATGAATGGCTGGCACCAGCAGGTCATCGCGCTGATCATCATCGAGAATGCTGAACAGCTTGAGGTCGCGGATCACTGTTGGAGAAAGGTACTGCAGGATGAAGCTCTCGTCCTTGAAGCTGCTCATGGCGAATTTGATGGACGACAACCAGTCACTGCCAGCGATATCAGGGAACCAGCGACGGTCTTCCTCGGTAGGGTTCTCACACATGCGTCGGATGTCCCGGTACATGGCGAAGCCCAAGGCGTAGGGGTTGATGCCGCTGTAGTAGGGGCTGTCGAAGCCGGGTTGGAACACTACGCTGGTGTGCGATTGCAGGAACTCCATCATGAAGCCTTCGGTGACCAAGCCTTCGTCGTACAGGTCATTCATCAGGGTGTAGTGCCAGAACGTCGCCCAGCCCTCGTTCATTACCTGGGTCTGGCGTTGCGGATAAAAATACTGAGCGATCTTACGCACGATGCGTACGATCTCGCGCTGCCAGGGTTCCAGTAGCGGGGCATGTTTCTCGATGAAGTAGAGAATGTTCTCCTGGGGTTCGGCCGGGAAGCGGGCGTTATCGCGGTCGCTGTTCTTGTCTGCGCTTTTGGGGATGGTTCGCCACAGGTCATTGATCTGTTTTTGCAGATGCTCTTCACGCTCTTTTTGCCGACGCCGTTCCTCTTCGGCAGAAATCGGGTAGGGTCGCTTGTAGCGGTCTACACCGTAATTCATCAGGGCGTGACAGGAGTCGAGCAGATCCTCTACCGCGTCGATTCCGTGGCGTTCTTCGCATTGGGTGATGTACTGCTTGGCGAACACCAGGTAGTCGATGATCGAACTGGCATCCGTCCAGGTGCGGAACAGATAATTGCCCTTGAAGAAACTGTTGTGGCCGTAGCAGGCGTGAGCTACCACCAGTGCCTGCATGCAGATGGTGTTTTCCTCCATCAGGTAAGCGATGCAGGGGTCGGAGTTGATCACGATCTCGTAGGCCAGCCCCATCTGGCCTCGGCTGTACGACTTCTCTGTGCTGAGGAAGTGTTTACCGTATGACCAATGGTGATAGCCAAGTGGCATGCCGACAGACGCATAGGCGTCCATCATCTGTTCAGCCGTTATCACTTCGATTTGGTTAGGGTAAGTGTCCAGGGCATAGCGCTCGGCCAGGCGGCTGATTTCCCGGTCGTAGGCCTGGATCAGTTCGAATGTCCATTCGGACCCGGTGGATAGCGGTTGGCGCTTCTGCTCTCTAGCGGTCATGTCACTAACCTGCGCTGGAAGAGTTCACGGAAGACCGGATAAATATCACCGGCCGATACCAGTTGTTGCTGGGCGAACGTGTCGGCAAAGGCTTCGCCGATACGTTCATATTCGAACCACAGTGCTTGATGCTCGCGTGGAGTGATCTCAACGTAAGTGTAGTACTGGACGAACGGCATGATCTGCTTGGTCAGAATCTCGCGGCAGATCGGCGAGTCATCATTCCAGTTGTCACCATCCGAGGCTTGGGCCGCATAGATGTTCCATTCATTGGCCGGATAACGTTCGCTCATGACCTCTTGCATCAATTTCAGCGCGCTGGAAACGATGGTGCCGCCGGTTTCCCGAGAATAGAAAAACTCCTCTTCGTCGACTTCGCGAGCACTGGTGTGGTGGCGAATGAACACCACTTCGATCTTGTCGTAATTGCGCTTGAGGAACAGATACAGAAGGATGAAAAAGCGCTTGGCAATGTCTTTGGTGGCTTGGGTCATCGACCCGGAAACGTCCATCAAGCAGAACATCACCGCTTTGGAGCTAGGGTTGGGTTGTTTGACCAGCAAGTTGTATTTGAGGTCGAAAGTATCCAGGAAGGGCACGCGGTGAATGCGTGCACTCAACCGTTCAATTTCGGCTTCGGTTTCCTGAATATCGCCGAAGTTGTCTGGTTCTTCCCGCTTTAGGCGCGCCAGTTCCTCCTGAGCCAGGCGCAACTTTGCGCGGCTGCTGCCGGAGAGGGCGATGCGACGCGCGTGAGCTGAGCGCAAAGTGCGAATGATGTTGATGCGTGAGGGATTGCCTTCGTTACTGATCCCCGCGCGCACGGTTTTGAAGGTGTCGGTCCCGGTCAGGTGACGCTTTACCAGGTTGGGCAGCTCCAGATCCTCGAACATGAATTCGAGGAACTCCTCCTGGGTGATCTGGAAGACGAACTCATCCATCCCTTCGCCAGAGTTGCCTGCCTTGCCGCGACCACCGCCACCGCCGCCACCTTGAGGTCGGGCGATGTGCTCACCGGCGGTGAACTCCTTGTTGCCAGGATGCACCACGGTCTGTTTGCCACCCCGACCATGATGAAGCACCGGCTCGTCGATATCGCGGCCTGGAATACTGATTTGCTCACCATGCTCCATGTCAGTGATGGAGCGGCGACTTACGGCTTCCTCTACGGCTTTTTTGATGTGGTCACGGTAACGCCGTAGAAAACGCTGGCGGTTGACCGTGCTCTTGTTCTTGCCGTTCAGGCGTCGGTCGATTACATAGCTCATAGGCCCCTCCGGGAGTAGGCGGTAGCTGCAAGCTGCAAACTTCAAGTGGCAAGAAAGGGCATCGCTGCCGCCGCCAGCCAGGCGCATAGCGGATGTATGCGCCGGACTTGCAGCTGACAGCGTGCAGCTTGCCGCTTATTGGGATTTCCTGACCCGCAGGTACCATTCCGATAGCAGCCGAACTTGCTTGTCTGTGTAACCGCGTTCCACCATTCGGGTAACAAAGTCGTTGTGTTTCTGTTGGTCCTCTTTGCTCGCCTTGGCGTTGAAACTGATGACCGGTAGCAGATCCTCGGTGTTGGAGAACATTTTCTTCTCGATCACTACCCGCAGTTTTTCATAGCTGAGCCAGGTTGGGTTCTTGCCGTTGTTGTTGGCGCGAGCACGCAACACGAAGTTGACGATCTCGTTGCGGAAGTCCTTCGGATTGCTGATACCTGCCGGCTTCTCGATCTTCTCCAGTTCTTCGTTGAGGGCGATGCGGTTGAGGATTTCGCCAGTCTCCGGATCGCGGTATTCCTGATCCTGAATCCAGAAATCGGCGTACAGCACGTAGCGGTCGAAAATGTTCTGGCCGTATTCGCTGTAGGATTCAAGGTAGGCAGTCTGGATTTCCTTGCCAATGAACTCGATGTAGCGCGGCGCCAGGTATTCTTTCAGGTAACGCAGATAGCGTTCACGCACCTCGGCCGGGAACTGCTCCTGTTCGATCTGCTGTTCAAGCACATACAGCAAATGCACCGGGTTGGCGGCAATTTCGTGCGGATCGAAGTTGAAGACTTTCGACAGGATCTTGAAGGCAAATCGAGTCGAAAGGCCATTCATGCCCTCGTCGACACCTGCGGAGTCACGGTATTCCTGAATCGACTTGGCCTTGGGGTCGGTATCCTTGAGGTTTTCGCCGTCGTAAACGCGCATTTTCGAGTAAATGTTCGAGTTTTCCGGCTCTTTCAGGCGCGAAAGCACGGTGAACTGGGCGAGCATTTTCAAGGTGTCCGGGGCGCAATGAGCCTTGGCCAGGGAACTGTTGAACAGCAGTTTGTCGTAGATCTTGATCTCGTCGCTGACCCTCAGGCAGTACGGGACTTTGACGATGTAGATCCGGTCGATGAACGCTTCGTTGTTCTTGTTGTTGCGGAAACTATGCCATTCCGATTCGTTGGAGTGGGCCAACAGAATCCCGGAGTAGGGGATCGAGCCCAAGCCTTCGGTGCTGTTGTAGTTACCTTCCTGGGTGGCGGTGAGCAACGGGTGCAGAACCTTGATGGGCGCCTTGAACATCTCGACGAATTCCATCAAACCCTGGTTGGCCCGGCAAAGCGCACCTGAGTAGCTGTAGGCGTCGGCGTCGTTCTGCGGATATTCCTCGAGTTTACGGATATCGACTTTACCCACCAGGGCGGAAATATCCTGGTTGTTCTCGTCACCCGGCTCGGTTTTGGCTATGGCGATCTGGTTGAGAATCGATGGGTGCAGCTTGACCACCTTGAATTGGCTGATATCGCCCCCGAATTCGGCCAATCGCTTGGTCGCCCAAGGCGACATAATGGTGTTCAGATAACGCCGTGGAATGCCAAAGTCTTCTTCCAGGATCGCACCATCTTCTGTGGCGTTGAACAGTCCCAGAGGCGACTCGAAGACAGGAGAGCCCTTGATTGCATAGAAGGGCACTTTCTCCATCAGTTGCTTGAGCTTCTCTGCCAGCGAGGACTTACCGCCACCCACCGGTCCGAGCAGATAGAGAATCTGCTTCTTTTCTTCCAGTCCCTGGGCAGCATGGCGGAAGTAGGAGACGATCTGATCGATGCACTCTTCCATGCCATGAAAATCTTCAAAGGCTGGATAGCGACGGATTACTTTGTTGGAGAAGATGCGCGACAGCCTTGAGTTACTCGAGGTGTCGACCAGTTCCGGCTCACCGATGGCCATCAACAGGCGTTCGGCCGCCGACGCGTAAGCACTGCGATCGCTTTTGCAGAGCTCCAGATACTCTTGCAGCGAAAGTTCTTCCTGACGGGTGGACTCGAAACGTTGCTGGAAGTGGCTAAAAATACTCATGACGTCACCTCGCTCGATACGTGGAGCCGACGCCGGATCAGTCAGCTGATGCTGGCATGCAATCGGCACTACCGATTGCTGTATACCCCCCAGAACACCTGTGAATCGCTACCGATGACCCGCACGCCGGTGTACCGGCTCTCCCCTTTTTGGATGGCCTGGGCTTAAGGATAGTTGGTTCTCGGCGAGGTCAAGGGCGGTTGGATGAATTGTTGCAGGTGACCGTTCGTCAGGTACGGCGCGAGCCCGCGCGGGGCGCGGGCTGCAGGAGAAGAAAAAAAATTACTCGGTGCCGCCCTGAGCCGTTTCAGCTGGATAGGTGCCACGCCATAGCTCGAATCCGCCATCGAGACTATAAACGTCGGAAAAACCCTGGCTGACCAGATATGCCGCGGCGCTTTGACTTGAGTTGCCGTGGTAGCAGACGACCACGGTTGGCGCATCGAGGTCGGCGCCGCGGATGAATTCGGCTACCGAATGGTTGTCCAGATGAGTGGACCCGGTGATATGACCGAGGGCATAGGTTTGCGGGTCGCGAATATCGACCACGACCGCACCTTGCTCACGCAGCGCTTGGGCCTGCTCGGGAGGGATGCGTTTGAATTCGCTCATGGGGCGGCTTTCCTTCAGGTCTGGTCGTTCAGTTTAGTCGGTGGTGTGGAGCTTGGCTGTGGCTTGGGAGTGCCTTCGTCGGTGCATTCACAACGATGCAGTTCGCCACTGTCGACGTTGTACAGCGTCATGGCACCGCCCCATACACATCCCGTGTCCAGGGCAATGACACCAGGCTCGTTGCAGCGGCCTTCGAGGGCGGCCCAGTGGCCGAAGATGATTTTCACATGGCGTGAGCGACGGCCCTTATGGGCGAACCAGGGCTTGTAGCCAGGCGGTGCAGTGTCTGCGCCTTCCTTGCCTTTGAGATCGAGTTTGCCCTCGCTGGTGCAGAAGCGCATGCGAGTGAAGTAGTTGGTGATCACCCGCAGGCGAGTTACGCCGCTGAGGTTCTTGCTCCACTTGTTCGGCTCGTTGCCGTACATGCCATCGAGATAAAGCTTGAGGCGATTGTCATCGCGCAGGGCTTCTTCTACTTCGCTGGCATGCTCCAGGGCTTTACCCAATGTCCATTGCGGGGGAATGCCTGCATGCACCAGCACCACACCACGTTGTTCATCATAGTGCAGCAGCTTTTGCTGCCGCAGCCATTCCAGGAGTTCGCCAGCGTCTGGCGCCTGGAGAATCTCGCGCAGGGTGTCGTTCTTCTTCAGGCGCTCAATGTTATGCCACGCTGCCAGCAGGTGCAGGTCGTGGTTGCCAAGGACGCAGACCAGCGAATCACGTATCGAATACAAGAAACGCAGGGTTTCCAGGGACTCCGGGCCGCGGTTGACCAGATCGCCTACTAGCCACAGGCGGTCGACTGCCGGGTTGAAGTTGACGCGCTCAAGGAGGCATTTCAGCGGCTGCAGGCACCCCTGCAAGTCGCCGACTGCATAGACAGCCATTAATGCAGAGCCCCAGGAACGGCCAGGCGGAAGGGGGCGATGGTGGCATCAAAGCGCTTGCCGTCGTCGGCCAGCATTTGATAAGTGCCTTGCATGGTACCCACCTGGGTGCTGATGACCGCGCCACTGCTGTAGGTATGCTTGTTGCCCGGTTCGATCCGTGGTTGCTGGCCTATCACGCCGGCGCCCTTTACTTCTTCAACCTGGCCATCGCCATTGGTGATTAGCCAGTGACGTGACATTAATTTGGCTGGAATGGATCCGTTGTTGTGCACGGTGATGGTGTAGGCAAAGGCGAAACGGTCGATCTCTGGATCGGATTGTTCTTTGAGAAAGCGGGTGACGACGCTGACGTCGATCTGGTAGCGGGGATCTGACATGCAAGGGGCCTTGGAAACAGACGCTAATACGGCAATGGCGTCCAGTCTAGGCTATTGGCGGGGTTGCCGGCCAGTCATGCAGGCATGACTGGCCATTGCAGCGCTTGTCAGGCGCCTTGCTGCTCGGCCAGTTTGTCGGCGAGGCGGACAAAAGCGGCAAGGTCCAGCTGCTCGGGGCGCAAGCTGCCATCGACGCCTGCGGCTTCGATAGCTTCGCTGCTGAGCAGGGCCTTGAGCGTGTTGCGCAAGGTTTTGCGGCGTTGATTGAAGGCTTCGCGAACGATGCGCTCAAGCAGTCGGTGGTCCTTGGCCGGGAACGGCAAGGTCTGGTGTGGAACCAGACGAACGATTGCCGAGTCGACTTTCGGTGGCGGATTGAATGCGCCAGGGCCGACGTTGAACAGGTGTTCGACCCGGCAGTGATACTGAACCATGATCGACAGACGGCCCCAATCGCCGCCGCCAGGGCCGGCAGCCAGGCGCTCGACTACTTCCTTCTGCAACATGAAATGCATGTCGCGGATCAGCTCGGCGTTGGACAGCAGATGGAAAATCAGCGGTGTGGAGATGTTGTATGGCAGGTTGCCAACCACGCGCAGGCTGTTTGGCGCAGCGCCCAGGGTGGTGAAGTCGAACTTCAGGGCGTCACCCTGGTGCAGGTTGAAGTTTTCACGACCCGCAAATTGCTGATTGAGGATCGGCACCAGGTCCTTGTCCAGTTCGACCACGTCAAGCTGGGCGCCGCTATTGAGCAGGCCTTCGGTCAGGGCGCCTTGGCCCGGGCCGATTTCCAGCATGCGCTCACCCGCCTTGGCATGAATCGAGCGCAATATGCGGTCGATGACGCCAGCGTCGTGAAGGAAGTTCTGGCCAAAGCGCTTGCGCGCCCGGTGTTGGTATTGCTCACTCATATTCGGGTCTCGGCCATCTGGTAGGCGGTTTCCAGGGCGACTTGAAGGCTGCCGGTGTCGATCTTGCCGCTGCCGGCCAGATCCAGGGCGGTGCCGTGATCGACCGATGTACGGATGATCGGCAGGCCCAGGGTCACGTTGACTGCGGCGCCAAAGCCTTTGTACTTGAGCACGGGCAGGCCTTGGTCGTGGTACATCGCCAGCACCGCGTCGCAGTGCTCCAGATATTTTGGGGTAAACAGGGTATCGGCAGGCAGTGGGCCGCGTAGGTCCATGCCTTCGTTGCGCAAGCGTGCCAATGTGGGTTCGATGATGTCGATTTCTTCATGGCCCAAATGGCCACCTTCACCGGCATGCGGATTGAGGCCGCACACCAGGATGCGCGGGTTGGCGATGCCGAATTTTTGTTGCAGATCGGCATGCAGTATTCGCGTGACGCGCTCCAGGCGTTCCGGCGTGATGGCGTCGGCTACCTCACGCAAAGGCAGGTGAGTCGTCACCAGCGCTACGCGAAGGCCGCGCGTGGCAAGCATCATGACCACCTGGGCGGTATGGGTCAGGTCGGCAAGAAATTCAGTATGGCCGGAGAAGGCGATACCACTCTCGTTGATCACGCCCTTATGCACAGGTGCGGTGATCATCCCGGAAAAGTGTCCGTCCAGGCAGCCTTGTCCTGCTCGCGTCAGGGTCTCCAGCACGAAAGCAGCGTTAGCTTCATTCAACTGGCCAGCCATTACCGGCTGCTGCAGCGGCGTGTCCCATACATACAGGCTACCGGCTGGGGCAGGCTGGTCGGGAAAGCGTTCGGGTAGCACCGGCACCAGGTTGATGGCCACACCCAGTTGCGTGGCCCGCTCAGCGAGCAGGTCACAACTGGTAATGGCAATCAGGGGGTGAGGCTGGGCTTGCGTGGCGAGCAGCAGGCACAGGTCTGGACCTATGCCGGCTGGCTCGCCGGGGGTGAGAGCAAAGCGCTGGGCGCTCACTGTGCGCCCTGGTCGACGCCAGGAAGCTTGATTTCGACGTAGGCTTCGTCACGGATCTGACGCAGCCAGGTCTGCAGCTCTTCATCGTACTTGCGGTTGCGCAGTACGTTCATTGCCTGTTGCTCACGCGCTTGCTCGGTGCTGTCCGTGGCGCGGCGGCCAAGGACTTCAAGAACGTGCCAGCCGTATTGTGTCTTGAATGGCTTGGTGACCTGGCCTTGTTGGGCGCTGGCCATTTCTTCGCGGAATTCCGGGACCAGGGCGTTCGGATCGATCCAGTTCAGATCGCCACCGTTAAGGGCCGAACCTGGGTCCTCGGAGTAGCTTTTGGCCAACTGAGCAAAGTCTTCGCCGTTCTGGATGCGCTCATAGAGCTTGTCTGCCAGTTCCTTGGTAGCCGCTTCACTGCGAATTTCGCTTGGCTTGATCAGAATATGGCGGACATGCACCTCGTCACGCACCATGCTCTGGCCGCCACGTTTTTCCTGCAGCTTGAGAATGATGAAGCCGCCTGGGGTGCGAACCGGCTCGGTCACTTCGCCAGCCGACATGGAGCTGAGCAGGCGGTCGAACGGAGGAGGCAATTGAGCCGCTTTACGCCAGCCCATCTCGCCACCTTCCAGCGCGGTTTCGCTTGCCGAGCGGGCGATCGCCAGTTGGGCAAAGTCGGCGCCTTGTTTGAGCTGCTGGTAAACCTCACCGGCTTGCTTGGCCGCGGCCTGGATTGCGGCCGAATCGGCGCGCTCCGGGGTCGGGATAAGGATGTTGGCCAGGCGGTACTCTTCGGACAGTTGCATCTTGCCCATGTCCGAGGCGAGGAAGTTCTTCACTTCCTGCTCCGAGACCTGAATGCGCTCAGCGACTCGGCGCTGACGCACGCGGCTGATGATCATCTCGCGACGAACCTGTTCGCGGGCATCGTCATAGGACAGACCGTCACGCGCCAGGGCCGAGCGGAACTGTTCAATACTCATACCGTTGCGTTGGGCAATGGTGCCAATGGCCTGGTTGAGCTCCTCGTCGGTGATGCGAATACCTGAGCGATCGCCGATCTGCAGTTGCAGATTCTCGACGATCAGGCGCTCAAGCACCTGCTGGTCGAGCACGCCGGGAGGCGGGGCAGAGCCACCGCGCTTGGCGATGGTCTGCTCGACTTCGCGCACGCGCTGGTCCAGCTGGCTTTTCATGACCACATCGTTATCGACGATGGCCACAACGCTATCCAGAGGTTGCACGGCGGCATGCGCCGTGCTGCTCAGCAATACAGCGCCCAGCAATAGCGGGCGCAGACAATCAGTAAGCTTGGTCTTCACGTGTACGATAACCTTGAATGCCTTCGTCGAGGAAAGAATCGACCTTGCTGCCAACTACACCACCGAGGCCTTTCAGCACGATCTGTAGGAAGACGCCATGGTCGCCTTTTTCGTTGGATGGTGCGTCCTGGCTGAATTCGTCGTAATCGATCCAATAGCGATTGATCAGGCGCAGTTTCCAGCAGCAGTTGTCATATTCAAAACCACCCATGGCTTCCAGGGTGCGGTTGCGGTTGTAGTCATGCTGCCAGCGTGCGATCGCGGTCCACTGCGGGACAATCGGCCACATGACAGAGAAGTCATGCTGCTGGATCTTGTAGTAGTCCTTGATGTAGTTCGGGCTACCAGGGGTGCCGTAGTCGCCACCGCCAACCTGCCAACGACCGGTGCTCTGGTCGTAGCGGACCATGTCGTTACGATAGCGATAGCCAAGGTTAACGATTTTGTTGACGTTGTCTTCTGGCTGATAGTGGAACATGGTGCTGCCGGAGCGAGTGCTACGGCTGTCTGGGTCCCAGTTAAAGTCAGCGTTGAGGCGCCAGTCACGGTTGAAACGGTACAGGTATTCAAGGGCATACGGGGAGACATCGGATTTTGAGTCTTCACGTGTGCGGTAATCGATTCGTGGCAACTGAACCTTGCGATCCTTGAAGTACAGGGCTTGGCCGACGCTAAGGCGTTGACGCTCGAAGCCGTTCTCCTCGATCCAGCGGTTGGTCACGCCCAGCGATAGTTTGTTTTCGTCACCGATTCGATCGGAGCCGCTGAAGCGATTGTCGCGGAACAGCGACGAGTAACTGAAGGTCGATTCGCCGGTGTCGAAAACTGGAATATCTGTCTGATCCTCGTAAGGCACGTACAGGTAGTACAGTCGCGGCTCAAGAGTCTGGCGGTAGTTTTTACCGAACCATTGGGTATTTCGGTCGAAATACAACCCACTATCAACGCTGAATACAGGCACGCTGCGATCTTGTGAGCTACTGAATTGCTCATCGGGAGCAAGTGTCTGTTTGCCTCGTTGATCCAGGTCCAACTGATAGTTCGTGTAGACGTACTTCAGCGACGGTTTGACGTAGCCATAAGAAGCATTCATCGGCAGGCTGATCGAAGGTGCCAGATTGATACGGTCACCATTGGATCGCGCCAAACCAGCCACACGGGTGTCGTACCACGGGGTGGAGACGCCATCTTCGTCGGTGAAATCACCTTTACGCAGGTCGCGGTCGAAACGCACGAACTCAGTGTTGTAAGCGAAGTTCAGCCCGCCCGGCTCATATGGCAGCTTGCCATTGAAGGTGATCTGCGGCAGACGGTCGTATGGTGTGATCTTGCTGATCGTCGCCAGTTTATAGCCCTGCAGATTCAGCCGTGCGGTGTAGTTATCACCACGGTAGTTCAGAGCACCCTGTTGATTGACATAGTCTTGGCTTTCTACGCCAATCTGATCCGACTCCAGATCCTGGAAGTAATACGGGTCGCTGATGTCGGTGTAGTCAACTTCAGCCATGAGGCGCTCATCCAGCCCGCCTTTGTGCTGCCAGTTGACCATCCAGCGCTGATCCTCGTAATCGGATTGCAGCTTACGATCATCATTCTTGTCATTAAGGTAAGCCCCACCAAACTGACCTTCACTGGACTTGGTCAGGTAGCGGAACTCGCCTTCCATCAACATGCCACGTTTGGCCATGTAGCGTGGATACAAGGTGGCGTCGTAGTTTGGCGCCAGGTTGAAGTAGTACGGCGTAACCAGCATGAAGCCGGTGTCGCTGCTGGTACTGAACGATGGCGGCAGGAAGCCGGACTGGCGACGGTCGTCGATCGGGAAGTAGATATAAGGTGTGTAGAACACCGGAATATCCTTGACCCGCAGTGTGACGTTGGTCGCGGTACCGAAGCCGGTGGCCGGGTTCAGGGTGATGTTGTTGCCCTTGAGCTGCCAGGCGTTGCTGTTCGGCTCACAGGTGGTGTAGGTACCATCCTTGAGGCGGATGATGGCGTTCTCGGCACGCTTGGCGTAAAGCGCGTTACCGCGAATACGCGACTTGTGCATGACGTATTCGGCGTTGTCGACCTTGGCTTCGCCGGTGTCGAGCTGAATGTCGGCATGATCGCCCACAACCAGTGATCCATTGTCGCGGATCTTGACGTTACCGCTCAGCTCGCCTCGGTTTTCGGCTTGATACAAGTTGGCCTCGTCGGCCTCGACCTGCATGCTGCCCTGGCGCATGACCACGTCACCTGCGAGGGTGGCGATCTGCTGCTCCTGCTGGTAGCGGGAAACCTTGGCGCCGATAAAGGTCGGTGCTTCGTCCTTTGGCGTGGTGTCAGTCATGCCAGGACGGGTGGGCTCGATATAGGCCCCCGCACAGTACGGGCCGGTTTCGGCAAGTTGCGCAGGCGTCAGTTGGTCACGCGGAACCCAGTCCAGGTGGCTGTAATCTTCACTGCGGGACTTGAGGCCACGGCCCTTGCTCTCGGTAACGAGCATCTGGCCTTTGCCGGATTCAGCAGCAGCTTCGCCGGCCTCACCGGTGGCTTCACCTGCCGCGCTGACGGCTGCACCAGGGTGCACCGGGCGTGGTGGCAGCGTGGCAGCGTTGGTCTTGGGCTTGCAGTCCCAGCCTCCGGCAGCGGACACTTGGCAGTCGAACTGCTCTGCAGCGACCACGTACGAGGTTGCCAGAGGTTGCAGTGCCAGCAGACCGCCGGTGACCAGCAACGGGAATTTTTTACGAAACGCGGGGGATTTCAATGCCATCTTATTAGTCCGGGCTTCCTGCGTGCCATCTGCCCGCGTGTGGGGCCGCACGCCTCTCGATGGTCTGAAAAAGATGCTGGATAATAAAGCATGACCCGCTTGACGGCTAGGGCCGTCGGAGACCCTTGTAATGCCTGATCATGATGTACGCCTGCAACACCTTACTGTCTGGCTCGAAGAACAACTGGCGAATCTGTTTCAGAAACAGGGCTGGGGTACTGTTCCGAGCGCTAGCCTGACCGCTGCCAGCAGCGATGCCAGCTTTCGTCGCTACTTTCGCTGGCAGGCTGATGGCCGTAGTTTTGTGGTGATGGATGCGCCGCCCCCTCAAGAAAACTGCCGTCCTTTTGTCGATATCGATCACTTGCTGGCCACTGCCAAGGTCAATGTTCCGGTTATTCACGCGCAGGATCTTGAGCGTGGTTTTCTTTTGCTCAGCGATCTGGGCACCCAGACGTACCTGGATGTAATCAACGCGGATAACGCCGATGGCTTGTTCGATGCCGCCATCGAAGCGTTGCTGGCATTTCAGCAACTGCCGATGCAAGCACCGTTGCCAAGCTACGATGTGGCACTGTTGCGTCGCGAGCTTGAGTTGTTTCCCGAGTGGTACGTGGGCCGTGAATTGGGCGTGGCGTTCACCGATGCACAACTGGCGGCCTGGCAGCGGATCAGCACTGTGTTGATCGACAGCGCACTGGCCCAGCCGAAAGTGCTGGTGCATCGCGACTATATGCCACGCAATCTTATGCAAAGCGTGCCCAATCCGGGTGTGCTGGACTTTCAGGATGCCGTTTACGGCCCAGTCACCTATGACATCACTTGCCTGTTCAAGGACGCCTTCCTGAGCTGGCCGCAAGCGCGCGTGCAGGGGTGGCTCAAAGATTACTGGCAACGGGCCCAAGCCAAGGGCATCCCGGTCCAGGCTGATTTCGAGGATTTCCATCGTGCCAGCGACTTGATGGGCGTACAGCGCCACCTCAAAGTCATCGGGATTTTTGCGCGAATCTGCCACCGTGATGGCAAGCCACGCTACCTGGGCGATGTGCCGCGCTTCTTTGCCTATATAGACGAAGTCATCTCTCGCCGCCCAGAGCTGGCCGAGCTGGATGAGCTGATTGAAAGTCTGCAGGTCGCTGCAGGAGCACGTCCATGAAGGCAATGATTTTGGCGGCGGGAAAGGGTGAACGGATGCGTCCGCTGACCTTGCATACGCCGAAACCCTTGGTGCCGGTGGCCGGCGTGCCGCTGATCGAGTACCACTTGCGTGGCCTGGCGGCAGCGGGTTTCAAGGAAGTGGTGATCAATCATGCCTGGCTGGGGGCACAGATTGAGGCTCACCTGGGCAATGGCGCTGGCTGGGGGTTGAGCATCAGCTACTCGGCGGAGGGTGAGCCGCTGGAGACGGGGGGTGGCATCTTCAAGGCGCTGCCCCTGTTGGGTAAGCAACCTTTCGTGTTGGTTAATGGCGATGTCTGGACTGAATACGATTTCTCCAGGCTACCGAAAACACCTGCCGGCCTTGCCCATCTAGTACTGGTCGACAACCCCGGCCACCATGGCCAAGGTGATTTTTGCCTGCAGCAAGGACTTGTCAGTGATGGGGCGGATGGCGCTGCCACCTTGACCTACAGCGGCATTGCCGTGATCGATCCGGCCTTGTTCGATGGCTGTGAGGCAGGTGCCTTTAAGTTGGCACCGTTGCTGCGCGATGCGATGCGCGCGGGCCGGGTGACTGGCGAGCACTATTCAGGATGTTGGGTGGATGTCGGCACCCTGGAGCGCTTGGCCGAAGTCGAGCAATTGATCAAAGGGCGTCGCTAATATGTTGTGGCCGAGCACAGTGATTGGTGCCGGAGCCGGCTTCGCCATTGCCAGTATTCCTGGGGCATTGCTGGGGGCGCTGCTGGGTCAGGCGATGGATCGCCGCATGCAGTTGCACAGTTGGGCCCATGTTCGTGAGCGCTTGGGTGGGCGTCCGGTATTACGTGACGACGAAGTGCTATTCGTTCTGCTTGGTCGTTTGGCCAAGAGCGATGGCCGCGTGGGCGAGGGGCACATCCAGCAAGCGCGGCAGGAGATGTATCGCTTGGAGATGGGCGAGCCTGAGCGTCGGCGGGCCATCGCCGCGTTCAACCGTGGCAAGAATGGCAGCGACCGCCTGAGTAATTACCTGGTGCGCCTGAAGCAGCAGCCCCATGCTGCCGAAGGAATGCTGCGGGCTTGCTGGCGTATGGCCTGGGCCGATGGCCGGGCAGGGCGCCACGAACGCGAGCTGTTGCTCGACTGGGGGCAGAAGCTGGGATGGTCGGCGGCCAAAGTCCAGGCGCTGGCCCTGGAGTATGAACCTCAGCGGCATGGTTTGTCCGACGCAGGCCTCGGCTATCAGCAAGCCTTGCGCTTGCTGGGCGTCGAGCAGCATACGGAGCCAGGCCAGATCAAACAGGCCTATCGCCGGTTGCTCAGCCGCCACCACCCGGACAAATTGGTGGGTAGCGGCGCCAGCCCGTCCCAAGTGCGTGAAGCCACCGATCGCACACGTGATTTGCATCAGGCATACGCGGTCATCCGCCAGCGCCGTGGTTTTTAGTCGGTTTTTTCCGGGCTAAGCCAACCTCGGATCCGACGGTACAGTTGCTCTTGCTCCGCCGTGTTATTGCCAGGCATGGCGGTCAATCCAACCTGGTGATAGTTGTTGTCCTTGAGGCGTTTACTGGCTTTCAAGCGCAGGGCTGCTGCCCGCCGTGCCTGTTCCTGATTTGTATAGAAGAAGTCTGCCGTAGGCACTTTCAGTGAAGGTGCCAGCACCTCCAGGCTCAGTTCGGCCCGCGCCGGTGTCTGCGCTGCGACCATCACCAGCTTCTGGATCTGCGCAGGTTGCCGTTCATTGATATAGCGCGCGGCCCAGTAGGCTCCACTGCCATTGCCAAGCAGCACGACACTGCGCGCATTGTGTTGCTGGGCGTAGGCAACGGCTGCATCCAAACGCGCGAAAATTCGTTCAGCATCCGCTTTGTCATCACTGTTGGAGGCTGCAGGCTGGGTGGCGCTCTCGCTGGTTTCCCCTTCTGCGGCTGTCGCTTGTTCGACACTGGCATTGGCGTTGTCAGGGGTATCCTTGGCCGGCGCGCTTTGACCCTGGGCCACCGGCTGGCTCGGTGCTGGCGCAGTTTCGACGCGGGCTTGCGGGCTGTCGACCAGAAGATCTGGCAGGCTCAAGCTCAGGCTGTGCCAGCCACCATCCGGAAACTTGCGGCGCAAGGGGCCGACAGTTTTCGGCCAGTCAGCAGTCTCTCCAGCACCGGCGAGGATAATCAACGCGCCCTCCGGCTCGCTGGTGTTAGCGGGTTTCCACAAGGCGAGAAAACTGTCACTGCCTGCTTGCAGCGTTTGCTGCTCGTCGCGGGGCACTTGTCGTTCCAGTGCCAGGGCATCTTCCTGGCTACGCTCGGCCAATGGCTGGCGCTGGACAACCGGCGGCTGCTCATTGGTCGATGCTTGCGGAGTTTCGCCCGCGGCTGCTTGTGCGCTACAAGGTAGTATCAATGAAAGGCAAAACGCCGGTAGCGTCGTGCGATAAAGTGCGAACATGGATTGATCCAGGCCAGAGTTATACCGGCAGCCTAATAGTATTTGTCCGGGACGGCCATGTTCGGTGGCCATCCATTGCTTGATGAGCGTTTAGATGAAATCAGTGCGCTGCCTGTTGCTTATCGGCTGTTTCTGCTGGTCCTTGATCGCGTGGGCTGCCCCTGCAGTCACGCCGCCTGCTGTGGTTCTCGAGCCTGCGCAGCAGCAGTGGCTCGAGCAGCATCGAAGTCTGCGGGTAGGCTTGGTGCTGCAGGCGCCTTTTGCTCAGTTCGATCGTCGTCTCCAGCAACTGTACGGGGTCAATGTGCAGCTGATGAACTGGCTGGGGCAGTCGTTGGGGCTGGATCTGACGTGGCGCAACTTCACCGATCAAGCCGCCCTGGAGCAAGCATTGCGCGCCGGAGAGATCGATCTGGCCCCCGGCCTGACCCAGACACCGGCTGGTTTACGTTTGTGGTTGTTCAGTGATCCGTACATGCGTGTGCCGCAGTTGATTGTCGGGCCGCGAACGGGCGCTGTGGCAGTTGATCTGGAAAAACTCACCGACAACGAACGCGTCGCGGTACGTATGCCGGGCGCTATAGCTGACTATCTGCGGGCCACGTACTCGAACCTCAACTTGCAAGGTGTTCCCCAAGAACGCGAGGCGCTGCAACTGGTGCTCAGCGAGCAAGCCCGTTATGCAGTGATCGATGAGGCGCAGTTGAGCAGGCTCTCGCGCGAGAGTGAGTTCAGCGACCTGGCGGTTGTCGGTGACATTGGTTTGCCCCAACTTTTGCGGGTCGCTTCACGGCGCGATTGGCCGTTGTTGGCGGAAATTCTTGAGCGCGGCCTGCAGGCCATTCCGGCCAAGGACCTGGAGCAGTTGCATCAACGCTGGCTCGAGCCAAAGTATCCAAGACTGAGTGAGTCGCCGGGTTTCTGGCAAAACCTGAGCCTGTTGTTTGCCGCTTTGCTGTTCAGCAGCATGGCTATTGTGATTTGGCAGCGACGCCAGTTGCATCAGCTGGAACACAACCTACTGACCGCACGGGAAACCATCAACCAGCGCCGGGCGCGGGAAGAGGCGCTGCGCTTGAGCCAATTCTCCATCGACCAGAGCACTGTAGGCATTCTTTGGGTCAATTGGGACAGTCATGTGCGTTACGCCAACCGGGCAGCTGAAAGCATGCTCGGCTACAGCGAGGGTGCCGTGGTCGACCGACCTCTGATCGATTTCGAGCCCGGTTTGCATATGGATCGCTGGCTTGAACTGTGGAAAGGCGCGCGTAGCAGCAACGACGTCGCTCAGCACTTCGAAACTCAATGCGTGCGCGCTGATGGCAGTGTTCTGCCAGTGGACGTATCGCTGAGTTTTCTACGCTTTCGCGACGCCGAATACCTGGTGGTGTTTCTTACCGATGTCACCGAGCGTCGGCGGGCGCTGGCAGCCTTGCGCGAAAGTGAGGCCAGGCTCAAAGGTATAGCTGGCAACGTTCCGGGCCTGGTTTTTCGGCTTGAACGTAACCCCGCTGAGGGCGATTTGGAATTTCCTTATATCAGCGAAGGCAGCGAGGCGTTGGTTGGTTACACCCCAGCTGAGTTACAGCACCCGGACATGGGGTTGCGCAACCTGGTGCATCCGCAGGATCGCGCGGACTACCACAAAGTCCAGGACCTGGCCCTGGCCACCGATCGCGACTGGTCCTGGCAAGGACGAATTTTGACCCGCGACGGTGAGCAGCGCTGGGCCGATATCAAAGCCAGTACTCGAAGCCTGGGCGATGGCCGTGTGGTCTGGGATGGCGTGGTCTGGGACATCACCCCCAGCAAACGCATCGAACTGCAACTGGCCCGCTCCCAGGAGCAATTGCGTGAACTGTCGGCGCACATGGAAAGTGTACGTGAGGAGGAGAAAGCGCGAATTGCCCGAGAAGTACATGATGAATTGGGACAGATGCTCACAGTGCTGAAGTTGGAAACGTCCATGTGTGAGCTGGCCTACGCCGATCTCGATCCTGGTCTCAATGAGCGCCTGTCCAGCATGAAGCGATTGATTGCTCAATTGTTCCAATTGGTTCGCGATGTCGCCACGGCGCTACGCCCACCGATTCTGGATGCCGGCATCGCGTCGGCAATCGAGTGGCAGGCGCGGCGGTTCGAGGCGCGTACGCAGATACCGTGTCTGGTGCAGGTGCCGGAAAACTTGCCGGCGTTGAGCGATGCCAAGGCCATTGGCCTGTTTCGCATCTTGCAGGAGGCGCTGACCAACATCATGCGCCACGCGCAAGCGCATACTGTGCAGATCAGCCTGAGCCTGGACAGTCAGATATTGCGTTTGACGGTCATTGACGACGGCATTGGTTTTGCCCCGGACGAAAGTCGTCCGACGTCTTTCGGCTTGGTGGGCATGCGTGAGCGCGTATTGATGCTGGGCGGGCAAATGATCCTTGAGAGTGAACCCGGCGAGGGCACCAGCCTGAGTGTGGGAATTCCCCTGAAACAGGAGCAGTAATGTGATTCGAGTTCTGGTTGCCGAAGACCACACCATTGTCCGTGAAGGCATCAAGCAACTGATTGGGCTGGCCAAGGACATGCAGGTAGCAGGGGAGGCCGCTAACGGTGAACAACTGCTGGAAACCCTGCGTCATACCGACTGTGAAGTCGTGCTGCTGGATATTTCCATGCCGGGGGTCAATGGCCTTGAGGCGATTCCGCGTATACGTGCGTTGAACAATCCCCCAGCGATCCTGGTGCTGTCGATGCACGACGAAGCCCAGATGGCCGCGCGGGCGCTGAAGGTGGGTGCCGCAGGCTACGCCACCAAGGACAGCGACCCGGCGCTGTTGCTGACTGCGATTCGGCGGGTCGCTGGGGGCGGGCGATACATCGATCCGGACTTGGCCGACCGCATGGTCTTCGAAGTCGGATTGACTGACTCCCGGCCATTGCACTCTCTGCTGTCGGAGCGAGAGTTCTCGGTATTCGAGCGCCTGGCCCAGGGCGCTAATGTCAACGACATCGCCCAGCAACTGGCGTTAAGCAACAAGACCATCAGCACCCATAAGGCGCGTCTGATGCAGAAGCTCAATGTGAACTCGCTGGCGGAGCTGGTGAAGTACGCCATGGAGCATAAGCTGCTCTGATTGTTCCAGAAGCGACGCTGGGTCTACTGAATCGTGGGGCAAGCCCGTTCCTGCAGATCGGCTGTCATGGGAGCGGACCTGCCCCGCGATAGCTTTTAGGCCACTGGCACATATCCAAAAACGTCATCTTTGTAGGGCAATCCCTACCCCATCCCTTCCATCTTGCTGATGGAAATCTCTCCTCAGTGCCGATTTGCGGCCGTCGGTCCCTTCACTAGGCTGTGAACACGGCAGTCATCCAACAAGAAGGTACAGGTATGAGTGAGGTGAATTCGAGCGCTGCAGCCGGCGAAGTGCTGGTCAGCTTCCGTGGTGTGCAGAAGAGCTACGACGGCGAATCGCTGATCGTCAAAGACCTCAATCTGGATATTCGCAAAGGCGAGTTCCTCACCTTGCTCGGCCCCTCCGGCTCCGGCAAGACCACCAGCCTGATGATGCTCGCAGGTTTTGAAACGCCCACCGCCGGAGAAATCCAACTGGCAGGTCGCTCGATCAACAATGTGCCGCCGCACAAGCGTGACATCGGCATGGTGTTCCAGAACTACGCATTGTTTCCGCACATGACCGTGGCCGAGAACCTGGCCTTCCCGTTGAGTGTGCGCAACTTGAGCAAAACCGACATCAGCGAACGCGTCAAACGCGTGCTGAACATGGTTCAGCTTGATGCCTTCGCCAAACGCTACCCCGGTCAACTGTCGGGTGGCCAGCAACAGCGTGTGGCCCTGGCCCGGGCACTGGTGTTCGAACCGCAATTGGTGCTGATGGATGAACCGCTCGGTGCGCTCGACAAGCAACTGCGTGAACACATGCAGATGGAGATCAAGCACCTGCACCAGCGCCTCGGTGTCACTGTGGTCTATGTGACCCATGATCAGGGCGAAGCGCTGACTATGTCTGACCGTGTAGCGGTTTTCCATCAAGGTGAGATTCAGCAGATCGCCGACCCGCGCACCCTTTATGAAGAGCCGAAGAACACCTTCGTCGCCAACTTCATCGGTGAAAACAACCGTATCAATGGCCGCCTGATCAGTCAGGACGGAGAGCGTTGTCTGGTGCAGCTTCCTCGCGGTGAGAAGGTCGAAGCGCTGGCCGTCAACATCGGTCAGAGCGGTGAGCCCGTCACCCTTTCCATTCGCCCCGAGCGTGTACGCCTGAACGGTCATAGCGAGAGCTGTGTTAACCGATTCTCTGGTCGGGTCGCCGAATTCATCTACCTGGGCGACCACGTACGGGTCCGTCTGGAAGTGTGCGGCAAGGCCGATTTCTTCGTGAAACAGCCTATTGCCGAACTCGACCCGGCCCTGGCCGTGGGCGATGTGGTACCGCTTGGCTGGGAAGTGGAGCACGCCCGCGCGCTTGATCCGATTCTGGAAGCCAATTGAAGGTTTGCTTCACCAACCCTGTACTGTGGAGAGAATAATAATGCTCAAACACTTGAAGTTGACCGCTCTGACGCTGGGGCTGTTTGCAGCGGGCCAGGCCATGGCAGCGGCTGATCTGACCGTGATCTCTTTCGGCGGCGCCAACAAGGCCGCCCAGACCAAGGCATTTTACGAGCCGTGGGAAAAGGCGGGCAACGGCAAGATCGTTGCTGGCGAATACAACGGTGAAATGGCCAAGATCAAAGCCATGGTCGATACCAAGAGCGTGTCCTGGAACCTGGTTGAAGTCGAGTCTCCAGAGTTGGCCCGCGGTTGCGATGAAGGGATGTTCGAAGAGCTCGATCCGGCGCTGTTCGGTGACGAGGCAGATTATGTTCCTGGTGCGATTCAGCCCTGTGGCGTCGGCTTCTTCGTTTGGTCCACCGTCATGGCCTACAACGCTGACAAACTGAAAACCGCTCCGACCAGTTGGGCCGATTTCTGGGACACCAAGCAGTTCCCAGGTAAGCGTGGGCTGCGCAAGGGCGCCAAGTACACGTTGGAGTTTGCCTTGATGGCTGACGGCGTTGCGCCAAAGGATGTCTACAAGGTGCTCGGTACCAAAGAAGGCCAGGACCGCGCTTTCAAGAAACTCGATGAACTCAAGCCCAGCATCCAGTGGTGGGAAGCAGGGGCGCAACCGCCTCAGTATCTAGCCTCGGGTGATGTGGTCATGAGCTCGGCCTATAACGGCCGGATCGCCGCCGTGCAGAAAGAAAGCAACCTGAAAGTGGTGTGGAACGGTGGCATCTACGACTTTGATGCCTGGGCCATTCCAAAAGGTGCGAAGAACGCTGAAGACGCGAAGAAATTCATCGCCTTCTCGGTCAACCCTGAGCAACAGAAGACCTACTCGCAAAACATTGCCTACGGTCCGGCCAACTCCAAAGCGGTGAGCCTGCTCTCCGACGAGGTCAAGAAAGACATGCCGACCACCCCGGAAAACATCGCCAACCAGGTGCAGATCGATGTCGCCTTCTGGGCTGACAACAGTGAGCAGCTGGAACAACGCTTCAACGCCTGGGCTGCCAAGTAAGGTCGGCTGATGAAGCGTCGGCCTGTTGCCGGCGCTTCCTGTTCTCAAGATTTCGGAGTTCGCTATGGCCATCGCAGTGCCCCTGAATGAAGGCGCCGGTTCCACCCTCAAGCAGCGTCTGGCGCGTGCCGAGCGGGTCAACCGCTGGAAGGCGCAAGCCCTGATCGCACCGCTGGCGCTGTTCCTGCTGCTGATTTTTCTGGTGCCCATCGCCGCGCTGCTCTACAAAAGCGTCGGCAACCCGGAAGTTGTCACTGGCTTGCCGCAGACCGTTGCAGCCGTTGAGCAGTGGGACGGCAAAGGGCTGCCAGGTGAGTCGGTGTACAAGGCATTGAGTGAAGACCTGGGGCAGGCGCGCAAGAACCAGACCCTTGGCGATACGTCCAAACGTCTTAACATGGAGCTCGCCGGCTATCGCAGCCTGCTGGCGAAAACCGCCCGCGCCTTGCCGTTCAAGACCGAGCCGGCTTCCTATAAAGAAGCGCTGCAGGAGTTGGATGAGCGTTGGGGGGATCCGGCCTATTGGCAGGCTATTCGCCGTAACACCAGTAGCGTCACACCGTTCTATCTGCTGGCGGCGGTGGACCACCGCATCGACGACCTCGGCGAGTTGGCCAAGGCTACGCCGGACCAGTCCATCTACCTGGATATTTTCACCCGGACTCTGTGGATGGGCTTCGTTATCACCGCAATCTGCCTGGTGTTGGCCTATCCGCTGGCGTACTTGCTCGCCAACCTGCCGACTCGGCAAAGCAACTTGTTGATGATTCTGGTGCTGCTGCCGTTCTGGACATCGATCCTTGTGCGGGTTGCGGCCTGGATTGTGCTGCTGCAGTCGGGCGGTCTTATCAATAGTGCATTGATGGCTCTGGGTATCATCGACAAACCACTGGAACTGGTGTTCAACCGCACCGGTGTGTACATCTCCATGGTTCACATTCTGCTGCCTTTCATGATTCTGCCGATCTACAGCGTAATGAAAGGGATCTCACCCACGTACATGCGTGCAGCAATCTCCCTGGGATGCCACCCCTTCACCAGCTTCTGGCGGGTGTACTTCCCGCAGACCTACGCCGGCGTAGGTGCGGGCTGTCTGCTGGTGTTCATCCTGGCCATCGGCTACTACATCACCCCGGCGTTGCTCGGCAGTCCGAATGACCAGATGGTCAGCTACTTCGTGGCGTTCTATACCAACACCAGCATCAACTGGGGCATGGCTACCGCGCTGGGTGGCCTGTTGCTGCTCGCCACCGTCATTCTGTACCTGATCTATAGCTGGCTGGTCGGCGCCAGCCGTCTGCGTCTGAGCTGAGGAGCGTTGTCATGCTGAGTCCTTACATGTCGCCCGTCGAGCGGGTCTGGTTCTACAGCTTGCGCATCCTTTGCGGGCTGATCCTGTTGTTCCTGGTGTTGCCGGTTCTGGTGATCATTCCGCTGTCTTTCAACTCTGGCAGCTTCCTGGTCTATCCACTGCAGGGCTTTTCCCTGCAGTGGTACCACGACTTCTTCGCCTCGGCCGAGTGGATGCGGGCCCTGAAGAACAGCATTATCGTCGCCCCGGCGGCGACCGTGCTGGCGATGATCTTCGGTACCCTGGCTTCGATCGGCCTGACCCGGGGCGATTTCCCCGGCAAACCGCTGATCATGGCGCTGGTCATTTCCCCGATGGTGGTGCCTGTGGTGATTATCGGCGTGGCCAGCTATCTGTTCTTTGCTCCGCTGGGCCTGGGTAACAGCTTCATTTCGCTGATTCTGGTGCATGCGGTACTGGGTGTACCGTTTGTCATCATCACCGTTTCGGCGACGTTGCAGGGCTTCAACTACAACCTTGTGCGTGCGGCAGCCAGCCTCGGCGCTTCCCCCGTTACCACTTTTCGCCGCGTAACTTTGCCGTTGATTGCTCCTGGGGTGATCTCTGGCGCCTTGTTCGCTTTTGCCACCTCGTTCGATGAAGTGGTTGTGACGCTGTTCCTGGCCGGCCCTGAACAGGCGACCTTGCCTCGGCAGATGTTCAGCGGCATTCGCGAGAACCTCAGTCCGACCATCGCCGCGGCGGCAACCCTGTTGATCGCATTTTCGGTGCTGCTGCTGCTGACCCTCGAATGGCTGCGTGGGCGTAGTGAAAAACTGCGTACTCAGCAGCCCGGTTGACGGTATCGCGTCGCAAGCCCGCTCCCGTTGTGGGAGTGGGCTGCATCTGTCGTACGGTTTGATACCGGTCAGCCGGTGACCGTTTCCCTGAGGTACAATGCGCGCCACCGTGATTCTGCCCAACAGGTGCGCCATGCAGCCCTACGCTATTGCCCCCTCCATTCTTTCTGCCGATTTCGCCCGCCTGGGTGAGGAAGTCGACAATGTGCTGGCCGCTGGTGCCGACATTGTTCACTTCGATGTGATGGACAACCACTACGTTCCCAACCTGACCATCGGCCCTATGGTCTGCACCGCACTGCGCAAGTACGGGGTTAGCGCGCCGATCGACGTGCACCTGATGGTCAGCCCGGTCGACCGTATCATCGGCGATTTCATCGACGCAGGTGCCAGTTTCATTACCTTCCATCCGGAAGCTACCCTGCACATCGATCGTTCACTACAGTTGATTCGTGACGGCGGTTGCAAGGCTGGTCTGGTGTTCAATCCGGCAACCCCGCTCGACTCCCTCAAGTACGTGATGGACAAGGTCGACATGATCCTGTTGATGAGCGTCAACCCAGGCTTTGGCGGTCAGAAGTTCATTCCCGGCACCCTCGACAAGCTGCGCGAAGCCCGTGCGCTGATCGACGCCAGCGGCCGCGATATCCGCCTCGAGATCGACGGCGGAGTGAATGTGAACAACATTCGCGAAATCGCTGCTGCTGGTGCCGATACCTTCGTTGCCGGCTCGGCGATCTTCAATACGCCGGACTACCAGGAGGTTATCGCCAAAATGCGTGCCGAACTGGCCCTGGCTCGCCCATGAGTGGCTTCGAGCAGCTTTTCCCCGGGGCGCTGCCCAGGCTGGTCATGTTCGATCTGGACGGTACCCTGATCGATTCGGTTCCAGATCTGGCTGCGGCGGTGGATCGAATGCTGCTCGAAATGGGGCGTAAGCCCGCAGGCCTGGAGGCCGTGCGCCACTGGGTTGGAAACGGTGCCCCAGTGCTTGTGCGTCGGGCCCTGGCGGGTGGCCTGGACGATACCGCCGTCGATGAGGACGAAGCAGAGAAAGGCCTGGAGCTGTTCATGCAGGCCTATGCTGACAATCACGAACTGACGGTGGTTTATCCCGGGGTGAGGGACACGCTCAAATGGCTGCATAAGCAGGGCGTGGAAATGGCCCTGATTACCAACAAGCCGGAGCGCTTCGTTGCGCCGTTGCTCGATCAAATGAAGATTGGCCGTTACTTTCGCTGGATCATCGGTGGCGACACCCTGCCACAGAAAAAGCCTGACCCGGCAGCCTTGCTGTTTGTCATGAAAATGGCCGGCGTGTCCGCCGAGCAAGCTTTGTTTGTCGGTGACTCGCGCAGCGATGTATTGGCGGCCAAGGCCGCTGGAGTCAAGTGCGTAGGTCTGACCTATGGTTACAACCATGGGCGCCCGATCAGCGATGAAGCTCCTTGCCTGGTTATTGATGACCTGCGCGCGCTGTTGCCTGGTTGCTTAGATGCGGCCACTGGGATAACGTTGACGGACGTTCATTCCCCCAAAGATAGAGATTCCATCGTGGCGGTTACCAGCAAACTCTGGATGAAAGTCATCAAGGCCTTGGCCCGTTGGCGTTGGCGCGCCTGACTGTTCCCTGCCGACCCATGTCGGCCTGTTTGCCTGTCTGACCCATTTGCTGTTTGCCACGAGGCTATCATGACCCGCGAAGAGTTCCTGCGCCTGGCTGCTGCCGGCTACAACCGTATTCCTCTGGCCTGCGAGACGCTGGCCGATTTCGACACGCCGCTGTCGATCTACCTGAAACTGGCTGATCAACCTAACTCCTACCTGCTCGAGTCTGTGCAGGGCGGTGAGAAGTGGGGGCGTTACTCGATTATTGGCTTGCCCTGCCGCACAGTCTTGCGCGTGCATGACCATCAAGTACGAATCACCCATGATGGCGTAGAGATCGAGCGTCACGACGTGGACGATCCGTTGGCCTTTGTCGAGGCCTTCAAGGAACGCTACAACGTACCGACCATTGCCGGTTTGCCGCGCTTCAACGGTGGCCTGGTGGGTTACTTCGGCTATGACTGTGTACGCTACGTAGAGAAGCGTCTGGGCAAGTGCCCGAATCCTGACCCGCTGGGTGTTCCAGACATTTTGCTGATGGTTTCCGACGCCGTCGTGGTGTTCGATAACCTGGCGGGCAAGATGCACGCCATTGTGCTGGTCGACCCAGCCCAGGAACAGGCTTACGAAAGCGGCCTGCAGCGTTTGGAAGGCTTGCTTGAACAACTGCGTCAGCCGATTACTCCGCGTCGCGGCCTGGAGCTGGGTGGTCCGCAAGCGGCTGAGCCGACGTTCCGCTCCAGTTTTACCCAGAACGACTATGAGCGTGCAGTCGATACCATCAAGGAATACATCCTGGCGGGCGATTGCATGCAGGTCGTGCCCTCTCAACGGATGTCTATCGACTTCAAGGCAGCGCCGATTGATCTCTATCGCGCTCTGCGTTGTTTCAACCCGACACCCTATATGTACTTCTTCAACTTTGGCGACTTCCATGTCGTCGGCAGTTCACCTGAAGTGTTGGTAAGGGTCGAAGACAACCTCGTTACTGTTCGTCCCATCGCAGGCACTCGCCCACGTGGTGCAACTGAAGAGGCAGATCGGGCGCTTGAAGAAGACTTGTTGTCGGACGACAAGGAAATCGCCGAGCACCTGATGCTGATTGACCTGGGCCGCAATGATGCTGGTCGCGTGTCCACCACCGGCACCGTGAAGGTCACCGAGAAGATGGTGATCGAGCGTTATTCCAACGTTATGCACATCGTTTCCAACGTTACCGGTGAACTGAAGGAAGGCCTCAGCGCCATGGATGCGCTGCGCGCAATCTTGCCTGCGGGCACCTTGTCCGGGGCGCCAAAGATTCGCGCGATGGAAATCATCGATGAACTTGAACCGGTCAAACGCGGTGTGTACGGCGGTGCGGTCGGTTACTTCGCCTGGAATGGCAATATGGACACAGCAATCGCGATTCGCACTGCGGTCATCAAGGATGGCGAGCTGCATGTACAGGCCGGCGGCGGCATTGTTGCCGACTCGGTACCTGCACTGGAATGGGAAGAGACCATCAACAAGCGCCGGGCGATGTTCCGGGCCGTAGCGCTGGCGGAACAGACGCCACGCAGCTAATCAAAATCGCGGCGCCCCAAGCGCGCCGCCTAGCGCCTGTACACCCGGCGAAATTGATTCCAGAGGTTGAACCCAGATGCTACTGATGATCGACAACTATGACTCCTTCACCTACAACGTCGTGCAGTACCTTGGCGAGTTGGGTGCAGAGGTCAAAGTCATTCGCAATGATGAATTGACCATTGCTCAAATCGAAGCCCTGAACCCCGAGCGCATAGTGGTTTCCCCGGGCCCGTGCACGCCGACCGAAGCCGGTGTCTCCATCGACGCCATTCTGCACTTTGCAGGCAAACTGCCGATTCTTGGCGTATGCCTGGGTCACCAGTCAATCGGCCAGGCCTTTGGCGGCGACGTAGTGCGTGCCCGCCAGGTAATGCACGGCAAGACCAGCCCAGTTTTTCACAAGGATCTGGGCGTATTTGCAGGCCTGAATAATCCGTTGACTGTAACTCGCTACCATTCATTGGTGGTCAAGCGCGAAACCCTGCCCGAGTGCCTTGAGCTTACCGCCTGGACTGCGCTGGAAGATGGCTCGGTCGACGAGATCATGGGCTTGCGACACAAGACACTGAATATAGAAGGGGTGCAGTTTCACCCTGAGTCGATTCTTACCGAGCAGGGCCACGAGCTGTTCGCCAACTTCCTCAAACAGACCGGCGGCCACCGCTAAGGAACGATCATGGATATCAAGAGCGCCCTTGGCCGTATTGTCGGTCATCTGGATTTGAGCACCGAAGAGATGCGCGATGTAATGCGCGAAATCATGACCGGCCAGTGCAGTGAAGCGCAGATCGGTGCGTTCATGATGGGCATGCGCATGAAAAGCGAAAGCATCGACGAAATCGTTGGCGCGGTCTCGGTAATGCGGGAACTGGCTGACAAGGTTGAACTCAACACGCTCGACCAGGTGGTTGATGTTGTTGGTACTGGTGGTGACGGTGCGAACATCTTCAACGTATCTACAGCTTCAGCTTTTGTTGTTGCCGCTTCCGGCTGCACGGTGGCCAAGCATGGTAACCGCGCTGTTTCGGGAAAGAGCGGCAGCGCTGACCTGCTTGAGGCGGCTGGTATTTACTTGAACCTGACGCCCGTGCAGGTTGCACGTTGTATCGACAGCGTTGGTATCGGGTTCATGTTTGCCCAGACCCACCACAAAGCAATGAAATATGCCGCTGCGCCGCGTCGAGACCTTGGCCTGCGCACGCTTTTCAACATGCTTGGCCCGCTTACGAATCCGGCCGGTGTGAAGCATCAGGTGGTCGGCGTATTTACCCAGGCCTTGTGCCGGCCGCTGGCCGAAGTGTTGCAGCGTCTAGGTAGCAAGCATGTCTTGGTGGTGCACTCCAAGGACGGCCTGGACGAATTCAGCCTGGCAGCCCCGACTTTCGTTGCCGAACTCAGGAATGATCAAATTACCGAGTATTGGGTAGAGCCCGAAGATCTTGGTATGAAAAGCCAAAGTTTGCATGGCCTGGCAGTGGAAAGCCCGGAGAAATCCCTGGAATTGATTCGCGATGCCTTGGGGCGCCGCAAGACCGAGAACGGGCAGAAGGCTGCGGAAATGATCGTGCTCAATGCCGGCGCCGCGCTTTATGCCGCAGACCATGCCATGAGTCTCAAGCAAGGTGTCGAGTTGGCCCATGACGCACTGCATACTGGGCTTGCTCGGGAAAAACTCGAAGAACTGGGCGCTTTCACCGCCGTATTCAAGCTGGAGAATGAAGGATGAGTGTACCGACGGTTCTGGAAAACATCCTGGCGCGCAAAGTTCAGGAAGTCGCTGAGCGAAGTGCGCGAGTCAGCCTGGCCGAGCTCGAGCGTCTTGCCGCCGCTGCGGATGCACCGCGCGGCTTTGCCAATGCGCTGATCGAACAGGCCAAGCGCAAGCAGCCGGCAGTCATCGCCGAGATCAAGAAGGCCTCTCCGAGCAAGGGTGTCATTCGTGAGAACTTCGTGCCCGCGGACATCGCAGTCAGTTATGAGAAGGGCGGTGCGACCTGCCTGTCGGTGCTGACAGACATCGACTACTTCCAGGGTGCCGACGTTTACCTGCAGCAGGCCCGTGCAGCTTGCAAGTTACCCGTGATCCGCAAGGACTTCATGGTCGATCCTTACCAGATCGTTGAAGCACGTGCCCTGGGCGCAGATTGTGTATTGTTGATCGTTTCGGCGCTCGATGATGTGAAGATGGCCGAGCTGGCCGCGACTGCGAAAAGTGTCGGTCTGGATGTACTGGTCGAAGTCCATGATGGCGATGAGCTGGAGCGGGCATTGAAAACCCTCGACACGCCGCTGGTCGGCGTAAACAACCGTAACCTGCATACTTTTGAGGTCAGTCTGGAAACCACGCTTGACCTGCTGCCGCGAATTCCTCGCGACCGTCTGGCCATTACCGAGAGCGGTATCCTCAATCGCGCGGATGTCGAGTTAATGGAAATCAACGAGGTGTACTCGTTCCTGGTCGGTGAAGCGTTCATGCGCGCCGAGCATCCTGGCCTGGAGCTGCAGCGTCTGTTCTTCCCCGAGCGCGCCGTACAGAACCTGGTGCCAGGACTGGACTGATTCAACTTTGAAGCCGGCAATTGCCGGCTTTTTTGTATCTACAAGGTTATTCCAATGACTGATCAAATAATGGATGTGACTGTCGAGGCAGGGCTGCAGGCCGAGCAGGAATTGCTGGCGGCGGTGTGCAAGGGTGAAACAGATTACGGTTTATTGTTTTGGCGCCCAACCGATCGTGCATTGGTCATGCCCCGCCGCATGAGTCGCCTGGAGGGCTTTGAGGCGGCTTGCGCAGAGCTTGCGATTGCTGGATGGCCGGTCCTGTTGCGCGAAACCGGCGGTGAGCCCGTGCCGCAATCGCCTGCCGTGATCAATATCGCGCTGATCTACGTGGCTCCGCGAAGTGAAGGCGATCATGGTCGCATCGAGAACGCTTACGAACGTTTGTGTCTGCCCCTGTGTGAGGTACTGCGCGAATGGGGTGGATTAGCGTCGGTGGGCGAGATCGAGGGCGCATTTTGCGATGGCCGCTATAACGTCAACCTGAACGGTCGCAAGTTGGTTGGCACTGCCCAGCGCTGGCGCCAGGGGCTGGGTGGTAAGCGTCCGGTGGTGCTGGTGCATGGAGCCTTGTTGCTCGATAACGAGCGCGAGTCGATGGTGGCTGCAGTCAATCGCTTCAACGAATGCTGTGAGCTGGAACAGCGCTGCCTTGCCGACAGTCACATTGCCCTGCACGAAGTCGTGCCTGATGCTCCGTTGCTTGAACGTCTTGGCCAGGCCTATACCCATGTCATCGAGGGTATTGCACGCGACTAGCGAGTGCCGAAAACCACCATCGTTTTTCCTTTGACGTGAACCAGGCTGCGTTCTTCAAGATCTTTGAGTACGCGGCCAACCATCTCCCTTGAACAACCTACGATGCGGCCGATCTCCTGGCGGGTGATCTTGATCTGCATGCCATCTGGGTGAGTCATTGCGTCGGGTTGCTTACACAGTTCCAACAAACAGCGGGCCACGCGCCCAGTAACATCGAAAAACGCCAGGTCACCCACCTTACGCGTGGTATTGCGCAGGCGCTGCGCCATTTGACTGCCCAAGGCATAAAGGATGTCGGGATCCTGACGTGCCAGCTCGCGGAATTTCTCATAGCTGATCTCGGCCACTTCACATTCGCTCTTTGCCCGCACCCAGGCGCTGCGAGGTTGTTCCTGGCCAACCGGCTCGAACAAACCCAGCTCACCGAAGAAGTCGCCACTGTTGAGGTAGGCAATGATCATTTCATGGCCATCGTCGTCTTCGATCAGGATCGTTACCGAGCCTTTGACGATAAACGACAACGTATCGGATTTGTCCCCGGCGCAAATGATATTGCTTTTGGCTGCAAAGCGCCGGCGCTGACAATGAGCGAGTAACTTATCGATGTTTTTGATCTTGGCTGGAAGGGCTGAGGCAACCATGGCTGAATCCCGGTAAGAGGCGACGCTTGTGCACTTTTATAGGTAGTCTGGCGGCGTGCGCCAGTGATTTGGCGCCAGCTTATCAGACACTTGTTGTTGTATCGGCAGATTTACTCTCATGCTTGAGCTTTTCCGCGGGCCCTTCTGGGTCTAAGCTGGCAGCCTTTTTTCAAACAAGGGAGTCCGGAAGATGAAGGCGCGTATCCAGTGGGCAGGTGAAGCCATGTTTCTGGGCGAATCGGGCAGCGGTCATGTCGTGGTGATGGACGGACCACCCGAGGCTGGCGGTCGCAATCTAGGTGTGCGGCCCATGGAAATGCTCTTGCTGGGGCTCGGTGGCTGCAGCAACTTTGATGTAGTCAGCATTCTGAAAAAATCCCGGCAGGCAGTGGAAAGCTGCGAAGCTTTCCTGGAAGCCGAGCGCGCCAGCGAAGACCCGAAGGTCTTTACCAAGATCCACCTGAACTTCGTGGTCAAGGGCCGCGGACTCAAGGACGCCCAAGTGAAGCGTGCCGTGGAGCTTTCGGCGGAGAAGTACTGCTCTGCATCGATCATGCTTGGTCGAGCGGGTGTCGAAATCACCCACAGCTACGAGATCGTCGAACTCGGTTGAAAAGCTCCCGCTCCCAGAGGTGAACTCAACCACTGTGGGAGCGGGCCTGTCCGCTGTCCGCCGCGTCTCCAGGCCCATTGACAAGGCCAATCATCGAGTCTTCAACGGCGCAGGGCAGGCAACAATTGCAGCAGACCATCAGGCATCAGCGCGCGAAGCCGAATACTCAGCGCCTCACGATGTTTCTGGTAAAACACGCCCAGAGCAATCACGCCCAGCCCGATCAAGGTCAATACCACTGGAAACAGCAGTGACTCGGCAAATACGTCGTACGACAGGTAGCCCAGGTACGCCGCCACGCCCATGGCGCCAAAGACCATGAACATCGCTCTGCGCAACAACACCGCCAATGCCATCAGGCCTAGATTGATCAGGCAATAAAGCGCTTTGCTCAATTCACTGTCGCTTTCCATCATGCTCAGCCCCAACCAGAACGCCAGCAGTCCAGCCAAGTAGCCCCAAAAGGCATAGTCTTGGCGGGTTCGTCCATCGATCAGGAGAAAGGCCAGGAGCACAGCGAGGCCGAACCACAGCGATACCGTGAGCCGTTGGTCCCAATCGAAGCTGTCACCGTAGAACCACTCGCTCAGATCCATCGACATGAACCACAGGGCCACGGCAATTGGCATGATGATAAAAGGGAAGGGGATCAGGCGTAGCATCAAAAGGCCAGCAACAACCGTAGCCGCCTCCATGAGCAGCCAGCCGCCCTGCACATAGGTGTAGTAGTTGTGATACTTGCTTTGCGAGTCTTCAAGTGGCCAGAAGCCCGTCAGGCGCTCTACAGCAAACACCGCCAGCGGCACGATGCTCACCGCTACTGCGCCGAGTACACCGGCGGGGACGATTTGACCACGGCGCTGCATGAGCAGGCCAGCCGAGGTAAAGCCACCGATATAGATCAGCGCAATCAACAATAATGCGCTGTCGCCGATGCGCATCCAGGCTTCGCTGAGCAGCCAGCCCATGGCGCCCATTATCAGCAAAGCGCCGAAATAGAAGGCAACATGGGCCAGTTGAAAGCTGGCCTGAGTCGCAGGTTGGCGCTTGAGGAAGTCGAGTAGGGCCTGGTCCTGACCCGGGTTCAGAACGCCTGCGCTAACAGCGCGGGCCAGGTCCTTGGCATCGAAGCGTTCTGCCATAGTGTGTCCTAGATACGGTAAGTGCTCTTGGTCATGACCTTGGCCATCAGACTCATGCCAAAACGCACTGGAGCAGGGAAGCGGAAACCACCGGCTTCCAGTGCCGACTCCGCGTGCTGTTCTTCGTCGACACGCATTTGCTCAAGAATAGCCCGGGATTTTTCGTCCTCGGCCGGAATTTGCTCCAGATGCTCATCTAGATGCTTGCACACTTGGTGCTCGGTGGCAGCAACGAAACCGAGGCTGACTTTGTCGCTGACCAGGCCGGCCAGCGCTCCAATACCGAATGACATGCCATAGAACAGTGGATTGAGAACGCTCGGATGGCTGCCAAGCTGACGAATGCGTTGTTCGCACCAGGCCAGGTGGTCGATCTCTTCTTCAGCAGCGTGCTCCATCGCCTTGCGCACTTGAGGCAACTTGGCAGTCAAGGCCTGGCCCTGATACAGCGCCTGTGCACAGACTTCGCCAGTATGGTTGATACGCATCAGTCCGGCGACATGGCGGGTTTGGGTATCGTCCAGGCTTGAGTCCGGCTGGATGATTGCCGGTGACGGGCGGGATGGTTGGCCGCTGAAGGGCAGCAAGGTGCGCATGGCAGTGTCGGCCTGCAGCAACAAGCGGTCGAGCGGCGAATAGTGACGTTCGGTAGCCATCGGGCACCTCCGCAAGAATGTGCCCGACAGTTTACCGCAATCGAGATGATCGTTCTTGTTCTGGATCAGCCCGGCGGCCAATGCATTTGGCGCTGGCCAAGCACATGCATATGAATGTGGTAGACAGTCTGGCCACCCAGCTCGTTGCAGTTCATGACCACGCGGAAGCCGTCTTCGCAGCCCTGTTCCTTGGCGAGTCGCTGGGCGGTAAACAAAATGTGTCCGGCCAGCGCCTTGTCGTCCTCGGTAAGGTCGTTGAGGGTGCGAATCGGCTTTTTCGGAATGACCAGAAAATGCACGGGTGCCTGCGGGGCGATATCGTGGAAGGCCAGAACCTGGTCGTCCTCGTAGATGATCTTGGCCGGGATTTCCCGGTTGATGATCTTGGTGAACAGAGTTTCCACTACGGTTGCTCCATGTAAGGGGTCGTGCCTGAGTGTACTCAGGCTGGGAGTCGGCGCCCAGCCCTGTGCGGTCAGCGTGGGCTATAGGCTTGATTGATGGCACCGGCCAGTTTGCGTGTGATCCAGCGCGACAACAGGCGCGGCGCGAATGCCAGCCAGCGGTTGCGCCGACCCGGTATGATCAGTGCGCGATTTTTGTCCAAGGCGCGCACGGTATGCAGCGCAACCTCTTCAGGACTCAGGGCGCGATGGCCCTTTTCCAGGCGAGGGACTCGACGTAACGGTGAGCGCACTGGGCCTGGGCACAGTACCGAGACTTTTATACCCGTGCGCCTGAGTTCTTCACGAAGACCTTCGGAGAAGTGCAGCACGTAGGCCTTGCTTGCGGCGTAGCTGCTCATCCATGGACCGGGAGCAAAGGCTGCCAAAGATGCGACATTGAGGATTTGTCCCCCACCTTGTACGGCCATTGCATTGCCCAAGGCGTGGCAAAGGCGTGTCAGGGCGAGGATGTTTACCTCGATCAGGTCTTGCTCGTCGCCCCATTCCTGAGCCAGGAATGGTCCGTAGCTGCGAATGCCCGCGCAATTGACCAGCAAATCGATGTATCGCTCGCTTTCTTCAAGTTCCAGAAGGAATCCCGACAAGCGCAGAGGTTCGCCTAGATCACAGGCGCGAAACAGTACCTCGACACCAAAGCGTTGGGTCAGCTCGATAGCAATGCTTTCCAAAGGGTCGCGTTGGCGGGCCACCAGGATCAGATTGCGTCCCCGACGTGCCAGCGCCTCGGCCAGTGCCAGGCCTAGGCCGCTGGAAGCACCGGTGATCATGGCGTAACGGGTCATGCAGTTCTCCAGGCGGGAAGGGGCAAAAGGTCGAGTTTACAGGCGTCCAGCAGGCCAGCGCTGGCCAAGGGCTACGGCTGAACATTGCGCCTGACGATACTCGGCATCCAAGCGGGCTATCAGTTGTTCTACCGAGCAAAGTGCGTCAATGGTGCCGACGCCTTGTCCTGCAGACCAGACAGTCTTCCAGGCCTTGGCTTCGTCATCTATGGGTTTGAGCTTGATTTCTGTATGGCTGCGCAGTGCTGCCATATCGAAGCCGGCGCTTTCCAGGCTTTGGCGCATAAAACTGGCAGGCACCCCGGAAACCGCAGCGGTGTGGATGATATCGGCTGCCTTGGCCTCTAGCACCATTTCTTTGTAGGGACCTGAAGCATGGCTTTCGTGGGTGGCAATGAATCGGGTTCCCAAATAGGCCAGGTCTGCGCCAAGCAACTGGGCGGCGAGTATTTCATGGCCATGATTGATGCTGCCGGCGAGCAGTAGGGTTTTATTGAAGAACTGCCGAATTTCGGCCACCAGGGCGAACGGGCTCCAGGTGCCTGCGTGGCCACCAGCGCCCGCCGCGACGGCGATCAATCCGTCGACCCCCGCTTCAGCGGCTTTTTCAGCGTGGCGCCGTGTAGTTACGTCATGAAACACCAGGCCGCCATAGCTGTGCACTGTATCGACGACCTCTTTTACTGCACCCAGACTGGTGATAACGATCGGAACCTTGTGCTCCACACATAGCGCCAGGTCCGCCTGCAGGCGTGGGTTGCTCTGATGCACGATCAAATTGACTGCATAGGGTGCGGGGTTCTTCAGTATTGCCAGGCCCGCTTCGATCTCCTCCAGCCAGGCTTTGAAGCCATGGCTGTCACGCTGGTTCAGCGCAGGAAAACTGCCAATGACGCCATTGGCGCAACAGGCCAGTACCAGTTGCGGGTTGGAGATCAGAAACATCGGCGCCGCCACTACTGGCAGACGCAGATGTTGGTCGAGCTGTGAAGGCAGAGACATGGCAGGTTTCCCGAGGCTGAATAAAGTTTGAGATTAGAACGGTTTGACCACCACCAGAATTACGATGGCCAGCAGGATCAGGACCGGAACTTCGTTGAACCAACGGTAGAACACATGGCTGCGTGTGTTTTCACCACGGGCGAAACGCTTGAGCTGCGCGCCGCACATGTGGTGGTAACCAATCAACAGAATGACCAGGGTGAGCTTGGCGTGCATCCAGCCTTGGCTGAGGAAACCTGGTGTCAGGCTCATCAGCCAGATTCCGAAGACCAGGGTCGCGATCATCGACGGAAGCATGATGCCGCGATACAGCTTGCGCTCCATGACCATGAAGCGTTCCTGGCTGATGTTGTCCTGGCTTTGCGCGTGGTAGACGAACAAGCGCGGTAGGTAGAACAGCCCGGCAAACCAGCAGACCACGCTGACGATATGCAGCGCTTTGATCCAGAGAAAAAGCATTGTGTTGAGTTCCTTCAGGGTTCACGGTCGTCAGATAGTAGAGGCTAGGCGCCTTGTGGGCCATCTCAACAGTTGTGGGCGTGTTTGCGGCCCCCTATTATCGTGGGCTTTCCTGTTGGTTCGTTGATAAGGGGCACGCGTTATGGTCAAGGTCGGTATCGTTGGCGGCACGGGTTACACCGGCGTCGAGCTGCTGCGTCTGTTGGCACAGCATCCACAAGCAGAAGTGGCGGTAATCACTTCGCGCTCCGAGGCTGGCCTGGCGGTTGCCGACATGTACCCAAACCTGCGCGGCCACTACGACGGCCTGGCGTTCAGCGTGCCTGACGCGAAAACCCTGGCGGCCTGCGACGTCGTATTCTTCGCCACCCCTCACGGCGTCGCTCATGCGCTGGCGGGCGAGTTGCTGGCGGCAGGAACCAAGGTCATCGACCTGTCTGCGGACTTTCGCCTGCAGGACTCTGATGAGTGGGCCAAATGGTACGGCCAGCCACATGGTGCGCCGGAGTTGCTCAAGGATGCCGTCTATGGCTTGCCTGAGGTGAATCGTGAACAAATCCGCCAGGCTCGTTTGATCGCCGTACCGGGCTGTTACCCGACCGCAACCCAGCTGGGCTTCCTTCCGCTGCTGGAGGCCGGCATCGCTGATGCCTCGCGCCTGATTGCCGACTGTAAGTCAGGTGTCAGTGGTGCAGGTCGTGGCGCTGCGGTTGGTTCGCTGTTCTGTGAGGCAGGTGAAAGCATGAAGGCCTACGCGGTCAAAGGTCACCGTCACTTGCCAGAAATTACCCAGGGCCTGCGTCGGGCTGCAGGCGGCGATGTCGGCCTGACCTTCGTTCCGCATCTCACGCCGATGATCCGCGGAATTCACTCCACGCTCTACGCCACAGTTGCCGACAGATCGGTCGATCTGCAGGCGCTCTTCGAGAAGCGCTATGCCAATGAGCCGTTCGTCGACGTAATGCCTGCGGGCAGCCACCCGGAAACCCGAAGCGTTCGCGGTGCCAACGTTTGCCGAATCGCCGTACACCGTCCTCAGGATGGCGACCTGGTCGTGGTCCTTTCGGTAATCGACAATTTGGTCAAAGGCGCATCGGGCCAGGCTGTGCAGAACCTCAATATCCTTTTCGGCCTGGATGAGCGCATGGGGCTTTCTCACGCGGGCCTGCTGCCTTGAACCTCTAGCTGCAAGCTGTAGTAGCGAGCTGCACCGCCCCCTTATAGCTTGCAGCTTGCCCCTTGCAGCTTTTGTATTGTTGACCGATTTTCTCGGAGAAGCGGATAATGCGCACCATCACGCATTATGGCGGCATAGCGCCGGGAGATAGTCAGCATGAGCGTAGAATCCTTCACCCCTGTAGCTTTGCAGTTCACTGAGGGTGCAGCTCACAAGGTGAAGACCCTGGTCGATGAAGAAGGCAACGATCGCCTGAAGTTGCGAGTGTTCGTGACAGGTGGTGGTTGCTCGGGTTTTCAATATGGTTTTACTTTCGATGAAGATGTCGCCGAAGACGACACCATCGTCGAGCGCGAAGGTGTTGCCCTGGTGGTCGACCCAATGAGTTTTCAGTACCTGGCAGGAGCCGAAGTGGATTACCAGGAAGGTCTGGAAGGCTCGCGCTTCGTCATCAAGAACCCGAACGCCAGCACCACCTGTGGTTGCGGCTCGTCGTTCTCGATTTGATCGCCAGTTAGGTGAGTACTTGCAAACGCCGCGCACAAGCGCGGCGTTTTGCTATGTGCCTCAGGCTGGGTAGATGGCGCCCAGTACTCGGGGGCCACGGGCACCGGTAACGCTGGGGCGATTGCCCGGTATACCCTGTAGGCAGCAATGAGCCAGCCAGGCGAATGCCATCGCTTCAACCCAGTCTGGATCTACGCCGTGGGCGGCTGTGCTGCTGACAAATGCGCCGGGTAGAAGGGCTGCCAGGCGACGCATCAGGGCTCCGTTGTGGGCGCCGCCGCCGCAGACCAGGAGCGCCTGGGTATCTTCCTGTGCCGCCTGCAGCGAGCTGACTATGCTGTGAGCGGTAACTTCCAGCAGAGTGGCCTGCACATCGGCATCGGCAATCAGCGGCTGTTTGACCAGGTGCTGCATCAGCCAAGGTAGGTTGAACACTTCCCTGCCGGTGCTTTTCGGGCCTGTGCCAGCGAAGAATGGATCGCTCAACAGGCTATTGAGCAGGTTGGCATTAACTTGGCCGGTAGCTGCCCAAGCGCCGTCAGCGTCATAGCTGTGGCCTTGCTTCTGCTGAATCCAGGCGTCGAGCAACACGTTGCCCGGGCCACAGTCGAAACCGCTGACAGGTTTGTCCTGTTCGATCAGGCTGAGGTTGCTGAATCCGCCGACATTCAAAACGGCCAATCGCTGGCCCTGGAGCTCGAACAGCGCCTCATGGAACGCTGGAACCAATGGCGCGCCTTGGCCTCCAGCCGCTACATCGCGGCGCCTGAAGTCGCTTACAACGCAGATTCCGGTGAGTTCGGCCAATAAGGCTGGGTTGCCTATCTGTACCGTGAAACCACGCGCAGGCTCATGGCGAATAGTTTGGCCATGGCTGCCGATGGCGCAAACATCAGTCGCCTTAAGGTTCTGTCTGTGGAGCAGATCAGCGATGCCCTGTGCCGCTAGCTCGACCCATTTTGCTTCTGCTAGCGCGGCGCGAGCAATTTCATCCGAACCGCTGCTGCACAGCGCCAGGAGATCCTGGCGCAAGTTGGAGGGCATCGGGATGTAGTGAGTCGCAAGCAGGCGGGTGTGATGCTCCTGCTCGATCAAGGCGATGTCCAGGCCGTCGAGGCTGGTCCCGGACATCACACCCAGATAAAGAGCCACTGTTTAGCGCTTGTTGGACGCGAGCATGGTGGCTTTTTCCTGATTCATGCGAGCAACCAGGGGTTGGCTCTGCTGCAGGAAGCGCTGCCGCTCGGCTTTGGCAATCGGGTCGGCCATAGGCAGCTTCTGCCCCAGCGGATCGACGTGTACGCCGTTGACCTGGAACTCATAGTGCAAATGCGGGCCCGTGGACAGGCCAGTAGTGCCGATATAACCGATGACCTGACCCTGTTTGACAGAACCACCGGTCTTCACACCCTTGGCGAAACCCTGCATGTGACCGTAGAGGGTCTGATAGCGATTGCCGTGTTGGATGATGACCGTATTGCCATAACCTCCGCGACGTCCTGCCAGCAGGACCTTGCCGTCACCGGCAGCCTTGATTGGCGTGCCTCGTGGCGCTGCGTAGTCAACACCCTTGTGCGCGCGGATCTTGTTCAGGATCGGATGTTTACGACCTGCAGAAAAACGCGAGCTGATGCGGGCGAAATCAACCGGAGTACGGATGAACGCCTTGCGCATGCTATTGCCATCAGCGGTGTAGTAATTGGTGTTGCCTTGCTTGTTGGTATAGCGGACTGCGGTGTAGGTCTTGCCGCGGTTGGTGAAGCGTGCCGAAAGAATATTACCGTTGCCTACCACTTTGCCGTTCATGATCTTCTGCTCGTAGATCACGTCGAACTCATCGCCCTGGCGAATATCCTGGGCAAAGTCGATGTCATAGCCGAAGATCCGCGCCATATCCATGGTCAGGCTGTGGGGCAGGCCCGCACGCTGGCCGGAGGCTGACAGCGAGCTTTTGATCACGCCGTGGCTGTAGGCCGAGCGGATTACTGGTTTGCTGACCTCGCGATTGAATGCGTAACCGTTTGCGCTTTTAGTCAGGCGAATGGTTTCCAGATCGCTGACCTTGCTGTGCAAGCTGGCGAGTTGACCGTCCTTGTCCAGCTCAATCTGAAGTACTTGGCCGCTTTTAAGCTGGCTGAACTGCTTTGCCTGCTTGTTGCTGGTCAGTACCTCGTGAACTGTGGCGGCTGGCAAGCCGACCTTGGCAAACAGGGTAGAAAGCGTATCGCCGCGGCTTACAGTGACCTCACGGTGACCATCGTCTTTAGCTGGGACGGCAGATGCAGCGGCTGGAGCTGCCTCGACTTTGGCGGTTTCCTCGGTAGGCGAACTGCTGTTGTCGATTTGGGCAAACGGAGAAGCGGCAGAAGCTTCGGCGCTTTGGGTCAGCGGGGCTTCCTGTTCCTGCTTGAGCTGCTCGGCAGGGCTTTCAAGCTCGAGGTTCAGGGTGGTTTTCTTGGCTTCCACCTCGCTGGATGGAAATACCAGCAAGGCCAGACTGAGTAAGGCGGCAATGCCGCTGGCGGCCAACAGGTGGCTCTTCGGATAAAGCGGGGGCGCTTTAGGCGGTTCGTTGGTCATAGATGAATTGACTTTGAAATAGATGAATTGGAAAAGATGAATGACATGATGAAGATGAAATAACTGTATAAAATATAACCAAAACCCTTTCAGCGCAAGCGCGCAGACGTCATCAGTCGGCTACGGGGTCACATCCGGGGCAAAAACTTGTAATTGATGGCTGATCTTGTATGGTTGGGTCCCTTTGAATTCGAGCCTGCGGGTCTGTTATGAAGTCGGTTGAAGAGCAGCTAGCGCTGATCAAGCGTGGTGCGGAAGAGGTATTGGTCGAGTCCGAATTGGTCGAGAAGCTCAAGCGTGGGCAGCCGCTGCGGATCAAGGCGGGTTTCGACCCTACCGCGCCCGACCTGCACCTGGGGCATACCGTCCTTATTAATAAGCTGCGCCAGTTCCAGGATCTGGGGCATCAGGTGATCTTCCTGATCGGTGACTTCACCGGCATGATTGGTGATCCGAGTGGCAAAAGTGCCACACGCCCGCCGCTTACGCGCGAGCAGGTGCTCGATAACGCCGAAACCTATAAGCAGCAGGTATTCAAGATTCTTGATCCGGCCAAGACTGAGGTCGCGTTCAACTCTACCTGGATGGACAAGCTCTCGCCTGCGGACTTCATTCGACTGGCTTCGCAATACACCGTGGCGCGCATGCTTGAGCGCGATGACTTCGACAAGCGCTATACCACCAATCAGCCGATTGCTATTCACGAGTTCCTCTATCCGTTGGTACAGGGTTATGACTCTGTGGCGCTCAAGGCGGATGTCGAGCTCGGTGGTACCGATCAGAAGTTCAACCTGCTGATGGGGCGCGAGCTGCAGCGCTCCTACGGCCAGGAAGCCCAGAATATCGTGACCATGCCGCTGCTCGAAGGCTTGGATGGCGTCAAGAAGATGTCCAAGTCCCTGGGTAATTATGTAGGCATCCAGGAAGCGCCGGGGGTGATGTACAGCAAGCTTGTATCGATTCCCGACACGCTGATGTGGCGTTACTTCGAATTGCTGAGCTTCCGCTCGATGGAAGAAATCGACGCGTTTCGTGCGGATGTTGCAGCTGGCGCGAATCCGCGCGACATCAAGATCAAGCTGGCTGAAGAGATCGTTGCGCGCTTCCATGGTGAAGAGGCTGCTGCAAATGCCCATCGCGGCGCCGGCAACCGTATGAAAGAAGGCGAGCTGCCGGAAGACCTGCCGGAAGTAGAAGTGCAAGGGAGCGAGGAGATGCCTATCTCTGCTGTCCTTAATAAAGCAGGCCTGGTCAAGAATTCGGCAGCAGCGCGCGACCTACTTGCTGCTGGTGGCGTACGAGTCGATGGCGAGGTAGTTGACCGTGGCTTCGTATTTGCCTTGGGTGCTACCCATGTTTGCCAGGCCGGCAAGAAGGCCTTCGCTCGTATTACCCTCAAGGCTATTTAACGGGCGGCAAGCTGTAAGGGGAGGCGCGGTGTTCGTGCTTTTACTTGCAGCTTGCCTCTTATAGCCAAAACGCCCCTCCTGAAACAAAGTCGTAATAAGTCCTTGACGCCCCTGCGGATCTCTCTATAATTCGCCCCACTTCTGGCGTAGTCGGAACTGAAAACCCCTTGATATTCAATGAGTTAGATGTTTCAGGTAGGGCTGGAAGTGCTTCGATCGAAAGATCGGCAGCGGTGAAAAAGGTGGTTGACAGCGAATTGAAACGCTGTAGAATTCGCCTCCCGCTGGCGAGAGATCGCAGCGCGTTAAGCGGTTGAAGTTGAAAGAGAAATTCTGAAAAACTTCAAAATAAACGCTTGACACACTCTGAGGAAAGCGTAGAATGCGCGCCTCGGTTGAAGCGAAAGACTTCAACCAACGCTCTTTAACAATCGAATCAAGCAATTCGTGTGGGTGCTTGTGACTCAGACTGATAGTCAAAAAGATTATCAGCATCACAAGTGACTGCACGAGAAGTCGAAAGACTTCGAATTAGTCATTTGAGATTGCTGAGCCAAGTTTAGGGTTTTCTCAAAACCCAAGCAGTATTGAACTGAAGAGTTTGATCATGGCTCAGATTGAACGCTGGCGGCAGGCCTAACACATGCAAGTCGAGCGGATGACGGGAGCTTGCTCCTTGATTCAGCGGCGGACGGGTGAGTAATACCTAGGAATCTGCCTGGTAGTGGGGGACAACGTTTCGAAAGGAACGCTAATACCGCATACGTCCTACGGGAGAAAGCAGGGGACCTTCGGGCCTTGCGCTATCAGATGAGCCTAGGTCGGATTAGCTAGTTGGTGAGGTAATGGCTCACCAAGGCGACGATCCGTAACTGGTCTGAGAGGATGATCAGTCACACTGGAACTGAGACACGGTCCAGACTCCTACGGGAGGCAGCAGTGGGGAATATTGGACAATGGGCGAAAGCCTGATCCAGCCATGCCGCGTGTGTGAAGAAGGTCTTCGGATTGTAAAGCACTTTAAGTTGGGAGGAAGGGCATTAACCTAATACGTTAGTGTTTTGACGTTACCGACAGAATAAGCACCGGCTAACTCTGTGCCAGCAGCCGCGGTAATACAGAGGGTGCAAGCGTTAATCGGAATTACTGGGCGTAAAGCGCGCGTAGGTGGTTCGTTAAGTTGGATGTGAAATCCCCGGGCTCAACCTGGGAACTGCATCCAAAACTGGCGAGCTAGAGTAGGGCAGAGGGTGGTGGAATTTCCTGTGTAGCGGTGAAATGCGTAGATATAGGAAGGAACACCAGTGGCGAAGGCGACCACCTGGGCTCATACTGACACTGAGGTGCGAAAGCGTGGGGAGCAAACAGGATTAGATACCCTGGTAGTCCACGCCGTAAACGATGTCAACTAGCCGTTGGAATCCTTGAGATTTTAGTGGCGCAGCTAACGCATTAAGTTGACCGCCTGGGGAGTACGGCCGCAAGGTTAAAACTCAAATGAATTGACGGGGGCCCGCACAAGCGGTGGAGCATGTGGTTTAATTCGAAGCAACGCGAAGAACCTTACCAGGCCTTGACATCCAATGAACTTTCCAGAGATGGATTGGTGCCTTCGGGAACATTGAGACAGGTGCTGCATGGCTGTCGTCAGCTCGTGTCGTGAGATGTTGGGTTAAGTCCCGTAACGAGCGCAACCCTTGTCCTTAGTTACCAGCACGTAATGGTGGGCACTCTAAGGAGACTGCCGGTGACAAACCGGAGGAAGGTGGGGATGACGTCAAGTCATCATGGCCCTTACGGCCTGGGCTACACACGTGCTACAATGGTCGGTACAGAGGGTTGCCAAGCCGCGAGGTGGAGCTAATCTCACAAAACCGATCGTAGTCCGGATCGCAGTCTGCAACTCGACTGCGTGAAGTCGGAATCGCTAGTAATCGCGAATCAGAATGTCGCGGTGAATACGTTCCCGGGCCTTGTACACACCGCCCGTCACACCATGGGAGTGGGTTGCACCAGAAGTAGCTAGTCTAACCTTCGGGGGGACGGTTACCACGGTGTGATTCATGACTGGGGTGAAGTCGTAACAAGGTAGCCGTAGGGGAACCTGCGGCTGGATCACCTCCTTAATCGACGACATCAGCTGTTTCATAAGCTCCCACACGAATTGCTTGATTCATTGAAGAAGACGATATCGGTAACAGCTCTTGACTGGGTCTGTAGCTCAGTTGGTTAGAGCGCACCCCTGATAAGGGTGAGGTCGGCAGTTCGAATCTGCCCAGACCCACCAGTTTCTTGTTGGGGCCATAGCTCAGCTGGGAGAGCGCCTGCCTTGCACGCAGGAGGTCAGCGGTTCGATCCCGCTTGGCTCCACCACCCCCTTCGTTACCATGTCAAAGCTTAGAAATGAATATTCGGGTCGAATATTGATTTCTGAACTTTTTCAGAATCGTTCTTTAAAAATTTGGGTATGTGATAGAAAGATAGACTGGATAGCACTTTCACTGGTGTTGTTCAGGCTAAGGTAAAATTTGTGAGTGACTCTTAAGAGTTTTGCGAATTTTCGGCGAATGTCGTCTTCACAGTATAACCAGATTGCTTGGGGTTATATGGTCAAGTGAAGAAGCGCATACGGTGGATGCCTTGGCAGTCAGAGGCGATGAAAGACGTGGTAGCCTGCGATAAGCTTCGGGGAGTCGGCAAACAGACTTTGATCCGGAGATCTCTGAATGGGGGAACCCACTCAGCATAAGCTGGGTATCTTGTACTGAATACATAGGTGCAAGAGGCGAACCAGGGGAACTGAAACATCTAAGTACCCTGAGGAAAAGAAATCAACCGAGATTCCCTTAGTAGTGGCGAGCGAACGGGGACTAGCCCTTAAGTGGCTTTGAGATTAGCGGAACGCTCTGGAAAGTGCGGCCATAGTGGGTGATAGCCCTGTACGCGAAAATCTCTTAGTCATGAAATCGAGTAGGACGGAGCACGAGAAACTTTGTCTGAATATGGGGGGACCATCCTCCAAGGCTAAATACTACTGACTGACCGATAGTGAACCAGTACCGTGAGGGAAAGGCGAAAAGAACCCCGGAGAGGGGAGTGAAATAGATCCTGAAACCGTATGCGTACAAGCAGTGGGAGCCTACTTGTTAGGTGACTGCGTACCTTTTGTATAATGGGTCAGCGACTTATATTCAGTGGCGAGCTTAACCGAATAGGGGAGGCGTAGCGAAAGCGAGTGTTAATAGCGCGTTTAGTCGCTGGGTATAGACCCGAAACCGGGCGATCTATCCATGGGCAGGTTGAAGGTTAGGTAACACTGACTGGAGGACCGAACCGACTACCGTTGAAAAGTTAGCGGATGACCTGTGGATCGGAGTGAAAGGCTAATCAAGCTCGGAGATAGCTGGTTCTCCTCGAAAGCTATTTAGGTAGCGCCTCATGTATCACTGTAGGGGGTAGAGCACTGTTTCGGCTAGGGGGTCATCCCGACTTACCAAACCGATGCAAACTCCGAATACCTACAAGTGCCGAGCATGGGAGACACACGGCGGGTGCTAACGTCCGTCGTGAAAAGGGAAACAACCCAGACCGTCAGCTAAGGTCCCAAAGTTATGGTTAAGTGGGAAACGATGTGGGAAGGCTTAGACAGCTAGGAGGTTGGCTTAGAAGCAGCCACCCTTTAAAGAAAGCGTAATAGCTCACTAGTCGAGTCGGCCTGCGCGGAAGATGTAACGGGGCTCAAACCATACACCGAAGCTACGGGTGTCACTTAGGTGACGCGGTAGAGGAGCGTTCTGTAAGCCTGTGAAGGTGAGTTGAGAAGCTTGCTGGAGGTATCAGAAGTGCGAATGCTGACATGAGTAACGACAATGGGAGTGAAAAACTCCCACGCCGAAAGACCAAGGTTTCCTGCGCAACGTTAATCGACGCAGGGTTAGTCGGTCCCTAAGGCGAGGCTGAAAAGCGTAGTCGATGGAAAACAGGTTAATATTCCTGTACTTCTAGTTATTGCGATGGAGGGACGGAGAAGGCTAGGCCAGCTTGGCGTTGGTTGTCCAAGTTTAAGGTGGTAGGCTGAGATCTTAGGTAAATCCGGGATCTTAAGGCCGAGAGCTGATGACGAGTTGCCTTTAGGCGACGAAGTGGTTGATGCCATGCTTCCAAGAAAAGCTTCTAAGCTTCAGATAACTAGGAACCGTACCCCAAACCGACACAGGTGGTTGGGTAGAGAATACCAAGGCGCTTGAGAGAACTCGGGTGAAGGAACTAGGCAAAATGGCACCGTAACTTCGGGAGAAGGTGCGCCGGTGAGGGTGAAGGACTTGCTCCGTAAGCTCATGCCGGTCGAAGATACCAGGCCGCTGCGACTGTTTATTAAAAACACAGCACTCTGCAAACACGAAAGTGGACGTATAGGGTGTGACGCCTGCCCGGTGCCGGAAGGTTAATTGATGGGGTTAGCTAACGCGAAGCTCTTGATCGAAGCCCCGGTAAACGGCGGCCGTAACTATAACGGTCCTAAGGTAGCGAAATTCCTTGTCGGGTAAGTTCCGACCTGCACGAATGGCGTAACGATGGCGGCGCTGTCTCCACCCGAGACTCAGTGAAATTGAAATCGCTGTGAAGATGCAGTGTATCCGCGGCTAGACGGAAAGACCCCGTGAACCTTTACTATAGCTTTGCACTGGACTTTGAATTTGCTTGTGTAGGATAGGTGGGAGGCTTTGAAGCGTGGACGCCAGTTCGCGTGGAGCCAATCTTGAAATACCACCCTGGCAACTTTGAGGTTCTAACTCAGGTCCGTTATCCGGATCGAGGACAGTGTATGGTGGGTAGTTTGACTGGGGCGGTCTCCTCCTAAAGAGTAACGGAGGAGTACGAAGGTGCGCTCAGACCGGTCGGAAATCGGTCGTAGAGTATAAAGGCAAAAGCGCGCTTGACTGCGAGACAGACACGTCGAGCAGGTACGAAAGTAGGTCTTAGTGATCCGGTGGTTCTGTATGGAAGGGCCATCGCTCAACGGATAAAAGGTACTCCGGGGATAACAGGCTGATACCGCCCAAGAGTTCATATCGACGGCGGTGTTTGGCACCTCGATGTCGGCTCATCACATCCTGGGGCTGAAGCCGGTCCCAAGGGTATGGCTGTTCGCCATTTAAAGTGGTACGCGAGCTGGGTTTAGAACGTCGTGAGACAGTTCGGTCCCTATCTGCCGTGGACGTTTGAGATTTGAGAGGGGCTGCTCCTAGTACGAGAGGACCGGAGTGGACGAACCTCTGGTGTTCCGGTTGTCACGCCAGTGGCATTGCCGGGTAGCTATGTTCGGGAGAGATAACCGCTGAAAGCATCTAAGCGGGAAACTTGCCTCAAGATGAGATCTCACTGGAGCCTTGAGCTCCCTGAAGGGCCGTCGAAGACTACGACGTTGATAGGTTGGGTGTGTAAGCGCTGTGAGGCGTTGAGCTAACCAATACTAATTGCCCGTGAGGCTTGACCATATAACACCCAAGCAATTTGCGTCGAACGACCAGATTGCGGTGTTGTGAAGACGAAACAAACCGAAAGTTTGCAACTCACAAACATCACATACCCGATTCGCTGGAGTGTCTGAACAAGACCTTCTGGCAACAGAATTTCTTGACGACCATAGAGCATTGGAACCACCTGATCCCATCCCGAACTCAGTAGTGAAACGATGCATCGCCGATGGTAGTGTGGGGTTTCCCCATGTGAGAGTAGGTCATCGTCAAGATTAAATTCCGAAACCCCTATCTGCACATGCAGGTAGGGGTTTTGTCTTTTCCGGCATCGCACACTTCGCCGCTGCCGGGGCGAGGTTTGCCCGCGATACCGTCCAATTCGGCGCCTCTGCTTCATCTGTTTTCTATGCAATCCCTACCTGCATGGCTATCATGCCAGCCTCATCAAGAGTCGAGATTGGCATGCTGAAGTTGTTAGAGCTCCTCAAGGATGGCCGATTCCATTCCGGGCAGGATCTGGGGAATGCCCTTGGCATAAGTCGCAGTGCTGTCTGGAAACAGCTACAGCACCTTGAGGCCGAGTTGAATCTACCCATTCATAAGGTGCGCGGCCGCGGCTATCAGTTAGCCTCGCCCTTGGTCCTGCTGCAGGAGCACGAGATAGCTGAGCATTCGCAGGGCGAGCCTTGGCCGGTGCTGGTCTTTGAGTCCATCGACTCGACGAATGCGCAAGCCTTGCGCGCAATTGCAGCAGGGCAGCGTGCGCCCTTCCTGGTGGTTGCCGAGCGTCAAACCGCGGGGCGGGGTCGGCGCGGGCGACAATGGGTAAGTCCATTTGCAGACAACCTCTACTACAGCCTGGTGTTGCGTATTGAGGGTGGCATGCGCCAGCTCGAGGGTTTGAGCCTGGTTGTAGGCCTCGCGGTCATGCGCGCGCTGCAGTCATTTGGTGTCGTGAATGCCGGATTGAAGTGGCCTAATGATGTGCTGGTCAATAATCAGAAGATTGCCGGGATTTTGTTGGAATTAGTGGGTGATCCGGCTGATGTCTGTCATGTGGTGCTGGGTATAGGTATCAACGTCAACATGCAGGCGGCTAAAGAGGTTGATCAGCCATGGACCTCCGTGCGCCGTGAGGTGGGAAGTTCAATTGATCGCAACTTGCTAGTGGCCAGGTTGAACCGCAATCTGCAGGTGGACCTCGAGCGCCACCGTGAAACCGGCTTCGCTGGGTTTCAGGCAGAGTGGGAGCAGGCGCACCTGTGGCAGGGGCGAGCTGTATCGCTGATTGCCGGGACCAACAAGGTCGACGGTACTGTTTTGGGGATCGATGGCCAAGGTGCATTGCGCCTTGAAGTCGATGGAGTAGAAAAGAGCTTCAGCGGTGGTGAGCTCAGTTTGAGGTTGCGTGATGATTCTTGAGCTCGATTGCGGTAACAGCTTTATCAAGTGGCGCGTAATTCGCGACACGGACTTGTCGATTGTCGGTAGCGGGGTGGTCGACTCCGATATGGCCCTGGTCGATGCGGTCAGTGCGCTTGCGCTGCCGCCTAAGCAGTGTCGCTTGGTCAGTGTGCGCAGTGAGGAGGAAACGATAAGTTTATCCGCACTTTTACATCAGTGTTTCGGGCTTCGGGTTTTCGTCGCGCAACCGGCCAAAGAGGTTGCAGGTGTGCGCAACGGATATGAAGACTATCAGCGTCTCGGTCTGGATCGCTGGCTCGCTGTATTGGGTGCATATCGTTTGTCGGGTGGGGCGTGTCTGGTCATGGACTTTGGGACTGCAGCCAAGGCGGACTTCGTTGCAGCGGATGGCGAGCACCTGGGGGGCTTTATCTGTCCGGGAATGCCTTTGATGCGTAGCCAGTTGCGTACGCACACTCGCAGGATTCGATACGACGATGCCTCCGCTGAGCGAGCGCTATCAAGCATGGCCCCTGGGCGCTCTACGGTCGAAGCGGTTGAGCGTGGATGTGTGCATATGCTTCAAGGCTTCGTTCGTTCCCAGCTCGATCACGCGCGGGAGCTGTGGGGTGAGGATTTCTCGGTTTTGCTGACCGGTGGTGATGCGCCGCTGGTGCAAGAGGCTGCGCCAACTGCACGTGTAGTGCCTGATTTGGTGTTTGTCGGCCTGGCGATGGCCTGCCCCCTGGATTGAGGTGACTATGCGTTGGTTGTTTCTGTTATTGGTGGTGCTCAATGCTGCTTATTACGTATGGCATCAGCAGGAGGCTCCTTTGAGGGTCAAGGAGGTCGCGCCACTTTCGCTTTATAAGGGCAACCAGCAGGGTATACGTCTGTTGAGTGAGTCGCATCAGAATGCGCAGGTTCCAGCGAGTGGTCGTGAGTGTCTGTACGTAGGTGGGGTAAGCGGTCAAGAGCAGCTCGGAGCCTTGCGGCAGCGACTCTTGAGTTTGGATGTGGCCTCGGTTCCTGTTACGGGCAGGCTTGAAGATGAGGCGGGGCTTTGGTTGCAAATTCAGCCGGACAGCCAGCGTTTGCTTGATCAATCCCTGCTCGGGACACTTTCTCGAGATTTCAAAGACTTAAAACATAAAATAAAGTTGTGCGAGGGTATTGCAACTGGTGAATAGCTTGATAGAATGGCGCCCGCTTCACAGGGATGACCACTAAGTGGCAACACTGTGAAGTAGCTGTCAAATTAGCTAACCTCAAGATTTTAATGAGAAAAAGCTTGACAGTAGGACGGCAAGAGTTGAAAATGCCGCCCAGCTCAGGAGGGGTTCCCGAGCGGCCAAAGGGATCAGACTGTAAATCTGACGTCTACGACTTCGAAGGTTCGAATCCTTCCCCCTCCACCATTTTAGCGAGAGCTGCAAGCTCCGCGGGTATAGTTTAGTGGTAGAACCTCAGCCTTCCAAGCTGATGATGCGGGTTCGATTCCCGCTACCCGCTCCAAGTTTGCTGTTGTTGCACAGTGTTACGCTCTTGTAGCTCAGTTGGTAGAGCACACCCTTGGTAAGGGTGAGGTCAGCGGTTCAAATCCGCTCAAGAGCTCCATATAACAAGGCAGATATGAAAATATCTGCCTTTGTTTTAATGGCTGCATTAACTTGCTTATTTCTTCTTGCTGAGGATTGTCTCGATGGCTAAGGAAAAGTTCGATCGTAGTTTGCCGCACGTGAACGTCGGCACCATTGGTCACGTTGACCATGGCAAGACCACGCTGACCGCAGCTCTGACTCGCGTCTGCTCCGAAGTTTTCGGTTCGGCCGTCGTCGAATTCGACAAGATCGACAGCGCTCCAGAAGAGAAAGCTCGCGGTATCACCATCAACACCGCACACGTTGAGTACAACTCGAACATTCGTCACTACGCTCACGTTGACTGCCCAGGTCACGCTGACTACGTGAAGAACATGATCACTGGTGCTGCCCAGATGGACGGCGCGATCCTGGTTTGCTCGGCCGCTGATGGTCCGATGCCACAAACTCGTGAGCACATCCTGCTGTCCCGTCAGGTTGGCGTTCCGTACATCGTGGTCTTCCTGAACAAGGCTGACCTGGTAGACGACGCTGAGCTGCTGGAACTGGTTGAGATGGAAGTTCGCGACCTGCTGTCCACCTACGACTTCCCAGGCGACGACACTCCGATCATCATTGGTTCGGCTCGTATGGCGCTGGAAGGCAAAGACGACAACGAAATGGGCACCACCGCTGTCAAGCGTCTGGTTGAAACTCTGGACAGCTACATCCCAGAGCCAGAGCGTGCTATCGACAAGCCGTTCCTGATGCCAATCGAAGACGTATTCTCGATCTCGGGTCGTGGTACCGTTGTTACCGGTCGTATCGAGCGTGGTATCGTCCGCGTTCAGGACGCCCTGGAAATCGTTGGTCTGCGTGACACCACCACCACCACCTGCACCGGTGTTGAGATGTTCCGCAAGCTGCTGGACGAAGGTCGTGCTGGCGAGAACTGCGGCGTTCTGCTGCGTGGTACCAAGCGTGACGACGTTGAGCGTGGTCAGGTTCTGGTCAAGCCAGGTTCGGTTAAGCCGCACACCAAGTTCACCGCAGAAGTATACGTTCTGAGCAAGGAAGAAGGCGGCCGTCATACTCCGTTCTTCAAAGGCTACCGTCCACAGTTCTACTTCCGTACTACTGACGTGACTGGTAACTGCGAGCTGCCAGAAGGCGTTGAAATGGTAATGCCAGGTGACAACATCCAGATGACTGTCACTCTGATCAAAACTATCGCAATGGAAGATGGTCTGCGCTTCGCTATCCGTGAAGGCGGTCGTACCGTCGGCGCTGGCGTCGTAGCAAAGATTATCGAATAAGTAGTTGATTTCTCTCGATCAGGCCGGCATAATGGCCGGCCTGATAAGCTTTTAGGTCAGTAGCTCAATTGGCAGAGCGACGGTCTCCAAAACCGTAGGTTGGGGGTTCGATTCCCTCCTGACCTGCCAGATTCACCTCGTGTGTCTGGCTTTCTTTTCACAGGATCTTCCTAGATGACTCCCAAGGCTGAAGCCCAAGACTCTCGTTTTGATCTGCTCAAGTGGCTGGCTGTTGTCGCTTTGGTGGTTGTAGGTGTTGTAGGTAATCTTTATTACTCTGCTTCGCCGATTCTGTATCGCGTACTCGCACTGCTTGCTCTTGCTGCTGTTGCTGGCTTTATTGCCCTGCAGACTGCTAAAGGCAGGTCGTTCTTTACGCTGGTAAAGGAAGCGCGCACCGAGATTCGTAAAGTCGTATGGCCAACCCGTCAAGAAACCATGCAGACCACGCTCATTGTGGTTGCTGTTGTTCTGGTTATGGCGCTGCTGCTGTGGGGTCTCGACTCCCTGCTCGGTTGGTTGATTTCCTTGATTGTTGGCTAAGGGTGTCCCGTGGCTAAGCGTTGGTATGTTGTGCATGCTTACTCGGGTTACGAGAAGCATGTAATGCGCTCGCTGATCGAGCGCGTAAAGCTGGCTGGCATGGAAGACGGGTTCGGCGAGATTCTGGTCCCCACTGAAGAAGTGGTTGAGATGCGCAATGGCCAGAAGCGCAAAAGCGAACGTAAATTCTTCCCAGGTTATGTGCTGGTGCAAATGGAAATGAACGAAGGGACTTGGCACTTGGTCAAGGACACCCCTCGCGTCATGGGCTTCATTGGTGGTACTGCAGATAAGCCTGCACCTATCACTGATAAAGAAGCCGAGGCCATTTTGCGTCGTGTTGCTGATGGTAGCGACAAGCCTAAGCCAAAGACGCTGTTCGAGCCGGGCGAAGTCGTCCGTGTTATCGATGGCCCGTTTGCAGACTTCAACGGTACTGTTGAAGAAGTTAACTACGAGAAGAGTCGGATCCAAGTGGCCGTACTCATTTTCGGTCGCTCTACTCCGGTGGAGCTCGAGTTCAGCCAGGTCGAAAAGGTCTAGCCGAACAACGCATCCCATTACCCCGCAGCCCTATGTGCTGCGGGGTTTTGTCGTCACTGGGATAAAACGCAAGTAATCCGGGGAGCCTTTTTGGCGTTCGTACCCGATATTGGAGTAGCTCATGGCTAAGAAGATTCAGGCTTACATCAAGCTGCAAGTAAAGGCCGGCCAGGCCAACCCAAGCCCACCCGTTGGTCCAGCTCTGGGTCAACACGGTGTGAACATCATGGAATTCTGCAAGGCCTTCAACGCCCGTACTCAGGGTCAAGAAGCCGGTCTGCCGACTCCTGTGATCATCACTGTTTACAGTGACCGCAGCTTCACCTTCGAAACCAAAAGCACCCCTGCTTCGGTTCTGCTGAAGAAAGCAGCTGGCCTGACCAGCGGCTCCGCACGTCCTAACACCGTTAAAGTCGGTACTGTGACCCGTGCTCAGCTGGAAGAGATCGCAAAAACCAAAAATGCTGATCTGACTGCCGCTGACATGGAAGCAGCCGTGCGTACTATCGCCGGTTCTGCTCGTAGCATGGGCCTCAACGTGGAGGGTGTGTAATGGCTAAGCTGACTAAGCGCCAAAAGGCCATTGCTTCGAAGCTCGAAGCTGGCAAAGTCTACAACTTCGAAGACGCAGCAGTGCTGCTGGCCGAACTGTCCACCGTGAAGTTCAGCGAGTCCTTCGACATTGCTGTCAACCTCGGCGTTGACCCACGTAAATCTGACCAGGTTGTTCGTAGCGCTACTGTGCTGCCACACGGCACTGGCAAGACTGTACGTGTTGCTGTCTTCACCCAGGGTCCAGCTGCTGAGGCCGCTCTGGCTGCCGGCGCTGACCGTGTAGGTATGGACGATCTGGCTGCTGAAATGAAAGCCGGCGACCTGAACTATGACGTCGTTATTGCTTCCCCGGACGCAATGCGTGTTGTAGGTCAGTTGGGTCAGGTTCTGGGTCCTCGTGGCCTGATGCCTAACCCGAAAGTTGGTACCGTGACTCCCGACGTAGCTACCGCGGTTAAAAACGCCAAGGCTGGTCAGGTTCGTTATCGCACCGACAAAAACGGCATCATCCACACCTCCGTTGGCAAAATCGGCTTTGAAGCCGGCAAGCTGAAGGAAAACGTTGAAGCCCTGATCGCTGACCTGAAGCGTATCAAGCCAGCTTCTTCGAAAGGTATCTACGTTAAGCGCGTTACCCTGAGCACCACCATGGGTCCAGGCTTGGTCATCGACCAAGGCTCGCTGAACGCGTAAGACAAAAATCGACGCGAGCGATCGCGTCGGTTTAAAAAATTGGGGTCCCTGCCTGGCGGGGGCTATCCAAGACCGTAGGCGACGCAAGTCTTAAACCACAAGCCTACGCAGATGGTGCCCCTGGTTCTTTAGCGAATCAGACACCAAAACGACATCCGGCTTCGGCTGGATGAAACGGTAACAAGCAGGAGTTTTACCCGTGGCAATTAAACTCGAAGACAAGAAGGCCATCGTCGCTGAAGTCAACGAGGCTGCCAAAGTCGCTCTGTCTGCTGTCGTGGCTGATGCCCGTGGCGTGACTGTAGGCGCAATGACCGGACTCCGTAAAGAGGCTCGTGAAGCTGGCGTTTACGTACGTGTTGTACGTAACACCCTGCTCAAGCGCGCTGTTGCTGACACTGAATTCAGTGTCCTCAACGACGCCTTCACCGGCCCTACCCTGATTGCATTCTCCAACGAGCACCCGGGCGCTGCTGCCCGTCTGTTCGCTGAGTTCGCCAAGGGTCAGAGCAAGTTCGAGATCAAGGCAGCTGCGTTCGACGGCAAGTTCCTTGCCGCAAACCAGATCGACGTGTTGGCTTCTCTGCCAACTCGCGACGAGGCTATTGCGAAGCTGATGAGCGTGATCCAAGGCGCTACCAGCAAGCTGGCTCGTACTTTGGCAGCCGTTCGCGACCAGAAAGAAGCTGCTGCTGCCTAAGGCACAGAAAGCGCTTTCGAAATCATACGTTTAATTTGATGGCTGCGTAGGCTGTCACCCCAATACAGGATTTAAGTCATGTCTCTGACTAACGAGCAAATCATCGAAGCAATCGGCCAGAAAACCGTTCTGGAAGTTGTTGAGCTGATCAAAGCAATGGAAGAAACCTTCGGCGTTACCGCTGCTGTTGCCGCTGCTGGCCCAGCTGCTGCTGCTGCCGTTGTTGAAGAACAAACCGAGTTCAACGTTGTTCTGGTTGCCGCTGGCGACAAGAAAGTAAACGTGATCAAGGCTGTTCGTGAACTGACCGGCCTGGGCCTGAAAGAAGCCAAGGAAAAGGTTGATACCGCTCCTCAAGTCGTTGCTGAAGGCGTTTCGAAAGAAGCTGCTGACAAAGCCAAGGCTGACCTGGAAGCAGCAGGCGCTACTGTCGAACTGAAGTAATTTCGACTGTGCGTCTCCAGCCCGAGCGATAAGCGAAAGGCTGATGGCTGGTGGCTCTTGCCACCGGCCTTTTTCCGTTATTGGTGGCCGACCAGGTCGGCACCAGTGACGAGCGGTAACCACCGATGACGGTGGCGCAAACCAAGGGGTTTGCACGATTTTCTGGCTGCTCCCGTCGGGAGAAGCCAAACAAGCAGGTGACCAAGCTGGGGAACGCTGATGGCTTACTCATACACTGAGAAAAAACGTATCCGCAAGGACTTTAGCAAGTTGCCGGACGTCATGGATGTGCCTTACCTCCTGGCCATCCAGCTGGATTCGTATCGTGAATTCTTGCAAGCGGGAGCGACCAAAGATCAGTTCCGCGACGTGGGCCTGCATGCGGCCTTCAAATCGGTTTTCCCGATCATCAGCTACTCCGGCAATGCTGCCCTGGAGTATGTTGGCTATCGTCTGGGCGAACCGGCTTTTGATGTCAAAGAATGTGTACTGCGTGGCGTGACCTACGCGGTTCCGCTGCGGGTGAAAGTCCGCCTGATCATTTTCGACAAAGAATCGTCGAACAAAGCGATCAAGGACATCAAAGAGCAAGAAGTCTACATGGGTGAAATCCCCCTGATGACTGAAAACGGTACCTTCGTAATCAACGGTACCGAGCGTGTTATCGTTTCCCAGTTGCACCGTTCGCCGGGCGTGTTCTTCGATCACGACCGCGGCAAGACGCACAGCTCTGGCAAACTGCTGTACTCGGCGCGGATCATTCCTTACCGCGGCTCGTGGCTGGACTTCGAATTCGATCCGAAAGACTGTGTATTCGTCCGTATCGACCGTCGTCGCAAGCTGCCTGCATCGGTATTGCTGCGTGCGCTGGGTTACAGCACGGAAGAAGTGCTGGACGCTTTCTACACCACCAACGTATTCCACGTCTCGGGCGAGAAGCTCAGCCTGGAGCTGGTACCTCAGCGTCTGCGTGGTGAAGTTGCAGTCATGGATATCCATGATGACTCTGGCAAGGTTATTGTCGAGCAAGGTCGTCGTATCACTGCTCGTCACATCAATCAGCTGGAAAAAGCCGGCGTCAAGCAACTGGACGTTCCGCTGGAATACGTCCTGGGGCGCACCACCGCCAAGGCGATCGTGCACCCAGCTACCGGTGAAATCCTGGCTGAGTGCAACACCGAGCTGAGCACTGATGTTTTGGTGAAGATCGCCAAGGCTCAGGTTGTTCGCATCGAGACGCTGTACACCAACGACATCGACTGTGGTCCGTTCATCTCGGATACCCTGAAGATCGACTCCACCAGCAACCAACTGGAAGCGCTGGTCGAAATCTATCGCATGATGCGTCCTGGCGAGCCGCCAACCAAGGACGCAGCCGAAACCCTGTTCAACAACCTGTTCTTCAGTGCTGAGCGCTACGATCTGTCTGCCGTAGGCCGCATGAAGTTCAACCGTCGTATCGGTCGTACCGAGATCGAAGGTTCGGGCGTGCTGAGCAAGGAAGATATCGTCGAGGTCCTCAAGACCCTGGTCGATATCCGTAACGGCAAAGGCATCGTCGACGACATCGACCACCTGGGTAACCGTCGTGTTCGCTGCGTTGGTGAAATGGCCGAGAACCAGTTCCGTGTGGGCCTGGTGCGTGTTGAGCGTGCGGTCAAAGAGCGTCTGTCGATGGCAGAAAGCGAAGGCCTGATGCCTCAGGACCTGATCAACGCCAAGCCGGTTGCGGCGGCGGTGAAAGAGTTCTTCGGTTCCAGCCAGCTTTCGCAGTTCATGGACCAGAACAACCCGCTCTCCGAAATTACCCACAAGCGCCGTGTTTCTGCACTTGGCCCTGGTGGTTTGACCCGTGAGCGTGCCGGCTTCGAAGTCCGTGACGTACACCCGACCCATTATGGCCGCGTGTGCCCGATCGAGACGCCTGAAGGTCCGAACATCGGTCTGATCAACTCCCTGGCGGCGTACGCTCGCACTAACCAGTATGGCTTCCTGGAAAGCCCGTACCGTGTAGTGAAAGAGGGTATTGTCACCGACGATATCGTGTTCCTGTCGGCGATCGAAGAAGCTGATCACGTTATCGCTCAGGCTTCGGCCACGATGGACGAGAAGAAGCACCTGATCGACGAACTGGTAGCCGTTCGTCACCTGAACGAATTCACTGTCAAGGCCCCAGAAGACGTCACCTTGATGGACGTTTCGCCGAAGCAGGTAGTTTCGGTTGCAGCGTCGCTGATTCCGTTCCTCGAGCACGACGACGCCAACCGTGCGTTGATGGGTTCGAACATGCAGCGTCAGGCTGTACCAACACTGCGTGCCGACAAGCCGCTGGTCGGTACCGGTATGGAGCGCAACGTTGCGCGTGACTCCGGCGTTTGCGTCGTAGCTCGTCGTGGCGGTGTGATCGACTCCGTCGATGCCAGCCGTATCGTTGTTCGTGTTGCGGATGACGAAGTTGAAACTGGCGAAGCCGGTGTCGACATCTACAACCTGACCAAATACACCCGTTCGAACCAGAACACCTGCATCAACCAGCGTCCGCTGGTGAGCAAAGGTGATGTGGTTCAGCGTAGTGACATCATGGCTGACGGCCCGTCCACCGATATGGGTGAATTGGCGCTGGGTCAGAACATGCGCATCGCATTCATGGCGTGGAACGGCTTCAACTTCGAAGACTCCATCTGCCTGTCTGAGCGCGTGGTTCAGGAAGATCGCTTCACCACGATCCACATTCAGGAACTCACCTGTGTGGCTCGTGACACCAAGCTTGGCCCAGAGGAAATCACCGCGGACATCCCGAACGTTGGTGAAGCTGCGCTGAACAAGCTGGACGAGGCGGGTATCGTCTACGTTGGTGCTGAAGTCTGCGCGGGTGACATTCTGGTCGGCAAGGTCACGCCAAAAGGCGAAACCCAGCTCACTCCAGAAGAGAAGCTGCTGCGTGCAATCTTCGGTGAGAAGGCGAGCGACGTCAAAGACACCTCCCTGCGCGTGCCTACCGGCACCAAAGGTACTGTCATCGACGTACAAGTCTTCACTCGTGACGGCGTTGAGCGCGATAGCCGAGCTCTGTCCATCGAGAAAATGCAACTCGACGAGATCCGTAAGGATCTGAACGAAGAGTTCCGTATCGTTGAAGGCGCAACCTTCGAGCGTCTGCGTTCTGCCTTGAACGGCCAGGTCGTCGATGGTGGTGCAGGTCTTAAGAAAGGCACTGTGATCACCAACGAAGTACTGGACGGTCTGGAGCACGGCCAGTGGTTCAAGCTGCGTATGGCCGAGGACGCGCTGAACGAGCAACTCGAGAAGGCTCAGGCCTACATCGTTGATCGTCGCCGTCTGCTGGACGACAAGTTCGAAGACAAGAAACGCAAGCTGCAACAGGGCGATGACCTGGCTCCGGGCGTACTGAAGATCGTCAAGGTTTACCTGGCAATCCGCCGTCGCATCCAGCCGGGTGACAAGATGGCCGGTCGTCACGGTAACAAGGGTGTTGTCTCGGTGATCATGCCGGTAGAAGACATGCCGCACGATGCCAACGGTACCCCGGTCGACGTGGTGCTCAACCCGCTGGGTGTACCATCGCGTATGAACGTCGGTCAGATCCTCGAAACCCACCTTGGCCTCGCTGCCAAAGGCTTGGGTGAGAAGATCAACCGCATGCTCGAAGAGCAGCGCAAGGTCATCGAGCTGCGCAAGTTCCTCACTGAGATCTACAACGAGATCGGTGGCCGCCAGGAAAGCCTGGAAGACTTCTCCGACCAGGAAATCCTGGATTTGGCGAAGAACCTCAAAGGCGGTGTGCCAATGGCCACTCCAGTCTTCGACGGTGCTAAGGAAAGCGAGATCAAGGCCATGCTGAAACTGGCAGACATGCCAGAAAGCGGTCAGATGCAGCTGTTCGACGGCCGTACCGGCAACAAGTTCGAGCGTCCAGTGACCGTTGGTTACATGTACATGCTCAAGCTGAACCACTTGGTGGACGACAAGATGCACGCGCGTTCCACTGGTTCTTATAGCCTGGTTACCCAGCAGCCGCTGGGTGGTAAGGCGCAGTTCGGTGGTCAGCGTTTCGGGGAGATGGAAGTGTGGGCGCTGGAAGCATACGGCGCGGCATACACCCTGCAAGAAATGCTCACAGTGAAGTCGGACGACGTGAACGGTCGGACCAAGATGTACAAAAACATCGTGGACGGCGATCACCGTATGGAGCCGGGCATGCCCGAGTCCTTCAACGTGTTGATCAAAGAGATTCGTTCGCTCGGTATCGATATCGATCTGGAAACCGAATAACACGTGACGCGAATCGGGAGCGTGGCTGAAAAGCCCGCTCCCTGCTCCGCCAGGAGGAAAGGCCTTGAAAGACCTACTGAATTTGCTGAAAAACCAGGGTCAAGTCGAAGAGTTCGACGCCATCCGTATCGGACTGGCCTCGCCTGAGATGATCCGTTCGTGGTCGTTCGGTGAAGTGAAAAAGCCGGAAACCATCAACTACCGTACGTTCAAGCCTGAGCGTGACGGCCTGTTCTGCGCCAAGATCTTTGGCCCAGTCAAGGATTACGAGTGCCTGTGCGGTAAGTACAAGCGCCTGAAGCACCGTGGTGTCATCTGTGAGAAGTGTGGCGTTGAAGTCGCTCTGGCCAAGGTTCGTCGTGAGCGCATGGCGCACATTGAATTGGCCTCTCCGGTTGCCCACATCTGGTTCCTGAAGTCGCTGCCGTCCCGTATCGGCCTGCTGATGGACATGACCCTGCGTGATATCGAGCGCGTTCTCTACTTCGAGAGCTATGTCGTTATCGATCCGGGCATGACCACGCTGGAAAAAGGCCAACTGCTCAACGACGAGCAGTACTTCGAAGCGCTGGAAGAGTTCGGTGATGACTTCGACGCCCGTATGGGTGCCGAGGCTGTCCGTGAACTGCTGCACGCTATCGACCTGGAGCACGAGATCGGTCGCCTGCGCGAAGAAATTCCGCAGACCAACTCGGAAACCAAGATCAAGAAGCTGTCCAAGCGTCTGAAGCTGATGGAGGCCTTCCAGGGCTCGGGCAACTTGCCTGAGTGGATGGTTCTGACTGTTCTGCCGGTATTGCCGCCAGATCTGCGTCCATTGGTTCCGCTGGATGGTGGTCGCTTCGCGACTTCCGACCTGAACGATCTGTATCGTCGGGTTATCAACCGTAACAACCGTCTGAAGCGCCTGCTCGATCTGTCCGCTCCGGACATCATCGTGCGTAACGAAAAGCGCATGCTGCAAGAAGCGGTCGACGCCTTGCTGGACAACGGCCGTCGCGGTCGTGCCATCACTGGTTCGAACAAGCGTCCTCTGAAATCCTTGGCTGATATGATCAAGGGTAAGCAGGGTCGTTTCCGTCAGAACTTGCTCGGTAAGCGTGTTGACTATTCTGGCCGTTCGGTAATTACCGTAGGTCCGACCCTGCGTCTGCACCAGTGCGGTCTGCCGAAGAAGATGGCTCTCGAGCTGTTCAAACCGTTCATTTTCGGCAAGCTGGAAATGCGTGGTCTGGCGACCACCATCAAGGCCGCCAAGAAGATGGTCGAGCGCGAGCTGCCAGAGGTTTGGGACGTTCTCGCCGAAGTGATTCGCGAACACCCCGTACTGCTCAACCGTGCGCCGACCCTTCACCGTTTGGGTATCCAGGCTTTTGAACCGGTACTGATCGAAGGTAAGGCTATTCAGCTGCACCCGCTGGTCTGTGCTGCGTACAACGCCGACTTCGACGGTGACCAAATGGCCGTTCACGTGCCGCTGACGCTGGAAGCTCAGCTCGAAGCGCGCGCGCTGATGATGTCGACCAACAACATTCTGTCGCCAGCCAACGGTGAGCCAATCATCGTTCCGTCGCAGGACGTTGTACTGGGTCTGTACTACATGACCCGTGAAGCCATCAATGCCAAGGGTGAGGGTCGTGTATTTGCCGACCTGCAGGAAGTCGACCGCGTATTCCGCGCTGGCGAAGCTGCCCTGCATGCCAAGATCAAGGTTCGTATCAACGAAACCGTTAACGATCGTGATGGTGGCAGCGTCAAGAATACCCGTATCGTCGACACCACTGTCGGACGTGCGTTGCTGTTCCAGGTTGTACCACCAGGTCTGTCGTACGACGTGGTCAACCAGCCAATGAAGAAAAAGGCGATCTCCAAGCTGATCAACCAGTGCTACCGCGTGGTTGGTTTGAAAGAGACCGTGATCTTCGCTGACCAGCTGATGTACACCGGTTTTGCCTACTCGACCATCTCTGGCGTTTCCATCGGTGTTAACGACTTCGTTATCCCGGACGAGAAAGCCCGCATCATCGGTACTGCCACCGACGAAGTGAAAGAGATCGAGAGTCAGTACGCCTCCGGCCTGGTAACCCAGGGCGAGAAGTACAACAAAGTTATCGACTTGTGGTCCAAGGCGAACGACGAAGTTTCCAAGGCGATGATGACCAACCTCTCGAAAGAGAAGGTCATCGACCGCGATGGTAACGAAGTCGAGCAAGAGTCCTTCAACTCGATGTACATGATGGCTGACTCCGGTGCTCGGGGTTCGGCAGCTCAGATTCGTCAGTTGGCCGGTATGCGTGGTCTGATGGCCAAGCCGGACGGCTCGATCATCGAGACGCCGATCACCGCGAACTTCCGTGAAGGTCTGAGCGTACTGCAGTACTTCATCTCGACTCACGGTGCTCGTAAGGGTCTTGCGGATACCGCGTTGAAAACCGCGAACTCCGGTTACCTGACTCGTCGTCTGGTAGACGTTGCCCAGGATCTGGTTGTGACCGAGATCGACTGTGGCACCGAGCAGGGCCTGCTGATGACGCCGCACATTGAAGGTGGCGATGTTGTTGAGCCGCTGGGTGAACGGGTTCTGGGTCGTGTCATTGCCCGTGACGTGTTCAAGCCAGGCACCGACGACGTTATCGTTCCGGCCGGTACCCTGGTCGACGAGAAGTGGGTTGAGTTCATCGAACTGAACAGCATCGACGAAGTCATCGTGCGTTCGCCGATCAGCTGTGAAACTCGCTACGGCATTTGCGCCAAGTGCTACGGTCGTGACCTGGCTCGCGGTCATCAGGTGAACATCGGTGAAGCGGTCGGCGTTATCGCTGCGCAATCCATCGGTGAGCCGGGTACTCAGCTGACCATGCGTACGTTCCACATCGGTGGTGCTGCAAGCCGGACCTCGGCTGCTGACAGCGTCCAGGTGAAGAACGGCGGTATGGTCCGTCTGCACAACCTGAAGCAGGTTGAGCGTGCCGACGGTAACCTGGTTGCCGTATCGCGTTCCGGTGAATTGGCTATTGCCGACGAATTCGGTCGTGAGCGTGAGCGCTACAAACTGCCGTACGGCGCCGTGATCTCGGTGAAGGAAGGCGATAAGGTCGACGCTGGCGCTATCGTCGCCAAGTGGGACCCGCACACCCACCCGATCGTTACCGAAATGAAAGGTACCGTGACCTTCGTGGGCATGGAAGAAGGCATCACGATCAAGCGTCAAACTGACGAATTGACCGGCCTGACCAACATTGAAGTTCTGGACGTCAAAGATCGTCCGGCTGCAGGTAAAGAAATTCGTCCTGCAATCAAGATGGTCGATGCCAATGGCAAGGATCTGCTGCTGCCGGGTACCGACGTACCTGCACAGTACTTCCTGCCGGCGAACGCCCTGGTTGGTGTGGCTGACGGTGCACAGATCGGTGTTGGTGACGTTATCGCGCGTATTCCGCAAGAGACCTCGAAGACTCGTGACATCACCGGTGGTCTGCCGCGCGTTGCTGACTTGTTCGAAGCTCGTCGTCCGAAGGAAGCCTCGATTCTGGCTGAGGTCAGCGGCACCATCGCGTTCGGTAAAGAAACCAAAGGCAAGCGTCGTTTGGTTATTACCCCGAACGACGGTACCGATCCGTACGAGGAGCTGATTCCGAAGTGGCGTCACCTGAACGTCTTCGAAGGCGAACAAGTGAACCGCGGCGAAGTTATCTCCGACGGTCCAAGCGATCCGCACGACATCCTGCGTCTGCTGGGTGTAAGCGCATTGGCCAAGTACATCGTCAACGAGATTCAGGACGTTTACCGTCTGCAAGGCGTGAAGATCAACGACAAGCACATCGAAACCATTCTGCGTCAGATGCTGCGCAAGGTTGAGATTTCCGAGTCGGGCGATTCCAGCTTCATCAAGGGCGACCAGATGGAACTGACCCACGTACTGGTGGAGAACGAGCGCCTTGGCGCGGAAGACAAGTTTGTCTCCAAGTTCACCCGTGTGCTGCTGGGTATCACCAAGGCCTCGCTGTCGACCGAATCGTTCATCTCGGCGGCTTCCTTCCAGGAAACCACTCGAGTGCTGACCGAAGCGGCGGTAACTGGCAAGCGCGATTACCTGCGCGGCCTGAAAGAAAACGTGGTCGTGGGTCGTCTGATCCCGGCCGGTACCGGTCTGGCATACCACAGCGAGCGCAAGCGTCGCCGTGATGCCGACAAGCCGCTGCGCGTAAGTGCCAGTGAGGTGGAAGCCGCACTGACTGAAGCGCTGAACTCCAGCGGTAATTGAAAGTAGGGCAGGGCCCCGGCTGACCCGATCCGCGCATTGGTGACATAAATTGTTGCCGATGACCGGGGAGGGGAGGCTGGGGCCTCGTCTTGACTGGGGACAAGATCCTCTTTAGACTCTTGTACCCCTAAATTTGGTGGGACTTCGTCCTGCCAATTTTTGCTTTTCTTGCAAGACAATAGCGTCGCAAGACAACAGTGGAGCTAGTAGATGGCAACTATCAACCAGCTGGTACGTCAGCCGCGTAAGCGTATCGTCGAGAAATCCGACGTTCCTGCGCTGCAGAACTGCCCGCAACGTCGTGGCGTGTGCACCCGTGTGTACACCACTACGCCGAAAAAACCTAACTCGGCACTGCGTAAAGTATGCCGTGTGCGTCTGACCAACGGTTTCGAGGTTTCCTCGTACATCGGTGGTGAAGGCCACAACCTGCAAGAGCACAGCGTGGTACTGATCCGCGGCGGTCGTGTAAAAGACTTGCCAGGTGTTCGTTACCACACCGTTCGCGGCTCTCTGGATACTTCCGGCGTTAAAGGCCGTAACCAGGGTCGTTCGAAGTACGGTACCAAGCGTCCGAAGTAATCGGTCGTTTGCAGCAATTTGCAGTAATTCATTTTATTGAGTCGATAAGAGTAAGGTCGGGCACGAATCCAATGGGTTCACTGTCCCGGGCTAACCTGAAGACCGTTTGAGGGCTTATCAATGCCAAGACGTCGTGTAGCAGCCAAGCGTGAGATTCTGGACGATCCAAAATACGGAAGCCAGATCCTCGCCAAGTTCATGAACCACGTGATGGAAAGCGGCAAGAAGGCCGTTGCCGAGCGTATCGTTTACGGTGCGCTGGACAAGGTCAAAGAACGCAAGAACAGCGATCCCCTGGAAATCTTCGAGAAAGCTCTCGACGCCATCGCTCCGCTGGTCGAAGTTAAGTCGCGCCGTGTTGGCGGTGCCACTTACCAGGTTCCTGTTGAAGTTCGTCCATCCCGTCGTAACGCCCTGGCAATGCGCTGGTTGGTAGACTACGCCCGTAAGCGTGGCGAGAAGTCCATGGCCCTGCGCCTGGCTGGCGAGCTGCTGGATGCTGCTGAAGGCAAAGGTGCTGCAGTCAAGAAGCGTGAAGACGTACACCGTATGGCCGAAGCCAACAAAGCGTTCTCGCACTACCGCTTCTAATTCAAGCATCAATCTTTTTGCGAGGGCTCTATGGCTCGTACTACACCAATCAACCGCTACCGTAACATTGGTATTTGCGCGCACGTTGACGCAGGCAAAACTACCACTACTGAGCGGATCCTGTTTTACACAGGCCTGAGCCACAAAATGGGCGAGGTGCATGATGGCGCCGCGACTACCGACTGGATGGTGCAGGAGCAGGAGCGGGGTATTACCATTACCTCCGCTGCTGTAACCACCTTCTGGGAGGGTTCCCGTGGCCAGTATGGCAAATACCGCGTAAACGTCATCGATACCCCGGGCCACGTTGACTTCACCATTGAAGTAGAACGTTCCCTGCGCGTACTCGACGGCGCCGTCGTTGTATTCTGCGGTACTTCCGGCGTTGAGCCGCAGTCCGAAACCGTATGGCGTCAGGCCAACAAGTACGGTGTTCCACGTGTTGTCTACGTGAACAAGATGGACCGTGCTGGTGCCAACTTCCTGCGTGTTGTCGGTCAGATCAAGAATCGTCTGGGTCACACCCCGGTTCCTGTTCAGTTGGCCATCGGTTCGGAAGATAACTTCCAGGGTCAGGTCGACCTGATCAAGATGAAGGCTATCTACTGGAACGACGACGACAAGGGCACCACTTATCGCGAGGAAGAGATTCCTGCCGATATGCTGGAGCTGGCTGAAGAGTGGCGCGCCAATATGGTCGAAGCCGCTGCAGAAGCCAACGAAGAGCTGATGAACAAGTACCTTGAAGAAGGTGAGCTGAGCGTCGAAGAGATCAAGGCAGGCCTGCGCGCGCGCACCCTGGCCAGCGAGATCGTTCCGGCTGTCTGCGGTTCCTCCTTCAAGAACAAGGGCGTTCCACTGGTTCTCGATGCCGTTATCGACTTCCTGCCTGCTCCTACCGAGATTCCTGCGATCAAGGGTATCCACCCTGACCTGATCGAGAAGCCGAAGGAAGAGCTGACTGAAGGCGATTATGACGAGCGTCACGCTGACGACAATGAGCCGTTCTCGGCTCTGGCGTTCAAGATTGCTACTGACCCGTTCGTGGGTACCCTGACTTTCGTGCGCGTTTACTCGGGCATGCTGCAGTCTGGCGACTCCGTGATCAACTCGGTCAAGGGCAAGAAAGAGCGCGTTGGTCGTATGGTGCAGATGCACGCCAACCAGCGTGAAGAGATCAAAGAAGTACTGGCAGGCGACATCGCTGCTCTGATCGGCATGAAGGACGTCACCACCGGTGACACCCTGTGCAATGCCGACAAGCCGATCATTCTCGAGCGTATGGACTTCCCGGAGCCTGTGATTTCGGTAGCTGTTGAGCCGAAAACCAAGCAAGACCAGGAAAAGATGGGTATCGCACTGGGCAAACTGGCTCAAGAAGACCCGTCGTTCCGCGTCAAGACCGACGAAGAAACCGGCCAGACCATCATTTCCGGTATGGGCGAGCTTCACCTGGACATCCTCGTTGACCGCATGAAGCGCGAGTTCAACGTCGAGGCCAACATCGGTAAGCCGCAGGTTTCCTACCGCGAGCAGATCACCAAGGACAACGTCGAAATCGAAGGTAAGTTCGTTCGTCAGTCCGGTGGTCGTGGTCAGTTCGGTCACTGCTGGATTCGCTTCTCGCAGCCATCCGTGGACGCGCAAGGCAACATCACCGAAGGTCTGGAATTCACCAACGAAGTTGTAGGTGGTGTGGTTCCTAAGGAATACATCCCGGCGATCCAGAAGGGTATCGAAGAGCAGATGAAGAACGGCATCGTTGCCGGCTATCCGCTGATCGGCCTGAAGGCAACCGTGTTTGATGGTTCTTACCACGACGTCGACTCCAACGAGATGGCGTTCAAGGTAGCGGCCTCCATGGCGACCAAGCAGCTCGCAGCCAAAGGCGGCGGCAAAGTGCTTGAGCCGATCATGAAGGTAGAAGTTGTGACCCCTGAGGACTACATGGGTGACGTGATGGGTGACCTGAACCGTCGTCGTGGCCTGATCCAGGGTATGGAAGATTCGGTGTCCGGCAAGGTTGTCCGTGCTGAAGTTCCGCTCGGAGAAATGTTCGGTTATGCGACCGACGTTCGTTCCATGTCTCAGGGTCGCGCGAGCTACTCCATGGAATTCTCCAAATACGCCGAAGCTCCGTCGAATATCGTCGAAGCGCTCGTTAAAAAACAAGGCTGATTCAGCCCCTTTAGGCTAGGAGTTCACTGTCGTGGCTAAAGAAAAATTTGATCGTTCCCTCCCGCACGTCAACGTTGGCACCATCGGTCACGTTGACCACGGTAAAACCACTCTGACCGCAGCTCTGACTCGCGTCTGCTCCGAAGTTTTCGGTTCGGCCGTCGTCGAATTCGACAAGATCGACAGCGCTCCAGAAGAGAAAGCTCGCGGTATCACCATCAACACCGCACACGTTGAGTACAACTCGAACATTCGTCACTACGCTCACGTTGACTGCCCAGGTCACGCTGACTACGTGAAGAACATGATCACTGGTGCTGCCCAGATGGACGGCGCGATCCTGGTTTGCTCGGCCGCTGATGGTCCGATGCCACAAACTCGTGAGCACATCCTGCTGTCCCGTCAGGTTGGCGTTCCGTACATCGTGGTCTTCCTGAACAAGGCTGACCTGGTAGACGACGCTGAGCTGCTGGAACTGGTTGAGATGGAAGTTCGCGACCTGCTGTCCACCTACGACTTCCCAGGCGACGACACTCCGATCATCATCGGTTCGGCTCGTATGGCGCTGGAAGGCAAAGACGACAACGAAATGGGCACCACCGCTGTCAAGCGTCTGGTTGAAACTCTGGACAGCTACATCCCAGAGCCAGAGCGTGCTATCGACAAGCCGTTCCTGATGCCAATCGAAGACGTATTCTCGATCTCGGGTCGTGGTACCGTTGTTACCGGTCGTATCGAGCGTGGTATCGTCCGCGTTCAGGACGCCCTGGAAATCGTTGGTCTGCGTGACACCACCACCACCACCTGCACCGGTGTTGAGATGTTCCGCAAGCTGCTGGACGAAGGTCGTGCTGGCGAGAACTGCGGCGTTCTGCTGCGTGGTACCAAGCGTGACGACGTTGAGCGTGGTCAGGTTCTGGTCAAGCCAGGTTCGGTTAAGCCGCACACCAAGTTCACCGCAGAAGTATACGTTCTGAGCAAGGAAGAAGGCGGCCGTCATACTCCGTTCTTCAAAGGCTACCGTCCACAGTTCTACTTCCGTACTACTGACGTGACTGGTAACTGCGAGCTGCCAGAAGGCGTTGAAATGGTAATGCCAGGTGACAACATCCAGATGACTGTCACTCTGATCAAAACCATCGCAATGGAAGATGGTCTGCGCTTCGCTATCCGTGAAGGCGGTCGTACCGTCGGCGCTGGCGTCGTAGCCAAAATCATCGAGTAATTCTCGATAGGTTGAAAAAGCCCCCGCTTAGCGGGGGCTTTTTTTATTGGGTTGACACCCAATAGGGGCGTCTATAGAATCACGCCTCCTTTTAACGGGCGTAGTGCGCCCGGTGGGAATAGCAGCCTGGAGTCTGAAATCCAATGCAAAATCAGCAAATCCGTATCAGGTTGAAGGCTTTTGACCATCGCCTGATCGACCAATCCACCCAGGAAATCGTGGAAACCGCGAAACGTACTGGTGCTCAAGTGCGTGGTCCAATTCCACTGCCTACCCGTAAAGAGCGGTTCACCGTTCTGGTCTCCCCGCACGTCAACAAAGACGCGCGTGACCAGTACGAGATCCGTACTCATAAGCGCGTTCTGGACATCGTCCAGCCAACGGATAAAACCGTTGATGCGCTTATGAAGCTTGATCTTGCGGCCGGCGTGGAAGTGCAGATCAGCCTCGGCTAAGACTCTGTCTTAGTCGTGTAACGCTCTGAAATGGGCGGCCATAGCGGGTGAAAGCCCCGTACACTCATGAGGTTTACAACATGACTATTGGTGTAGTCGGTCGTAAATGCGGTATGACCCGTATTTTCACCGAAGAAGGTGTCTCCATTCCGGTCACGGTCATTGAGATCGAGCCGAATCGCGTCACCCAGTTCAAAACCGAAGAAACCGATGGCTACCGTGCAGTGCAAGTCACTGTTGGTGAGCGTCGTGCTTCGCGTGTGACTGCTGCTCAAGCAGGTCACTTCGCTAAAGCGAACGTTGCCGCTGGTCGCGGTGTCTGGGAATTCCGTCTTGAAGAAGGCGATTACCAGGCTGGCGACTTGATCAATGCAGAAATCTTCGCTGCTGGCCAGATGGTAGATGTTACCGGTCAGTCGAAAGGTAAAGGCTTCGCCGGTACCATCAAGCGCTGGAACTTCCGCGGTCAAGATAACACCCACGGTAACTCCGTTTCCCACCGCGTCCCGGGCTCTATCGGCCAGTGCCAGACTCCTGGTCGTGTATTCAAGGGCAAGAAAATGTCCGGTCACATGGGCGCCGAGCGCGTGACCGTTCAGTCCCTGGAAGTAGTGCGCGTCGACGCTGAACGCAATCTGTTGCTGGTCAAGGGTGCCGTTCCTGGCGCTACTGGCGGTGATCTGGTTGTGCGTCCGGCTGCCAAGGCTCGCGGGTAAGGGGAAGCTGACATGCAACTAAATGTAAATGACGCTCAAGCGATCGAAGTTTCCGAACTGACTTTCGGTGGCGAATTCAACGAGACGCTGGTTCACCAAGCAGTCGTGGCCTACATGGCTGGCGGCCGTCAGGGTACCAAGCAGCAGAAAACCCGTTCCGACGTTGCTGGTGGCGGTAAGCGCCCATGGCGTCAGAAAGGTACTGGTCGCGCTCGTGCCGGTACTATCCGTAGCCCAATCTGGCGTGGCGGTGGTACCACTTTCGCAGCTCGTCCTCAGGATCACTCGCAGAAGCTCAACAAGAAGATGTACCGCGCAGCAATGCGTTCCATCCTCGCTGAGCTGGTGCGTACCGACCGTCTGGTCGTGGTTCAGGACTTCGCTGTTGAAGCACCGAAAACCAAAGACCTGCTGAACAAGCTGAACGGCATGGGTCTGAGCGACGTACTGATCGTTTCTGACGCTGTTGATCAGAATCTGTACCTGGCTGCTCGTAACCTGCCACACGTCGACGTACGTGACGTGCAGGGTTCCGATCCGGTCAGTCTGATCGCATACGACAAAGTGTTGATCACTGTGTCGGCCGTGAAGAAATTCGAGGAGCTGCTGGGATGAACCAGGAACGCGTATTTAAAGTCCTCCTTGGCCCGCACGTTTCCGAGAAGGCTACCGTTCTGGCTGAGAAAAAAGGCCAGTTCGTATTCAAGGTTGCTACTGATGCAACCAAGCTGGAAATCAAGAAAGCTGTCGAAGGCCTGTTCGGCGTAAAAGTCGAAAACGTGTCGACCGTAAACGTTCTGGGTAAAACCAAGCGTACCGCACGTGGTCTGGGCAAGCGCAATGACTGGAAGAAAGCGATCGTTTCGCTTCAGCCAGGCCAAGATCTCGATTTCAGCAGCAGTGCTGAGTAAGGAAGGGGTGCATCATGGCAATCGTTAAATGCAAACCGACTTCCCCTGGCCGCCGTTTCGTGGTCAAGGTGGTCAACAAGGAGCTGCACAAAGGCGCTCCTCACGCACCGCTGCTCGAGAAGAAGTCGAAGTCTGGTGGTCGTAACAACAATGGCCGCATCACTACTCGTCACGTAGGTGGTGGTCATAAGCAGCATTACCGTATGGTCGATTTTCGTCGCAACGACAAAGATGGCATCATCGCCACTGTCGAGCGTATCGAATACGATCCAAACCGTACTGCTCACATCGCACTGCTGTGCTACGCAGACGGCGAGCGCCGCTACATCATCGCCCCTAAAGGCGTGAGTGCTGGCGACCAGCTGATCGCAGGCGCACTGGCTCCAATCAAGCCAGGCAACTCCCTGCAACTGCGCAACATTCCAGTGGGTAGCACCATTCACGGCATCGAACTGAAGCCGGGCAAAGGTGCACAAATCGCTCGTTCCGCTGGTGCTTCGGCTCAGCTGATCGCTCGCGAAGGTGTCTACGTGACCGTGCGTCTGCGCTCTGGTGAGATGCGTAAAGTCCTGGCTGAATGCCGTGCGACCCTGGGTGAAGTCTCGAACTCCGAGCACAGCCTGCGTTCGCTGGGTAAAGCTGGTGCTAAACGCTGGCGTGGCGTTCGCCCAACCGTTCGTGGTGTTGCCATGAACCCGGTTGACCACCCACATGGTGGTGGTGAAGGTCGTACCTCCGGTGGTCGTCATCCGGTATCGCCATGGGGCTTCCCGACTAAGGGCGCGAAGACTCGTGGTAATAAGCGTACCGACAACATGATCGTCCGTCGTCGCAAGTAAATAGAGGGATACGACAGTGCCACGTTCTCTGAAAAAAGGTCCTTTTATCGATCTTCACCTACTGAAGAAGATCGAAGTGGCGGCGGAAAAGAACGATCGCAAACCAGTTAAGACCTGGTCGCGCCGTTCGATGATCCTGCCACAAATGGTCGGTCTGACCATCGCGGTACACAACGGTCGTCAACACGTCCCAGTTCTCGTGAACGAAGACATGGTCGGCCATAAACTGGGCGAGTTTGCCGGTACCCGCACTTATCGTGGGCACGTGGCTGACAAGAAAGCCAAGCGTTAAGGGGTAAGGAAATGGAAGTAGCCGCTAAGTTGTCGGGCGCTCGAATCTCCGCCCAGAAAGCCCGCTTGGTCGCCGACCAGATCCGCGGGAAGAAGGTGGGCGAAGCGCTCAACCTGTTGGCCTTCAGCAGCAAAAAAGCCGCTGAAATCATGAAGAAAGTCCTCGAGTCGGCCGTAGCCAACGCCGAGCATAACGAAGGCGCAGACGTTGATGACCTGAAGGTCTCCACCGTTTTCGTCAACGAAGGGCGTTCGCTGAAGCGCATCATGCCGCGTGCCAAAGGCCGCGCTGATCGCATCGTCAAGCGGTCTTGCCATATCACTGTCAAGGTTGCGGACAAGTAACGGAGTCGATCAGATGGGTCAGAAAGTACATCCCACTGGCATTCGCCTGGGAATCGTCAAGGAGCACACCTCCGTCTGGTACGCAGACGGTCGGACTTATGCGGACTATTTGCTCGCAGATCTGAATGTGCGTGAGTACCTCCAAGACAAACTAAAAAGCGCGTCCGTTAGCCGTATCGATATCCATCGTCCGGCTCAAACTGCACGCATCACCATCCACACCGCTCGTCCAGGTATCGTTATCGGGAAGAAAGGTGAAGATGTTGAGAAACTGCGTCAGGACCTGACCAAGCAAATGGGTGTGCCTGTGCACATCAATATCGAAGAGATCCGCAAGCCGGAACTCGACGGTATGCTGGTAGCTCAGAGCGTAGCTCAGCAGCTGGAGCGTCGTGTGATGTTCCGTCGCGCCATGAAGCGCGCCGTACAGAACGCCATGCGCATTGGTGCCAAAGGCATCAAGATCCAGGTGAGCGGTCGTCTCGGCGGTGCTGAAATCGCACGTACTGAATGGTATCGCGAAGGTCGTGTGCCACTGCACACCCTGCGTGCTGACATCGACTATGCCACTTACGAAGCTCACACCACTTACGGTGTGATCGGTGTGAAGGTTTGGATTTTCAAAGGCGAAGTTATTGGTGGTCGCCAAGAAGAACTGAAACCACAAGCACCAGCGCCTCGTAAAAAAGCTGCTAAGTAAGGGGTACGCCAAATGTTGCAACCAAAGCGTACAAAATTCCGCAAGCAGATGACTGGCCACAACCGTGGTCTGGCGCTGCGCGGTAGCAAAGTCAGCTTCGGCGAATTTGCTCTGAAAGCTGTTGCTCGCGGTCGTCTCACCGCTCGCCAGATCGAATCGGCACGTCGTGCCCTGACTCGTCACGTAAAACGTGGCGGTAAGATCTGGATCCGTGTGTTCCCGGACAAGCCGATCTCCAAGAAGCCTCTCGAAGTGCGGATGGGTAAAGGTAAAGGTTCCGTGGAATACTGGGTTGCCCAGATCCAGCCAGGCAAAGTCCTGTACGAGATCGAGGGTGTTTCTGAAGAGCTGGCGCGTGAGGCTTTCGCCTTGGCGGCTGCAAAGCTGCCTCTCGCCACCTCCTTTGTTAAGCGGACGGTGATGTGATGAAAGCGAATGAACTTCGTGAAAAATCAGCACAGCAGCTGAACGAGCAACTGCTCGGCTTGCTGCGCGACCAGTTCAATCTGCGTATGCAGAAAGCAACTGGCCAGTTGGGGCAGTCGCACCTGCTCTCGCAAGTTAAGCGTGACATCGCTCGCGTGAAAACTGTGCTCAACCAGCAGGCAGGTAAGTAATCATGGCTGAAGCTGAAAAAACCGTCCGTACGCTGACTGGCCGTGTCGTCAGCGACAAGATGGACAAAACCATCACCGTACTGATCGAGCGTCGCGTAAAGCACCCGATCTACGGTAAATACGTTAAGCGTTCGACTAAGCTGCACGCGCACGACGAAACCAATCAGTGCCACATCGGCGACAAGGTCTCCATCCGTGAGACTCGTCCGCTGGCCAAGACCAAAGCTTGGGCACTGGTTGAAGTTCTCGAACGCGCTGTTGAAGTCTAAGGGCTAAGGGTCGGAGAAATTTTATGATTCAGACTCAATCCATGCTCGATGTGGCCGATAACAGCGGCGCTCGTCGCGTCATGTGTATCAAGGTGCTCGGCGGTTCCCACCGCCGTTACGCCGGTATCGGTGACATCATCAAGGTAACCGTCAAGGAAGCAATTCCTCGCGGTAAAGTGAAGAAAGGCCAAGTGATGACTGCTGTTGTAGTCCGCACTCGCCACGGTGTCCGTCGTGCTGACGGCTCCATCATCCGCTTTGATGGCAATGCTGCTGTTCTGCTGAACAACAAGCAAGAGCCGATCGGCACCCGTATCTTTGGGCCAGTGACCCGTGAACTTCGTACTGAGAAGTTCATGAAGATCGTCTCGCTCGCCCCAGAAGTGCTGTAAGGAGATCCGACATGCAAAAGATTCGTCGTGACGACGAGATCATCGTGATCGCCGGCAAAGACAAAGGTAAGCGCGGTAAGGTGCTCAAGGTTCTCGCTGACGACCGTCTGGTCGTTGGTGGGATCAACCTGGTGAAGCGTCATACCAAGCCTAACCCGATGTCGGGCGTACAAGGCGGTATCGTCGAGAAAGAAGCGCCACTGCACGCTTCCAACGTCGCCATTTTCAACGGCGAAACCAACAAGGCTGACCGCGTTGGTTTCAAAGTAGAAGAAGGCAAGAAAATTCGTGTCTTCAAGTCGACCCAAAAAGCGGTTGATGCTTGAACACTGCTAGGTAGAAGACCATGGCACGACTGAAAGAGATTTACCGGAAGGAAATTGCTCCGAAGCTTAAGGAAGAACTTAAGCTGGCGAACGTGATGGAAGTTCCGCGCGTTACCAAGATCACCCTGAACATGGGTCTGGGCGAAGCTGTCGGCGACAAAAAAGTCATCGAGCACGCTGTTGCTGACCTGGAGAAGATCACCGGTCAGAAAGCCGTTGTGACTTTCGCTCGGAAATCCATCGCGGGCTTCAAGGTCCGTGAGGGCTGGCCGATCGGCGTTAAAGTTACTCTGCGCCGTGATCGTATGTACGAATTCCTGGACCGCCTGCTGGCGATCTCCCTGCCTCGGGTTCGCGACTTCCGCGGCCTGAATGCCAAGTCCTTCGATGGTCGTGGCAACTACAGCATGGGCGTGAAAGAGCAGATCATCTTCCCGGAAATCGACTACGACAAGATCGATGCTCTGCGCGGTCTGGACATTACCCTGACCACCACTGCCAAGAACGATGACGAAGGCCGCGCTCTGCTGCGTGCTTTCAAATTCCCGTTCCGCAACTGATTGGAGTAGGAAAATGGCCAAGAAGAGCATGAAAAACCGTGAGCTGAAGCGTCAGCTCACTGTTGCCAAGTACGCCAAGAAGCGTGCCGAGCTGAAAGCGACCATCGTTAATCTGGAAGCAACTCCAGAAGAGCGTTTCGCAGCTGTTGTAGCTCTGCAGAAGCAGCCACGTGACGCCAGCGCTTCGCGCCTGCGTAACCGCTGCCGCATCACCGGTCGTCCACACGGCGTTTACCGCAAGTTCGGCCTTGGCCGTAACAAGCTGCGTGAAGCAGCAATGCGCGGTGACGTTCCAGGTCTGGTTAAAGCCAGCTGGTAAGACGTACCGGCAGCGTCCAGGTGGCGGGGGAGCGATCTTCCGACCACCGGTGACATTGCAACGAAACAAGCCCCTTATGGGGCTTGTTTCGTTTCTGGGATCTGTCTAGAATGACCGGCTCTCCTGAGCCCGGGTTTTTTCACCTGGCTCGCTTTGGAGACTGTAGTAGCCGAAAGGCTAATTTTTCTTGTATCAGGAGCGTCTAGCCCATGAGTATGCAGGACCCGTTAGCGGACATGCTAACTCGCATCCGTAATGCCCAGATGGCTGAAAAGTCCGTCGTAAGCATGCCTTCGTCGACTTTGAAGGTTGCGGTTGCCAAAGTTCTGAAAGACGAAGGTTACATCGCTGGCTACCAAGTCAGCAGCGAAGTAAAACCATCGCTTTCCATCGAGCTTAAATACTTCGAAGGCCGTCCGGTCATCGAAGAAGTCAAGCGCGTAAGTCGTCCAGGCCTGCGTCAGTACAAGTCCGTCGAAGAGCTGCCAAAAGTACGTGGCGGTCTGGGCGTGTCTATCGTCTCCACCAACAAAGGTGTGATGACTGATCGTGCTGCGCGCGCTGCCGGTGTCGGCGGCGAAGTTCTCTGCACAGTGTTCTAAGGGGGGATAAGCATGTCTCGCGTCGCTAAGAACCCCGTTAAGCTGCCAGCTGGCGTCGAAGTTAAGTTCGTCGGCCAACAGCTTTCGGTGAAGGGTGCCAAGGGCACTCTCGAACTGAACGTTCACTCGTCCGTAGAAGTCGTTGAAGAAGCTGGTGAGCTGCGTTTTGCTGCTCGCAATGGCGATCAACAAACTCGCGCTATGGCCGGTACTACCCGTGCCCTGGTTAACAACATGGTCCAAGGCGTAAGCCAAGGCTTCGAGCGTAAGCTCCAGCTGGTCGGTGTTGGTTACAAAGCTCAGGCTAAAGGCACTGTGCTGAACCTGGCGCTGGGCTTCTCGCATCCAGTGGATTACGAATTGCCTGAGGGCATCACCGCTGAGACCCCAAGCCAGACCGATATCCTGATCAAGGGTATCGATAAGCAGCTGGTAGGTCAGGTGGCCGCTGAAATCCGCGACTTCCGTCCACCAGAGCCGTACAAAGGCAAGGGTGTGCGTTACGCGGACGAAGTCGTCCGTCGTAAAGAAGCCAAGAAGAAGTAGGGCCTAGCAAATGACCGACAAAAAAGTTACTCGACTGCGTCGCGCTCGCAAAGCACGCCTGAAAATGCACGAACTCGAAGTCGTGCGTCTCTGCGTGTATCGCTCCTCGCAGCACATCTATGCCCAGGTCCTTTCGGCCGACGGCAGCAAAGTCCTGGCCAGCGCCTCGACTTTGGACAAAGAACTGCGTGATGGCGCCACTGGCAACATCGACGCGGCAACTAAGGTTGGCAAGCTGGTAGCTGAGCGCGCGAAAGCCGCCGGTGTATCTCAAGTTGCCTTTGACCGTTCCGGTTTCAAGTACCACGGCCGCGTTAAGGCGCTGGCTGAAGGTGCTCGTGAAGGCGGGCTGGAGTTCTAAGTTATGGCAAATAACGATCAAAAGCGCGACGAAGGCTACATCGAGAAGCTGGTTCAAGTTAACCGCGTTGCCAAGACCGTAAAAGGCGGCCGTATCTTCACCTTCACCGCGTTGACCGTGGTGGGTGATGGCAAGGGTCGCGTTGGTTTCGGCCGTGGCAAATCGCGCGAAGTACCAGCTGCGATCCAGAAAGCTATGGAAGCTGCTCGTCGCAACATGATTCAGGTTGACCTGAATGGCACCACTCTGCAGTACGCCACCAAGTCCGCCCATGGCGCGTCGAAGGTGTACATGCAGCCTGCCTCCGAAGGTACCGGTATCATCGCTGGTGGCGCAATGCGTGCTGTCCTGGAAGTTGCTGGTGTTCAGAACGTCCTGGCCAAATGCTACGGCTCGACTAACCCTGTAAACGTGGTTCACGCCACTTTCAAGGGTCTGAAGGCTATGCAATCTCCTGAATCCATTGCTGCCAAGCGCGGCAAGAGCGTCGAGGAGATCCGCTGATCATGGCTACCGTTAAAGTAACGCTGATCAAAAGCACCGCCGGCCGTATCCCTAGCCACAAACTGTGCGTTAAGGGTCTGGGTCTGCGCCGCATCGGTCACACTGTAGAAGTCCTGGATACTCCCGAGAATCGCGGGATGATCAACAAGGCTTACTACATGCTGCGCGTCGAGGGTTAATCGATGAAACTCAATGATCTGAGTCCAGCGCCGGGTTCCCGTCGCGAGAAGCATCGTCCGGGTCGTGGTATCGGTAGTGGTTTGGGTAAGACTGGTGGCCGTGGTCACAAAGGTCAAACCTCCCGCTCCGGTGGCACCATCGCTCCAGGCTTTGAAGGCGGCCAACAGCCGCTGCACCGTCGTCTGCCGAAGTTCGGCTTCGTTTCGCTGAAAGCCATGGACCGCGCCGAAGTGCGTCTGTCCGAACTGGCCAAAGTGGAAGGCGACGTTGTCACCGTGCAATCCTTGAAGGATGCCAACGTGGTTAACCAGAACGTTCAGCGTGTGAAAATCATGCTGTCGGGCGAAGTTACTCGCGCAGTCACCATCAAGGGTATCGCAGCCACCAAAGGTGCGCGTGCGGCTATCGAAGCAGCTGGCGGCAAGTTCGAGGAATAAATGGCTAAGCAAGGTGCTCTCTCTTCGCTCGGCAAAGGCGGGATGTCTGAACTTTGGGCTCGTCTGCGTTTTCTGTTCCTGGCGATCATCGTCTATCGGATAGGCGCACACATCCCAGTTCCAGGTATCAACCCGGACCGGCTGGCGGAACTGTTTCGACAGAATGAGGGGACCATTCTTAGCTTGTTCAACATGTTTTCCGGCGGCGCGCTGGAGCGGATGAGCATCTTTGCACTGGGGATCATGCCGTACATTTCGGCATCGATCATCATGCAACTGATGACCGCCGTCAGCCCGCAGCTGGAGCAGTTGAAGAAGGAAGGTGAAGCTGGCCGTCGTAAGATCAGCCAGTACACCCGCTACGGCACCGTAGTCCTGGCGCTGGTCCAGGCCATTGGCATGTCCATTGGTCTGGCCGGTCAGGGCGTGGCGTTTTCTGCTGACTTTGGCTTCCATTTCGTTGCGGTATCCACGTTTGTGGCTGGCGCAATGTTCATGATGTGGCTGGGTGAGCAGATCACTGAACGCGGTGTAGGCAACGGTATCTCGATGTTGATCTTCGCAGGTATCGTCGCCGGTCTTCCGAGAGCAATCGGGCAGTCTTTCGAGTCTGCACGTACGGGCGATATCAACATCTTCGCTCTGGTTGCTATCGGTTTGCTGGCAGTAGCGATTATCGGTTTTGTGGTGTTCATTGAGCGTGGTCAGCGTCGTATCGCCGTTCACTACGCCAAGCGTCAGCAGGGCCGTAAGGTTTTTGCTGCGCAGACCAGCCACTTGCCGCTGAAAGTGAATATGGCGGGCGTTATTCCTGCCATTTTCGCGAGCAGCATCTTGCTGTTCCCGGCTTCGCTGGGTGCCTGGTTCGGTCAGTCCGAAGGTATGGGCTGGTTGCAGGACATCTCGCAGTCGATCGCTCCTGGTCAGCCGTTGAATATTCTGCTGTTTAGTGCAGGGATTATTTTCTTCTGCTTCTTCTATACGGCGTTGATGTTCAATCCGAAAGACGTAGCGGAGAACCTGAAGAAGTCCGGTGCCTTTATTCCGGGTATCCGTCCTGGTGAACAATCGGCGCGCTACATTGATGGCGTTCTGACTCGTTTGACCATGTTCGGTGCTCTTTATATGACGGCCGTCTGTCTGCTTCCCCAGTTCCTGGTGGTTGCGGCAAACGTTCCGTTCTACCTTGGCGGGACCTCGTTGCTGATTGTGGTAGTGGTTGTGATGGACTTCATGTCCCAAGTACAATCGCACCTCGTTTCGCACCAGTACGAATCCCTGATGAAGAAAGCCAACCTGAAAGGCTACGGCGGCAGCGGTTTGCTGCGCTGAGAGACCCTTAAGGTTCGAGGAGTTGGTGATGAAAGTTCGTGCATCGGTGAAAAAGCTGTGCCGTAACTGCAAAATTATTCGCCGCGAAGGTGTCGTTCGAGTAATTTGCAGCGCGGAACCACGTCACAAGCAGCGCCAAGGCTGAGTGTGATCTGCGCTACAAACCCAGCAGCTAGTGCGCTGCTGGGTTGATTAATTGTTTCTACAGCGATATTATCTCGCGCCCTATTTCTTGGCTTCCGGGGCGTAGGTAGCTGTCAATTGGAGTCCCACTGAATGGCCCGTATTGCAGGCGTCAACATTCCAGATAACAAGCACACTGTTATCTCGCTGACCTACATCTATGGTGTTGGTCGCACTACTGCACAGAAAATCTGTGTAGACACTGGGGTTAACCCAGCCGCAAAGATCAAGGATCTGAGCGACGAGCAGGTTGAATCGCTGCGTACTGAAGTTGCGAAGTACATCACCGAAGGTGATCTGCGTCGTGACATCAACATGAAAATCAAGCGGTTGATGGACCTGGGTTGCTACCGCGGCCTGCGTCATCGTCGGGGTCTGCCAGTACGCGGTCAGCGTACCAAGACCAACGCGCGTACCCGTAAGGGCCCGCGTAAGCCGATCCGCAAGTAATCGCACCAGCGAATCGACAGGAATTTAGAAATGGCAAAACCTGCTGCTCGTCCTCGTAAAAAAGTCAAAAAGACAGTGGTTGATGGCATCGCCCACATTCACGCGTCTTTTAACAACACCATCGTGACCATCACCGATCGTCAAGGTAACGCTCTGTCCTGGGCTACCTCCGGCGGTTCGGGTTTCCGCGGTTCTCGCAAGTCCACCCCGTTCGCTGCTCAAGTAGCTGCTGAGCGTGCTGGTCAAGCTGCGCTGGAATATGGTCTGAAGAACCTCGACGTTAACGTCAAGGGTCCAGGTCCAGGTCGTGAGTCCGCTGTTCGTGCTTTGAACGGTTGTGGCTATAAGATCGCCAGCATCACCGACGTGACGCCAATCCCGCATAACGGGTGCCGTCCGCCGAAGAAGCGCCGCGTGTAATCAGGAGACAGATAAATGGCACGTTACATTGGTCCAAAATGCAAACTGTCTCGTCGTGAAGGCACCGATCTGTTCCTGAAGAGCGGCGTTCGCGCTCTGGAATCGAAGTGCAACATCGAAGCAGCCCCAGGTATCCACGGCCAGCGCCGTGGCCGTCAGTCCGACTACGGCACCCAGCTGCGTGAGAAACAAAAAGTACGTCGCATCTATGGCGTTCTCGAGCGTCAGTTCAGCGGTTACTACAAGGAAGCAGCCTCCAAGAAGGGTGCAACCGGCGAGAACCTGCTGCAGCTGCTCGAGTGCCGTCTGGATAACGTCGTTTATCGTATGGGCTTTGGCGCTACTCGTGCCGAATCCCGTCAGCTGGTTTCGCACAAAGCGATCAGCGTTAACGGCAAGACTGTAAACATTCCGTCCTACCAAGTTCGTCCGGGTGACGTGGTCGCGGTTCGCGAGAAGTCGCTGAACCAGCTGCGCATTGTTCAAGCCCTTGAACTTTGCGCCCAGCGTGGCCGCGTTGAGTGGGTAGATGTGGATACTGCCAAGAAGTCGGGCGTTTTCAAGAACGTTCCAGCTCGCAGTGATCTCTCCGCCGACATCAACGAAAGCCTGATTGTCGAGCTCTACTCCAAGTAAGGGCTAGAAAATAGGTGCATCCATGCAGATTTCGGTAAATGAGTTCCTGACGCCCCGCCATATTGATGTGCAGGTCGTCAGTCCAACCCGCGCTAAAATCACGCTCGAGCCTCTCGAGCGTGGCTTTGGCCATACCCTGGGCAACGCGCTGCGACGCATCCTGTTGTCCTCAATGCCCGGCTGTGCAGTAGTCGAGGCCGAGATTGACGGTGTGCTCCATGAGTACTCGGCAATCGAAGGTGTACAGGAAGACGTCATTGAAATCCTGTTGAACCTGAAAGGCCTGGCTATCAAACTGCACGGTCGTGACGAAGTTACGCTGACCTTGTCGAAAAAGGGTTCGGGGGTGGTTACCGCTGCCGATATTCAGCTGGATCATGATGTCGAGATCGTTAATCCCGATCACGTAATCGCTAACCTGGCGTCTAACGGCGCCCTGAACATGAAGCTCACCGTAGCTCGTGGTCGTGGTTATGAGCCGGCCGATTCGCGTCAGAGCGATGAAGACGAAAGCCGCAGCATTGGTCGCTTGCAGCTTGACTCTTCGTTCAGCCCGGTTCGCCGTATCGCATACGTGGTGGAAAACGCCCGTGTCGAGCAGCGTACTAACCTGGACAAGCTGGTTATTGATCTGGAAACCAACGGTACTCTGGATCCTGAAGAGGCTATCCGTCGTGCTGCAACCATTCTGCAACAGCAGTTGGCTGCGTTCGTCGACCTCAAAGGTGACAGTGAACCAGTGGTAGTCGAACAGGAAGACGAGATCGATCCGATCCTGCTTCGTCCGGTTGACGATCTGGAATTGACCGTGCGTTCGGCCAACTGCCTTAAGGCGGAGAACATTTACTACATCGGCGATCTGATTCAGCGCACCGAAGTAGAACTGTTGAAGACTCCGAACCTGGGCAAGAAGTCCCTGACTGAAATCAAGGACGTTCTGGCCTCCCGTGGTCTGTCCCTCGGCATGCGCCTCGACAACTGGCCGCCTGCAAGTCTTAAGAAAGACGACAAGGCGACTGCCTGATCGTCGTAATCACCGAACGTAGTGTTTGGTAAGGAATGAATCATGCGTCATCGTAAAAGTGGACGTCACCTGAGCCGTACCAGCTCTCACCGCAAGGCCATGTTCCAGAACATGGCGGTGTCGCTGTTCGAGCACGAGCTGATCAAAACTACCCTGCCGAAAGCCAAGGAACTGCGCCGCGTTGCCGAGCCGCTGATCACCCTGGCCAAGGAAGACAGCGTAGCTAACCGTCGTCTGGCTTTCGACCGTACTCGCTCGAAAGAAATCGTCGGTAAGCTGTTCAACGATCTGGGCAAGCGCTATGCCACCCGTCAGGGCGGCTACCTGCGTATCCTCAAGTGCGGCTTCCGCGCTGGCGATAACGCACCTATGGCGTACGTCGAGCTGGTTGATCGTCCTGTCGGTGGCTCGGTAGAAGCTGCTGAGTAAGGCGACAGTCTGAAACAAGAAACCGGGCCTCGTGCCCGGTTTTTTGTGTGTTCATGCATTGAAGCAATCTATTGATCTGAGTCAGGCAATGAATTTGTTGTTGTCATAGTTCTGGTCGATACTCACTCCAAGCCGATTAGCCGGCAGTTTGAGACCGATAGGGAGATAGCGCATGAGCCAGACCAAAATACTGACCACCGCCAGCGGTGCACCGGTAGCAGACAACCAGAACTCACGCTCTGCTGGGCCGCGGGGGCCGTTGTTGCTGGATGACTTTCACCTGATTGAGAAACTCGCTCACTTCAATCGCGAGAACATTCCTGAGCGTCGCGTGCATGCCAAGGGCTCGGGAGCCTACGGTACTTTCACTGTATCCAGGGACATCTCCCAGTACAGTTGTGCCAAGCTGTTCAATGCCATTGGCAAGCGGACCGAGACCTTCCTGCGCTTTTCAACTGTCGGCGGCGAGCGAGGCTCGGCGGACGCCGAACGCGACCCGCGTGGTTTCGCCCTGAAGTTCTACACCGAAGAGGGCAATTGGGACATCGTTGGCAATAACACGCCAGTCTTCTTCATTCGAGATCCATTGAAGTTTCCTGACTTTATCCACACTCAAAAGCGTCTGCCGCAAAGCAACCTGAAGAGCGCGCAAGCGATGTGGGACTTCTGGTCGCATTCGCCTGAAGCACTGCACCAAGTCACCATCCTCTTTTCAGACCGCGGTATTCCTGATGGTTACCGTCATATGCACGGTTTTGGCAGCCACACCTACAGCCTGATCAACGCCCAAGGCCAGCGTACGTGGGTGAAGTGGCACTTCAAGACCAAGCAAGGCATCAAAAACTTGGCGCCCGCCGATGCAGCGCGCCTGGCAGGTACCGATCCGGACTACGCCCAGCGTGATCTGTTCGAAGCCATCGAGCGTGGTGACTTCCCTAAGTGGGCGGTGTGCATTCAGGTGATGAGCGAAGAAGAAGCGGCAAGCCGCGACGAGAACCCTTTTGACGTGACCAAGACCTGGTCGCAGAAAGAATACCCATTGATCGAAATTGGTGAGCTGGAGCTCAACCGCAATCCACTCAATTATTTCGCCGAAGTCGAGCAAGCTGCGTTTGGCCCGAGCAACATGGTTCCAGGTGTTGGTCTGTCGCCTGATCGTATGCTCCAGGGACGCGTATTCGCGTACGCAGATGCTCATCGGTATCGGGTGGGAACCAACCACCAGCAATTGCCGGTAAACGCACCACGCAGCCCGGTAAACACGTACCAGCGTGATGGTGCCATGGCCTTTGGGAGCAATGGTGGAGCGGCGCCGAACTACGAACCTAACAGCTACAGCAGTGCGCCAAAGCAGGCGCCGGAATTTGCCGAGCCGGCATTGGCCCTCAATGGTGTGGCTGATCGTTATGATCACCGCGAAGACACTGACTACTACAGTCATGCCGGCGCGTTATTCCGCTTGATGAACGCCGACCAGAAGGCGCTGCTCATCAGCAACATCGCCGGTGCTATGGCGGGTGTATCTGAAGAGGTAGTACAGCGGCAACTGCAGCACTTTTTTAAGGCCGATCAGGCCTATGGAGAAGGCATCGCCAAGGCTTTGGGCATAAATCTCGCCTAAGTCGAAGTGATAAGAAGAACCGCCCTCATTTGGGCGGTTTTTCAATGAATATCACTACTGTTTACCGGTTTTTTTGCACTTTTTTGCCTGATTTCAAGTGACCTGTCGACGATCCTGGTTCAAACTATGACTTTCACACAGGGAGAGGCAAGGCGATGCAAGGTCACCCGGACGTAATCGATTATCTCAACACGTTGCTGACGGGCGAACTGGCGGCGCGTGATCAGTACTTCATTCACTCGCGGATGTACGAAGACTGGGGCTTGAGCAAGCTCTACGAGCGTATCAACCACGAGATGGAGGAAGAGACCCAACACGCTGATGCCCTGATGCGTCGTATCCTCATGCTCGAAGGTACTCCACGCATGCGTCCGGAAGATTTGGACGTGGGTACGACTGTCCCGGAAATGATTGCTGCCGATCTGCGACTTGAGTACAAAGTCCGTGCTGCGCTGTGCAAAGGCATCGAGCTGTGCGAGCTGCACAAGGATTACATCAGCCGCGACATTCTCCGCGTGCAACTGGCCGACACCGAGGAAGATCACACCTACTGGCTGGAGAAGCAGCAGGGCCTGATCAAGTCGATCGGTCTGGAGAACTACCTGCAATCGCAGATGTAATTTTCCCGTGTAAAAAAGAGCCCCGCCAGTGCGGGGCTTTTTGCATCTGCAGAGTCGGCGAAACCCATTGGGTTCGCCGTTCTAGCCGACAGGTTTCAGGCGCGGTCACGCTCCAGTAGTGGCTTGAGGTAGTGTCCGGTGTGGGACTGTTTCATCCCGGCCACTTCTTCAGGCGTACCGAAGGCGATGATCTGGCCGCCTTTGGAGCCTCCCTCGGGGCCCAGGTCGACGATCCAGTCGGCGGTCTTGATCACGTCCAGGTTGTGCTCGATGACCACCACAGTGTTGCCGTGGTCGCGCAGGCGGTGCAGGACGTCAAGCAACTGCTGGATATCGGCGAAATGCAGGCCCGTGGTCGGCTCATCGAGGATATACAGAGTTTTGCCGGTATCGCGCTTGGATAGCTCACGGGAAAGCTTTACCCGCTGCGCTTCGCCGCCGGAGAGCGTCGTTGCCGATTGCCCCAGCTTGATATAAGACAGACCGACATCCATCAAGGTCTGTAGTTTGCGCGCCAGGGCCGGCACCGCGTCGAAGAACTCGCGGGCTTCCTCGATGGTCATTTCCAACACTTCGTGGATGTTCTTGCCCTTGTACTTGATCTCCAGGGTTTCGCGGTTGTAGCGCTTACTCTTGCACACGTCGCAGGGTACGTAGATATCCGGCAAGAAGTGCATTTCAACCTTGATCAGCCCGTCGCCCTGGCAGGCCTCGCAGCGTCCACCTTTGACGTTGAACGAGAAGCGGCCAGGGCCATAGCCACGGGAACGGGACTCTGGCACCCCAGAGAACAGTTCGCGGATGGGGGTGAACAGACCTGTGTAGGTTGCTGGGTTCGAGCGCGGAGTGCGACCGATCGGGCTTTGATCGATATCCACCACCTTGTCCAGGTGCTGCAAGCCATCACAACTGTCGTGTGGCGCCGCCTCCAGGGTGCTGGCGCCGTTGAGAGCGGTGGCACTGAGGGGGAACAAAGTGTTGTTGATCAGGGTCGACTTGCCCGATCCGGATACCCCGGTCACGCAGGTCAGCAGGCCGATCGGGATCTCCAGGTCGACATTCTGCAGATTGTTGCCGCGTGCGCCTTTGAGTTTGAGCGAAAGCTTCTTGTTGCGCGGAGTACGTTTGGCCGGTACGGCGATCTTCACGCGCCCCGACAGGTACTTGCCCGTCAGTGAGTCCGGATGGGCCATGACCTCGGCGGGAGTACCCTCAGCGACAATCTGGCCGCCATGCACGCCAGCACCGGGGCCGATGTCCACCACGTAGTCGGCAAGGCGAATAGCATCTTCGTCGTGCTCTACGACGATGACTGTGTTGCCGATATCGCGCAGGTGATTGAGGGTCGCCAGCAAGCGGTCATTGTCACGCTGATGCAGGCCGATAGACGGCTCATCGAGAATATACATCACCCCTACCAGGCCGGCACCGATCTGGCTGGCCAGGCGGATACGCTGGGCTTCGCCACCCGACAACGTGTCGGCGCTGCGGTCCAGGGTCAGGTAGTCGAGGCCGACATTGACCAGAAACTGCAGACGTTCACAAATTTCCTTGAGAATCTTGTCGGCGATTTCGCCACGGCGGCCCGTCAGCTTGAGACCACCAAAGTAAGTGCTGGCATCACCAATTGGCAGGTTGGTTACGGCAGGCAGCGTTTTCTCGCCGACCCACACATGACGTGCTTCACGGCGCAAGCGCGTGCCGCGGCAGTCCGGGCATGGTTGGGTGCTGAGAAATTTGGCCAGCTCTTCGCGTACGGTTGCCGATTCGGTCTCGCGATAGCGACGCTCCAGATTCGGCACAATGCCTTCGAACGGGTGCGAGCGTTTAACGATGTCGCCCCGATCGTTCAAGTACTTGAAGTCGACGTTTTGCTTGCCGCTGCCGTGCAGAATGACTTTCTGTTGGTCGGCAGGCAGCTCGCCGAAGGGCACTTCGAGGCTGAAGTCGTAATGTGTGGCCAACGAGCCGAGCATCTGGAAGTAATAGACGTTGCGCCGGTCCCAGCCGCGAATTGCCCCTTCGGCGAGGGTCAGTTCGCTATTGACCAAGCGTTTTATGTCAAAGAACTGTTTAACGCCCAGCCCGTCACACGTCGGACATGCGCCGGCTGGATTGTTGAAAGAAAACAGCTTGGGTTCCAGCTCGCTGATGGCGTGGCCGCAGATCGGGCAAGCAAAGCGAGCCGAGAAAATCATCTCTTCGAATGGCTCGTCGTCCATCGAAGCAACCAGAGCGATGCCATCGGCCAGTTTCAGCGCGGTCTCGAAGGATTCGGCCAGGCGCTGCTGAAGATCGTCGCGAACCTTGAAGCGATCGACCACGACTTCGATGGTGTGCTTTTTCTGTTTATCCAGCTTCGGCAGTTCATCGAGCTCGAACAATTTGCCATTGACCCGGGCGCGCACGAAGCCCTGGGCGCGTAGCTCTTCGAAGACAGCCAGGTGCTCGCCTTTACGCTCACGAATCACCGGGGCCAGCAGCATCAGCTTGCTGCCCTCGGGCTGCGCCAGCACCAGGTCGACCATCTGACTGACCGTTTGTGCTTCCAGGGGAATATCGTGGTCCGGGCAGCGCGGCGTACCTACGCGGGCGTAGAGCAAACGCAGGTAATCGTAGATTTCGGTAATGGTGCCGACGGTCGACCGCGGGTTGTGCGAGGTTGATTTCTGCTCGATGGAGATGGCCGGAGACAGGCCTTCGATAGTGTCTACATCAGGCTTTTCCATCATCGACAGGAACTGACGTGCATACGCCGACAACGATTCTACGTAGCGGCGCTGGCCTTCGGCGTAAAGAGTATCGAACGCTAGCGAAGACTTGCCGGAACCGGACAGGCCGGTGATAACGATCAGCTTGTCCCGGGGCAGGGTCAGGTCGATGTTTTTCAGGTTGTGGGTCCGTGCCCCACGAATCAGGATCTTGTCCACTGCGGCCTCGCTTGGCGGGCGTAACATAAACGGTTGAGTATACGGCTCCATGCCATTACGCGGCAAAGCGTCACGTATATGCCGTTAAGCGATGGGACTGGTAGAATCGCCGCCGGTTCACACGAGGTTTATCCATGCACGATCCCCACAGCGAACGCATGAGTGCTAGCGAAACCCGCGCCGCAGGCGGCCTGGCTCTGGTGTTCGCCTTCCGTATGCTTGGCATGTTCATGGTTCTGCCGGTACTGGCGACCTATGGCATGGACCTGGCGGGCGCCACACCGGCGCTGATCGGTCTGGCCATTGGTGCCTATGGCCTGACCCAGGCTTTTCTGCAAATACCGTTCGGGATCATCTCCGATCGCATTGGTCGTCGTCCGGTGATTTACCTGGGCTTGGTGATCTTTGCCCTGGGCAGCGTGCTCGCAGCGCAGGCTGATTCGATCTGGGGCGTGATTGCTGGCCGTATCCTGCAAGGTGCCGGAGCGATTTCCGCGGCGGTGATGGCGCTGTTGTCAGACCTGACCCGTGAGCAGCATCGCACCAAGGCCATGGCCATGATTGGCATGAGCATTGGTTTGTCGTTCGCCGTGGCCATGGTCGTTGGCCCGTTGCTGACGCGTGCTTTTGGTTTGTCCGGGCTTTTCCTCGCCACTGCGGTCATGGCGGTAATCGGTATCGCTCTGATTGCTTTCCTCGTGCCGGCGTCCCACGGTGCTTTGCAGCATCGTGAGTCAGGCGTCGCCAAGCAGGCCCTGGGCCCGACCTTGCGTCACCCGGACCTGTTGCGCCTCGATGTGGGTATTTTCGTCCTGCATGCAATCCTCATGGCCAGCTTCGTTGCTTTGCCGCTGGCTTTCGTCGAGCGTGGCGGGTTGCCGAAGGAAGAGCACTGGTGGGTGTATCTCACTGCTTTGCTGATCTCATTTTTTGCAATGATCCCGTTCATCATCTACGGCGAAAAAAAGCGCAAGATGAAACGTGTCCTGCTTGGCGCGGTCGGTGTTTTGGTGCTTACCGAGCTGTACTTCTGGCTGTCAGCAGACAACTTGCGCGAACTGGTGATCGGCACCGTGATATTCTTTACTGCCTTCAACCTGCTGGAGGCATCCTTGCCTTCGCTGGTGAGCAAGGTATCGCCCGCCGGCGGCAAGGGCACGGCAATGGGGGTTTATTCCACCAGCCAATTCCTTGGTGCCGCGTTGGGAGGAATTCTCGGTGGCTGGTTGTTCCAGCACGGTGGCTTGAGTACGGTGTTCCTGGGCTGCGCAGTCTTGTGTGCAGTGTGGTGGATCGTTGCGCTGAGCATGCGTGAGCCGCCGTACGTGACCAGCCTGCGCATGCCGTTGTCGGCCGAGGCGGTCCGCGAGGCGGGACTGACCGAAAGGCTGTTGGCCGTACCGGGTGTGACCGACGCAGTGGTGGTGGTCGATGAAGCCGCCATCTATATCAAACTTGATACACAAATTTTGGATCGCACGACCCTGGAGCGTTTGGTAAACCCGACCTCCGCAGCGTGCGAAGCCTAGGAGAACGTTATGGCCCGTGGGGTTAACAAAGTCATTCTGGTCGGTACTTGCGGTCAGGATCCAGAAGTCCGCTACCTGCCCAACGGTAATGCCGTGACCAACCTGAGCCTGGCGACCAGTGAGCAGTGGACCGACAAGCAGACCGGTCAGAAGGTAGAGAAAACCGAATGGCACCGCGTGTCGATGTTCGGCAAGGTCGCGGAAATCGCCGGCGAGTACCTGCGCAAAGGTTCGCAGGTCTACATCGAAGGCAAGCTGCAGACCCGCGAGTGGGAAAAAGACGGCATCAAGCGCTACACCACTGAAATCGTTGTCGACATGCAGGGCACCATGCAACTGCTGGGCGGTCGCCCACAGAATCAGGACGGTGGCAACCAGTACAACCAGGGTGGCAATCAAGGCGGCAACCAGGGCGGTAACTACAACCAGGCGCCACGCCAGCAGGCTCAGCGCCCTCAGCAGTCGGCTCCCCAGCAGCGTCCAGCGCCGCAACAGGCCGCGCCGCAGCCCGCTCCGGACTTCGACAGCTTTGATGACGATATTCCGTTCTGATTCGTAGCGCAGAACGCTGTATCTTCAAAACGCCCGACGCAATGCGCCGGGCGTTTTTTTATGCCTGATCAGATATGGCTATGTGCCGGTAGTCCGCTTTCATCGTACATCCTGAAATCTTGACTACAGTATCAACTGGTGACTGCTGCAAAAGTCGCCACCGTGATCGTTCAAGAGGCGCCGGCAACGTCCCGCGCGTCCACCACCTGATCAGGAGCGCACGATGGATCTCAACCGTCGGCAGTTCTTCAAGGTCGCCGCGATTGGCCTTGGAGGCTCGAGCTTGGCTGCGTTGGGCATGGCCCCGACACCGGCTTTCGCCGAGCAGGTGCGTCACTTCAAACTGGCGCATACCAAAGAAGCCCGTAACACCTGTCCCTATTGTTCAGTCGGCTGTGGTTTGATCATGTACAGCCAGGGGGACGCGGCCAAGAACGTGGCCCAGAACATCATCCACATCGAAGGCGACGCTGATCATCCGGTGAATCGCGGCACGTTGTGCCCGAAAGGTGCCGGCCTGCTGGACTTTATCCACAGCCCCAATCGCCTGCAGTATCCACAAGTGCGCAAGCCGGGCAGCCAGGAATGGACCCGGGTGTCGTGGGATGAGGCGCTGGATCGCATCGCTGACCTGATGAAAACAGATCGTGATGCCAACTTCATTGAGAAGAACGCCCAAGGCCAGACCGTCAACCGCTGGTTGAGCGTAGGCTTTTTGGCCGCGTCGGCGTCGTCCAACGAAGCGGGCTACATGACCCACAAAGTTATTCGCAGTCTTGGCATGCTGGGGTTCGATAACCAGGCACGTGTCTGACATGGCCCGACGGTGGCAAGTCTTGCCCCGACGTACGGCCGTGGAGCCATGACCAACCACTGGACTGATATCGCCAACGCGAATCTGGTTCTGGTGATGGGTGGCAACGCTGCAGAAGCCCATCCATGTGGCTTCAAATGGGTAACCGAGGCCAAGGCCCATAACAAGGCACGGCTGATTGTGGTCGACCCGCGTTTTACCCGAACCGCTTCGGTAGCGGACTATTACGCGCCTATCCGTACCGGTACCGATATTGCCTTCATGGGCGGGCTGATCAATTACCTGCTGACAGAGGACAAGATTCAGCACGAGTACGTGCGTAACTACACCGACGTGTCGTTTATCGTCAAAGCCGGCTATGGCTTTGAAGATGGCCTGTTCAGTGGCTATGACGCGGACAAGCGCAGCTACACCGACAAGTCCGGTTGGGGCTATGAGCTGGGTGAGGATGGTTTTGCCAAGGTTGACCCGACCCTGCAGGACCCGCGCTGCGTGTTCCAGTTGATGAAGCAGCATTACAGCCGCTACACACCGGAGCTGGCCAGTCAGATCTGCGGCATGCCGCTTGAGAACATGCGCAAGGTCTGGGAGGAGATCGCCACCTGCTCGCAACCGGGCAAGACCATGACGATCCTCTATGCCCTGGGCTGGACCCAGCACTCGATTGGCTCGCAGATTATTCGCAGTGCCGCCATGGTGCAGTTGTTGCTGGGTAACGTCGGTATGCCAGGTGGTGGTGTTAACGCCTTGCGCGGTCACTCCAACATTCAAGGGCTGACGGACCTGGGGCTGCTTTCCAACCTGCTGCCGGGTTATCTGACCCTGCCAGGGGATGCCGAGCAGGACTACGCCACCTTTATTGCCAAACGTGCACCCAAGCCTCTGCGACCTGGGCAGTTGTCCTATTGGCAGAACTACGGCAAGTTCCATGTCAGCCTGATGAAAGCCTGGTATGGCGCCAACGCCACGGCCGAGAACAACTGGGCCTATGACTACCTGCCCAAGCTGGATATCCCAGGCTACGACGTGTTGAAGATGTTCGACATGATGGCCAAGGAAGAGGTCAACGGTTACTTCTGCCAGGGCTTCAACCCGATTGCTGCCTTGCCTGACAAAAACCGCGTCACCGCCGCACTGAGCAAGCTCAAATGGCTGGTAGTGATGGACCCTTTGGCGACCGAAACCTCAGAGTTCTGGCGCAATGCCGGGCCGTTCAACGATGTCGATTCAGCGAATGTGCAAACGGAAGTAATCCGTTTGCCCACCACCTGCTTCGCCGAAGAAGACGGCTCGTTGGTCAACAGTAGCCGCTGGCTGCAATGGCACTGGAAGGGCGCTGAAGGCCCAGGCCAGGCGCGTACCGACGTGTGGATCATGAGCGCGCTGTTCCTGCGTCTGCGCGAGCGATACCAGCGCGAGGGCGGCGCCTGGGCCGAGTCGATCCTGAAGCTCAGTTGGCCGTACAAGGTGCCTCACGAACCATCACCGGAAGAGATCGCCAAGGAGTTCAATGGCTATGCCGTCACAGACGTGACCGATGCCACGGGGGCGACGGTCAAGGCAGGGCAACAGTTAGCCGCTTTCGCCCAGCTCAAGGACGATGGCAGTACCGCTTCCGGTTGCTGGATTTTCTGTGGCAGTTGGACTGAGCAGGGCAATCAGATGGCCCGGCGCGATAATGCCGATCCGTTCGGTATGAAGCAGAACCTGGGTTGGGCCTGGGCCTGGCCTGCCAACCGGCGGATTCTCTACAACCGCGCCTCGGCTGACGTGCAAGGTAATCCCTGGTCGCCAAACAAGCGTCTGGTGTGGTGGAACGGCAAGGCGTGGGGTGGTACCGACGTGCCGGACTTCAAGGCAGATGTTGCACCGGAAATGGGGATGAATCCGTTCATCATGAACCCTGAAGGAGTGGCGCGATTCTTCGCCCTCGACAAGATGGCCGAAGGGCCATTCCCGGAGCATTACGAACCGTTCGAGACGCCGATTGGGGTCAATCCGTTGCACCCCAACAACAAAAAGGCCACCAGTAACCCGGCCGGTCGGGTGTTCGATTCTGTATGGGACACGTTGGGGCAGGCCAAGGAATTCCCATATGCCGCCACTACCTACCGACTGACTGAGCACTTCCACTTCTGGACCAAGCACTGCCCGATCAACGCGGTGACTCAGCCGGAGCAGTTCGTCGAGATCGGTGAGGTCCTGGCCAAAGAGAAGGGCATCGCCGCTGGAGACCGGGTGCGCGTCACCTGCAAGCGTGGCCACATTGAGGCTGTGGCCGTGGTGACCAAGCGCATTCGTCCGCTACAGGTCAACAACCAGACCGTGCATCAGATCGGCATTCCGTTGCACTGGGGCTTTACCGGGGTCACCCGGCACGGCTACCTGACCAACACCCTGGTGCCGTTCCTCGGTGACGGCAACACCCAAACGCCGGAATCGAAGTCGTTCCTGGTCAACGTGGAGAAAATCTGATGGCTAGCCAAGACATCATCGCCCGTTCGGCCACCACCACAACGCCTTCGTCAATCCGCCACCAAGAGGAAGTGGCCAAGCTCATCGATACCACCAAGTGTATCGGCTGCAAGGCCTGCCAAGTGGCATGCTCGGAGTGGAACGAGCTGCGTGACGAGGTGGGTCACAGCTACGGTACTTACGATAACCCCCATGACCTCAGCGCACAGACCTGGACCTTGATGCGCTTCACCGAGCATGAAAACACCGAGGGCAATCTGGAATGGCTCATCCGCAAGGATGGCTGTATGCACTGCGCCGATCCGGGTTGCTTGAAGGCGTGTCCGAGCCCGGGCGCGATCATTAAGCACGCCAATGGCATCGTCGATTTCAATCAGGATCATTGCATCGGCTGCGGCTATTGCATTACGGGTTGCCCATTCAACATCCCACGTATTTCGCAGAAGGACCACAAGGCCTACAAGTGCACGCTGTGTTCGGACCGAGTGTCGGTAGGTCTGGAACCGGCCTGCGTGAAAACCTGTCCGACCGGGGCGATTGTGTTCGGCACCAAGGAGGACATGAAAGAGCATGCCGCCGAGCGCATCGTCGACCTCAAGTCACGGGGCTTCGACCAGGCCGGTTTGTATGACCCCGATGGCGTCGGCGGTACCCACGTGATGTATGTACTGCACCACGCCGATCAACCGAAGCTGTATGCGGGTCTGCCGGATCAGCCGGTGATTAGCTCGCTAGTCGGACTGTGGAAGGGCGTGAGCAAACCGCTGGCGCTACTGGCAATGGGCGCTGCGGTGCTGGCCGGCTTTTTCCATTATGTGCGTATCGGCCCGCAACGCGTCGAGGAGGACGAGCATCCGACTGCGCCGGACACCAGCGTGCACGTCGTCGACCCGACAGTGCATGTGTACGACCCGCACAAACCGGGTGCGCAAGGGGAGGAACGGCCATGAAAGACAAACCCATCCTGCGCTACAACGCCAACGAGCGAACCAACCATTGGCTGGTGGCGATCTTGTTCATCATGGCTGCGCTATCGGGGCTGGCGCTGTTTCACCCGGCGCTGTTCTGGCTTAGTCATTTGTTCGGAGGCGGGCCGTGGACACGCATCTTGCATCCGTTCATGGGTGTATTGATGTTTGTGTTCTTCCTCGGCCTGGTGCTGCGCTTCTGGCGGGCCAACTACTTCATTGCCAATGACCGCCTGTGGCTCAGGCGTATTGACCGGGTAATGCTAAACGAGGAGGAGGGTGTTCCACCGATAGGCAAGTACAACCCCGGGCAGAAGCTGTTGTTCTGGACCTTGCTGTTATGCATGTTGGTGCTACTGATCAGTGGCGTGGTGATCTGGCGAGCCTGGTTCAGCCAGTACTTTGACATTGGCGCAATTCGCCTGGCCACCTTGTTGCACGCATTGGCGGCCTTTGTGCTGGTGTTGAGCATCATTGTGCATATCTATGCCGGGATCTGGATCAAGGGCTCGGTCAGTGCCATGTTGCATGGTTGGGTGAGCCGCGCCTGGGCGAAAAAGCACCATGAACTATGGTATCGGGAAGTGACGCGCGAGGATCCGCCGGACTCGCAGATCAGTAAAAAAGGATGACCACTTGAGCACCATTCTTGAACCTGGGCAGATTGAAGCGGCGGCCACCACGCCGCCGTTCCTCTACCTGCCACCTGCCAACATCTTCGCCTTGCGAGCGGCCCGCCTGGATGCGCTCGCCGAGGGGAATCCGTTAGGTGATTACCTGCGCCTGATCGCTGGGTTATGCCGAACCCAGCAAAGCCTGCTCGATCAACCGCTCGTGGCCGCGCCAGCCGAGACAGAGCGCCAGCGCTTGTGTGTGGAGCATGGATTGCCACCGCTGGCTGCCGACAGTCTGGTGCGCGAGGGGCATTGGCTGGCTTATCTCGATGCCTTGCTACAGCGTTATCAAAGCCCTGGCAGCGCCGAGCTCAGCGCCGCGCTAAGTACCTTGAGTACATCCAGTGCCGAGCAGCGCAAGCTGTGGGGTATCGCCCTGCTGACAGGTCAGTTCAGTGCGGTACCGGCAGCGCTGGTGCCGTTTCTTGGCGCAGCGTTGCAGGCTGCCTGGAGCCATTGGTTGCTGAATTTGCCGAGCAACGGACTCAAAGGTGGCGACAGCCTTTGCCAATGTCCTGCCTGCGGATCGCCGCCGATGGCGGGCGTGATTCGTCATCGCGGCAAGTACAACGGTCTGCGCTATCTGGTGTGTTCGCTCTGCGCATGTGAGTGGCATGTGGTGCGGGTCAAGTGTATCTACTGCGAGCAGAGCAAGGGGTTGACCTACTTCACCCTTGAAGATGATCGCCATGCGCCGGGCAAGGAGCCGCTACGTGCGGAATGCTGTCCGGGGTGCAAGAGTTATCTGAAGCAGGTCTATCTGGAGTGCGCGCCTGAGGCTGAAGCATTGTCGGCAGATCTGGCAAGTCTGGCCCTGGATCTGCGTCTGGATCAGGAGGGGTACCAGCGGCTGGCGCCGAACCTGATGCTGGCCCCGGGAGGCGAGTGAGCCGAGCGTCTACACTCAGGTTTTGCGTCGCCGCCAGCGCGGGGTAAGCCTGCTCCTTCATTTCAGGAGCAGGCATGTTCCGCGCTGTGGCCCACACTGCCGAAGGTAACCTCTTCAATGCCCTCGAATCTTGCCCAGCTCCCCAATCGCCTGCCTTCCATCGACACCTTGCTTCGTCATCCTGCCTGCCAAGCCTTGATCGACCGATATGGCCGTGATGCTGTATTGGCCACCTTGCGCCAGTTGCTCGATGATCTGCGCGAGCCGGCCCGGCTCGGTCATCTTGAAGCCGTAGAGATGGCTCCAGCAGTGCTTGCCGGCCGCGCTGGTGAACGGCTGGTGGCCCAGCACCAAAGCCAGGTACGGCGGGTGTTCAACCTCACTGGCACGGTGTTGCATACCAACCTGGGGCGGGCGCTGTTGCCCGAAGAAGCAGTCGAGGCTGTGCAACGCGCTGCGCGCTATCCGCTGAACCTTGAGTTTGATCTGGCTACCGGCAAGCGCGGCGACCGCGATGACCTGATTGAAGGCCTTATTCGTGAGTTGACGGGAGCCGAGGCGGTCACGGTGGTCAATAACAATGCCGCTGCGGTGTTGCTGGCGCTTAACAGCCTGGGCGCGCGCAAGGAAGGCATTATTTCCCGGGGTGAACTGATCGAGATTGGCGGGGCCTTTCGTATCCCGGACATCATGGCCAGAGCTGGGGTCAAGTTGCATGAGGTGGGCACCACCAATCGTACCCATGCTCGCGATTATGAGGCGGCTATTGGTCCGCGCAGTGGACTCATGATGCGGGTGCATTGCAGCAACTACAGCATCCAGGGCTTCACCACCCAGGTGCCCACCGCAGAGCTCGCACAACTGGCGCATAAACATGATCTGCCGCTGCTCGAAGACCTGGGCAGTGGCAGCCTGCTCGACCTGACCCGTTGGGGGCTGCCTGCAGAACCGACCGTGCGCCAGGCATTGGCCGATGGGGCGGACATTGTCACGTTCAGTGGCGACAAGCTGCTTGGCGGTCCGCAGGCCGGGATTATCGTTGGAAGCAAGGCGCTGATTTCCAGGATCAAGAAAAACCCACTGAAGCGAGCGCTCAGGGTCGACAAGCTGACACTCGCCGCGCTGGAAGCGGTTTTAGGGCTGTACCGTAACCCGGACCTGCTGGCCGAGCGTTTGCCCAGCCTGCGCTTACTGACCCGTGCGCAGACTGAAATCCTTGCCCAGGCCGAACGCCTTGCACCACAGCTCAGAACGGTCATGGGCGATCGCTGGGAGGTTGCCGCGGTGCCTGCATTGAGCATGATTGGCAGCGGCAGTCAGCCGGTCGCCCGTTTGCCCAGCGCCGCTTTGTGCTTGCGTCCGCGGTTATCCAAGCGCTTGCGCGGGCGCAGTTTGCTCGGTTTGGAGGAGGCCCTGCGCAAGCTGCCGATTCCTGTGCTCGGGCGTATTGATGATGACGCCCTGTGGCTGGACTTGCGCCAATTGGATGATGAGGCCGGTTGGCTGGCGCAACTGCCCGAGCTGCAACGGATGGAGACGGTGAGGTGATTGTCGGGACGGCGGGGCACATTGATCATGGCAAGACCTCGTTGCTTGAAGCGCTTACCGGACAAGCGGGAGACCAGCGCCGCGAAGAACGTGAACGGGGCATGACCATCGACCTGGGTTATCGCTACGCGAGCCTGGAACCGGGAGCACCGTTGACGGGGTTCATCGATGTGCCCGGCCACGAGCGGTTTATCCACAACATGCTGGCCGGGGCGCAAGGCATCGATCTGGTGTTGCTGGTGGTGGCCGCTGATGATGGGGTCATGCCCCAGACTCGCGAGCACCTGGCCATTGTGCAATTGCTGGGTATTCCCCAGGCGTTGGTGGCGATCAGCAAGTGCGACCGGGTAGAGGCGAGCAGGGTTCGCGAAGTGCAAGCGCAGATTAAGGTGCTACTGGCAGCCGGGCCCTATGCTGGCGCCGCACAGTATCCGCTATCGAGCGTGAGCGGTGACGGGGTCGATGCGTTGCGCCACGCCTTGATCGAGGCTCAAGGAGAAATTCGCGAACGTGGCCGCCGCGGTGGTTTTCGACTGGCCATCGACCGTGCATTCGCAGTGCCAGGCGCAGGTATCGTCGTCACCGGCACGGCGCTCGATGGCCAGGTTCAATTGGGTGATACCTTGGCGCTGGGCAAGCTCGGAAAGGCTGTGCGGGTACGCGGGTTACACGCGCAGAACCAGGCGGTGGCCGAGGCGTGGGCGGGTCAACGGGTGGCCTTGAATATCAGCGCCGAGCGTCTGGAGCTGGCGCAGATTCATCGTGGTGACTGGCTGCTCGCCGAGTGGCTACATGGGCCAACGCAACGGGTCGATATCGAACTGCAGTTGCTTGCCAGTGAAATACGCAGTTTCACTCATTTCAGCCCGGTTCATGTGCACCTGGGTACCCAGGATGTCAGCGCTCGAGTCGCTTTGCTGCAGGGCGAACAACTGCTTCCCGGCGCACGCATGTTCGCCCAGTTGCAACTCAACGCGCCGTTGCAGGCGGTACACGGCGACTGTCTGGTGCTGCGTGATCACAGTGCGCAGCGCACCCTCGGTGGTGGACGGGTACTGGACCCTTACGCCCCAGCCCGGCAGCGTCGTAGCGGGACACGCCTGGCACAGTTGCAGGCATTGGCCAGTGCCTCCAGCCTGGAGCAAGCCTTGCCCGCGTTGTTGGCCAACGACGAAGTCGGCCTCGACCCACAACGTTTGGAGCGTCAGTTCAACTGCTTGCGCAGTAGCTGGACGTTACCCTCAAATGTGCAGGTGATCGCGACGCGCCAGGGGCCGCTGATGTTCACCGCGCTACGATGGCAGGCCTTGAAAAAGACAGTGTTGGCTCAGTTGGCGCTTTTTCATGAACAAGAGCCTGACCAACTTGGCCCTGACCGTGACCGCCTGCGTCGTTTCGCAGCGCTGGCGCTGGAACGCCCGGCCTTTATCAGTCTGCTCGACGAGTTGTTGGCCAGCGCAGCGATCATCGGCAGCGGTCCATGGTTACATTTACCTGAACATCAGATTCGCCTGAGCGAAGCCGATGACGCACTGTGGCACCAGTTGCAGCCGTTGCTGGCACAAGGGCAATTCGACCCGCCCTGGGTGCGTGACCTGGCAAGGGTGGTGGGGCAAGAGGAGGCGCAGGTTCGTTTGTTACTGCGCAAGCTGGCGCGTTTGGGGCAAGTGCATCAGGTCGTGCGGGATCTGTTCTATCCTGAGGGCACAATCCGACAAATGGCAGCTATGCTCTTGCAGCTGGCCAGTGACGATCCAGTGGTGCAGGTAACCGCCTTTCGGGATGTATTGGGTATTGGCCGCAAGCGCAGTATTCAGGTGCTGGAGTATTTTGATCGAATAGGCCTGACCAGGCGCATGGGTGACCGGCGTCAGGTGCGTGCCGACAATGCCCTGGCACAATCGCCCGGGCACTGATTTCAAGGAAGGCAATCGCGCCCGGTGGCGCGGCCGGGCTTCAAACCCGGTTGGGGACGGCAGCCGTTCCCGGGCAGGTTCGACTCCCGCTGCCTTCCGCCATTTCGCCTATGCGCGCTCGCCGCACAGGTCCAGGGCAAACCAATGCTGCGCTGTCTCGGCATCCAGCCCCGCCCCCAGGAGTGCAAACAGTTTGCCCAGCGCTGCTTCACGGGTCATGCCGCCTGCAGACACCAGCCCGGCATCGCGCAGTCGACTGCCTGCGGCGTAGGTATCGAACACCACGCTGCCTTGCGGGCATTGGCTGATGGCGACGATCAACACACCGCGTCGACGTGCATCAGCCAGAACGTCGAGCAAGGCTTCATCGTCGGATGGCCCGGTTCCGCTGCCGTAGCACTCCAGTAGCAAGCCTTTGACACCGCTGTCGATCAGCGCGCGCACATGCGCCGCCTGCAGCCCCGGAAAAACCGGGAGTACAGCCAGATTCACTGCAATACGAGGCTGACAATAGGTGAGCACCGCCGGTATTCGTTCTGCTTGGGGGCCGCTGCGATGCCGCGGGAATGCGACAAAGGCGTCGAACGCTTCGCTGCGCAATTTGCTGGCGCGAGCGCCGTGCAACAACTGCCCTGCAAAAAACAGGTGCACGCCGTTCTCGACGCCTTTTTCGAATAAGTTCAAGGCCCCGCACAGGTTGCCCCAGGCATCGCTGCCTGGGGCTCCAGCGGGCAGCATCGAGCCGGTCAGAACCACCGGCACCTGCAGCCCAAGCAACAGAAACGACAACGCCGCTGCGCTATAGGCGAGGGTGTCGGTGCCATGCAAGACCAGGACGCCATCGTGGCCATCCTGTTTCACTGCACGGGCAATCGTTTCGCACATCGATAACCAGTTGGCCTGCTGCATGTTCGCGCTGTCGAGCAAAGGCGACAGCTCGCGCAAGGTCCAGCCGATCGTGGGCGACTGGGGGTGAGCGGCCAGGTAGTCGCGCATGCGCGCCTCGAAGCCACCGGCGGGCGCCAGGCCGTTCGGTGTCTCGAGCATGCCAATGGTGCCTCCGGTATAAAGGACTAGCAGGTTGTTAACGGCGCGCATTTCAGTGCTGCGGCTGCGCAACGGCAGCGATGACTTCATCCTTGATCGCTGGCGTCGCTGGCCATGCTTGCAGGTCAAGGTCCAGGTCACTGAACTTTGACGCATCGAACACCGGCTGCTTGATCCCCGCTTTGCGCTGCTCATCGTAATCGCGCATCACCCGCAGACCGACCTTGAACAACAGCGCCAGGGCGATCAGGTTGACGAAGGCAAGACAAGTCATGGTGATGTCGGCGAAGGCAAATACTGTGGACAGGTTCTGCACCGAGCCCCAGACAATCAGCGCCAGCACCAGGCCGCGGTAAGCCAGCAGGACCAGACGGTTGCGGGTCAAAAACTGCAGGCTGGTTTCACCCAGGTAGTAGTTGTAGAGGATGCAGGTGAACACGAACAGCGACAGCGCCACACTGACGAACAGACGGCCCCAGTCACCGACAACAGCAGCCAGGGAGTTCTGGGTCAGGACGATGCCATCGCCTTCGAAACCTGGGGTGTAGAAGCCAGAGAGCAGAATCAACAGCGCGGTGCAGGTGCAGATAACGAAAGTATCGAGGAACACACTGAACGCCTGGACCACGCCCTGCGCGCCAGGGTGACGCACGGCTGCCACGGCGGCGACGTTGGGCGCACTGCCCAGGCCCGCTTCGTTGGCAAACACGCCACGCTTCACGCCCATCACAATCGCACTGCCGAGCAAGCCGCCGAAGGCTGGATCAAGACCGAAAGCGCTTTTGAAGATGGTTTCCAGCATCGCTGGCACGTGTTCGATCTGGCTGCCGATCACGTACAAGGTGACACCGATGTAAGCCAAGGTCTTGACCGGCACCAGCAGGTCGGAAACCGCGGCGATACGCTTGATGCCGCCAATGAACACGATGGCCAGCAACACTGCCAGAGCGATACCGGTGCGCTCAGGGGCAAAACCGAAAGCGTTCTGCAGCGAGTGAGTCACGGTATAGGACTGCAGGCCGTTGAAGGCGAAGCCATAGGTCACCAGCAGCAGGAGCGAAAACACCACTGCCATGGTCTTGAGCTTCAGGCCGTGCTGGATGTAGTAAGCCGGACCGCCGCGATACAGACCGTCGCCATCACTACGTTTGTAGACCTGGGCCAGGGTACATTCAAAGAAGCTGCTGGACATGCCGACCAGCGCCGTCACCCACATCCAGAACACGGCGCCAGGGCCTCCGAGGGTCACGGCAATACCCACACCTGCAATGTTACCGGCACCGACGCGGCCGGCCAGGCTCAACATCAGCGCCTGGAACGAGCTCAGTTGCCCAGCCTGGCCATGCAAGGACTCCTTGAACACGCTGAACATGTGGGCGAAATGGCGAAACTGAACGAACCGGGAGCGGATGGTGAAATAACTGCCCAGTCCGACGATGAGTACGATAAGGAGTTTCCCCGAGAGGAAATCATTGAGCGCTTCGAGCATGGAGTAACCCTCGATTCTTATTCTTTGCGTGAAAGACAACCGACGCGACGCCGATGAGCCGCATCCTTGGCGCGCATGGTTGGCCAAGATAAATATGGTTACAATTTCGCTGGTTGCTCTAAATTGATGCGACTTGATGCTAAACTGGCATCTAGCGCATCACCTGGAATGGCTCGAATGAGCGAAAATCTCGGCATCAACCTGAAACTGGCCTGCAGTCACTACCGCTCTATCTCGGAGGTTTGCCGTCAGCTTTCGATCAACAGGGCGCAGTTCAACAAGTACCTGAGCGGCCAAAGCCAGCCGACGCCCTTCAACCTCAAGCGCATCGGTGATTTCTTCGGTGTGGAGGGTTACGAGCTGGGCCTGCCACCTGAGCAGTTCGCGCGCTTGATTGGGGTGCGCAATCCAGCCACCGTCACCGCAACCCAGGAAGACCCGCTGAGCGAACTGTTGCGGCCGTTGCGCGAGCAAAGTGGCAATCTGTCGCGCTATTGCGGTTACTACTTCGAATACTCCAATTGCATGTCGGTGCCAGGCTCGATCCTGCTGTCGCTGGTACATTTGCGTGAGGAGCGAGGCACGTTCCTGTTCGAGCGCCAGGAGCGTCAGGAGCGCTCCAGCAGCACCGATGTGCAGGCCGAAGACTGGGTGCGTTGTCGTTATCTGGGCGCGGCATTCCAGTTGCAGGACCGCCTGTTTCTCATGGATTACGAGTCGCTGACCGTAAACGAGATGAGCCAGACCATCCTGATTCCCAGCTTCAAAAGTCGCATCACGCGCCTGAACGGCTTGAAGACTGGTGTTTCCAGCGGCGATCGGCGAACCCCGGCCTGTACCCGGGTCGTCTGGGAATTTCTCGGTACGCAGATCAACCGCATCAACGCGTATCGCCAGGTGAAGCTGTACCGTCCTGACGATCCGCGTATCGATGATGATGTGCGTGAGCGCCTCAGTGTCGGGCCGATCAGCAATGGCCTGTTCGAGATCGAGTGATCATGCGGCGCCGATGAACTCGGCGATTGTCTGAGCCACCTGATCCGCGACCATCGGTGTGCTGCGTAAATGTGCGGCAATCCCGTGATCGCAGTTCGACAGTAACAGGCATTCCAGATGCGGTGGAGGCACTGACTTGAGCAACGTGCGGGTAACTTCTTCCGGTATAGGGCTGTAGCGTTGAGCGCCGGCCAGCCACTGGGTTCCTGCCGAAGTACCGGCGCCTTGTCCGAATGTTTGAGAGTTCAGTCCGTCGAATTCACCCATCACCAGCAGCACCCGTCCCTGGAAACGGCGTAGAAACTCGAAGCTGTCGCAATCGAGAAAACCGTAGGGCTTGCTAATGGCCGCCTTGAATGCAGGGCCGAAAGGGGCGTCATGCGCACTGTCCGGATAGACGGCTGGGCAGATCAGCACCAGTTTATCCACAGCGGCTTGCTGTGCTGCCAGCTTCAAGGCGATCGAGGCCCCGAGGCTGTGACCAATGATGGTCTGGCAGCGCGCAGCGATATGACGATGGAAACGCAGCGCTTCTTCACGGTTGGTAAGCAACGAAGGTTTGCCCGCCCCCGGCTCGCTGGCAACGCTGTGACCGGACAGATTGGCGGTCAGCGAGCCGATACCCATTGCCTGTAACCGATACAGCAAAGGGTTGAGCCGGGTGAAATCCGATTGTGCGCCACCGACGACGAATAGCGGCGGGGCCCGCTCGACCTCGGGCAGCAACAGTCGAGCCTGTTGCTGATAGTGATCGAAGTGTTCGGTGATGAAGTGTTCCGCGCCGGGGCTGGGCTCATTGAATTGCCAGGTAGAGCGTTGTTTCGAAGCTGCTTCAAGTTCCATGGACACCGCCTTGAGAAGCGAAGAATGCGCGTATCTGGCCGATTATATGCCGTTTGCCGATTCGTGTCGGCGACAACACAATGCCTGGAAATCGGCACGTAAACGCTGTGTAACCTAGGCTGGCGTTGGACTTCCCTTGCCGGAGAACGCAAAATGTGTCCTTTATCTCAATCACTTTGCTCGGATCTGCTGACTCTATGCGAATGCGCCTGATGCTGTTGGGTGGTGGAAATGCCCTCGGGCAAGCGCTGATTCGACTCGGGGCCGAGGAAGATATCGGCTTTCTGGCACCGCGTCCGCCAGAGAACGGCTGGGACCCGGCCAGCTTGACCCAGTTGCTGGATGACACCCGCCCCGACGCGTTGGTGAATCTGGCTTATTACTTTGACTGGTTTCAGGCTGAGTCGGTCAGCGAAAAGCGCTTGGCTCAGCAAGAGCGTTCGGTGGAGCGCCTGGCGGAACTGTGCCAGCACCACAACATAATTCTGATCCAGCCTTCGAGCTACCGGGTTTTCGATGGCTCGCGCGCCACAGCCTACAGCGAAAAAGATGAACCGCTGCCTTTGGGCCTGCGTGGCCAGGCGTTGTGGCGAATCGAGCAAAGCGTGCGCTCCACCTGCCCGCAGCACGTGTTGTTGCGCTTTGGCTGGTTGCTCGACGAAAGTATCGACGGCGTGCTCGGGCGCTTTTTGACCCGCGCCGAACAGCCTCAGGAGTTGCAGTTGGCCGATGACCGTCGAGGCAATCCAACGCCGGTGGACGATGCCGCGCGGGTCATTCTCTCGGTGCTCAAGCAACTCGATTGCGCGGCGCCGTTGTGGGGCACGTACCATTACGCCGGCAACGAAGCGACCACACCGCTGGTGCTGGGCCAGGCTATCCTCTCCGAGGCGGCGCAACTGCACAAACTGGCCGTTACCGCGCCTACCGCGCAGGCCCATGCAGCACGTCCGGATGCCAGCGATGAGCCGCAACACGCAGTGCTGGCCTGCAAGAAAATCCTGCATACCTTCGGTATCAAGCCTCGAGCCTGGCGCTCGGGTTTGCCGCCTTTACTGGATCGATTCTATCGAAATGGCTGATTCTCCAATTCTGATCACCGGTGGCGCGGGTTTCATCGGTTCTCACCTGAGTGATGCATTGCTGGAGCAAGGCTACGCGGTGCGCATCCTCGACGACTTGTCGACTGGCAAACCTGGCAACCTGCAAATGGACAACCCCAAGCTTGAGCTGATCGAAGGCGATGTTGCCGACGGCGAGCTGGTCAAGCGGGCGGCACTGGGATGTCAGGCAGTGGTTCACCTGGCGGCCGTTGCCTCGGTGCAAGCCTCGGTGGATGACCCGGTTAAAACCCATCAAAGCAATTTCATCGGCACGTTGAATGTATGCGAGGCCATGCGCCTCAATGGCATCAAACGGGTGCTATTTGCCTCGAGCGCGGCTGTCTACGGTAACAATGGCGAAGGTCTGGCTATCGAAGAGGACGCACCCAAGGCACCGCTTACGCCTTATGCGGTAGATAAACTGGCCAGCGAGCAATACCTGGATTTCTATCGTCGCCAGCATGGTCTGGAACCGGTGGTGTTCCGCTTCTTCAACATTTTCGGACCACGCCAGGACCCTTCCTCGCCGTATTCGGGAGTGATCAGTATTTTCTGCGAGCGGGCGCTCAGCGGGCAGCCGATCACACTGTTCGGGGACGGCGAGCAGACCCGGGATTTCCTCTACGTCGGCGATCTGGTCAACGTAATGGTTCAGGCCCTGGAGCAGGCGCAGGTCGAGGACGGGGCGGTCAACATCGGTTTGAACCAGGCCACCTCGCTTAACCAGTTGCTGGCGGCGCTGAAATCGGTGGTGGGCGATCTGCCAAGCATCACTTATGGGCCGGCCCGTTCTGGCGATATCCGCCATTCGCGTGCGAACAACCAGCGTTTGCTGGCTCGCTTCAACTTTCCAGAGCCGACATCGATTGCCCAAGGGTTGGCACGACTGTTGGGGCGCTAGAGCCGGAATGCATCGCGGGGCAAGGCCGCTTCCACAAGACCAGGAGATCTTTGTGAAAGCGGCCTTGCCCCGCGATGTGTATCAAACGCTAAATCAGAACTTGTAACCTACACCTACCATGTAGACCCATGGATCGACATCTACGTCGACCTTGGTCTTGCCGACGCCCAGGGCGCTCGGACCGTCGATGGTTGCCTTGGTGTCGATGTCCACGTACCAGACCGCGGCGTTGACCAGGAAGTGCTCGTTGATCATGTAGTCCATGCCCAACTGACCCGCCAGACCGACCGAGTCTTTCAGCTTCAGGTTGCTGAAGCCTTGAGCCTTGCGGTTGCTGCTCAGGTCTTCGTCAAAGAACATGGTGTAGTTCAGACCGATACCCGCGTAAGGCTGGAACTTGGAAGAAGGTTCCATCGGGTAGTACTGCAGCGACAAGGTCGGTGGCAGTTGTTTGATGTCGCCCAGCTTGCCATCCAGGCCTGCGCCCAGACCTTTTACACCTACGGTGTGTTGAAACGGAGTGGCCGCCAGCAGTTCCAAGCCGATGTGGTCGGTCAGCATGTAGGCGAAGGCCAGGCCCAGTTGGGTGTCGCTATCCAGCGTCGCTTTGGTGCCAGAGACCTTGGTGCCGTCGAGCTTGATGTCACCGCTGTTTTCGTTGGGAGCAGTGGTGATTGCGCCGGCACGCAAAATGAAGTCACCCGCCTGGTGGGCGTGAGCAACAGGGGCTGCGAGCGCCAAGGTAATGAGCGAGGCGCTGAGCAAGGTCTTGTTCATGGAAGCTCCCAAAGGACGTTTAGAATTAAGTACGACCAATGGTAAAGAGCCGCGGGACTGGCAATTTGACCCAGCTCAATGAAAGCGTAGAAGCCGAAGTTGCTGGGTGATCATTGCAGTTCGTATGCGTAGATCTTTTCTGCCTCCATTTGATAACCGGCATCGGCTAACTCACTGCTGGTGTTTTTTACCTGCATGCGGCCTTCGATCCAGTAAGGCTGATAGAGGTCTTCGATCCTTACGCCCATTTCACTGACGATGTGCACGATCTGATTTGAGGGTGGTGGCGGAACATGGATGCAGGCGCCGTAGTAAGGCACCAATAGAAACTCGGTGGTCCGACCTTCCTCGCTGACCTCCAGCGGCACGATATAGCCTGGCAACTTCACGAACTGGCCATCGAGCGCCTTGACCACCGGGGCGTTTGGCGCTTGCTGAAGGGCGGCGGGCGCTGACTCGGCGGCCAGCGCATCACTCAACTGCGACAGGTCGTGAAGTGGCGCCATTTGCGGCTGGATGATCGGTGCACCCGCTGGAATCAGTTGCGGCCATTCCAGGGTGCGAGGTTCATCGGCCCACAGCGGAGTCGTTACCAGCAGCAGTATCGAAAGCAGAACGCGTGACATCAAGACTCTCACAGGTGAATGGACAGGCCATCGGCCAGCGACTGCCGATAGGCTCGCCAGGCTGGGACGCTGCCCATCAGTAAAGCGGCGCCGAGGATCAGCGCCAGCAGGTTCCATTCATGCGCACTTGGCCAGGCCAATGGCAGAAACAGTCCGTAGTTGGCTTGAACGTAGCCCTGGGCCAGAGCGATACCGAGATACAGCAAGCCCAGCCCCGCGGCAATGCCAACCACTGCCAATGCCATCGCTTCAAGCACCAGCAGGCCCGCAATATGCCAAGGGCGAGCGCCAACCGAGCGCAGAATGGCCATCTCCCGGCGACGTTCGTTGAGGCTGGTAAGGATGGCGGTGAGCATGCCGATCAGCCCGGTCAGTACCACAAACAATGACACCACGAACAAAGCCTGCTCGGCGGTGCCCATCAGGCTCCAGAGCTCTTGCAGGGCCACACCCGGCAAAACCGCCAGCAGTGGCTCGTTGCGGTATTCATTGATTTCACGCTGCAGGCTGAAGGTAGAAATCTTGTTGTTCAGACCGAGCATGACTGCGGTTATCGCAGCGGGCGTCAGGTCCATGTTGCGCGCCTGGTCGGCGCTGATGCGGCCAGCGCCACGGGCGGGTACGCCGTTGTGCCAGTCGATGTGCATCGCCTCCATGCCGCCGAGGCTGATGTGCAGCGTGCGGTCTACCGGGGTGCCGGTACGTTTGAGTACGCCAACGACGGTGAAGGGTTTGTCGTCATGCTTGACCAGACTGATGGCGGCTACACCGTGAGCCAGCACCAACTTGTCACCCAGCGAATAGTGCAGGGCCTGCGCCACCTCGGCGCCCAGAACCACCTCGAACGGGTCGCTGGCGAAGGCGCGACCCTGAGCCAGTTGCAGGTGCTGCTTGCGGCCGTATTGATAATGTTCGAAGTAGCTGTCGGTGGTGCCCATCACACGGTAACCGCGATGAGAGTCACCGAGCGAAATTGGAATCGCCCATTTCACGCGTTTATCGCTGGCGTAGTGCTCGTAGCTGTCCCAGCGAATATTGTTGGTGGCATTGCCGATGCGAAACACTGAATACAGCAGCAGGTTCACCGACCCGGAACGAGCACCGACAATCAGGTCGGTGCCACTGATGGTGCTGGCGAAACTGGCCCGGGCTTCGGTGCGCACGCGCTCCACCGCCAGCAGCAGGCACACCGACAAGGCGATCGCAAACGCGGTGAGAAAAGCGGTGAAGCGTCGATTGGCGAGGCTCGCCAGGGCAAGACGAAGCAGGTACATCAGACCTCCAGGTCGGTGGCTGGCTGAGCTGCGCGGTTGAGGTCGGCCAGTGAGACCTGACGATCAAACAGGGTTGCCAGGCTCTGGTCATGACTGACGAACAGCAAGCTGGAGCCTGCATCGTGGCATTCGGCAAACAGCAAGCGGATGAACGCTTCGCGGGTATCAGCGTCGAGCGCCGAGGTCGGTTCGTCGGCGATTACCAGTTCCGGTTGGCCGATCAAGGCGCGGGCGGCCGCAACCCGTTGTTGTTGGCCGATGGACAGGCTGTCTGCGCGCCGCGCGAGCAAGGCCGGATCCTTCAGGCCCAGGTGCGCAAGCAGGCTGGCAGCGGCCTGATCGACACTGCCATGACGCGACGCCGCACGTTGTGCGCGGTTGCGTGAAAAACGGCAAGGCAATTCGACGTTCTCGCGCACCGAAAGAAATGGCAGCAGGTTGAATTGCTGGAAAATGTAGCCGGTGTGATCGACTCGAAAGCGGTCGCGTGCGGCCATACTCAGCTCGCTCAAGTCCTGGCCGAGCAGACGAACGCTGCCACGGCCAGGTTGCTGTACACCGCCAAGCAGACCGAGCAGGGTGGTTTTGCCACTGCCGCTGGGGCCTTTGAGAAACAAGGATTCACCCGCCTCAAGGCGCAAGCTAGGGATATCCAGCAGGGGGGCTTGGCCCGGCCAGGCAAAGCCCAGGTCGGTCAGTTCAATCAATGCCTGGCTCATAGCAAAGGGGCTTTTACAAAGGAATTGAGGCGTTGGCTGCAGTGGCTTCGATGCCTTGCTGGCCATTGGGTCCGATCAGTTGTACCTGAATTTTCTGGGTGGCGGGGAACGCCTTGAACAGAGGGCTCAAGTCCAGCTTGCCGAGCTGCTCGGGTTTGTCGCAGTCAAACCTGTAGTGAGCGTGGATCTCGCTGTGGTCATGGTGATCTTTAGCGGCCTCTGGCGTGTCGCCAAACAATGGGCTTTCCAGGTCCCGGTCTGCTTCGCTGCAATTGGCCGCTTTATCCACAGTGAACAGCGCAAGCGGTTTTTCCAGTTGTGCGCGCACGGCGGCAACCTTGGCTTTGTCACTGTCGCTGCTGGCGGCATGCTCGAAGCCGACCAGATTCATGGCCGGGCTCTCCAGCTCCAGCTCCAGCGACTTGCCATCGAGTGCAACATTGAGACGGGCAACGCCGTGCTCATGGGCGCCAAGGCTGCCATGGGCGTGATCATGATCATGATCATGGTCGTGATCCTCGTGGGCTTGAGCAACGGCCAGAGGCAACAAGGCGAACGGCAACGCAAGGAACAGGCGACGCATGGGCAAGACTCCAGGAGGGCGCAAGAGATTGTTTGGTTATGTTATAACAACTTGTTGCGCCGATACCAGTCTGCTTGGCGACAGATCTTTAGCATGGGAGCATGGTGCCCATCACTGAAGCAGAGGAAACGACCGTGCGAATTCGTGGACATATCGGCGACTGGCCGGTGGATTTGACCCTGGAGCTGGACCCTGCGGAGTGGGCACAGCTGGGTGGGCAGCTTACTGCAGCAGCACCGCAAGAGGCGCCAGCGACAGTCTCCACAATGGCAAGCAGCAGGCCGGATGACGCTCTTTGGCAAGCCGCTCGGGAAGTGCTGCGCAATGCCGGGCAGCTCAATGGACCTGAGTTGCTTGAGCATTTGGAGGGTTTGGCGGGCAATACCGCTGCCGGTAAGCGGTTACTGGTGCGTCTGCGCCACAGCGCCGAGGTGAAAGTTGAAAGCGGGGTGGATGCGCCGATCTATCTCTGGCTGGGTTGACTCCAAGGGCTGAGCTGCGCCTGAGTTCACAGCCAGCGGGGCCAGGCTAAACAAGCCACCTGCCCCCGCCAGTCGTCGAGCAATTAGTACAACGCCGCGAACAACTTGCGACGGTAGGTACCCACCAGCGGATGATCATTGCCCAGCAGGTCGAACACCTGCAGCAGCGTCTTGTGCGGGAGGCCGCCTTCGTAACCGCGGTTACGCACGAACAACTTGAGCATGCCATCCAGAGCGGCTTCGTACTGCTGGCGTGACAACTGCTGGATGCACAGTTGATAGGCCGCTTCGTCGTCTTCACCGTTTTGCGCCAGGCGCGCTTTGAGGTCGGCGACTTCGGGCAGGTCTGCAGCCTGACGCAGGAAGGTCAGTTGCGCCTTGGCACCGGCCAGCGCCGCTTTGTGCTCGTCGCTTTTGACTGCATCGAGCACTGCCTGGGCTTCACCCAGCTCGCTGCGCTCGGCCAGGCAGCGGGCGTACAGAATCAACGCACCGGCATTGCTGTTGTCTTCGGTCAGCAACGCCTTGAGGGTGGTTTCGGCCTCGCTGAAGCGACCTTCGGCAAACAGTCCCTGGGCAAGCTCCAGCGGATCAGCCGCAGTCGGCGCTGGCATTTGCACATGAGGCTCGAGCAGGGCGCGTATCGCCGATTCTGGCTGGGCACCGGTAAAGCCATCGACTGGCTGGCCGTCCTTGAACAGTACTACGGTTGGCAGGCTGCGAATACCGAAGCGGGCGACGATGTCTTGCTCGATATCGCAATTGACCTTGGCCAGCAACAGTTCGCCTTGATAGCTCTCGGTAATTTGCGCGAGCAGCGGCATCAGCGCTTTGCAGGGGGCGCACCACTCGGCCCAGAAATCGACCAGCACCGGTTTGTGGTGGGAGTTGGCGATTACCAGCTGATCGAAATCGGCAGCGCTGGTGTCGAAAACATAAGGGGTGTCTTGGCTCATCGCGACTCTCGAAAATCCGTGAATGGCATCACTATAAAGGCTGGCGGCTGGCGTGGTACAGGCTGACCCTACGGAATTCGTGGGGCTCGGCCAGGTCCGGCAAGGTCAGCGCCTCAAGCACGCCCAAAGGTTGGTACAGCGGGTGGCTGAAGTCTCGTACACGCGAGTCAGCAACCAGGGCTTGTTGGCCTCGACTGAGAAAACTGTCCAGCAACGGCAGGTTGGCCCGGTCATAGAGCACATCGGCGACCAGAATCAGATCAAAGCGATCATCCTCCTGAAAGAAATCCTCCGAATAGTTCAGCTCCACGCCATTGAGTTCTGCGTTGGCCCGGCAGGCCTGCAGCGCCAGTGGGTCGAGGTCGCAGGCCACCACTTCGAGGGCGCCCGCCCGCGCGGCAGCGATGCCGGCAATGCCGGAGCCTGCGCCAAAATCCAGCACACGCTTACCCTGCACCCAGTGCCGGTGCTGATCCAGATAGCGCGCCATGGCCAGGCCGCTGGCCCAGCAGAAGCTCCAGTAGGGTGGCTCATGGAGGATGCGCCGGGTTTCCTCGGAGCTGAATTCACGGTCCATGTTCTCGGCGTCAATCAGCCAGAGCTTGAGTGAGCACTCCGGCAGGTCGCTTACCACCAGCCGAGCGTCCCCGAGTAGTTCACCCAGGGCCTGCTGCAGGGGCGCCGGCGCCATCATGGCGCCTTTTCGAAACGCAGCGGACCGGTTGCCTGGCTTTGCGCCTGGGCGATTCGCACGGGCGGCAGGTGCAGAATCAATTGGCCGGACTTGCTGGCGCGGCCGCGTAGCTCAACGCGGGCACCTGCTGGAAAGGCCTGCGGGTTAAACCGCAGTTGATACGGCAAATCGAGTCCGTTGCCACTCAAGGTGCTGCTGGCCAGCAGGTTTTGCGGGCGGCCGCGTTCATCGATGACCAATAGGGCCAGCTCGACTTCGGCCCCTGCTGGAATATTGAGCAGGGTTCCGCTCAATTCACGTTGGTAGGCTGGCAGCGGACCGAGACTTTTCGGCGTTTTACTGGCAACCGGTGCCTTGGGCGCCGGTGCAGACGTGGGTTTATCGCTGCTACAGGCGGCTAACAAGGCAGCAAAACTGAGCACAACGAGCGCTCGAAATGGCATGGGGAATTCCTTCGCGGCATATTTCCTCAGTGGATGGTAACCCCTTTGGCTTGTCTTGCCAGTGGGATGCGCTACCATGGCCCTCCCTTTTTTTGTTGCCTGCCACCATGCACTGTCCCTTCTGCGGTGCCAACGACACCAAGGTCATCGACTCGCGACTTGTAGCCGAGGGCGAGCAAGTGCGCCGTCGACGCGAATGCGTTGCCTGCGGCGAACGTTTCACCACCTTCGAAACAGCCGAGCTGGTTCTGCCCCGCCTGATCAAACAGGACGGCAGTCGCCAACCCTTCGACGAAGAAAAACTGCGTGCTGGCATGCAGCGCGCCCTGGAAAAGCGACCGGTCAGCGTCGAGCGCCTGGAAGCGGCGTTGGCGCATATCAAGCACAAGCTGCGAGCGACCGGCGAGCGCGAGGTCAAATCCCTGGTAGTCGGTGAACTGGTGATGAACGAGCTGCAAAAGCTCGATGAAGTCGCCTACATCCGATTCGCCTCGGTTTATCGGCGCTTCCAGGACCTCAACGAGTTTCGTGAAGAAATCGATCGCCTGGCGCGTGAGCCGGCTAAAGAGTAGGCATGTCAAACGAACGCGCAGTACTCGACGCCCATTACATGGCCCGTGCCCTGGAACTGGCTCGCAAGGGCTTGTATTCAACCCATCCCAACCCGCGTGTCGGGTGTGTGATCGTGCGCGATGGTCAGATCGTCGGCGAAGGCTGGCATGTCAGAGCGGGTGAGCCTCACGCCGAAGTACACGCGTTGCGTGAAGCGGGCGAGCTGGCGCGTGGCGCCTGCGCTTATGTCACCCTTGAGCCGTGCAGCCACCACGGGCGTACGCCGCCTTGTGCCGAGGCGCTGGTCAAGGCGGGCGTAGCGCGTGTGGTCGCGGCCATGCAGGACCCCAACCCACAAGTGGCGGGGCAAGGGCTCAAGCGCTTGGCCGAAGTCGGTATCGACGTTGCCAGCGGTGTGCTCGAAGCCGAAGCGCGCGCGCTCAACCCAGGTTTCCTCAAGCGCATGGAGTTCGGCCTGCCGTTTGTGCGGGCAAAGCTTGCCATGAGCCTGGATGGCCGCACGGCCATGGCCAACGGCGAGAGCCAGTGGATAACAGGCCCCGCCGCGCGTTCAGCGGTACAGCGTCTGCGTGCCCGCTCCAGCGTGGTGCTGACCAGTGCCCAAAGCGTGCTGGCCGACAATGCGCGAATGACCGTGCGCGGTGACGAGTTGGGCCTTGATCCGCAAACCACCGCACTTGCCCTCGAGCGCCCACCGTTGCGTGTGCTGGTCGATGGCCGCTTGCGCCTGCCACTCGATGCGCCGTTCTTCAAGGCCGGGCCGGCACTGGTAATTACCGCAGCGGCCGTTGATCCGGCCTATGCCGAAGCCGGTCATGAGTTGCTGCACTTGCCGGGTGTCAACGGCCGAGTGGATCTGCCTGCGCTGCTGCGCGAGTTGGCGGCGCGCGGAAGCAGTGAAGTGTTGTTGGAAGCAGGAGCCGGATTGGTAGGCGCTTTTGCCCAGCTTGGCCTGATCGACGAATATCAGATCTTTGTTGCCGGCAAGTTTCTGGGCTCCAGCGCCCGGCCTTTGCTGGATTTGCCGCTGAACCACATGTGTGAGGCGGTGCAGTTGAAAATTACTGAAATGCGCGCAGTAGGCGATGACTGGCGAGTCACTGCGGTTCCTGTGCCGACACCCGGCGTATAATTCCAGGCTAGCTACGCGCAGCCCTGTTCTCGAGGAGGACTCATGTTCACCGGCATCATCGAATCCATCGGCAGTATCCGCTCCCTGACTCCCAAAGGCGGCGACGTGCGGGTATATGTCGAAACCGGCAAGCTCGACCTGGGCGACGTCAAACTGGGCGACAGTATCGCCGTCAACGGTGTTTGCTTGACAGCTGTCGAGCTGCCTGGCGATGGCTTCTGGGCTGACGTCAGTCGCGAAACCCTGGATTGCACCGCCTTCAACGACCTCAAGAGCGGTAGCCGGGTCAATCTGGAGAAGGCGCTGACGCCGACAACGCGCCTGGGCGGCCACCTGGTCAGCGGCCATGTCGACGGTGTCGGCGAAGTGGTCTCGCGCAGCGATAACGCCCGCGCCATCCAGTTCCGCATTCGTGCGCCCAAGGAACTGGCCAAATACATTGCCCACAAAGGCTCGATCACTGTCGATGGCACCAGCCTGACAGTGAACGTCGTCGATGGCGCCGAATTCGAGCTGACCATCGTCCCGCATACCCTGGCCGAAACCATCATGGCCGACTACCGTCCAGGTCGTCGGGTCAACCTTGAGGTCGACCTGCTGGCCCGTTACCTGGAGCGTTTGCTGCTGGGTGACAAAGCTGCAGAGTCGAGCAACGGCAGCGGCATTACCGAAAGTTTCCTGGCCGCCAACGGCTACCTGAAATCCTGATTTGAAAGGGGGTGCCGCGTGGCGCTCAACAGCATCGAAGAACTGGTTGAAGACATCCGCCAAGGCAAAATGGTCATCCTGATGGATGACGAAGACCGCGAGAACGAAGGCGATGTGATCATGGCTGCCGAGTGCTGCCAGGCCGAGCACATCAACTTCATGGCCAAGCATGCCCGTGGTCTGATCTGCATGCCGATGTCGCGTGAGCGCTGCGAAACGCTCAAGCTGCCACTGATGGCGCCGCGTAACGGTTCCGGTTTCGGTACCAAATTCACCGTCTCGATCGAAGCCGCAACCGGCGTCACCACCGGTATTTCCGCGGCTGATCGCGCTCGCACTGTGCAGGCTGCCGCCGCTCGTGATGCCAAGGCCGAAGACATCGTCAGCCCGGGGCACATCTTCCCGCTGATGGCGCAACCTGGCGGAACCCTGGCCCGTGCAGGCCACACCGAAGCGGCTTGCGACCTGGCGCGCATGGCTGGTTTCGAACCAAGCGGTGTGATCTGTGAAGTGATGAACGACGACGGCACCATGTCCCGTCGCCCGGAACTGGAGGCATTTGCCGCCGAGCACGGCATCAAGATTGGCACCATTGCCGACCTGATCCATTACCGCATGATCCACGAACGTACCGTTCAGCGGATTTCCGAGCAGCCGTTGGACAGCGAACTGGGCAGTTTCAACCTGGTGACCTACCGCGATTCGGTTGAAGGCGATGTGCACATGGCTCTGACCCTGGGCAACATCTGTGCAGAAGAACCGACGCTGGTGCGGGTACACAACATGGACCCATTGCGCGACCTGTTGATGGTCAAGCAGCCAGGTCGCTGGAGCCTGCGCGCCGCCATGAGCGCGGTCGCCGAGGCCGGCAGCGGTGTGGTGTTGCTGCTCGGTCACCCGCTGGAAGGCGATGTATTGCTGGCGCATATCCGTGAAAGCGCTGATGCCTCTCCAGTGAAAACGCCGACCACCTACAGCACGGTCGGTGCCGGTTCGCAGATTCTGCGGGACCTGGGCGTACGCAAAATGCGCCTCATGAGCTCACCAATGAAGTTCAATGCGATATCCGGATTCGATCTGGAAGTTGTAGAATACGTGCCCTCCGAATAAAGCAGGGGCGATTCCCGCTGTTGATTCGGAACAAAACTCCCACAGGCCGCACCGTTGCGGCCTGGCTCTTTAAGATGAGAACCCCACAATGTCCCTGAAGACCATCGAAGGTACCTTCATTGCCCCCAAAGGTCGCTATGCTTTGGTGGTTGGCCGCTTCAACAGCTTCGTAGTCGAAAGCCTGGTAAGCGGTGCCGTTGATGCCCTGGTTCGCCATGGCGTGAGCGAAAGCGACATCACCATCATTCGTGCCCCGGGTGCGTTCGAGATCCCGCTGGTTGCACAGAAAGTCGCCCAACAAAGCGAATATGCCGCAATCATCGCCCTGGGCGCAGTGATTCGTGGCGGTACCCCGCACTTTGAATACGTGGCGGGCGAATGCACCAAAGGCCTGGCCCAGGTGTCCATGGAGTTCGGCGTACCGGTGGCATTCGGTGTCCTGACTGTCGACTCGATTGAACAGGCCATTGAGCGTTCCGGCACCAAAGCCGGCAACAAGGGTGCCGAAGCTGCTCTGTCCGCCCTGGAAATGGTCAGCCTGCTGGCGCAGTTGGAGGCCAAGTGATTAGCGACGAAAGCGATCGTTTCAACCCGCGCGATCCAAAACCTGCGGATGCTGGCAAACCATCGAAAAGCGCCAAGCGTCGCGAAGCTCGTCAGCTTGCGACTCAAGCGCTGTACCAATGGCACATGGCCAAGCACTCGCTGAACGAGATCGAAGCGCAGTTCCGGGTCGATAACGATTTCACCGATGTCGATGGTGCCTATTTCCGCGAAATCCTGCATGGGGTTCCGGCAATCAAGGAAGAAATCGACAAGGCTCTGGTCCCGTGCCTGGACCTGGCCCTTGAAGAGCTCGACCCGGTTGAACTGGCGGTTCTGCGCCTGTCTACCTGGGAGTTCATCAAGCGCGTTGACGTGCCATACCGTGTAGTCATCAACGAAGGTGTCGAGTTGGCCAAGGTCTACGGCGCCACCGACGGCCATAAGTTCGTCAACGGTGTGCTCGACAAACTGGCTCCGCGGCTGCGTGAAGCCGAAGTAAAGGCGTTCAAGCGCTGATTCCGGCGCTGATTGCCAATGGGTGAGTTCGAGCTGATTCGCCATTTCTTCGCCGCCGCGCCTTGCGCGCAAGGCGGCGAAGCGGTTGCGTTGGGCATTGGCGACGATTGCGCCTTGCTCAGCCTGGCGCCGGGTGAACAGCTGGCGATCTCCACCGATACGCTGGTGGCCGGGGTGCATTTCCCGGCTGTCTGCGACCCTTTTTTGCTCGGTCAGCGTTCGCTGGCTGTTGCTGCCAGTGATCTGGCTGCCATGGGCGCCACGCCCATTGGCTTTACCCTTGCCCTGACCCTGCCAGAGGTGCGTGCCGACTGGCTGCAGGCCTATGCCCACGGCCTGAACCAGATGGCGCAAGCATGCCAACTCAGCCTTATCGGTGGTGACACTACCCGTGGCCCGCTGAGCTTGACCATGACCGTGTTCGGCCGCGTGCCCTCTGGTTTGGCCCTGACCCGCAGCGGCGCCCGTGCTGGTGACTTGCTGTGCGTGGGTGGCGAGCTTGGCAATGCTGCCGGTGCCTTGCCGTTGGTGCTTGGCCAGCAGCAGGCTGGCCCGGCGGTGGCTGATCCGCTGCTGGCCCATTACTGGTCGCCCCAGCCGCAATTTGCTCTGGGGCAGGCGCTACGCGGCAAGGCTACTTCGGCGTTGGATATTTCCGATGGGCTGTTGGCCGATTGTGGGCATATCGCCAAGGCGTCGCAGGTGTCTGTGCAAGTGCAACTGAGCAGGCTGCCAATCTCGCCGGCGCTGCAAACGTTATTCGGTCATCAAGGGGCTCAACAAGCCGCATTGACCGGCGGTGACGATTACGTACTGGCGTTCACCTTGCCTGAGGAGGAGCTTGCACCCCTGCTGGAGGCCGGTTGGCCGATCCATGTGGTGGGGCGTGTAGGCGCTGGCGCTGGCGTTTCCCTGGTAGATGACCAGGGCAAGGACATCACCCCGACAACCCGGGGCTATCAACATTTTAGGGAGCAACCGTGACCGACCACCCCAATCAGGTGCCTGCGGAGAATGTTCCGCCTTCGGTCTGGCGCAATCCTTGGCACTTTCTCGCATTCGGCTTCGGCTCCGGGACCTTGCCCAAGGCGCCGGGAACCTGGGGCTCGCTGGTAGCGTTACCCTTCATTCCGCTGTGGCAGATGCTGCCCGACTGGGGCTACTGGCTGATGCTGGGCCTGACCATGCTGTTCGGCTTCTGGCTGTGCGGCAAAGTTGCCGATGACTTGCGTGTTCACGACCATGAAGGCATTGTCTGGGACGAAATGGTCGGCATGTGGATCACCCTCTGGCTGGTTCCGGAAGGTTGGCAATGGCTACTGGCGGGCTTTTTGATGTTCCGTTTCTTCGACATCCTCAAGCCCTGGCCGATTCGCTGGATTGACCGCCATGTGCATGGCGGCGTCGGAATCATGCTTGACGATGTGCTAGCTGGGGTCTTCGCTTGGTTGGGTATGCAAGTGCTTGTATGGAGTGTCACTTAAGGGAGTGGTGCAATGCGTGGATGGCGAGTAGTCCTGTTGATCCTGGCGCTGGTTGCCAGTGGCGTTCATGCCAGCGAGACAATCACAGTTCCCAAGCAGGTACGACTGGCCAGCGAGATCTGGGAGGACTACACCAACGCCGACGGTAGCGGCATCGCCTGGGATATTCTGCGCAAGGTATTCGAGCCGGCTGGCGTCAAGGTCCAGAGCGTCAGTGTCCCGTATAGCAGGGCAATTGGCCTGGTCAAACGCGGCGAAGCCGATGCCTGGGTAGGTTCCTATTTTGAAGAAAGCGCTGACAACCTCTATCCGCGCTGGCATTTCGATACCGACCACATTTACGCCCTGAGCCTGGCCAGCAAGCCGCTGCCTACCTTGGATAACCTCGGCCAGTTCAAACTTTCCTGGGTTCGTGGCTACGACTACCAGAGTTACCTGCCCAAGGTTGGCGAATACCGTGAGGTGCAGCGGCGCGAAGGGATCCTGCCGATGCTCGAGCGTGGGCGGGTGGATTTCTATATCGATGCGCAGACTGAAGTCGATTACGTGCTCAATCAGGCTAACGAGAATGAGCGTCACAAGTTCCGCAGCGTTCACATCGCCGAATTGCCGATGTACCTGGCGTTTGGCAACACCGAAGAGGGGCGGGCGCTCAAGGCGTTGTTCGATCAGCGCATGGATGTACTGGTCGCCAGTGGTGAGTTGCGGGCGATCTTCAGTCATTGGTCCCAGCCCTATCCCTTCGACAAGGTGAAGGGCCAGAAGTAGCTCAAATCGTACCTGTCGATGGGTTTGAGCAAACATTCGACCTGAGCAGCCTGCTCACATGCTGGTACAATCGGCCCACTTCAAGCTTTCAATTCAGGAGCACAAAGTGCCCGTCGTCTTTGTTGCCGCTTCCAAGCTGCCTACCCCGTTTGCGACTTTCACCATGCATGGCTTTCTTGATGAGGCCACGGGCCGCGAGCACGTTGTGCTCAGTCTGGGTGATATAGCGGATGGGCAACCGGTGTTGGGGCGCCTGCATTCCGAATGCCTTACCGGCGATGCGCTGTTCAGTCAGCGTTGCGACTGTGGCTCGCAGCTTGAAGCTGCCTTGCAGGCCATTGCGCGCGAGGGTCGCGGTGTATTGCTGTACCTGCGTCAGGAAGGTCGTGGCATTGGCTTGCTGAACAAGATTCGCGCCTACGAATTGCAAGACGGCGGCGCCGATACCGTCGAGGCCAACGAGCGCCTCGGTTTCGCGGCTGATCAACGCGACTACGGCATGTGCCAACCGATGCTTGAGCACCTGGGGGTCAAGTCGCTGCGGCTGATGACCAACAACCCGCGTAAGGTCAAGGCTTTGACCAGCATGGGTATCCCGGTGGCGGAGCGCGTGCCGTTGCATACCGGTCACAATCCGCACAACAAACACTACCTGGCCACCAAGGCTGGCAAGCTTGGCCACATGATGGGCAACGAGCACCAGAGCGAGGCCGGCCAGGCGTGACCCGGGCTCAGGTTCGCCGCCGTTTGCAACTGTCGTGGTGGCAATATCTTGCTGTCGCATTGGCGCCTTTGCTGGTGTTTAGCTGGGCCTTTGCTGACGGCCAGGACTTGATTCCGGTCCTGGCCATGCCGATGTTCATTGCCGGCGTGGCGTCGATGTTCCTCAGCCTGTCGCGCTTCGGCGCCTACAAGCATGCGCTGATTGCCACCCAAAAGTCCCTCGACAGCGACGCCGAGCCTGCAGCCTGGATCGAGCTGGCGCGAGTGCTGCGCAAGGGCATGCTGTTCGCCTGCCTGCCAGCTTGGATCTCCGCCTTGTCGGTGTTCGTGGGCCTGGAAGGTGTGCCGCGGATACTCCTGGCTGTTTCCAGTCTGGTACTGCTCTACCTTTATCGTATTCCGCGTCAGTTGGGCTGATGCGCGGCATACTGCTGCTGGTGTTGCTGATACTGGCCGCACCGCTCGCTGCAGCCCAGCGGGTGGTCAGCCTGGCGCCTTCGCTATCGGAAATCGTTGTCGAACTGCAGGCTACTGACCTGCTGGTGGGTATGCTCGATGGTGGCGAGCGTCCGACTGCGTTGGCCCACGTGCCTTCAATAGGGCGTTATGGCCAGATCGATATGGAGCGTCTGCTCAGTCTCAAGCCGGATTTGTTGTTGCTCTGGCCGGGGAGTGTACCGGCAGCCCAACGCGACCAGCTGCGGCGGCTGGGTATCGCCACCTACACGGCTGAACCTCATGGTATCGACGAACTGATCGAGCAGATCGAAGCTATCGGCGCGCAACTGGGGCGAGCCGAGCAAGGGCGCGAGCGGGCGCAGCAACTGCGTGTGCAGTTGCAGGGGCTGCGAGCTCGTTATCACCGCGAGCAGCCGCTGCGGGTGTTCTACCAAGTCTGGGACAAACCCTTGTATACCGTGGGCGGCGGGCAAATTGTCAGCGATGCCCTGGCGGTGTGTGGGGCACGCAATGTGTTTGCCGAACTAACGATACCGGCGCCGCAGGTCAACCTGGAGTCAGTGCTGTTGCGGGATCCGCAGGTGATCATCGCCAGCGATCAGGCCCAGCTCGATGCCTGGAAGGCTTGGCCGCAGGTGGATGCGGTACGCCATGATCGCTTGCTGCAGGTACCGGACAAAGGCCTGGAACGGCCCAGTGGGCAGATGATCGAGGCAACGGCGCGGTTGTGTCAGTTGCTGGAGACTAAAGCGCCGGTGTCCAAGTGATGCCGAGTAGCCAGGTGCGGCCTTCTTCGCGGTAGCCGTAATTGGTCCCTTCATAGGAATATAAGGCACGGGAGTAAGACTTATCCAGCACGTTGTCGATCTTCAGGTCTAGTGTGAGCTCAGTAGAGAGGTACCAACTGCTGCGTAAGCCAACGAGGCCATAACCGCTCAAGCTGTTACTGTTGGTCTCATTGTCGTAGCTACTACTTACTGCTTGCCAGCTGGCACCGAGTCCAATCTGATTGAACTGTCGATCCAGGTCCAGGCTCAAAGTGCGGCGAGCGCGGCGGGCCAAGGTGTGGCCGCTGTCGCGATCACGAGGATCAATCAGCGCAAGGCTGAGGTTACTCTGCCAGCCGAACCACTGTTGATGCAGGGCTGCTTCGAATCCGTTGATCTGGGCTGCGGCCACGTTGCGCGGGATTGATCCTTCGCCAACAATAATCGCATCGCGCAGGTTGGTGCGATAAACAGATGTTTCCAGACGACTCTTTTCACTGAGCTGGCTCCGCCATTGCAGTTCGTAGCTTTTGGAGCGCTCAGGCTTTAGGTTTGGGTTGCTGTATTTTGGGTAGTAAAGGTCATTGAATGTGGGCGCGCGAAAACCCTCACTATATGAGAGCAGCACATCATTGTTTGCATTGACTGGTAGAGTCAGGCTGCCGCTCCAAGTGTTCTGTCCACCGAATTGCTGGTTCTGATCGCGACGCAAACCCAGCTCGGTAGAAAGCCACTCGCCCTTGAAACGATGCTGAATAAAGACGGCACGGTTCCAACGACTGTCCTCGCCGAAATCAGTGCTGGCGTGCACACGGTCCTGATACCAATCAGCGCCGACCATCAGGCTATTATGCTCTTCGAATGTCAGGTCGTTCTGCCAGCTGGCCGAGTCGCGGTACGTATTGAACTCGCTGCTTTCACTACTAAGTTTGTCGCGTTTTCTGTCGCGATTTTCGCTATGTCCGAGTTCAAGGCGTGAGTACCAGTGTTCGTTAAGTTGAGCTCCTAAGTAAGTGCCAAGGCTGCTAACGGTGTAGTCGGTGTATGGCGCCTGGCTGAAACTTTGCCAAGTACCCTCGTCGAGCCGCCCATACGGGTTGTCGTACTCGCTACGGCCTCGACTATCGAGGAGGTTGAAGCCGGCTTCAACGTCACCGTTAAAGTTGTGGCTCAGGCTTAAGTTGAGCGACTTGTTGCGATAAGTGTCATGGTCACCGTCGCTGGGGTAGGATGTGTGAGTCCAGTCGATGCCAGCACTTTCGTCGAGGCTGGCGCCGAAATTGAAGCGTGTGTCTTGATCGCCGCCGGATAGTCCAAGATTACGTTGCCAAGTCTGATCGCTACCTGCCGCCAGGCGTAGTCGCGGCCGTAGGCCTTGTTGGGCGCTGCGGCGGGTGAATATCTGGATGACACCGCTAATAGCATCGCTGCCATAGATCGCTGAGCGTGAGCCACGAAGTACTTCGACGCGCTCGATCTGATCGATATCCAAAAACTGAAGGCCGCTGTCACCTGAAGTGGCGTTAGCGATACGCACTCCATCTACCAGAACCAGATTTTGCGCAGTTTTTCCGCCTCGTATATAGATGTTTGGCACACTGCCGCGTCCGCCTGTATTTGCCACTTGCACTCCCGGCACACGTGTCAGCAGGTCAGTGACGCTGGAAGGCTGCAAGCGGTCGATATCATCGCGTGTGAACACCGTGTTGGCGGCACTGGTCTGCGTGCGGTCTTCCACCTGGCGATTGGCGCTGATCAGGGTGTTGGGCAGCTTCAGGGCACTGTCGCGATCGATGGGGTCGGCAAGTAGCGAGGTAGGCAGGCACAGCAAGAACGGGGTCAGGCGCGAGAGTTTCATGGCAGTTCCGTGGCAATCGCAGGTCAAGCCCGTTCCCACCGTGGGAGCGGGCCTGACCTGCGATCAGGCATCAAAGGCCGAGCAGTTGCATCCGCTGACGCACTGACGCTTCGATCCCGGCAGCGTCAAGGCCACACTCGGCCAGCATCTGGGCAGGTTTTGCATGTTCTACATAGACGTCTGGCAAGCCCAGATGCAGTACCGGTTTGAGTATGGCTTCGCGGGCAAGAAACTCGCTTACCGCCGCACCGGCACCACCCATGATGGCGTTTTCTTCAATGGTCACCAGCAGCTCATGGCTGGCGGCCATTTCACGTACCAAGGCTTCGTCCATTGGTTTGACAAAACGCATGTCGACCACGGTTGCGTCGAGGCTTTCGGCGACCTTCAAGGCCTCGGCGAGCTGCACGCCGAACACCAGCATGGCGATCTTGCTGCCTTTACGGCGAACTACACCCTTACCGATTTCAAGCGGCTCGAGGCTGCTGTCGATGGTAGCGTTCGGGCCACTGCCACGCGGGTAGCGAACGGCCGCGGGGCCGTTGTACAGATGGCCGGTGCTGAGCATTTTGCGCAGTTCGTTCTCGTCGCTAGGGGTCATCACCAGCATGCCGGGGATGCAGCGTAAGTACGACAAATCGTAACTGCCCGCGTGAGTCGGACCGTCTTCGCCAACCAGACCGGCACGGTCAATAGCGAACAGTACGTCGAGGTTCTGCACCGCAACGTCGTGTATCAGCTGATCGTAGGCGCGCTGCAGGAACGTCGAGTAAATGGCCACCACCGGTTTTGCACCTTCGCAGGCCATCCCGGCCGCCAGGGTAACCGCGTGCTGTTCGGCAATGGCCACGTCGAAATAGCGCTCTGGATAACGTTCGCTGAACGCCACCAGATCAGAACCTTCTTTCATGGCTGGGGTAATGCCGACCAAGCGCTGATCAGCAGCAGCCATGTCGCAAAGCCATTGGCCAAAGACTGCCGAATACTTCGGTCCGCCAGCCTTTTTTGGCGCGGCAGCCGGAGCATCGACGGGTTCGAGCTTGGTGATGGCGTGGTAGCCGATCGGGTCGATCTCGGCTGGGGCGAAGCCTTTACCTTTTTTGGTGACTACATGCAGGAACTGCGGGCCTTTGAGGTCGCGCATGTTGCGCAGGGTAGTGATCAGTGTTGGCAGGTCGTGACCGTCGATGGGGCCGATGTAGTTCCAGCCCAGCTCTTCGAACAGAGTGCCTGGCACCAGCATGCCCTTGGCATACTCTTCGGTGCGGCGGGCAATTTCCCAGGCGCCGGGCAGTCGCGAAAGTACCTTCTTGCTGCCTTCACGCATGCTCGAATAGGTGCGGCTCGAAAGGATCTTGGCCAAATAGTTGGACAAGCCACCCACGTTGCGCGAAATCGACATGTCGTTGTCGTTGAGGATCACCAGCATGTCGGCATCGACTTCCTGGGCGTGGTTCAACGCCTCGAATGCCATGCCAGCGGTCAGCGCGCCGTCGCCGATCACGGCAATCGACTTGCGCGGATCATTCTGCAGTCGGGCGGCAATGGCCATGCCCAGGGCGGCACTGATCGAGGTGCTGGAGTGACCGACGCCAAAGGTGTCGTACTCGCTCTCGGCGCGACGCGGGAAGGCGGCCAGGCCGTCCTTCTGGCGCAGGGTGTTCATGCGCTGGCGGCGACCGGTGAGGATCTTGTGCGGATAGGCCTGGTGACCCACGTCCCACACCAACCGGTCGTCCGGGGTGTCGAAAACGTAGTGCAGGGCAATCGTAAGCTCGATTACGCCCAGGCCGGCACCGAAATGCCCGCCGGTTTGACCAACGGTATAGAGCAATTCCTGGCGCAGTTCGTCAGCCAGGTTCTCCAGGTCGGCTTCAGCCAGCCGACGCAAGCCGGCAGGCGTATCGGCACGGTCGAGCAGCGGCGTGACCGGGCGTTCGCGGGGGATCTCTTGAAACGTCGTGGGCATCAGGCGAATCGTTATAGATATGAAGTGGCGGCAGTTTACCTTATTGCGGTAATAGCTGCCCATTTGAGCTAATCGCGAGGCAAGTCTACTCCCACAATTACGGTGGGAGCAGGCTTGTTCCGCGATGCAGTCAGTACTTAGTTACGGCGCTCAACGATATAACGCGCCAGTTCACGCAACGGCTCGGCTGCTGCGTCGAATGGCCGCAGGGCGGTCAGGGCCTGGTCGCGCAGCTCAATGGCGTAAGCCTTGGCGGCTTCCAGTCCGAGCAATGCCGGGTAGGTCGGTTTGTCCCGGGCGATATCGGCACCCTGGCGTTTGCCCAGGGTTTCGGTGTCGCTCTCAACATCAAGAATGTCGTCCTGCACCTGGAATGCCAGGCCAATGGCTTGGGCGTAGGTCTGCAGGGCCTTGAGCTGTGCTTCGTCGGCACGCGCACTGGCCAGGGCGCCCAGTCGGACGCTGGCTTCGATCAGGGCGCCGGTTTTATGCCGGTGCATGAACTCAAGGGCTGTCTGGTCAAGCTTGAGGCCTACCGAACCGAGGTCGATGGCCTGGCCGCCGACCATACCGGCTGGGCCTGCAGCCGAAGCCAGGGTTCGCACCATCGCCAGGCGGGTTCCGTCAGCTTGCGGGCTCAACGCGGGATCGAGCAGGGCGTTGAACGCCAGGCTCTGCAGCCCGTCGCCAGCGAGAATTGCGCAGGCTTCGTCAAACGCCTTGTGAGTAGTGGGCTGGCCCCGGCGCAGATCATCGTCGTCCATGGCTGGCAAGTCGTCATGCACCAGCGAATAGGCATGGATCAGTTCGACAGCGCAGGCGGCGCCATTGGCTTGCTCAGCAGCGCCACCTAGCGCTTCGCAAGCGGCATAGGCGAGCAACGGACGCACACGCTTGCCACCGTTCATCACGCTGTAGCGCATGGCGGCGTACAAGCGGGTCAGCTCTACCGAAGGAGGAACAAACAACTGCTCGAGGGCCGCATCGACCCGTGCCTGGCAACTGGCCTGATAAGTGGTGATCATTCGGCCTGTTCCGCGTCGAATGGTTCGGCCTTCAGTTCGCCGTCGCGCTCCAGCAAAACCTGGACTTTCTGTTCGGCCTGGACGAGGGCGCTCTGACAATCACGGGTCAGGCTGATGCCTTGCTCGAACGCAGTCAGTGAGTCTTCCAGCGACAGCTCACCGTTCTCCAGGCGCTCGACCAGCGCTTGCAAGTCGGCGAGGGATTGCTCGAAATCAATAGAGGCTTTTTTTCGGGCCATGGCGGCTGTCTCGGTGGCGGTATAAACGGCGCGACACTAGCAGAGCGGGGCGGGGGGAGCAAATCGGCAGGGCGGATCTTTCGTCGCATTCTGTTGCATAAAGACCGACGGCTAATACTTGCTTTTACTCAAGGGCTCGCATTGTGGGCGCTTGCAGCTCTCTGCCATAATCGCGACCGCTTTATCTCGCGGCATTCGCGAAGGTGGGCCTCCTTTGTCTGACGTCACGTAATGGACTACGTTGTGAGCTTCCTTTCTATCGAGTTCGGTCTTAGCTTTACCCTGTTTTTCGTCATTTACTGGAGTTTGTGCTGGAGCGTTCGCCTTCAGAACCTACTACTGCTAGGGGCAAGCTACGCGCTGGTCGCCAGTTTCAGCCTCAATTCGCTGTACGTCCTTCTCGGCTACAGTGCCCTGGTTTACCTGTTGGGCTTGCTGGGTGAGCGTTATCCGGGGCGGCGCTTCAGTTATTTACTGGTACTGCTGTTGGTGCTGGGCTGCTTTTATCTGTTCAAGTATCAAGAGTTCTTTGTCGCCAGTGTGCAAGGCGCATTGCTGGGTGCCGGCATTGACGTGTCGTTACCGGTGCTGGAGCTGCTGGTACCGATTGGCTTGTCGTTTTATACCTTTCACTCGGTCAGCTACCTGGTGTCGATCAATCGACGCGAGATGCCCAGCGCGAGCCCTCAGGACCTGGCCCTGTACCTGGCGTTTTTCCCCAGTCTGATTGCCGGTCCGGTCAATCGCGCCGCGCATATGCTGCCGCAGATCCGCCCGCAGGTCATGCGCCAGGTACTGGAGCCTCAGCGCGCGCTCGGGCTGATCGCCCTGGCGGTGGTCAAACTGTTCTTCTGCAGCGCCTGGTTGGCGAGCCAATGGGTCGATCCAGTATTCGAAACGCCAGGCAGTTACACGGCAGAACAGACACTCCTGAGTGTGTATGGCTACAGCTTTCTGATCTATTTCAACTTCAGTGGCTACACCAACCTGGTAACCGGCATCGCCCTGCTGCTGGGCTTTCGTTTGCCCGACAACTTCAATGCCCCATACGCCGCTCACAACCTCAAGGAGTTCTGGGCACGTTGGCATATCAGCCTGTCGCTGTTCATTCGTGATTACGTGTACATCCCTTTGGGCGGTAATCGTCGCGGTGTATGGCGCGGCAATCTGAATATGCTCCTGGCCATGCTGATTTCCGGCCTGTGGCACGGGGCGAGCCTCAACTTCGTCATTTGGGGCGCGTTGCACGGTGTGGGCCTGGCGCTCTATAAAGCATCGACCTACTTCCTGCCGCAACCGATGCGTTGGCCGGGAGCGGGGGTGGCAGCGCGTTTGCTGACATTCCACTACGTGGCCTTTGCCTGGATCTTTTTCCGCAGTGCGAATCTGGATGAAGCCATGGACATCCTGTCTGGCATTGCCGGCATGAGCCTGGACGGCGTGTTCTCGTCGACCGGTCTGCTGCTGTTGGCCAGCGTTGTGTATGTGGCGGTATATCCGCAATTGCTGGTGTTGCTGCGCCAGTTCTTTGCCGCATCGACCCGTTTACCCTGGCAGTTGTACCCGGTACCCCTGGGGATCTTCGTGTCACTGGTTATCTTCGCTTCGCAGTCAGGCGTGCCGGGGTTCATCTATGCAAGTTTCTAGTTCTGGCCAGCTATTGCGCGTGCAACTGGATGCAGCCAAAGCCTTCTACGCAATTGTCCTGACCACGCTGTTGCTGTTCTGGTTGAACCAGGACTCGATCAGCCTCTATTGCCAGCAGAAATACCATCAGAGCTGCGAGCTGCCAGTGCTTGGACAAAGTCCGGCGTGGCGCTTGGGTGGCAACCTGACCCAGGCGCTGGGGGCGGCTCGCGACAGCTTTGTGGTCAGCCTGGAAAAAAGTCTGGAGCCTGGCCAGACGGCAGTAGCTGAAGTGAAAACCGTCGAGCTGCCTGCGCCGATACCGGTGGTATCGGTCAATCTGGTCACTGCGCATCAGCCGGCAGCGGCGGTGGTGAGCAAGCCTGTGGCCGTCAAAGTGGCCACGCCAGCGGTCGCCGTGGCGCCGGTCAAACCGGCAGCGTCCGTTGCTGCCAGCGTATTGCCGTCGGCCACAGTCGTGTCACTGGCGGCAGGTGATGAGGTTTTTCTTGTTGGTGACTCGCTGATGCAAGGCGTTGCGCCGCATCTGGCCAACAGCCTGCGCAAGCGCTACCAGATCAAAAGCGTCAACCTCAGCCGGCAAAGTACCGGGCTGGCGTATCCAGGGTTTTTCAACTGGCCTCGAACCGTTGCGCAAACCCTCGACAGCTCGCCGAACATTCGCTTGATGGTCATTTTTCTCGGGCCTAATGACCCGTGGGACATGCCGCAGGGCAAGGGCAAACCCTTCCTGCGCTTCAAGTCGCCGGATTGGGAAACTGCCTATCGCCAGCGTATCGATTCGATTTTGCAGGAGGCGCGCGAACATCAGGTCCAGGTGATCTGGGTAGGGCCGCCAAACATGCAGAAAACCAAGCTCTCCACCGCCATGGCCTACCTCAGCAACTTGTACCGAGAGCAGACCGGGCTTTATCAACAGCACTACCTCTCTGCCAACCCTGTGCTGGGTTACAAGGATGAGACGTTCTCCTATACCTTGCAGAACAGTCAAGGCAAACGGGTCAAGACACGTGTCGATGACGGCATTCATTTCACCATTACCGGGCAGAAGCTGATCGCCGAGCAGATACTGTCGATGATCGCTTTCCCGGGGCTCACTGTAACGGGACACTGATGCGTCGACTGCATAACATTCTGGGGTTGGCCCTGCTTATCTGTGCATTGCCGGGTTGCAGCCCGGTGGCGGCAGTCAGCGGCTCGACGCCTGCGGCCAATGCTGCGGCCAGACCGCAGGCAAGCCAGGGCAACGGCAACCTGATGGTGCTGGCCAACAAGTTCAAGGGCGCAAGTCGTGCGCCGGTTACTATCGTCCAGTTCGGCGACTCACACACGGCGGCCGATCTCTTCACCGGTGAAATGCGCCGCTTGCTTCAAGGGCAATATGGCGATGGCGGGATCGGTCTGATTGCTGCAACCCCAGTGCCTGGCACACGCTATGAGCAGGTCATTCTCAAAACTGCCAAACGGCAATGGGAGCTGGTGTCGGCGCGCAACCAGCAGAGTTCGCAGTTTCCGCTCGGCGGCTACCTGTCGGTGCCCTTGATAGCGAAACCCAGCGTGCGCATCGAAGCGCGTACACCCAGCGCCCAGCGCTACCGGGTTTCAGCGCTGTACCAGGCACAAGCGAGCACCAGCCTGCTATTGCGCGACAACCGCGGCCAGAACCGTCGGCTGCTGGCGGCGACCGGTGGACAATGGCGATTCGGCCCAGTGGTGAACAATGTTGGATTGCCGCTGGAGCTGACTCTCGACACCCGTCCAGGCACAGTGTTGGGCGGCTGGTACCTGCAGAACCAGAAAAATGCCGGTGTCATCTACTCGGTCCTGGGTATTAACGGCGCCCGCCTGGAAGTCCAAGACAAATGGCAGCCCGGCTGGCAAGACACCCTCAAGTCGCTGCGCCCCGATCTGGTTATTCTCGCCTATGGCACCAACGAAGCCTTCGACGACACCCTTGACCTCAACCTGTATCAGGCCCAGCTCAAGCAGACCCTTGAGCGTCTGCGTCGTGACCTGCCGCGAGCAGCGGTGCTGATCGTCGGGCCGCCGGACTCGATCAAGCAACGCAAGGCACACAGCTGTGCCGCACGTCAGCCGCAAAAATTGGCAGCGGTCATTGCCATCCAGCGCCAGGCAGCCCAGCAAGCCAACGCCCTGTTCTGGGATTGGCAGGCATACATGGGCGGGCAGTGCTCGGTTGTCGCCTGGCAGGCACAAGGTTTGGCGCGCGGGGATCTGGTGCACCTGACAGCGGATGGTTATCGCAAGAGTGCGGCTGGCCTGTATGACTACCTGCGCACGCAGTTGAAATTGAAGTAAGACAAGGAAAAGGAGAGGCGGGGACGACTTCGGGGTGGCTTGCGGCGTCCCATGAAGTCGTCGACCCGGCCCTCAAAAAGAAGAGGCCAATCCAGATGCCCGAGAGCACCTGCTCAGCAAGTGCCGACTGGCATCCGGCCAGTCGTGATTCGGTCCTCTGAAATACACCTTAGTTGTTGTCTGGTGTACTGTAAAATTTTCCGAACGCATTATGTTTCTGGTTGTAAGTACACGTGCATATATCCAGGGGGTGACATGAACCTGCTCGAAGTCGCCGGTGGTAAACCGATCAAACTCTGGACCCAGGGCGTACCGGTCGAAGACGAGGCGCGTAAGCAACTGATCAATACCGCGAAGATGCCGTTCATCTTCAAGCATCTCGCGGTCATGCCGGATGTGCACCTGGGCAAGGGTTCGACCATCGGCAGCGTGATCCCCACCCTTGGCGCGATAATTCCCGCGGCAGTAGGTGTAGATATCGGCTGCGGCATGATCGCTGCCAGCACCTCGCTGGTGGCCAGCGACCTACCCGAAAACCTCCATCGCCTGCGCAGCACCATCGAAAAAGCCGTACCCCATGGTAAAACTTTCGGCCGTCACGATCAGGGCGCCTGGGATCATGTGCCGGCGCAGGCTGACCATGCCTGGCGGGCCTTGGTCGGGCGCTTCAACGTGATCACCGGCAAATACCCGCGACTGGAGAAAACCAACAACCGTCAGCACATGGGCACGCTGGGCGGCGGCAACCATTTCATCGAAGTCTGTCTGGATGAAGCCGACCGCGTCTGGTTCATGCTACACAGTGGCTCACGCGGGGTAGGCAACGCTATTGGCAACTTGTTCATCGAACTGGCCCAGGCTGATATGCGCCAACACATCGCTAACTTGCCAGACAAGGATCTGGCCTATTTCGAAGAAGGCAGCCGTCACTTTGCCGATTACGTCGAGGCAGTTGAGTGGGCCCAGGACTTCGCCCGGCAAAACCGCGCGTTGATGATGCAGGCGGTGATTGCTGCCGCTCGCCAGGTGCTGAAAAAGCCATTCGAGGCCAACCTTGAAGCAGTCAACTGCCACCATAATTACGTGCAACGCGAACGCCACTTCGGCGAGGACATCCTGGTTACGCGCAAAGGCGCGGTGTCGGCGCAGAAAGGCCAACTGGGCATCATTCCCGGCTCCATGGGCGCCAAAAGCTTCATCGTTCGTGGCTTGGGCAATGAAGAGTCGTTCTGCTCGTGCAGCCACGGTGCTGGGCGCACCATGAGCCGCACCCAGGCGAAAAAACAGTTCACCCTCAACGACCAGGTGCGCGCCACCGCCCATGTCGAATGCCGTAAGGACAAAGACGTCATCGATGAGATCCCAATGGCCTACAAGAATATCGATGCGGTAATGCAGGCTCAGCGGGAGCTGGTGGAAGTGGTGCACACCTTGCGGCAAGTGGTGTGCGTGAAGGGCTGAACATTCAGGCTGTGCTTAAACAACAAGGGCAGCTGTTGAGCTGCCCTTGTTGGAAGTTTGCCAAGCGTTCGCCGCTTAAGGGCGTTTGCCTTCGGCGCACCAGGATTCCCACTCGCCGATTTGCTCACTGTTGATCAAGGCGTCTTCGCCGACTTCTGCGCGATACGCGTTCATCCACGCGTCTTCGCAGCTTTCGTTAGAGGTTGTTGCGACGACGGGCACAAGGTTGCCCGGATAATCACTTTCAAAGTCTTCATCTTCTGCTTGTGGCGTACGCACCAGCTGAACTTCCTGAAGCAACGCACCGTCTAGCGGGTCGAATTTACGAACCCAGCCTGAAACCGCAACACCGTTTTCATAGATGAGTTCCGACGCTTGCAGCACGATGTCGGTGTGCAGGATGTTTTTGTACTTTTTCTGTACACCATCGAGCTTGCCATCTTTGTAGTTTTCTTCGGCGCCGACGAAATTCTTCAGGCTACCGGCGAAGTAGTCGAACTTGATCTGCGGGCCGTGCAGTTGGCCGTTGGCGTAGTTGTGCTTGCCGTTGGAGTCGGTCTCGAAACCGCTGAACTTAGTGCCATTGCTCCAGACCAGTTGCGTGATCACTTTACTGCCATCGGCGTTCCAGCGAGTTTCCTGGGCGTCCGGCTTGCCCTCCTTGAACGTCTGCTGATGAGTCAGCACGCCATTCTGGTACTCTTCGGCAACACCGTCCTGGCGGCCGTTCTTCCAGTTCTTCACCGAAATCGTGGTGCCTGACTTGGCGTCGAACACCGTCTCGGTGCCGTTCTTGCTGCCGGCGGCGTACTCGACCTCGTAGACTTTTTTCGAGTCGTAGAAACATTCGCTCTTACCGTCGTAGCGACCCTTTTCCACTTGCGTGTTACACAGCGCGGTAAGGCCTGGCAGACCGATTGGCAAATTAACGATGCGACCGGTGAAAGGATCGGAATCTCCGCTCTTGTACATCAGGCCATTTTTAGTCACGACTTGCGCGTTGTCGATTTCGGCGCTGCAGCCGGTAAGAAAGACGGCGGCCAGAGCGACTGCAAGTAGATTTCTCATGTTGCGTTCCATATCGATGAGCATTCTGGAGAGTGGACAAGGCGGGAAGTCTCGATGCTTGGTTGGGTGATGTCAATGTAGTGGCGTCAGTGAAACCAGTACTTTTCTTCAGGTGGACGCCAGGGATCCACGCTGCAACGCTTGCGTGGTGTCGATGACAAAGCTGCGCAGCCAGCGATTATGTGCGTCGTCGTTGTGCTCCACATCCCAGACCATGAATACGCGAAAGGCCGGGACGAAAATCGGCACAGGGCTTACGGTCAAGCGCGCTATGCGGGCATAGGACAGCGCTGCAAAAGTAGGCAATGTAGCGATCACGTCGCTGTGTACCAAGGTAGCCAGCGCGCCACTGAAGTGGGTGAAAGATGCGGATACCCGGCGGGCGACCCCCTCGCTTTCCAGCAGGTCGTCCACAAACCCTCGACGTCCATCGAAGGAAATCCTTACATGCTCATGCATCAGGTATTCGTCACGGGTAAGCGGGCTTTTCAGATTGAGCCGCGGGCCGTCGTACAAGCATGAGTAAGACGAAGAGAACAGCACTTGTGAGCTGTAGTGCGAAGTCAGCTCTTTGGGTTCGGAGCACAAGACCAGGTCAATGTCGGGGTCAGCCAACGATGTTTTCCACAGCGAGCTATTGCTCTGATGAAAGGCGAATTTAACGGAGAGACCGCGAGCCTTTGCCTCGTTGACCAGTCTTGGCGAAATGTAGCTCTCGATATCGTCCGATAGCGCAATGTTGAACACCCGATTAGAAGACTCGGCAGAAAATTGCGGGCGTTTTTCCACAATTGTGGCGACGACTGTTGTCACTGCTGCAACTGAAATGCACAAAATCAGGAACGTATCCCCATACGACCAAACAGCGCACCGAGATTAAGCTCAATCAGCGGTGATGGTGTTATGTGGGCAACCAACGAATAGATGTGAGGGTACTTCCAGATAAAAAGCGGGCGCCGACTGACAGTATTTTTGTTGGGTCTTTTTGCACTGACCGGGTGTGATAAAGCCACGTTGCCCCCTGGCACCAATGTCCAACGTCATTGGGTGGAGGTGCCAGCGCTGCCGATCATTCAGGAAGCCGTATTCTCCCTGGCGCCCAGCTTTAACGGCCAGCGCAATCCCAAGCTGATGGAGCAGGTATGTGGCTTGGCGAGCGGAGAACTCAGGCAGGAGCAGGTAAATGCGTTTCTCGCTCAACAGCGGGTCGACCCTTTGCAGATACCAACTCAAGGCAGCCCACTTTCGTTGCTGGTTAATGGTGATAAATCATCACAAACCACCGCCTGCGCCGCCCATCTTGCGACGACAGTGCTTTCCCCGGTGGATGCGGCGGACATCATCACCACCAGTAATGCATCGGGTACGCCAGTGCTACAGATCGACAATTCTCGGTTGAACCAAGTGCTGCCAGTAAAAATCACCGAGGCGAGGGCAAATGCCGATGTTTTCGCACTCATTGCGGCAGAGCTGCAACGTCGCCCAGGCCTGAAAGTTTCCGACTACCGTCAACAGGCAAAAGATATGTTCGTTCGCCTGGCACCGGTCTACCTGGAGCGAGTCAAGCAACAACTGCCATTGGCAAATGTTACCTACAAAGTCAGCCAGATCGATGCGGAGCGTTTTTCATTCAACACCTCTACCGGTGCGTCCTATGAGTACGCGGGTGATGGGCTGGTTCTGCATCAAAATGGCGTCGTTTGGTACGGCCGGGGCAAGCTGCTGGGGCGTGAGTATCCACTGCAGGTGGCTTATTTCCCTGAGTCGGTGGGTGCGTTGCTGGCACCTGAGGCAAAGTGATAAGACGCTGCACGTTTATCCGGTTAAAAGTCGCGGCGGTCGAAAGCGATGATGGCAAAATGCGACTGAGTGCTAAGGAATAATGGAACCTAGGCGATAACCTTCCATGAGTGTTCACCAGCAGTCACGCCACCTACAGCCTGTTTTACCGGAGCCTCTACATGCACCTTCCCCGACTGAATCCAGGACGATTCGTCACCTTCATGAGCGTGTGGATAATTTTTGCACCCGCGCATGCCAGCACCCCTCCGATCGAACAGGCGCAAAGCGATGTGCGCGGTTACATGCAGTGTGTGCAGGATGCTTACAACGCCGACCGCTGGCACAGCCGAACGATTGATGAATGCCGAACGCAGTTCCCGGCAGTTCAATCCCTACGCCAAGGTGATTACGTTGCAGTGACGTTTACCGGAGAACAGAACCGCCTCTATGAGGAAGCGCGCCAGCGTTGGATTGATTTCGACAAAGCGGTTCGTGTGCAGATATTGTCAAAAGGGTTGGCCGAACAATTCGCTTCAGCCAACGTTACGACCGCTTATTCCTTCGACAAATTGTCGCGGGCGCTGGACGCGCGTTTCAGCGAACTTGAAGCTGCGCCCTTTAGTTGGTACCCCGCGAAAAAAGCACCGTATCGCACCGCTCAGGGGCTAACCCTGGAGCAGGTACAGCAAAGAGAGAAGCAGCAATTCATCACCTGCCTGGAAAAAGTGGTCAACGCACCTGGCAGCCTGAGCATTACCAAGACGAACTTCGACCACCAGGCACGTCAATGCCTTCAGGAGATCTCCCGTTTCAACCTTGACGGCTCGAACGCCATTTTCCAGCCTGAGACGTTCCAGACAATAGCTGCCCAAGGTTGGCAAGTGATTGCTGCGCAGCAAAGCAAGGCCGAAGAAGCCGAGCGGGTTCGCCTGGCGAAGGAAGAGGCCGAATCCTGGCCTAGTTTGATTAAGGCGCTACTGGGCAAGATTGTGGTTGCCCTGTTGGCAATCGGTGGGCTTTACGCGCTCTGGCGGGCAATTATCAATGCGCCTGCATCCAGCGCCCGGTCTTCACGAGACACCCACAGTCACAGTACCGGGGGAGGCTACAGCTACAGCCCTACATCCGACCAGCGAGACCCGCCTAGTCAAAGCACAGAGCGTTCCAGCAGATCAAAGCCTGTGGACTTGGGCACGTTTACGCTCAAACATCGCAAAGTTGGCCCACTGACGACGCAACATCGCTGCGCCAGCTGCACCCATTGGCGCGGTGAGCGCACGCCCCATCCGGTGACGCGGGAGTGGTACGTGAAACACGATACCAAGGGCCCCTGTGGCCACAAACATCCCGGCTCGCCGCATGGCGTAAAGCGAGACATGGAGGGGTTTTATTGCAAGGATTTTCAGGAGGGTGGGTTCTGAGGGGAGCTGTCAGGTATCTGATTCACCTAGTCATTCCCACCGCCCAGTCATGGACGTTCAGGCATTAAAAAGCCGGCTTGTGGCCGGCTCCTAGGGGACGGTCTTGGCTAATTTATGGTAAGCCGCAACCGCCTTAAAATCGTTGTTCCGGCGCTGGGGCCGGGAGGTGGCTGCAGGCAGTGTGTGCCGCGCCAGGCCCGCTGGCGTGCTGAGCAGCCGGGGCTAAATGTGCGGCGTAGCATACTGAGTATCGCTGCCGTTGCCCAGCAAAAATTCACCCGCAACCGCTCAACCAGGGCGGCTGTCGCGCAGGCTTGACCACCAGAATACCCAGCCAAGGATGATCAGCCGCTGATTTTTCAGTTGTGTCTGGGTGTAGGTCTCTGTGGGGTGTTCGTCGCTGTCATGGCTGTGCAGGCGCAGGGTGCCATTGGCGCGTTGGGTGATGCTGTGGATGCGCAGGCGGCCATTGTGCAGGAGGGCGTAGAGTTCGCCTTCGACGATGTCGGTCATGCCTTTGTCGATGGCCAAGGTGCTGCCGCGCGGCAGTAAGGGGCTCATGTTGTTGGTGGGCATGGTGACGCATATCGCTTGGGCGGGGTCGACGCCAACGGCATCCAGGGCACGGACGGGCAGGCGCAGGTAGCGGCTGGTGATGGGTCGTAGTTGCTTGGATTGTATGCTGTAGAACGGCAGTTGGATGTCTTCTGCAGTGTTGGCGGCAAGCAGGCTGGGGTCTGTCGGCTCGGTGCCCGGTTTGCGCAGGGCGGCATGGGTGCGCGGTAAGGGGGTTGGATGTTTGGGGCCTTCGCCGCTACGTAACCACTTGCTGCAAACGCACAGTAGATCGGCGATTTCATCGAGACGCGCCAAGGGTACGCCTCGTTTGAACCAGTTGTTGACGTGCTGCGGAGTCACTTGGCGCTGCGCCGCGAAGTCGGAAGGCGACAGGCTGCACTCGTGCAGAAGGTTTTTGAGTCGATCACCGGATGTATTCATGAGGCCTGAGTCTAAAGGCCTTCAAAGGGTGGGGCTATAAACGCGAGGTTCATTTTTTAGCCTGCAAATGGGCCGGGTTTACAGGCATTGCCGTGGGTGGCGTAGGAGTTTTCTTTGTAAAAATATTCAACTTGGATTGCGTTCGGATCTATCCTACGTCCGCTGCCGCCTTTTCTCTGTTGTTAGGACAGTGCATCAGGGCTAATTTCCTCGGGTCGTCTTTTTGGATGGCCGGGCGTGAGAACCCGTTGATGAATATAGCGGCGAGCATGTTATGGCGGCCGTGCGCGGGCAGACTTCGGTCTGGCCGAGTTTTCCTATGTTCCCTCGGTTTCTCACCCTGCGTACGGCTGCCACCCTTAAATCCCGTGAGAAGGATTGAGGTGGTGGCTCCTAAATGGAACGAGGAGTGACGCCATGAAAAAAATAGTCCCAGACCCGCCTGCCTCCCTCATCACCACCCCCTATTTTTCCATCCACAGCGACCTGATCCCTCCTGATTCCCTGGCTTTTGCCAGCGAACTGCTGCGCGGCATCCACGAAACTACCGACGAATTTTGCCGAGCCCACGCCAATGAACCGGGCCAAGGCATGCTGATGAGCGTGCTGCATTCGGCCGAGATGGCCAGGGCGTTGGTCGAGCACGCGCTGAGCACCCTGCAAGCCATGGACGCGAGGGGAGAGCCATGAGCACGGAAACGGGGGAAACAGTAGGCGTTGTTAATTTCATCTGCAGCGAGCAAGTACCTATGGGGCTGTTTCGCATCAGCCCGGGGGTGCCCTGTGACTACGCGCTGGAGCAGGCTTCAACCGTGCTTGGATGCGTGCATAAGCTGATTCAGGCAGGGCTGCTGGATGAAGACGGCGAGATGATGTGGGCCGCTTATTTTCTGAGTGAATTCGCCAAGGCGCTTGTTGATGATGCGGGATTGGGGATTAAACAGGCTTGAGCCCGCACCTCCCGAGACAGCGGCCAACAAAAAGCCCCGCATTGGCGGGGCTCTTTGTTAAGTGGGTTGCTTAGCCTTTGTAGGCAGCTACCGACTTGGTGATCGCGGCGCGGGCGGCGTCAGCGCCTTCCCAGCCTTCGATCTTGACCCACTTGCCTTTTTCGAGGTCTTTGTAGTTCTCGAAGAAGTGCTTGATTTGCTCCAGCAGCAGGGCTGGCAGGTCGGTGTATTCTTTAACGTCGACGTACAGCTGCGACAGTTTGTCGTGCGGTACAGCGATAACTTTGGCGTCGCCGCCGCCGTCGTCGGTCATGTTCAGGATGCCGACCGGACGGGCACGGATGACCGAGCCTGGGGCTACTGGGTACGGGGTAACAACCAGCACGTCGAGGGGATCACCGTCGTCAGCCAGGGTGTTGGGGATGTAACCGTAGTTGGCCGGGTAGAACATCGGGGTGGCCATGAAACGGTCAACGAACAGGCAGTCGCTGTCCTTGTCGATCTCGTACTTGATCGGGGCGTGGTTGGCTGGAATCTCGATGGCGACGTAGATGTCGTTCGGCAGGTCTTTGCCAGCCGGAATCTTGCTGTAGCTCATTGGGCAGTGCCCCCATGTTTGGCCAAAAATTGGTCGCGATTATAGGCACATTCCGCGGTGCTTGCCACGTTCGCCCTGATGTCCGGCAGTGTCAGTCCTGGTGCTGCCGGTAGTGAGGGTGGTTGTGCTGCAATTGCTGCAGGCGCGCCAATGGGTCCTGGCGGTAAAAACCGCGTAGCTGTTGGTATACCGCGGGGTAGGCGGCATCGAGCAGGTCGGGGGCGCTGAAGAAGTATTCGCTGGTGACGGCGAAGAACTCCGCAGGGTTTTCCGCCGCGTACGGGTCGATGGCGGTTTCGGCGTCGGGGTTGCGGTCCAATTGACGGTTGAGGTCGTCAAACGCGTCTTGCATGGCCTTGGCCCAGTCGCTTACGCGCATGTCGTTGTGCAGCGGCGGCAGACCGTTGGCGTCGCCGTTGAGCATGTCGAGCTTGTGCGCCAGTTCGTGGATGACCAGGTTGTAGCCTTCCCAGCCACCGCTGGACAGCACCCCTGGCCAGGCCAGGATGACCGGGCCCTGTTGCCAGGCTTCACCGCTGTGCTCGCCGTTCCACTCATGCTCAACGCCGCTGGCATCGCGATGGCGCTGGGGGCTGAGGAAGTCGTCGGGGTAAAGCACTATTTCGTGAAAGCCCTGATACCAGTTCAGTTCACCCAGGTGCAGCAACGGCAGTTGGGCCTGGGCAGCCAGAAACAACCGCTGCTCGCCGTCCAGTTCTACGCCGGGCAGGGCGCTCAGGTGTTTTTCATGCAGAAACAGTACGCAAGCTTCACGCAGCCAGTGGTCTTCGTCAGATGTCAGGCCGTCAAGCATCGGCAAGCGCTCACGAACCCGCTGCCAGCGCTGCGGGTCGATGGGATGGCGTGCCAGGGTACGGCGACGGCGCCAGGCGCTCAATGACCACATGGCCAGGGCTTAGTTGACCTTGGCGGGGCGGTGCATGCGGCTGCGCACAATGCCAATGATCATCGGCACCAGTGACAACAGGATGATGGCGACGATCATCAATGACAGGTTCTGTTTGATAAACGGGACGTTGCCAAAGAAGTAGCCGAGGGTTACCAGGCCGCCAACCCAAAGTACGGTGCCAGCAACGCTGAACCCCAGGAAACGTGGGTAATGCATTTTCGCGATACCCGCCACGAATGGGGCAAAGGTGCGCAGAATCGGCAGGAACCGCGCCAGGGTTACGGTTTTGCCGCCGTGGCGGTCGTAGAAATCGTGGGTTTGCTGCAAGTAGTCGCGGCGGAAGATTTTCGAGTTGGGATTGCGGAACAATCGTTCCCCGGCTGTTCGGCCGATGATGTAATTGGTGCTGTCGCCAAGTATCGCCGCCACCATCAGCAGACCGCCTAGCAGTACCGGGTCCATGCCGCCGCCAGCCGCCACTGCACCGGCGATGAACAGCAGGGAATCACCGGGCAGGAATGGCATAACTACCAGACCGGTTTCGCAGAAAATAACCAGGAACAGAATCGCGTAGATCCACGGGCCATAGTTGTTGACCAGTAAATCGAGGTAGGCATCGAGATGCAGAATAAGGTCTAGCGGGTTGAAATCCATGTACAGCACCTGTGTTCTTTGAACCCGGTCGAGGGCATGCGATGGCTGGCAGTGCGGATGCGATCAGCCGCTACCCGAGTGATGGGTAAAGTTTCACACATTTAGGAGGGCGCATTATACGGAGGCGACGAGATTGTGCCTGAGCAGTTTGTAGCGGCGGGTTACCAAGATAGGAAGGTAGCGATATCAAATTCCGTAGGAGTGGGCTTGCCCCGCGATTGCAACATGGCTGACATCTGCAATCGCGGGGCAAGCCCGCGCCACTGGTTCAGTCTGAGCTGATCGGCAAAATGTAGCTTTTGAATTCCTGATCTTCGCGAAAACCGATGGATTCGTAGGTTTTCATCGCCACATCGTTGTCGCGGCTGGTGGAGGCCCGCAAGCGTACGGCATTGGTCTCTTTTGCCAGCTTTTTCGCTGCGCGCATGAGGTTGTCGGCCACCAACATGCGGCGGGAGTCTTCAGCTACGTAGATGTCGTTGAGAATCCAGACGCGCTTGAGCGACAGTGAAGAGAAGCTTGGGTAGAGCTGACAGAAACCCATCAATTTGTTGTCGTCATCGTCGGGCAGCGCCAGGTAGATGATCGATTCGCCTCGGTCCAGGCGTTTTTCCAGAAACGAACGGGAGGAGTCCGGGTAGGGCAGCTGACCGTAAAATTCGCGGTATTTGACGAACAGCGGGGCGAGCAGGTCCAGATGTTCCAGGGTTGCTTTGATAATCCGCATTAGCAGGCCTCAGGGTCCATGGGAATTCGCGGCTAGTCGCCGGCCGCCTCGGCAGATGCTGCCTGAAGATAATTAGAAAGTGCAATCTACGAAGCGTTTGCCTTTCAAGGTTTGCTTAGCAGGAAGTTTCCTTTCTTCGATATGTCGGTGTCTGACTCAAGGGTGTGCACCTGTGCTTCGTCCTTCAGGTTGACCCCCGACAGTTGTCGGCGACAGGCTTCGCGCATCAGGTACAACAGGCGGTGCGCGGCCATGCCGTAGCTGAGCCCTTCAAGGCGCACGTTGGATATGCAGTTGCGATAGGCGTCGGTCAGACCCACTTTGGGGTTGTAGGTGAAATACAGGCCGAGGCTGTCAGGGGAACTCAAACCCGGGCGTTCGCCGATCAAAATCACGGTCATTTTTGCCCCGAGCAGCTCACCTACTTCGTCGGCCACGGCTACTCGACCTTGTTCCACCAGTATCACCGGTGCCAGCGACCAGCCATCGGCACTGGACTGTTCTTCGAAACGGGCGAGAAACGGCAGGGTGTGACGGTGGACCGCCAAGGCCGACAGACCATCGGCGACGACAATAGCCAGATCGACACCCCCCGGGTTGGCCGCGGCGTGTTCACGCAACTGCTGGGCCGAGTCCGGATGCAGGCGTCGACCCAGGTCGGGCCGTTGCAAGTAGCTGTGGCGGTCGGCCGCGGCGCTGTGCAATAGCAGGCTGTCGCGCTGGCGCTCACTCAACTGTGAGCGCAACCCTTGATGATCGAACGCCAGGTGCACGGCGTCGCGGGCTTGGGCGTGGGCGAATTGAAAGTCCAGTTGGGCGCCGGTCGGCAGGCTGGTGCCGGTGCGACCTAGGGCAATGCGCGCCGGGGTCAGTCGGCGCAGTTCCAGCCAGGGATTGCTGCTGTTGTCCTGTGGGGTGTTGGCCATGATCGCCTCGCTTATCCCAGTTGTGCCAAGGCCTGGCGGAAGGCCGGTGGCAGGTTGTCGCCAAATCGCACGCGGCCATCGGCCTGGGTGAAGATGCCCATGCGTGCCAGCCAGCTTTCGAATTCCGGCGCCGGTTTCAGGCCCAGGGTCTGGCGGGCATAGAGCGCATCGTGGAACGAGGTGGTTTGGTAGTTGAGCATGATGTCATCGGAGCCTGGGATGCCCATGATGAAGGTGATCCCGGCAACCCCCAGCAGAGTGAGCAGCGTGTCCATGTCGTCCTGATCGGCTTCGGCATGGTTGGTGTAGCAGATATCGCAGCCCATGGGCACGCCAAGCAGCTTGCCGCAGAAGTGGTCTTCAAGGCCGGCGCGGATGATTTGCTTGCCGTTGTACAGGTATTCCGGACCAATGAAGCCCACCACGGTGTTGACCAGAAACGGCTTGAAATGCCGGGCCACGGCATAGGCGCGGGTTTCACAGGTTTGTTGGTCGACGCCATGGTGGGCGTTGGCCGACAGTGCGCTGCCCTGGCCGGTTTCGAAGTACATCAAGTTCTGCCCCAGGGTACCGCGATTGAGGCTCAGCCCGGCTTCGTAGCCTTCCTTCAGCACATTGAGGTTGATGCCAAAGCTGGCGTTGGCTGCTTCGGTGCCAGCAATCGATTGGAACACCAGGTCTAGCGGTACGCCACGGTTGATCGCCTCGATCGAGGTGGTCACGTGGGTCAGTACGCAGGCTTGGGTGGGGATGTCGTAGCGCTGGATGATCGCGTCGAGCATTTCCAGCATGGCGCAGATGGACGCGATGCTGTCGGTGGCCGGGTTAATGCCGATCATGGCATCGCCGTTGCCGTACAGCAGCCCGTCGAGGATGCTTGCGGCAATCCCGGCCGGCTCATCGGTCGGGTGGTTGGGTTGCAGGCGGGTGGACAGGCGTCCGCGCAGACCCATGGTGCCGCGAAAACGGGTGACCACGCGGATTTTCTGCGCCACCAGCACCAGGTCCTGCACGCGCATGATTTTGGATACAGCGGCGGCCATTTCCGGCGTCAGCCCAGGCGCCAGGGCGCGCAGGCTGTGTTCATCGGCTTGATCACTCAGTAGCCAATCACGCAGGCCACCCACGGTCAGATGGCTGACCGCGGCAAAGGCGTTGGCGTCATGGGTGTCGATGATCAGCCGGGTGACTTCATCTTCTTCGTAGGGAATCAGCGCTTCGCTGAGAAAGTGTTTGAGCGGTATGTCAGCCAGTGCCATCTGCGCCGCCACCCGTTCGCCATCGTTGCTGGCAGCGACTCCGGCGAGAAAATCGCCCGAACGTGCCGGACTGGCCTTGGCCATGACCTCTTTAAGGCTTTCAAAACGGTAAGTCTGTTGACCTGCCGTGTGTACAAAACTTGCCATACAGAATCTCCAGAACGCCGCAGGCCTGGCCTGCGGCGCGGGTGGCGTTGATCAGTGCAAAGCCTCTTCGGCTTTTTGGATCGCGGCGAACTCTTCTTCCGGTGTTCCGGCAACCAGGTGGTGCCGACTGTAAAACGCAAAGTACGCAATCAGTACGCCATAGATGACGGCGGCGCCAATCACAACCCGAGGATCAACCAGGAAGCCGGCGACTACGGCGATGCAAGCCAGCACCAGCGCCACGCCTGAAGTGAAGATCCCGCCCGGTGTGCGATACGGACGCTCCATTTTAGGGCGTTTGATACGCAGGGTGATGTGTGCAGCCATCATCAGTACATAAGACAGCGTAGCGCCGAACACGGCAACCAGGATCAGCAGGTCTCCCTGGCCGGTCAGCGACAGGCCGAAACCGATGATGCCGGGAATGACCAGGGCCAGCACCGGTGCCTTGCTTTTGTTGGTCTGCGAGAGTTTGCGTGGCAGGTAGCCAGCGCGGGACAGGGCGAAAATCTGCCGCGAGTAGGCATAGATGATCGAGAAGAAGCTGGCGATAAGACCGGCCAGGCCTACCAGGTTGACGAAGCTGCCCATCCAGGTCGAGCCGCCGTAGGCTTTGGCCAATGCTTCGACCAGCGGGTTGCCCGAGCTTTTCAGGGCTTCGGCACCCGCACCGCCAGGACCCACCACCAGAATCAACAAGGCGAACGCCAGCAGCACCAGCATGGCACCGATCAGCCCGCGTGGCAGGTCGCGCTTGGGGTTCTTGGTTTCTTCAGCGGCCAGTGGCACGCCCTCTACCGCAAGGAAAAACCAGATCGCATAGGGGATTGCTGCCCATACGCCGACATAGCCGAACGGCAGGAAGCTGCTGGCGCCAACGGCATCGGTCTGGGCAATGTCGAACAGGTTGTTCACATCGAAGTGCGGCACCATGGCGACCAGGAACACCCCCAGAGCAATGGCCGCTACGGCGGTGATGATGAACATCAGCTTCAGCGCTTCACCGACTCCGAAGATGTGGATGCCGATAAAGATGATGTAGAAGGCCAGGTAGATCATCCAGCCGCCGATGCCGAACAGTGACTGGCAATAGGCGCCGATGAACACAGCAATGGCCGCGGGAGCGATGGCGTATTCAATCAGGATCGCCGTGCCGGTCAAAAAGCCACCCCAGGGGCCGAATGCGCTGCGGGCAAAGCCGTAGCCGCCACCGGCGGTGGGAATCATCGAGGACAGTTCGGCCAGGGAAAAACACATGCACAGGTACATGGTGGCCATCAGTAAGGTGGCGAGGAACATCCCACCCCAGCCACCTTGGGCCAAGCCAAAGTTCCAGCCGGCGTAGTCGCCGGAAATCACATAGGCAACGCCGAGGCCCACCAGCAGTACCCAGCCTGCCGCGCCTTTTTTCAGTTCACGTTGTTGGAAGTAGTCGGTGCCGACCTTTTCGAAGTCGACAGAAGAACCAGCCGGCACGCTGCCGGAGTGATCGCTTGGCATAGGATTCACCTGTTTTTTTTATCGTCACCGGCGGATGCCGGTTTCTGTGGTGATGGTCTTGCATGAAGCGAGCCAGAGCGGTTCCGGGGTGAAACCGCTCTGTTCTTGCGGGTTAGAAGAAGCCCAGAGGATTGATGTCGTAGCTCACCAGCAGGTTTTTGGTTTGCTGGTAATGGTCGAGCATCATTTTGTGCGTTTCACGACCGACGCCGGACTTTTTGTAGCCACCGAACGCGGCGTGTGCCGGGTACAGGTGGTAGCAGTTGGTCCATACACGACCAGCCTTGATGCCGCGACCCATGCGGTAGGCGCGGTTGATATCACGGGTCCAAACCCCAGCACCCAGGCCGAACTCGGTGTCGTTGGCGATTGCCAGAGCTTCGGCTTCGTCCTTGAAGGTGGTGACGCTCACTACCGGGCCAAAGATCTCCTCCTGGAACACGCGCATCTCGTTGGTGCCCTTGAGCAGGGTCGGCTGGATGTAGTAACCGGTCGCCAGGCTGCCTTCGAGTTTTTCTACCTTGCCGCCGGTCAGCAGTTCGGCGCCTTCTTTCTCGGCAATTTCCAGGTACGAGAGAATCTTGTCGAACTGCTGCTCGGAGGCCTGGGCGCCGACCATGGTGTCGGTATCCAGCGGGTCACCGCGCTTGATCTGTTTGATCTTCTTCATTACCTCCTGCATGAACGCCGGGTAAATGGACTCTTGAACCAGCGCGCGGGACGGGCAGGTGCACACTTCGCCCTGGTTGAAGAACGCCAGCACCAGGCCTTCGGCAGCTTTTTCGATGAAGGCAGGCTCGGCCTGCATGATGTCTTCGAAGAAGATGTTCGGCGATTTGCCGCCCAGCTCGACGGTGGAAGGAATGATGTTCTCGGCGGCACATTTCATGATGTGCGAGCCAACTGGGGTAGACCCGGTAAAGGCGATCTTGGCGATACGTTTGCTGGTGGCCAGGGCTTCACCGGCTTCACGGCCATAGCCTTGCACCACGTTGAGCACGCCGGCTGGCAGCAGGTCGCCGATTACTTCCAGCAGCACGCTGATGCCCAGCGGGGTTTGCTCGGCGGGCTTGAGCACGACGCAGTTACCGGCCGCCAGGGCAGGTGCGAGTTTCCAGGCCGCCATCAGGATGGGGAAGTTCCATGGAATGATCTGCCCGACCACGCCCAGTGGTTCGTGCAGGTGGTAGGCAACGGTGTTGCCGTCGATTTCTGCGGCGCCGCCTTCCTGGGCGCGCAGGCAGCCAGCGAAGTAACGGAAGTGGTCGGCGGCCAGGGGAATGTCGGCGTTGAGGGTTTCGCGAATGGCTTTGCCGTTGTCCCAGGTTTCGGTAATCGCCAGCAGTTCGAGGTTCTGCTCGATGCGGTCGGCGATTTTCAGCAGGATCAGCGAGCGCGCCTGGACCGAGGTGGTGCCCCAGGCGTCAGCAGCCGCGTGGGCTGCGTCCAGTGCCTTTTCAACGTCTTCGGCAGTGGAGCGGGGGAATTCAGCAATCAGCTGGCCGTTTACTGGCGAGATGTTTTCGAAGTACTGCCCTTTGACCGGAGCAACGAACTCGCCACCGATGTAGTTCCCATAACGGCTCTTGAAGGAAACCTTGGAACCTTCGGTACCGGGATGTGCATAACGCATGGTGTGTCTCCTGGCTATTGTGTTTGTTGGGAGGATACATAGAGCATAGAGCAAGGCTTGGGCCAGTGTTGCTGGGCCTAATGAAATCAGTGGGTTACGTGATTTTGTGTGACGATCCCGGTTGCTGCTGTAGCAGTGTCGGTACAAGGGGAGTGACAGTTTGTACCGCTAATGGCACAGACGGTGACCTGGCGGTCACCTCAACATTGCAATGCGCGGGCGGGTGGAGGATGCTGGGTCTATCTCGTCTGCGGAGAACAATAAAAAGTGCAGAACAATCATCTCAGCCGGCATGCCCGGCAAGTGCTGACGGTGACTCAGGGCAAGGCCCAGACCCAAGGCCCCGGCAGTGATCCTTCTATTGCCCGTTCGTGGCTGCGTTGCGTTGAGGACTACCATCTCGATCCGGCCCTGAGCGTTGCGCCGACCGTTCTTGAGCATGGCCGCGTGCTCGAAAGTCGCGAGCGCTTGCAACAGGTGTTGCAGATCGCGGGCACCGAGATGAGCAGTTTGCATCAGCAATTGTCAGGGGCTGGGCATGCGGTGTTGCTCACCGACGCCCGTGGGGTGATCCTCAATTGCGTCACCGCCCCCACCGAACGACGTATCTTCGAGCGTGCCGGGTTATGGCTTGGCGCTGACTGGAGCGAAGCCTGCGAAGGTACCAATGGCATTGGCACGTGCCTGGTTGAGCGCCAGGCCCTGACCATCCATCAGGACGAACATTTTCGCGGCCGCCACACCGGCCTTACTTGCTCCGCCAGCCCGGTGTTCGACCCTCATGGCGAACTGCTGGCGGTGCTCGATGTTTCATCGGCTCGCCCGGATGTATCGCGGCAAAGCCAGTTTCATACCATGGCCTTGGTCAATCTCTCGGCGAAGATGATCGAGAGTTGTTACTTCCTGCGGTATTTCGAAAATCAGTGGCTGCTGCGCTTTCATCTGCAGGCCGAATCGGTCGGCTTGTTCAGTGAGGGTTTGCTGGCCTTCGATGGTGACGGGCGTATTTGTGCCGTCAACCAGAGCGCATTGAATCTGCTTGGGGCCATTCGTGGTGGTGTGCTGGGCAAGCCCGTAGAGATGTTTTTCGATTGCGCCCTGGATGAGCTGTTCAGTCGTGCGACCGTGCAGGCCAGCACCAGTTGGCCGCTGCGCACCCGCGATGGTCGTCTGTTGTTCGCCAGTTTGCGTGGGCAGGTGCGTGCCCCGGCGCGGCCGTTGGTGCCAACGCCGTTGCCGGGTAAAAAGATAGAAAAAGCTGAGAGCATCTGCTTGCTCGACCCGTTGCTGCAAAACGAGTTTCGCCGAGCGATACGGGTGTTCGAACGTGATGTGCCGTTGCTGATCAATGGTGAAACCGGTAGCGGCAAGGAAGCCTTTGCCAAAGCAGTGCATCAGGCCAGTGAGCGCCGCGACCAGGCGTTTGTCGCTCTGAACTGTGCCTCTATTCCGGAAAGCCTGATCGAGAGCGAGTTGTTTGGTTATCGCGGTGGCAGTTTTACTGGTGCGCGCAAGGAGGGCATGCGCGGCAAGCTTCAGCAGGCAGACGGCGGTACCTTGCTGCTCGATGAGATTGGCGACATGCCTTTGGCCCTGCAAACCCGATTGTTGCGGGTGCTGGAGGACCGCATGGTGGTGCCGATTGGGGGCGAACCCCAGGCTGTCAACGTGCGCATTATCAGCGCCACACACCGCAACCTGCTGGAGCGGGTTGAGGATGGCAGTTTTCGCGAAGACCTTTACTACCGCCTCAACGGCCTGGAGATCGCACTTCCGGCGTTGCGTGAGCGCAGTGACAAGTCGCAATTGTTGGATTTCATTCTGGCCCAGGAGGCGGGTGAGCAGGTGGTGAGCCTGGCTTCAGACTCACGGCGCGCGTTACTGGCGTTTGCCTGGCCGGGAAACGTGCGTCAGTTGCGTACGGTTCTGCGCACCTTGGTGGCGCTTTGTGATGATGGTTGTATTGAACATGCGCAGCTTCCGGCCGTTATTCGGGCGGAGCGGGCACTGCGCGGGGCAAGCCCGGTCTCAGCGGGGGTAGGGGCGGCGCCTTTGGAGGATGCGGAGCGTGGGGCTCTGTTGGCAGCGCTGGAGCAACAGCGCTGGCACATGACGCATGTGGCCGCGCAGTTGGGGGTTAGCCGCAATACCTTGTATCGAAAACTTCGCAAGCACGGCATCGCCAGGCGCCTTTGAGCGAAACACAGGATGCGAATTCCTGCGCCCTGGGCTACCCTGCCTCGACGTTTTGTGAGGTCGATAATGCACATTCATATTCTTGGTATCTGCGGCACGTTCATGGGTTCTTTGGCAGTGCTGGCCAAAGAACTGGGGCATCGGGTAACGGGCTCCGACGCCAATGTCTATCCTCCCATGAGCACTCAGCTTCAAGCCCAGGGCATCGAACTGACCCAGGGTTATGACGCCGCCCAACTGGACCCGGCACCAGACCTGGTGGTAATCGGCAATGCGCTCTCACGCGGCAACCCTGCGGTTGAGTATGTGCTCAACAAGGGCCTGCCTTATGTGTCGGGCCCGCAGTGGCTGGCTGATCACGTTTTGCAGGGGCGTTGGGTGTTGGCAGTGGCCGGTACTCACGGCAAAACCACCACCAGCAGCATGCTGGCCTGGGTGCTGGAGCATGCGGGCATGAGCCCCGGCTTCTTGATCGGTGGTGTGCCACAGAATTTCTCGGTGTCTGCGCGGTTGGGCGGTACACCGTTCTTCGTGGTCGAGGCCGATGAATACGACAGCGCCTTCTTCGACAAGCGCTCAAAATTTGTTCACTACCGCCCGCGTACCGCGATCCTCAATAACCTTGAGTTTGATCATGCGGACATTTTCCCTGATCTGGCTTCCATCGAGCGACAGTTCCACCATTTGGTGCGGACTATTCCGAGTGAAGGCCTGGTCATTCATCCAACCACCGAACCTGCCCTCGATCGCGTGATCAAGATGGGTTGCTGGACCCCGGTACAAACCACCGGTGAAGGCGGGCAGTGGCAGGTCAAGTTGCTCAGCGCAGACGGTTCGCGTTTCGAAGTCAGCTTTGACGGCGAGCCTCAGGGCGTTGTCGAGTGGGAGTTGACCGGTCAGCACAACGTGGCCAACGCCTTGGCAACCCTGGCGGCAGCACGTCATGTCGGCGTAGTGCCTGCCATGGGTATTGCTGCGCTCAGTGCGTTCAAAAGCGTCAAGCGGCGCATGGAGAAAGTCGCCGAAGTGCAAGGCATTACTATTTATGACGACTTTGCTCACCACCCTACGGCCATTGCCACCACCCTCGACGGATTGCGCAAGCGCATTGGCGACGCCCCGCTGATTGCAGTAATCGAGCCGCGCTCCAACTCGATGAAGCTGGGTGCCCACCGCGATGGTTTGCCGGAAAGCGTCAACGACGCCGATCAGGTGATCTGGTACGCGCCGCCCAACCTTGGTTGGGATTTGGCCGCCACCGCCGCGCAGTGCAAGGTGCCTGCCGTGGTTGCCGACAGCCTGGAAGCGATCATCGAGCGGGTCAAGAGCCAGGCCAAGCCCGGCACCCAAGTGGTGATCATGAGCAACGGTGGCTTTGGTGGCCTGCACGGTAAGTTGGCCGAGGCGCTGAAATGAGCGGGCCGGAACGCATCACCCTGGCGATGACCGGGGCGTCGGGGGCGCAGTATGGTCTGCGCCTGCTCGATTGCCTGGTGCGCGAAGACCGTGAGGTGCATTTTCTGATCTCCAAGGCAGCGCAACTGGTGATGTCCACCGAGACCGATGTGGTGCTTCCGGCCAAGCCTCAGGCGATACAGGCGTTTCTTACTGAGTACACCGGCGCTGCCGATGGGCAGATCCGGGTGTATGGCAAAGAAGACTGGATGTCTCCGGTGGCCTCCGGCTCCGGGGCACCGGCCGCGATGGTGGTGGTGCCGTGTTCTACCGGTACCTTGTCGGCAATTGCCACTGGCGCCTGCAACAACCTGATCGAGCGTGCTGCCGACGTCACCCTCAAGGAGCGTCGGCAATTGATTCTGGTACCGCGTGAGGCGCCATTTTCGACCATCCACCTCGAGAACATGCTCAAGTTGTCGAACATGGGGGCGGTGATCCTGCCAGCGGCGCCTGGGTTCTATCACCAGCCGCAGACGATCGATGACCTGATCGACTTTGTGGTGGCCAGAATTCTCAACCTGCTGAACATTCCCCAGGACATGCTGCCACGTTGGGGCGAGTATCACCTCGGCGCGGATGAATGAAGCGGCTGCTGGTTATCGCCTTGCTGGGTTTGTTGGTTAGCGGCTGCGCGACCGTGCGTACGCTGGATGCGGCCAAGCCGGGTGCGCCGCTGGTCTACAGCGGCACGCGTCTGGACTTGTACGCGATGCAAGGTGGTTGTTGCGCCATGGACCGCTTTGGCGCCGAGGCCCCGAGTTATCCGGGGTTGGATCTGCCAGGGAGCGTCTTGCTTGATACCTTGTTGTTGCCCTTGTCGGTTTTGACCGCGTTGGGCGTGGGGTTTCAGGCGACTGGAGGGTTGTAGCGGGTGGTTGTAACGCGGGGCAAGCCCCGCGATTATTTCCCGAGCTTACGCAGCTCGTCCGATTCGACAATGCGAATCCCATCCTGCTCTTCCAGCGCCAGGCGCCACAGCGCGCGGGCCAATTGGCAGGCTTCGATGCCGCGGTATTTGCCGGGAATCAGCTTTGACAGCGGACCGGCCACTCGCTCGGCCAGGCGCGGCTCTACCCGGTCGCCAAGCAGCAACGAAGGTCGGGCAATGGTCAATTGTGGCCAGTCCTGTGCCTTCAGGGCTTCTTCCATCTCACCTTTGACGCGGTTATAGAAAACCGAGGATTTCGAGTCAGCCCCCAAGGCGCTCACCACCAGCAGATGGCGCGCGCCCATCTCGCGAGCACGCTTGCCGAAGGCAACCACCATGTCCAGATCGACCGCGCGAAAGGCAGGTTCCGAACCCGCCTGCTTGATCGTGGTTCCCAGGCAGCAAAAGGCGATATCGACGCGGCCGGCCAACTGCGGCAAGAAAATGGCAGGATCGCCGACGGGGTTCTCCAGGTGCGGGTGCTCGGCCAGGGGGCGCCGTGTAGGGGCCAGCACGCGGCTGACGGTCGGCTCGTTGAGCAACCGGTCGAGTAGATGTTCACCGGTAAGTCCGGTGGCTCCGGCAAGCAGGATGTGCTGAGGCGTCAAGTACATGATGTCTCTCCCTTGATACAGTCAGCTTAGTGGTTGCTGACACTTTTTGCATGCACTGTCTCTTTGCCTGCATTGCTTTGCAACGCCTTGCGCGCCTGTTGCTGGCGCAGCCGTTGCCAGTGTTCGAGCACCTCGCTGGGCGCCCAGATTTGCGGTTCGGAAGGGTCAAAACCTTCCGCTGCCTCACGTTCGGCAACGCTGGCCTTGGCCAGTTCAAAGGCCTGGCGCAGATCGTCTGTCTGGTTCAGAGCCTGAGCGAACAGCGCGTCGCCGAAATAGGTGAAGTCGGCTTCTTCCGAACAGCCAAAGGACACGCGGTCGGCGCGCGATGCCGTCATGATCAGGGTCTTGCTGTCTTTGAGCGAATCGATGTACCCACCGGAGTAGCAGGCCGAGATAACGATAATCTTGTCGCGATCCTTCAGTGGCGCCAGCGAATTGGCGAGCGCGTCGGCAGGCAGGTCGGCCAGTTGCAGGCGTGGGATGTCGAGCACCAGTTGGTGGTCAGGGCTGCCATGGGTGGTCAGGTAGATAAATACCAGATCCTCAGGGCCGGTTCGATCAGCCAGCGTGCGTGCCGCTCGGGCAAGGTTCTCACGGGTCGCCAGGGCCTTGTCATCGAGATGATCGCGGTGGTTGAGCAGGTTTATCTGGCCCACCGCGCCAAAACGACTTTTCAGCAGTGCGCTGACATAGTTGGCTTCGCGCAGAAACACACTTTGTTTGCCGTCACCGGCCAGAGCCAGGCTGTACAGTTCGATCTCAGGCGTCGAGGCGGGCACTTTGGCGAGTGCTTGCTCCAGCAAGTGACCTTGATTGAGTAACGCCAGCTCCAATGGATCGGGTAGCAGTCGGCCCTGTTCGTCGCGCACACGTTGGCCATTGACCCAGTAGCCACTCTGGCTGCTGCCATCGGCTGAGGTCAGGCGGCCATGGCCGTGATAAGTATCGTTTTCGAAGCCCCCGACATACAGGCTACCATCGGCCAGTTGCAGGCGTCCCTGGCCCGAGAAGCGCCAGTCGTCGAAGCTGCCCTTGTAATGGCTGCCGTCGGCGCCGATCAGTTCGCCTTTGCCATTGAGGGTGCCGTCCTTGAACTGGCCGATCCAGACGTCGCCGTCTGTGCTTTCATACCGGCCACGTCCTTCCAGGTGATTGTCGCGAAAGGTCCCGATGTACTGGTCGCCTTCGGCGCTATTGAAGGTTCCGCTGCCTTCAAGCTGGCCGTCCTTGAAGTGACCGCTGAACTGGTTGCCGCTGATGTCGCTGCGAATGCCCTCGCCATTGGGCTTGCCGTGGGCGAACAAGCCCTGGTACTGGCTACCGTCGGCCAACTCCAGCTGTCCGGCGCCGTTGTACTGATCGTCCTTGAACTGGCCGCGATACAGCAGGCCGTTTTCTTTGAGGGTACCTTCGCCATCGCGGCGCCCCATCTTGAAACCGCCGGTGTAGCTGCTGCCCGTGGTTTTCAGGGTGCCTTGGCCGTGGAACAGGCCTTGCTGGAACTGACCGCGGTAAACCTCGCCATTGCTGCCGTGCCACTCACCCTGGCCGTGCCATTGGCCAGCCTGGAAATTACCGGCATACCAACTGCCGTTGGGGTAATCGATGCGTCCCTCGCCCTGGAGTAGACCATCGACCATCTGCCCACGGTAACGCCCGCCATCCGGCAACCGAGCGTCAGGGGGGAGCAGCGGCTCGCCATCACCACAGGCAGTGAGCAGTAGGGTCAGGGCAAGCGGAACGAGTGGGCGCATGACGGGGTCCGGACGAGTAAGACCCCGAGTATGCCGCACAATGTGCTGACTGAAACAGCCACAGAGCTGTTTCAGCATAAGGCAGCTTCAGACGAAGCAGAGCGTCAACGGTTCGGCGATATAGGCCGGCTTTTCCTGGCCTTCGATTTCCAGGGTTGCGGTAATCTTCAGCAGCCATTGGCCGGGCTTCTTTTCGATAGCCTCGGCCAGGTCGACCTTCAACCTGACATTGCTGTCGACTTTCACGGGTTGGATGAAACGCACGCTGTCGAGGCCGTAGTTGACCACCATTTTCAGCCCTTCAGGAAGTACCAGGATGCCTTCCATCAGCTTGGGGATCAGCGACAGGGTCAGAAAGCCGTGGGCGATGGTGCTGCCAAAGGGTGTTTTCGCCGCTTTCTCGGGGTCTACGTGAATGAACTGAAAGTCGCCGGTGGCTTCGGCGAACAGGTTGATGCGGTCTTGATCGATGGTCAGCCATTCGGAACGTCCCAGTTCCTTACCAACGTACTGCGAAAGCTCTGCAACAGGTACATAGGGCATCGTGACTCTCCAGATTGTTTTTGGTTTTGTTATGACTTTGGCAGATTCGAAAGTCTAAGATCATCACGCCTGCACAGAGCGGTCAAGTCGCCATGTTTTAGGCGAATATCAGGACATAGGCAGCTCGTTAGCGTGCTTATAATGGCCGCCAGGCCCGAAGGAGAAAGTTATGCTGTTGCGTGGTTTGACCTGGCTGGTGCTGTTTCAGTTGGTTGGAACGGCGATCAACCATTTGTTTGTGCCCATTTTGCCTGGGCCGATCATCGGTCTTTTGCTGCTACTGGTGTTTCTCATGATGCGTGGTGAAGTCGGTGCGCCCTTGAGCGAGGCAGCCAACAGCTTGCTGCGCTACCTGCCATTGCTGCTGGTGCCGCCAGCGGTGGGGGTGATGGTGTATGCGGCGGACATCGCCGCGGACTTTTGGGCCATCGTCGGCGCACTGGTGCTGTCTGCCCTGATCACCCTGGCCTTTGTCGGCGTGCTGATGCAAAAGCTTATCGCCCGCCAGGGCAAGCGTGAGGGGCAGCCATGAGCCTGGACTGGAGCGGCGCCGTGAACGCTGTCATTCACCACCCACTGTTCGGCATCGGCATAACTCTCGGGGCTTACCAACTGGTGTTGGCAGCCTATGAGAAAACACGCTGGATTTTTTTGCAGCCGGTGTTGGTCTCGATGCTTGTAGTCATTGGGGTACTGCTCGCTTGTGGCCTTTCTTACAATGAGTATCGAAAAAGTACCGAGATCATGAGCATTCTCCTCGGTCCTGCGACCGTTGCGCTGGCCGTGCCGCTGTATCTCAATCTGCGACGGATTCGTCAGCTGTTCTGGCCTACCTTTACTACGCTGGTAATCGGAGGGGTGGTGGCGACGGGGGCCTGCGTTTTGCTTGGCTGGTGGTTTGGTGCCGAGCACATGATCCTGATGACCATGGCGCCCAAGTCGGTCACCTCGCCAATTGCCATGCTGGTGGCTGAGCAGATCGGCGGCGTCGCAGCTTTGGCGGCGGTGTTCGTGCTGATTACCGGTGTTATCGGCGCGATCTTCGGCCCCGGCCTGTTATCGCGCTGCGGGGTGCACAGTCCCGAAGCCCGGGGCATGGCGTTGGGTGTCACCGCTCATGCGGTGGGAACGTCGGTAGCCCTGCAGGAAAGTGATGAATGTGGTGCCTTTGCGGCACTGGCGATGAGCCTGATGGGGGTTGCCACCGCGGTGTTCCTGCCGTTGGCAGTCAGCCTGGTAGCTTGAGGACTTGCAATGACGTTACCCCTGTTTCCGCTCAATACCGTGCTGTTCCCAGGATGCTTCCTTGATTTGCAGATCTTTGAAGCACGCTATCTCGACATGATCGGCCGCATCATGAAGCAGGGTGGCGGCTTCGGAGTGGTGTGCATTCTCGAGGGGCAGCAGGTTGGCACAGCGCCCACAGGCTTTTCGCAGATCGGCTGCGAGGCGGTGATTCGCGATTTCCAGCAGCAGGACAACGGCTTGCTCGGCATCCGAGTCGAGGGCACCAGACGTTTTCGCGTGGGGCCGTTCGAGGTGCAGAAGGACCAACTGTTGATGGCCGATGTGTCCTGGTTGCCGGAGCTGGAGGACAGCCCCCTGGAGGATGATCACCACGATCTGCTCGCACTGCTGCAGGCCTTGGGCGAGCACCCGATGGTCGAGGCCCTGGGTATGCCGGTGACAGTTGCGGGTCAGCAGGCGCTGGCCAACCAGCTGGCCTACTTGCTGCCCTTTGTCGAGGAAGACAAGCTCGAACTGCTCGAGATCGACTCCCCGCAGCAACGCCTGGACGCCATCCAGGCATTGCTTGATCGACTACAGGGGGAGCTGTTCGCCTGATCCGTCAGTATTGGTAGCGCAGCAGGGCGTGTGGCAGCGAATGCAGGCTGAAGAACGCCAGCAAGGCGACACACGCCGGCAGAATCAGCCACCAGACCTTCAACGGCAGGGCGGTAAGAGGCTCGCGGCGCTGGATCAGGGTCAGGCTGGTAGCGCAGATGCAGCAGGCAAGCATGGCGCCAGCGAGAATATCGGTTGGCCAATGCGCACCCAGATACACCCTAGAAAGTGCAATCGCCAATGCCGGCAAGCAGCCGAGCAAAATCCAGGTCAGTCGCATGCGCGCCGGTTGGCCGCGTCCTGCCAGTACCGCCAGCACCAGGAAGAACGCAAATGCTGCCGAGCTGTGGCCACTGGGCATACTGTAAGTTGTCAACGGATCGCTCAAGACCTCTGGGCGGGCGCGGGCAAACAGCCATTTCAGGCTGCCATTGGCCAGTGCCGTACCAATCAGCGTAACGCCGGCAAAAATCGCTGGTCGCCATTGTCGCGCCAATAGCAATAACCCGGTCAACAGCCCGCCAAGGATGAACTGGGTGCGAAAATCACCCATGCGCGTGATCAGTACCACGCTGCCATCGATGAAGGTGCTGCGATGCTCCTGGATCAGGGTCATCAAGCCCTGGTCGAACTCGTGCAGGTATGGCCAACCGAGAAACAAGGCTGCCAGTGCCACCAGGCTGAGCGCGGCAATTACCCGGGTGCCGTAACGCATGCTGCGCAGACTGCAGTTGATGCTCACACCCACCAGCAATGCCAGGCCGGCAGAAATCATCCCGGCATCGAGCCAGAAGCCTTCGGGCAGCGGCAGGCGCATCGCCGCACCTGTCGCCCAGCCGGGTAGCAGGTAGGCCACCGACCATCCGGCGCCAGCCAGCAGGCTGACGGCAATAAAGCGTGGCAGGGGCATGTCGAACATGCCGGCGACCATCGGCAGCATGGGCCGTAGCGGCCCGATAAAGCGACCGACCAACAAGCTGGCGATTCCGTAGCGCTGGAAATAGCTTTCTGCGCCGCCGATCCATTCCGGGTGATGGCGCAATAGCGGTAGTCGGCGGATGTTCTGATGGAACTTGCGCCCCAGTGTATAAGAGATGGCGTCACCCAGCAGGCCGCCAAAGAATCCCAGCAGCAGGGTTTCACCCAGCGACAGAGCGCCACTGCCGGCCAATACGGCCACGGCGAACAGCAACACCGTGCCGGGCACGATGATGCCGGCGATCGCTAGGCATTCCACGCAGGCCACCAGAAAAATCGCCAAGCCTAGCCATTGCGGGTTGGCACCTAGCCAACCGGTAAGGCTGTCGAGCCATTGGCCCATCGTGTCAGTTTCCTTGTGTCAGTAAAAAATAGTCCCGGCCTTCGACTTGCCCCCGGCGCAGCGGGTTCCGTGTGCACTGGCGGGCAAAGTCGGCGTCAACGAAACGAAACAGCAGATGTTCATCGCGGCCAGTGGGAATGCCTAGGCGGGTTGTCTGGATAATGTGTTTCACATTGATACCGCAGTCTTCGACGAACAGTTGTTCAGGATCGAAGCGTTTGGCATCCCAGTTCGGTACCTTCAGGCCCAGGGCCTTGCATAGCAGGGTCTGCCCGGCGCACAGGCGCTCGACTGGGCGCGGCTCGCCGCTGGCGTCGGGGTTGTTCAGCTGCATTTGTGCCAGGCTGTTGTCGTCGGAGATTGCGTCGACAAATGGAAAGGCTGATTTGATCAGTACAGCGTTGCCGGGCCCGTGAGCGCTGAAGTTCAGCGAATCACCGCCGCGAGCATAGTACATGTAGATGTGCCCGCCATTGAGGAACAGCGCCTTGCGCTTCTCGGTGTAACCCAGCGATGCGTGGCTGCCTTTGTCGCTGAGGTAGTAGGCCTCGGTTTCAATGATTCGCGCCGATAGCCAGTAAGGGCCATGACGGTGGCGGATGACCTTGCCCAGCAATGCCTTGGCCAGTTCCTGCGGGTCGCGGTCGAAGAAGCTGTCGGGCAAGGCCCGGGGCGGGCAGGGGGCGGAGTCGGGCATGCTGGCGGTTTCGCAGTAGTTAGTGGCCGATAATAGCAATTTCTTCCCGGCTTGGAGCGAGCTTGCCCGGCGGTGAGCTGCGCAACGGTCGCTGGTCCCCGGCCATCTGGCAGCGCGAGGCGAGCCCACTGCTACAGGTTTTGTATAAGTGTTTTCGACCATCCGCCTGTCACCGCTGGGCGTCGGGCGGCGTGACAGTTATACTCAGCCGATTTTCCCCTTCGCCAAGACCACTGAGCCCATGACTGAGTCCGTTCTTGACTACATGACCCGCCTGGGTCGCGCTGCCCGCGAGGCTTCTCGCGTCATCGGTCGTGCCAGCACCGCGCAGAAAAATCGCGCCCTGCAGGCTGCTGCCAATGCGCTGGACGCTGCTCGCGACGAATTGTCCGCGGCCAACGAACTGGATCTGGCCGCTGGCCGCGCCAACGGACTGGAAGCTGCCATGCTCGAGCGCCTGGCGCTGACGCCTGCGCGCATCGACAGCATGATCGTCGGCTTGCGCCAGGTGGCCAGTCTTCCTGATCCGGTCGGTGCCATTCGTGACATGAGCTACCGGCCATCGGGTATCCAGGTCGGCAAGATGCGCGTACCGCTGGGGGTGATTGGGATCATCTACGAATCACGCCCAAATGTGACCATCGATGCGGCCAGCCTGTGCTTGAAGTCGGGCAATGCCACTATTTTGCGCGGCGGTTCCGAAGCGATTCATTCCAATCGTGCCATTGCTGCCTGCATCCAGCGCGGCCTGGCCGAAGCCGGCCTGCCCGCGGCGGTTGTGCAGGTGGTAGAAACTACCGACCGTGAAGCAGTAGGTGCGCTGATCAGCATGCCGGAGTACGTCGATGTGATCGTACCGCGAGGCGGCAAAGGCCTGATCGAGCGGGTCAGCCGTGATGCGCGTGTGCCGGTGATCAAGCATCTGGACGGCATCTGTCACGTCTATGTCGCCGAACATGCCGAGCTGGACAAGGCCCGGCGCATCGCTTTCAACGCCAAGACCTACCGTTATGGCATTTGCGGTGCGATGGAAACCTTGCTGGTCGATCAGCGGGTCGCCGCGGACTTCCTGCCGGAAATGGCGAGTCAATTTCGGGAAAAAGGTGTCGAACTGCGTGGTTGCGAGCGCACACGCGAAATTATCGAAGCGCTGCCGGCCACTGAAGAAGACTGGAACACCGAATACCTCGCCGCGATCCTGTCGATTCGCGTGGTAGACGGTCTGGACCAGGCTATCGAGCACATCAACCGCTACGGTTCGCACCACACCGATTCCATCGTTACCGAACACCAGGGCCAGGCCCGGCGCTTCACCGCCGAGGTCGATTCCTCTTCGGTAATGATCAACACCCCAACCTGCTTTGCAGACGGTTTCGAATACGGCCTGGGCGCAGAGATCGGTATTTCCACCGATAAGCTGCATGCTCGCGGCCCGGTCGGCCTGGAAGGCCTGACCTGCGAAAAATACGTAGTGATCGGTGACGGTCAACTGCGTGGACAGGAGTCGATCTGACTTGGCTGAGCGCAAACCGCTCGCCCCAGTCATGACGATGTCGACCGCCCGGCGCATTGGCGTGCTCGGCGGGACATTCGACCCGGTGCACATCGGTCACTTGCGCAGTGCGCTCGAGGTGGCCGAAGGACTGGCGTTGGACGAGCTGCGGCTGATGCCCAATGCTCGCCCGCCACACCGCAATACGCCGCAGGTATCGGCGCAGGACCGTCTGGCGATGGTCCGCTGTGCGGTGGAAGGCGTGCCGACATTGTCGGTGGATGCGCGCGAACTGGCGCGCGACACGCCGTCGTATACCATCGAGACACTAGAGCTGATGCGTGCTGAACTGGCCGCTACGGATCAACTGTTTCTGCTACTGGGTTGGGATGCATTTTGCGGCCTGCCCAGTTGGCATCGTTGGGAAGAATTGCTGCAACACTGTCACATCCTGGTACTGCAACGCCCGGATGCCGACGTCGAGCCACCGGATGCCCTGCGCAACCTGTTGGCCGCACGCTCAGTCAGTGACCCGCAGGCCCTGGTTGGGCCAGCGGGAAATATTGCATTCGTCTGGCAGACGCCGCTTGCGGTGTCAGCCACGCAGATCCGACAGCTGCTGGCCAGCGGCAAGTCGGTGCGGTTTCTGGTGCCGGACGCAGTACTGGCCTACATCGATGCGCACAACCTGTACCGTGCGCCGAACTGAAGGTGCTGCGAAGCGCCTCACACTATTGAGTTGAATGAGTTTTATATGACCAAGCAAAAACACAGTGCCGTAAGTGCCGAAGAACTGGTCGAACTGACCAAGGCCGCCCTGGCAGACGTCAAGGCCCAGGACATCCAGGTCATTGACGTGCGCGACAAGCACAGTCTGACCGACTACATGATCATTGCCACCGGTACCTCCAACCGCCAGATCTCGGCGATGCTGGAAAAGGTTCGCGAGCAGGTCAAGGCCAAGGGCATTCAGCCGTTGGGCGAAGAAGGCAAGGGCGACAGCGACTGGGTCCTGCTCGACCTCAACGACGTTATCGTGCACATGATGACTGCCGCAGCCCGTCAGTTCTACGACCTTGAGCGTCTGTGGATGGGTGCCGAGCAAAGCCGCGCCGCCGATGGCAAGCACCACAGCCCGGAAAACACCCACGCCTACTCCGACAATCTCAAAGACCGGGAATAAGGAAGGCTCGTGCGTCTGCGTCTTATCGCGGTCGGCTCGCGCATGCCCAAGTGGGTCGAGGACGGTTGGCATGAATATGCCAAGCGCCTGCCCTCGGAGCTTTCGCTTGAGCTGGTGGAAATTGCGCTCAATACCCGGGGCAAAAATGCCGATGTCGCTCGCCTGATTCGTCAGGAGGGTGAGGCTATGCTCGCCAAGGTCCAGCCAGGGGAAAGGATTGTCACCCTGGAGGTCCATGGCAAGCCCTGGAGTACCGAGCAACTGGCGGTCGAGCTCGACCGCTGGCGGCTGGACTCACGCACGGTGAACTTTATGGTCGGCGGCCCGGAAGGGCTGGCGCCGGAAGTCTGTGCGCGGGCCGAACAGCGCTGGTCGCTGTCGCCGCTGACCCTGCCGCACCCATTGGTAAGGATACTGATCGGCGAACAGCTGTACCGCGCCTGGACCGTGCTGTCCGGGCACCCTTACCACAAATAGACCTGTAAGCCTTTCAATGACGCAGCCGATTCGCCTCAAGGATCACGAGAAAGACGCCCGTATGGTGCGCAGTCGCGTCGTGGTCGGTGCCGTGGCAATCGTCCTGCTGATCTGCGTGCTGATCGCTCGCCTGTATTACCTGCAGGTGATCCAGTACGAGTACCACTCGACCTTGTCGGAAAATAACCGGGTGCACGTGCAGCCGATTCCGCCTACGCGTGGGCTGATTTTCGATCGTAATGGGGTGATCATCGCCGATAACCGGCCAAGCTTCAGCTTGAGCATGACCCGCGAGCGTTCCGGGGATTGGCAGCAGGTGCTCGATGTGATCGTCGAAGTGCTGGAATTGACCCCGGACGACCGTACCCTCTTCGAGAAGCGTATGCGTCAGGGGCGTCGGCCGTTCGAACCGGTACCTATTCTGTTCGAACTCACCGAGGAGCAGATTGCCCGCATTGCGGTCAATCAATTCCGCCTCCCCGGGGTTGAGGTGGTGGCCCAGTTGGTACGGCATTACCCTCAGGGTGCGCATTTCGCTCACTCGGTCGGCTATGTCGGGCGAATCAACGAGAAAGAGCTCAAGACCCTTGATCCGGTCAACTACAGCGGCACCCATCATATCGGCAAGACCGGGGTGGAACGCTTCTACGAGCCCGAACTGCATGGTCAGGTCGGCTATGAAGAGGTCGAGACCAACGCCCGCGGCCGCGTGTTGCGAGTGCTCAAGCGTACTGACCCGATTCCAGGCAAAGACATCGTTCTGAGCCTGGACATCAAGTTGCAGGAAGCCGCCGAGACTGCGCTGGCCGGTCGCCGTGGCGCCATTGTGGCTCTCGATCCGAATACGGGTGAGGTCCTGGCGATGGTCAGCCAGCCGAGTTTCGATCCTAACCTGTTCGTGACGGGCATCAGTTTCAAGGCCTACGCCGAATTGCGCGATTCAATCGATCGACCGCTGTTCAACCGTGTGCTGCGCGGACTGTACCCACCAGGCTCGACGATCAAACCGGCAGTGGCCATCGCCGGGCTCGACAGCGGCGTGGTCACGGCGTCGAGCCGGGTGTTCGACCCTGGCTACTACCAACTGCCCAATTACGATCACAAGTATCGTAACTGGAACCGTAGCGGTGACGGCTGGGTCGATCTCGACACCGCGATCATGCGTTCCAACGACACCTACTTCTACGACTTGGCGCACAAGATGGGCATCGATCGCCTGTCGGCCTACATGAATCGCTTCGGTATTGGTCAGAAGGTCTCGCTGGACATGTTCGAGGAATCACCGGGGCTGATGCCTTCGCGCGAATGGAAGCGTGCGACCCGTCGTCAGGCCTGGTTCCCGGGCGAAACCCTGATTCTTGGTATCGGCCAGGGCTACATGCAGACCACACCGTTGCAATTGGCCCAGGCAACTGCGCTGATTGCCAGCAAGGGCAAGTGGAACCGTCCGCACCTGGCCAAGACCATAGAGGGTTTGCCACCTGTGGATGAAAACCCGATGGAAGACATCGTCCTGCGTGACAAGTCCGACTGGAACAAGGTCACCCACGGCATGGAGCAGGTGATGCACGGTGCCCGGGGTACTGCACGCAAGGCTTCCATCGGTGCCCAGTACCGGATCGCCGGCAAGAGTGGTACCGCCCAGGTGGTGGCGATCAAGCAGGGCGAGAAGTACGACCGCAACAAGCTTCAGGAACGTCACCGCGACCACGCCCTGTTCGTTGGTTTCGCCCCGGCAGACAATCCGAAGATCGTGGTATCGGTGATGGTCGAGAACGGTGAGTCTGGCTCTGGTGTTGCTGCACCCGTGGTGCGGCAGGTCATGGATGCCTGGCTGCTGGGTCCCGACGGCCGCCTGAAACCTGAATACGCCAACCCGTCCATCGCTCAGGAACCGGCCCCGTGATGAGTAATTTCGATCGCATGCTCTCCAGTGAGGATGTGATGCGCCGTCGCGCCAGCTTCCTTCAGCGCATCCATATCGACGGCCCCTTGCTGATCCTGCTGCTGACCCTGGCGGCTGGCAGCCTGTTCGTGCTTTATTCGGCCAGCGGCAAGAACTGGGATTTGCTGCTCAAGCAGGCCAGCTCTTTTGGCATCGGCCTGGTCTCGATGTTCGTCATTGCCCAGTTGGAGCCGCGGTTCATGGCGCGTTGGGTGCCGTTGGCGTACATCTGTGGGGTTATCCTGCTGGTGGTCGTCGACGTCATGGGCCATAACGCCATGGGGGCTACACGCTGGATCAACATTCCCGGGGTGATCCGCTTCCAGCCTTCGGAATTCATGAAGATCATCATGCCGGCGACCATTGCCTGGTACCTGGCCAAGCGCTCACTGCCGCCGCACCTGAAGCATGTAATGATCAGTCTGATCATGATTGGCGTGCCGTTCATTCTTATCGTGCGTCAGCCCGATCTGGGCACCGCCTTGCTGATCCTCGCTTCAGGCGCTTTCGTACTGTTCATGGGAGGGCTGCGCTGGCGCTGGATTCTCAGCGTAATCGCTGCAGCGGTGCCGGTGGCGGTGGCCATGTGGTTCTTTGTCATGCACGACTACCAGAAGCAGCGGGTCCTGACCTTCCTCGATCCGGAAAGCGATCCCTTGGGCACCGGCTGGAACATCATTCAGTCCAAAGCAGCCATTGGCTCGGGTGGGGTGTTTGGCAAGGGTTGGCTGCTGGGGACCCAGTCGCACCTGGACTTTCTCCCGGAAAGCCACACTGACTTCATCATCGCCGTGCTGGGCGAAGAGTTTGGCCTGGTGGGTATCTGTGCGCTGCTGCTCATCTACCTGTTGTTGATCGGTCGTGGCCTGGTTATTACCGCGCAGGCGCAAACCCTCTACGGCAAGTTGCTGGCTGGCAGCTTGACGATGACTTTTTTCGTTTATGTATTCGTCAATATCGGTATGGTCAGTGGCCTGTTGCCGGTTGTGGGCGTGCCGCTGCCCTTCATTAGTTATGGTGGAACTTCGTTGGTGACGCTGCTGTCAGCGTTTGGAGTTTTAATGTCGATCCATACGCATCGCAAATGGATTGCGCAGGTTTGAATAAGGTGAAGAATTAAATGCAAGCAATGCGTGGCTGGGCTGCTCGTTGTATGCCCTGGGTTGGCCTGCTAGGTCTGCTCGGTGGTGTCCAGCAAGCGTCGGCCGGGGACTATGACGGATCGCCTCAGGTAGCCGAGTTCGTCGCCCAGATGACTCGCGACTACGGTTTTGCCGATGAACAATTGATGGACGTGTTTCGCGAGGTCAAGCGCAAGCAGTCGATCCTCGATGCCATCTCTCGTCCGGCCGAGCGGGTAAAACCCTGGAAAGACTATCGCCCGATGTTCCTCACCGATGCCCGTGTGGCGCGTGGGGTGGATTTCTGGCGTCAGCATGAGGCGACATTGGCACGTGCCGAACAGGAATACGGTGTTCCGGCCCAGGTGATCGTTTCGATTATTGGCGTTGAAACCTTTTTTGGTCGAAACACCGGCAATTACCGAGTAATCGACGCGCTCTCCACCTTGGGCTTCGATTACCCACCGCGTGCCGACTTCTTCCGCAAAGAATTGCGTGAGTACCTGTTGCTGGCCCGGGAAGAGCAGGTCGATCCGCTGACCCTGAAGGGCTCTTACGCCGGTGCCATGGGTTTGCCGCAATTCATGCCGAGCAGCTTTCGCGCCTACGCCGTGGACTTTGACGGCGATGGCCACATCAATATCTGGAACAACCCGGACGATGCCATCGGCAGCGTTGCCAGCTACTTCAAGCGTCATGGATGGGTCGCCGGTGAGCAGGTCGTAAGCCGCGCCACTGTCAGTGGCGAGCGTGTCGATGAGGGGCTGACCCCGGGAATCGAGGCGGTCAAGACAGTTGCAGAGTTGCGGGCACTGGGCTGGTCAAGTCATGATGCGCTGCGCGATGATCTGCCGGTCACCGCTTTCCGGCTTGAAGGTGAGAACGGCCCTGAATACTGGCTGGGCCTGAAAAACTTCTACGCGATCACTCGCTACAACCGCAGCGTAATGTACGCGATGGCGGTACATCAGCTATCGGACCTGCTGGTTCAAGCACGGGGCGCCAAGTAATGCGCGTATTGTTTTCTGATACATCTCTGAAACTGATCGGTTGTGCAGCCCTGGGCCTGATGCTGGCCAGTTGCTCTTCGAGCAAGCCAGCCCCGCAAAGCACCAATAATGTGGTGCGCGCCAAGCCGGGCCTGGACATCAACCGGGCCCACAAGGATGGCGCGCCGTGGTGGGATGTCGATGTCTCCAAGATCCCCGATGCCACGCCGACCGTGCACACCGGTAACTACAAAGCCAACCCGTACACGGTGCTGGGCAAGACCTATTTCCCGATCCAGGAGTCGCGCAATTACCGCGCTGAAGGTACCGCTTCGTGGTATGGCACCAAGTTCCACGGGCAGAACACCGCCAACGGCGAGGTCTACGATCTCTACGGCATGAGCGCTGCACACAAGACCTTGCCACTGCCGGCCTACGTCAAGGTGACCAACCTCGACAACCACCGCAGCGTGGTTTTGCGCGTCAACGATCGCGGGCCGTTCTATTCGGACCGGATCATTGACCTGTCTTATGCTGCCGCGAAAAAACTTGGTTATGCCGAAACCGGCACGGCGCGGGTGCGCGTCGAGGGCATCGACCCGAAACAATGGTGGGCCCAGCGTGGCCAGCCCGCGCCGATGGTGCTGGACCAGCCGCAGGTTGCGCAAACCCAGGCCTTGTCTGCCAGCACGGGTACCGTCGAACAATGGACGCCACCGCCACAACAACATGCTGCGGCAGTGGTGCCTTTGCAGGTAGCCAGCAACAACGCCCAGGCCAGTAATGGTCTTTACTTGCAGGTCGGCGCTTTTGCCAACCCGGACGCAGCCGAGTTATTGCGCTCCAAGTTGAGTAGCATGGTCAGTGCGCCGGTTTTCATCAGTTCGATTGTGCGCAATCAGCAGACCCTGCACCGGGTGCGCCTGGGGCCGATCAATAGCCAGGGCGAAGCCCAGCAGATGCAGGACAGTGTGCGTCTGGCCAATCTTGGCCAGCCGAAAGTTGTGACGGCAGACTGACCGGGGGGACTGGTCGGTTTGTCATGCAAGCGAGCAGAGCAGCCATGTACAATGGTCGTTTTGCTCGCAAGGCCCAGTGCCTGAAGACATTTTGCCCCTATGGGCATGAGCTCATTAGCCATTTCGAGAGACGGATGAACATAACCAGCTTTGCCAAACGCCTTTGCCTGCTTGTACCGCTGATGATCACCCCTGCTGCCTTCGCGGCAGAGCAGATGATGCCGTCGCCGCCGCAACTGGCAGCCAAGTCCTACGTGCTCATGGAAGCTTCCAGCGGTAATGTCCTGGTCGCGAACAATGGTGACGAGCGTTTGCCGCCGGCCAGTCTGACCAAGCTGATGACCGCCTACATCGCGACCCTGGATATCCGTCGCGGGCAGATCGGTGAGAACGACCCGGTTACCGTCAGCGAAAACGCCTGGCGTACCGGTGGTTCGCGTATGTTCATCAAGGTCGGTACCCAGGTCAGCGTCAGCGACCTGCTGCACGGCATCATCATTCAGTCGGGTAACGACGCCAGTGTCGCGCTGGCCGAGCACATCGCCGGCAGCGAAGACGCCTTCGCCGACATGATGAACAAGACTGCTGCTGATCTGGGCATGACCAACAGCCACTTCATGAACCCGACGGGCCTGCCAAACCCAGAGCACTACTCGTCGGCTCACGACATGGCCGTACTGGCGCGCGCGATCATCCACGAAGATCCGGCTCACTATGCGATCTACTCGCAGAAGGAGTTCTTCTGGAACAACATCAAGCAGCCTAACCGTAACCTGCTGCTGTGGCGCGACAAGACCGTCGACGGCCTGAAAACCGGCCACACCGACGAAGCCGGCTATTGCATGGTGTCTTCGGCAGTACGTGACGGCATGCGTTTGATCGCCGTGGTTTTCGGTACCAACAGCGAGCAGGCTCGTGCTGCTGAAACCCAGAAGCTGCTGACCTATGGCTTCCGTTTCTTCGAAACCCAGACCTTCTACCAGAAGGGCACCGAGCTTGCTCAGGCGCAGGTATGGAAGGGTGCGGCCAACCAGGTCAAGGCCGGTCTGGCGCAAGACCTGACCATGACTTTGCCTAAAGGCCAATTGAAGAAGCTGGCTGCAAGCATGACCATGAACCCACAATTGACCGCACCCATCGCCAAAGGTGACGTGATCGGTAAAGTGGAAGTCAAACTGGATGACAACGTTGTACACAGTGCTGATCTGATCGCGCTGGACGCCGTTGAGGAAGCTGGTTTCTTCGGCCGTGTGTGGGATAGCATTCGTCTATTCTTCTACGGGCTGTTCAACTGATATCGTGACCTGCCACGCCCCCGCCAACTCACGCGGGGGTGTTGTTGTTGCCACGGCTTACGAGGCCGTTACTGCCATGACTGAAGCTGACAAATCGCACAAAATCGAATTCCCTTGCGCCGATTACCCGATCAAGGTCATCGGTGACACCGTGGTCAATTTCAAAGACACGGTAATCGAAATTCTGAAGAAGTACGCCGAGGTCGATCTCAAGACCCTGGCTGAACGTCAGAGCAAGGAAGGCAAGTACACCACTGTGCAATTGCACATTGTTGCCACTGGCGAAGACCAGTTGCACAACATCAATAGCGCGCTGCGTGCCACCGGCATCGTGAAAATGGTGCTCTGATGTCGAAAAGCCTCGGCTTTCGCGATTTGGGATTGTTGCCATACGAGCCGGTGCTCGAGGCCATGCGCCGGTTTACCGATCAGCGTGGTCCTGAAACCGGTGACGAAGTCTGGCTGGTAGAGCACCCGGCGGTGTTCACCCAGGGCCAGGCAGGCAAGTCCGAGCACCTGTTGGTGCCGGGGGATATCCCGGTCGTGCAGACCGATCGTGGTGGCCAGGTGACCTATCATGGTCCTGGCCAACTGGTGGCTTATTTATTGTTGGATGTTCGCCGGCTCGGGTTTGGTGTGCGTGATCTGGTTTCCCGGATGGAGCGCTGCCTGATCGAGTTGCTGGCCAGTTACGACGTCGAGGCAGCGGCCAAGGCCGATGCCCCGGGTGTCTATGTCGATGGAGCCAAGATCGCCTCCCTCGGCCTGCGGATTCGCAATGGCTGTTCTTTTCATGGCCTTGCCTTGAACGTGGACATGGACCTTGCGCCATTCCGCCGGATTAACCCCTGCGGGTATGCGGGGCTGGCCATGACCCAGCTGCGCGACCAGGCAGGCTCGATCGAACTCTCTGAGGTAAGGGCAAGGCTGCGCGGGCAGCTGGTCAAGCACCTCGACTATGCTGAGCAGACGACCCTTACGGGCGGAATCTTCTGAATATGACTACTGTTGTGCAAGAACCAGTGCAAAGCGTGACTCCAGCGCCCCGGCCGAAGGTCGAGGCGGGCGTCAAACTGCGTGGCGCGGAAAAAGTCGCGCGTATCCCGGTAAAGATCATTCCTACCGACGAATTGCCGAAGAAACCCGACTGGATCCGCGTGCGGATCCCGGTTTCGCCGGAAGTCGACCGTATCAAGCAATTGCTGCGCAAGCACAAGCTGCACAGCGTCTGCGAAGAAGCGTCTTGCCCGAACCTGGGTGAGTGTTTCTCCGGCGGCACCGCCACGTTCATGATCATGGGTGACATCTGCACCCGTCGCTGCCCATTCTGCGACGTTGGTCATGGTCGCCCGAAACCTTTGGATGTGGACGAGCCGAAGAACCTCGCCGTCGCCATTGCCGACCTGCGCTTGAAGTACGTGGTGATCACTTCGGTGGACCGCGACGACTTGCGTGACGGTGGTGCCCAGCACTTTGCCGACTGCATCCGTGAAATTCGCGCGCTGTCGCCGGGCGTCCAGTTGGAAACCCTGGTGCCGGACTATCGTGGTCGGATGGACGTAGCCTTGGCGATCACCGCCGAGACACCACCGGATGTGTTCAACCACAACCTGGAAACCGTGCCACGTTTGTACAAGGCCGCACGTCCTGGCTCCGACTACCAGTGGTCGCTGACCCTGTTGCAGAAGTTCAAGGAGCTGGTACCGCATGTTCCGACCAAGTCCGGCTTGATGCTGGGCCTGGGCGAAACCGACGAAGAAGTGATCGAGGTGATGCAGCGCATGCGCGAGCACAACATCGACATGCTGACGTTGGGCCAGTATCTGCAGCCATCGCGCAGCCACCTGCCGGTACAGCGTTTCGTCCATCCAGACACCTTCGCCTGGTTCGCCGAGGAAGGCCTGAAGATGGGCTTCAAGAACGTCGCTTCCGGACCTTTGGTACGTTCTTCGTACCACGCCGACCAGCAGGCGCATGAGGCCAAGATCAAGCTCTGATCCCGGCTTCGAACAATGCCGATGCCTGCTTGTAAGCGGCATCGGCATTTTTGTTTGTGGGACTTTTGCGCCTTAAACTCGTGAGTGAACCGCGCTAGAGTCGAAGGCCAAATTCAGATAAGGAGCTGTCTGGGTGAACGCTGTTTTAGATCATCATGCGGATGCGTGTAGGGCTGATTCCAGGCTGCCTGCAGCACTGGCGAGCAATGGCCGTATCGCGATCATTGCCCCGGCGGGGCCGGCCCAGATCGACACGTTGAAAGCCATTCTATGGTTCGAAGCACGCGGCTATCAGTGCCGTATTTATCCCGGAGTGACTGAGGCACAAGGTTATCTTGCCGGCGACGATGCCGTGCGCCTGGCGGATCTGCATGCGGCCTTCGCTGCCGATGATGTCGATGCAATCATCTGCCTGCGTGGTGGCTACGGATGCATGCGCTTGCTCGATAAGCTCGATTACGCATTGCTGCGCAAACACCCCAAGCCCTTTGTCGGCTACAGCGACATCACTGCGCTGCACAGTGCGATTGCCCGGCATGCCGGCTTCGTGACCTTCCACGGGGCGATGCTCAAGTCTGAATTGTTGGCAAACAAGCAGGCGCCGACTGTGCCTTCTCTTTTCGAACAGCTCACCGGGCGTTTGAAGCGTGGTGACGAGCTGGAACATCCACAGAGCCATCCTTTGACCGCAGTCCTCCCAGGCGCGGCTTCAGGGCGCTTGGTGGGCGGTAATCTGGCCATGCTTTGCGCAACCTTGAACACACCCGCTGAATTTGATTGCCGAGAGGGAATCCTGTTCATCGAAGACGTCAACGAGCCCTTGTACCGCATCGACCGGCTGCTCACCCAGCTGCGCCTGGCGGGCAAGTTCGAAGGGCTGCGCGGGGTGCTGGTCGGGGACTTTGCCGGGTTGACCGTGCAGATGCTCACACCGCTATTGCGGGAGATCTTCGAGCCGTTGCAGGTTCCTGTGTTGGCGGGATGGCGCAGTGGTCATTGCGACCCCAATATCACCTTGCCGCTGGGAGCGCAGGTGTACCTGGATGCGGATCAGCGCTGTTTGCGTCTGACGCAAGATTTGTTTGCTTGATTGCAATCGCGGGGTAAGCCCACTCCCGTAGAGTTGGATAAGCTCTGTAGGAGTGGGCTTGCCCCGCGCTCAAGAGTCAACGCTGACGCAGGCTTTCCAGCAGCTTATGCGTCGGGTAGCCATCAGCCGGCCAGCCCATTGCCTGCTGGGCGTTGCGGATGGCCTTGCGGGTATTGGCGCCGATGATACCGTCGGCGCTACCGGCGTCGTAGCCTTTGGCGCTAAGCAGCGTCTGCAAGTCGACGCGCTCGCTACGGCTCAGAGGCAGGTCATCCTTGGGCCAACTGCCCGCAATGTAGCCGGAGCCTTCGAAGCGCTGGCTAAGCAGGCCGACCGCCATGGCGTACGAGGACGAGTTGTTGTACTTGAGGATGGCGCGGAAGTTATCCAGCACCAGGAACGCCGGGCCGCGGTAGCCTGCCGGCAGCAGTAGGGCAGCAGACAGCTGTTCGCTACCGGCTGGCAGGGTAGTGCCGACCGGTAGTTTCAGACCCAGTTGCATCCACTCTGAAACCGTCTTGCGTTGCGCACCGTCGGCCAACCAGTAGTCGAAGCCTGGCGCCAATTGCACTTCAAAGCCCCAGGGCTCGCCACGTTTCCAGCCCGAGCTTTGCAGATAGTGGGCGGTGGAGGCCAGGGCGTCGGCAGAGCTGCTCCAGATATCCCGGCGCCCGTCACCGTCAAAGTCCACGGCATGGGTGTTGTAGGTGGTGGGGATGAACTGGGTTTGCCCCATGGCACCGGCCCATGAGCCTTTCATCGCGTCAGGCTGGATGTCGCCGTTCTGCAGAATCTGCAGTGCGGCAATCAACTGCGCCTGGGCAAAGGCGGGGCGCCGGCCTTCGTAGGCCAGGGTTGCCAGGGAGCGGATCACCGATTTGCTGCCTTGGAACTGGCCGAAGTTGCTTTCCATCCCCCATACCGAGACCAGTACGTTGCGGTCTACGCCATAGCGTTGTTCGATCTGGCCCAGCAACTCGTCGTTTTTACCCAGCAGGCTTTTGCCGTTGCGTACGCGCAGGGGTGAGAGCGCGCCGTCGAGGTATTCCCACACGGGCCGGGTAAATTCTGGCTGACTGCGGTCGGCCTTGATCACGTCCATGTCGGGCGTGACGCCGAGGAAGGCGCGGTCAAACGTGCTGGGGTTGATGCCCGCCTGCAGGGCCTGCTGACGGAAGCCCGCTTGCCATTGGGCAAAGGTTTGTAACGGTTGAATTTCGGTGCTGGTGTCGACGGCCGGATTCGGCACGGTTACAACCGGTGCCGGCTGGGCAGGGGCCAGCGGTAGCGCATCGGCGGCGGTGGGTTTTTCCGCGCAGGCGACAAGCAGGATGAGGCTGGAGGCAGCAATCAGCTGGCGAGGCTGCCAGCGACGGGAAAGACAAAAGGGCATGCACAGTTCCAGGTATTTCAGGTCAGGTGCCGACCATACCATGCCTGTCGAAATCTTGCTTTTATGCAACCAAAAAGTAAGAAGCCTCCCAATCTCTCGATTGGAAGGCTTCGCGGCGGTAGCTGCCTTTGCCTTTGCCTGGTCGTTCCTGGCGGCTGCGGAACAGAGGCTGGGCGATGATTGATTTGGCCTTGTTGGGCCGGGACTTTTTGCTCATGGCAGAAATCCTTTGGGGGGTGGGCTTGGGGGGCAATATAGGGGCGAACGTGTTGCGGGGCAAGCCTGCTCCTGCAGGGCAGGATTGATGTCACTCTGCTGGTAGTGGCAAGCGCTGCCCGGCCATCAGTAGCGACAATCGACTCAGGCTGGTCCAAGGGGAGCCTTGGGCCTGGCCTTTGATCTGCGCATCAATGCGCTGGGCATCTTGCAGCAGTTGGCTCCAGCGCTGCGCCGAGTGGCGTTGCAGTGCTTTGCTCATGAGCGGCTTGCGCTTGTCCCAGACCGGCGGTCGCGCCTGGCTGAACGCTTTGTCCAGCGGCACGCCCTGGCTGTATTGCTGGGACAGGCCAGCCAGTAAGCGCAGTTCCCGGGCCAGGGCCCAGAGAATTACGGGTGGTTCGACACCTTCGCCGCGCAGGCCTTCGAGCATGCGCAGGGCATGCGCAGCTTCGCCATTGAGGATGGCATCGACAAGACCGAAAACGTCAAAGCGAGCACTGTCGGCCACCGCGGCTTGGACGGTCTCGACAGTGATCTGGTTGCCTTCGGCCAGCAGCTTGAGCTTTTCGATTTCCTGCGCCGCTGCCAGCAGGTTGCCTTCCACCCGCGCCGCAATCAGGTCCACGGCATCACGCTGGGCCGACAGTCCAGCCTGCGCCAGGCGCTGATTGATCCATTGAGGTAACTGCTGGGTGTCTACAGGCCAGATCTGGATGAACTGAACCTGCTGGCCCTCGACCAGCGCCTTGCCCCACTTGGTCTTCTGCGCGCTGCCATCAAGCTTGGGCAGGCTGATCAGTAGCAAGGTGTCTTCAGCGGGGCGTGAGCAATACTCGATCAATGCTGCGGCGCCCTTGTCACCGGGCTTGCCCGAAGGCAGGCGCAGCTCCAAAAGGCGGCGCTGGGCGAACAGCGACAAGCTGGCGCCGGCCTGAAGCAGAGTGCCCCAGTCGAAGTTGGCATCGGCACTGAACACCTGGCGCTCATCGAACCCTTGCTGGCGCGCAGCAGCACGCACGGCGTCTGCGGCTTCCTGGCACAGCAATGGATCATCGCCACTGATCACATAGACCGGTGCGAGGTTTCCTTGCAGGTGTTTGTTGAGCTGGGCGGGGGCGAGTTTCATGGCGGCAGGCGGGGCACCGAAGTGCCCCGTTCAGACTCAGTTGACGGGCAGTTGCAGTGGCGACTGCTGGGGCGTTTCGTCCTGGGCGCGGCGGGCCGCTTCCAGGGCATCGGCTTCAGCCTTGGCGCGTGCGTCGGCTTCCACTTGCAGTTGGTCCAGCTGGGCTGGGGTCAACAGTTGCAGGCGTACCAGCATGTTCTGCACCAGGTCGCGGCGCATTTCTTCGCGGGTTTGCGAAGCTTCCTGGTCACCACCGGTGATGTTGTTGCCGTCATACACGTAGATCTTGCGCACTTCGAGCTTGTCGCTGAGCAAGTTGGTGTCATTGAGGCCATTGATGCTGTAGCTGAGCACTGTTGTCAGCTCATACTCGGCACTGCCCGAACCGCCCGTGTAGGTGGCTGCGCGCTGAGTTTCGGCTTCGTTGGTCAAGACCAGCTTGTACGGTGCGCCAGTGTAGACGTTCACGCCGCTGTTTTTCAGGGCCTGACGCAGTTGGGTCACGGTTTCGCCATAGGCGTTGCGTGCGCTTACGTCCAGTTCCTTGATGCTCAGTTCACTGGTGCCAGTACCACGCAGCTGGAAACCGCAGGCGCTGAGCATTACCGCCAGGCCCATTACCAGCAAATTGCGTTTGATCATCTTGTTGCTCCCTTGTGGGCCGATTCTGTGTACCGGCCCGCTGTTCAGGCGGGCCGGTTTTCCTGTCAGTTGGCGACGATGTTAACCAGCTTGCCCGGTACCACGATGACCTTGCGGATGCTCAGGCCTTCGGTGAAACGCAGCACGTTTTCGTTGCTGCGGGCAGCGGCTTCGACTTCTTCGCGGCTTGCTGCAGCCGGCATTTCGATTTGACCACGCAATTTGCCGTTGACCTGGATGACCAGCACGATGCTGTCCTGGACCAGGGCGCTTTCATCTACTGCCGGCCAGCCGGCGTCAATGACTGCGCCCTGGTGACCCAGGCGATGCCACAGCTCATGGCTGATGTGCGGGGTGATCGGTGCCAGCAGCAAGGCGACGGTTTCCAGGCCTTCCTGTACCAGGGCACGGTCCTGTTCGCTGGCTCGCGGGGCTTTTTCCAGCACGTTCATCAGGGTCATCACCTGGGCGATGGCGGTGTTGAACTTGTGGAATTGGCCGACATCGGTGCTGGCCTGTTTGATGGCTGCGTGAATGGCGCGGCGAATCACTTTTTGATCGTCGTCCAGCGCAGCGATATCCAGCTTGCCCGGCAGGCCTTGAGTGACATGGGCCTGAGCCAGGCGCCAGACGCGGCGCAGGAAGCGGTTGGAGCCTTCGACGCCGGAGTCGGACCATTCCAGGCTCATGTCGGGTGGCGACGCGAACATCATGAACAGTCGGCAGGTGTCGGCACCGTAGGCTTCGATCATCGCCTGCGGGTCAACGCCGTTGTTCTTGGACTTGGACATCTTCTCGGTGCCGCCGATCTCGACAGGCAGGCCGTCGGTTTTCAGGCGGGCGCCGATGATCTTGGCCTTGGCGTCACGTTCTACTTCTACGTCAGCCGGGTTGAACCAGTCCTTGCCGCCGTTGCTGGCGACGCGGTAGTAGGTATCGGCGACGACCATGCCCTGGGTCAGCAGGTTCTTGAATGGCTCGTTGGAAGTCACCAGGCCTTCATCACGCATGAGCTTGTGGAAGAAGCGTGCATAGAGCAGGTGCAGGATGGCGTGTTCGATACCACCGATGTACTGGTCTACCGGAAGCCAGTGGTTGGCTGCTTTTGGATCGACCAGGCCGCCCTCGTAGTTTGGCGAGGCGTAGCGAGCGAAGTACCAGGACGACTCGACAAAGGTGTCCATGGTGTCGGTTTCGCGTTTGGCTGGCGTGCCGCATTTCGGGCAGCTGCACTCGTAGAACTCAGGCATGCGTGCCAGTGGCGAGCCTGCACCGTCCGGTACCACGTTTTCCGGGAGGATGACCGGCAACTGATCTTCAGGCACCGGTACATCACCGCAGGATGGGCAGTGGACAATCGGGATTGGGCAGCCCCAGTAGCGCTGGCGGCTGATGCCCCAGTCGCGCAGGCGGAACTGGGTGCGCGACTTGCCCAGCTCTTTCTTGATCAGCGCGACTTCGATGGCGTCGAACGCGCCCGGGAAGTCCAGGCCGTCAAACTCGCCGGAATTGATCAGCACGCCGTGTTCACCACAGGCGGCATCCCACTCGGTAGCCACTTCATCGCCCAGGCTGGTGCGAACCACGGCCTTGAGCGGCAGGTTGTACTTTTTGGCGAACTCGAAATCACGCTCGTCGTGGGCGGGAACAGCCATTACTGCGCCGTCGCCGTAGTGCATCAGTACGTAGTTGGCGACCCATACCGGCAGTTTTTCACCGGTCAGAGGGTGCTCGACGAACAGCGAAGTGGCCAGGCCCTTCTTCTCTTGGGTGGCGACGTCGGCTTCGGCAACGCTGCCGCTTTTGCATTCATCGATGAAGGCTTGCAACTGCGGGTTGCCCTGAGCAGCCTGGGTAGCCAGAGGGTGCTCGGCTGCAACGGCCACGTAGGTGGCGCCCATCAGGGTGTCCGGACGGGTGGTGAAAACCTTCAGCGCCCCGGCGTGGCCGATGCTGGCCTGATCGTACGGGAACTGTACTTCCATGCCGCGGGACTTGCCGATCCAGTTACGCTGCATGGTCTTGACCTGTTCAGGCCAACCCGGCAGTTCGTCGAGGCTTTCCAGCAGCTCGTCGGCGTAGTCGGTGATCTTGAAGTAGTACATCGGGATTTCGCGCTTCTCGATCAGCGCGCCCGAACGCCAGCCGCGGCCATCGATAACCTGCTCGTTGGCCAGCACGGTCTGGTCGGCCGGGTCCCAGTTCACGGTACCGTTTTTACGGTAGATCACGCCTTTTTCGAACAGGCGGGTGAACAGCCACTGTTCCCAGCGGTAGTAATCAGGCTTGCAGGTGGTGACTTCGCGCGACCAGTCGAAGGCCAGGCCCAGGCTCTTGAGCTGGGTCTTCATGTAGTCGATGTTTTCGTACGTCCACTTGGCCGGCGCGACGTTGTTTTTCATCGCGGCGTTTTCAGCCGGCATGCCGAAGGCGTCCCAGCCCATTGGTTGCAGGACGTTCTTGCCCAGCATGCGCTGGTAACGGGCAATGACGTCGCCAATGGTGTAGTTGCGCACGTGGCCCATGTGTAGCTTGCCGCTCGGGTACGGGAACATCGATAGGCAGTAGTACGATTCCTTGCCTAGCTGTTCACTGACTTCAAAAGACTTTTGCTCGTCCCAGTACGATTGGGCGGCGGCTTCGATTTCACGGGGCTGATAGAGTTCGTGCATGGCTACTTTGCGCTTAGAGATGGGAGACCTTATCCAGGCAGCGGGAAAACCGCTGCATCGGCAATCCGGTGTCAAAAGGGTGAACGACCTAGCATACATGACCGCTGTCCACCGAGGGAAACCCTGATTGCACTGCCAGAGCCGCTGCGGGCCGTTGGTCGCAGCGATCGGCTGCTTTTGCGAGTGACGCTAAGCTCACTTGTGGGGGGAGATATTTTATCTTCAATGAGGTGAACGGATGGGAGAGTCGCAGTTACAAGCAACGAAACCTGAGCTTTACGAACGGCTGATCGATCGTTTAGGGCTTGCTCTGGATGTCGCCAGAACCTCCGTTCGGCTACGCGATGAAGTGCCTGCTGAATTGGAATTGCGTGGCCTTAGCCGCGCTGAATTCGATGTAATCAAAGCCTATCTGGATTCCCTTCCAGGGGCTAGGCATGGATGCGCCGGCGCACAGCTACCACCGGAGCCGCCGTCTACGGCCAGAGTTGTCTGGCTCAAGGACAAGACCCGCTCCACCACGACGGCAAAATCCAGGGCGGCGCAGTTCAAATAGCCGCTCGGGTCCCAGGCGCAATGCGGAGTGCGCCCCCTTCGAAAAACCAGGATGATCGGCACCTGACTATTGTTGCCAGGTGCCGATCCTCTTAGGCTGCGCACCTCCATGGAGGTGACCTGTGCCTATTCGATACTTGATCAAACAACTGATCCTGCCGCCCGGCGTACTGTTCCTGTTGCTGATCGCAGCCTGGTGGCTGCGCCGTTCCTGGCCGCGGTTGTCTGCGCTGTGCTTTGTTCTGGGGTTGGGTGGCTTGTGGGTGATGAGCCTGCCGATCGTCGTCGAGCGTTCTGCGCGACTGCTGGAAACTGAACCTGCCTTGAGCCATGAACAGTGGGCGAGCCTGGCTGAGCATGCCGATGCCATTGTCATCCTGGGGGCGGGGCGAGAGCGTGGGGATCCGGCCTGGGGCAGTGACCAGCCTACAGGGGTTGCCATGGAGCGTATGCGCTATGCCGCGCAGTTGGCCAAGGCGTCGGGTTTGCCATTGCTGACCAGTGGTGGTTTGCACTACGGCACCCCGCCCAGTGAGGCGCAATTGATGGCCGAGGCGCTGCAGCGCGACCTGGGTGTCAGCGTGCGCTGGAAGGAGGAGGGCAGCCGTACCACGTGGGAGAATGCGCAAATGAGCGCAGGAATTCTGTTGCCCCAAGGTATTACGCGGGTAGTTGTTGTGACCCAGGCCTGGCACATGCAGCGTTCGCGCTGGAGTTTCGAGCAGGCGGGTTTTGCGGTGGTGCCGGCGCCGGTCGGCTTCCTGGGTCGTGATCATGCTCGACCATTTGGCGGTTGGCTGCCGGAAAGCAAGGCAATGTGGCAGAACGGCCAACTGCTTAATGAAGCAGTTGGCCTGCTCGGTTATCGGCTGTTCTACTAGACGGTCTTGGCGATCCGGCTGGCCAGCAGGGCCCAGCCCAACAGCAGTACGCTGACAATCACCAGTGGCCAGGAGCGCCACTGCAGATACGGCGTAAGCTGCTGCATCGGAACCACTTCACCGTAGAGAATGCCGCGCTCGAACTGCGGAATCTGCGCGGTGATGCGCCCGAATGGATCGATCAGGCCGGTGACGCCGTTGTTGGTGGCACGGATCATCCAGCGGCCTGCCTCTAGTGCGCGCATCTGCGCCATCTGCAAATGCTGCAGCGGGCCAATCGAGGTGCCGAACCAGGTGTCATTGCTGATGGTCAGGAGGATATCGCTACGGGCGGCAAGGCTTGCGGCGAACTCCGGGTAGACCACTTCGTAGCAAATGTACGGGGCGATCTGATAACCCTTGGCCTGCAGCAGTGGCTGGTCTTCAGGACCACGGGCAAAGTCCGACATGGGCAGATCGAAGAAGGCGATCACACCGCGAAGCATGTCCTGCAGCGGCACGTACTCACCGAACGGCACCAATTTCTGCTTGAGGTAGGTACCGTCGCCTTCACCTGTTACGGTGACGCCGTTGTAGTAGCGGCGCTGTTGATGCACTACTTCCCTGATCGGTAGGCCAGTGATCAGCGCCGAATGACGGTCGGCGGCGAAGCTGCCCATCATGTCCAGGTAGCCCTGGGCCTGGTCCTTCAGAATCGGTACGGCGGTTTCTGGCCAGACCAGTAAATCGACAGGCTTGGAGCTGAAGCTCATGTCCCGGTACAGCGCCAATTGGGCGTTGACGTGCTCGGGGTTCCATTTCAATTCCTGCTCGACATTACCTTGCAGGGCCGCAACGGTCAGAGGCTTGCCAGCTGGCTGAGTCCAGGCGTGGTCTTTGAGCGCCAGGCCCGCACCCCAAGGTGCCAGCAACAGAACGATGGCCGCGGCCAGGAACGATTTACGTGCACGCAAGCGCGACAGGTTGCAAAGCAGTGCCGCGGTCAGCGCCAGGCAGAAGGAAATCAGCCATATGCCACCCACTGGCGCCAGACCAGACAACGGCCCGTCGAGTTGGCTGTAACCGGAATAGAGCCATGGGAAACCGGTCAGGAACCAGCCGCGAAACGCCTCTTGGCCCACCCACAGAGCGGCGAAGCACAGGGCATCGGCCAGGGGGGCTTCATTGCGGCGCAGCCAGCGCGCCCATATCCAGGCTGGCAGGGCGAAAAACCAGGCTATTGCAGCAAAGAACGCCACGAGTAGGCCGATGGCCAGAATTGGCGTCGCACCACCGTAGGTGTTGATACTGACGTAAATCCAGCTGGTTCCTGCGGCGTATAAGCCGAAGCCGAAGCACCAGCCACGGCCCAGGGCCTGACGAGGCGTCAGTTCGCGCAAACCGAGATAGAAGAGCCCGGCCGCCAGCAGTGCCAGCGGCCAGATATCGAATGGCGCCAGGGCTAGTGTGGTGATTGCACCGGCCGCCACGGCCAGCAGGTTACCGGGCCAGCCGGGGCGGGTGATCCAGCGCATGGTTGTCCTTAACGGGAGATAGGTGTCAGTCGCAGCAGGTGGATCCGGCGGCTATCGGCATTGAGGATGCGGAATCGGTACGGCCCGATTTCGGTGGTTTCGTTACGCTTGGGCAAATGGCCGAAAGCGCTCATCACCAAACCGCCCACGGTGTCGAATTCGTCGTCGGAGAACTGGCTGTCGAAGAACTCGTTGAAGTTTTCGATAGGGGTCAGCGCCTTGATCAGGAAGTCGCCACTTGGCAGCGGCTTGATGTAGCTGTCTTCCTCGACATCGTGCTCGTCTTCGATGTCGCCGACGATCTGCTCAAGCACGTCTTCGATGGTGACCAGGCCTGCCACGCCACCGTACTCATCGATAACAATGGCCATGTGGTTGTGGTTGGCGCGGAATTCGCGCAGCAGCACATTAAGGCGCTTGGACTCGGGCACGAAGGTGGCCGGGCGCAGAAGATCCTTGATGTTGAAGCTGTCGCCGTTTTCCTTGAGGATCAACGGCAGCAAGTCTTTGGCCAGCAGTACGCCAAGAACATCATCATGGCTCTCACCCACAACCGGGTAGCGCGAGTGCGCAGCATCGATTATCGCCGGGAGAAACTCGCGTGGCGACTGCGTGGCCTTGATGCTGATCATCTGCGAGCGCGGGACCATAATGTCGCGCACTTGCAGGTCGGCCACCTGAATGGCGCCTTCGACGATGGTCAGCGCCTCGCTGTCGAGCAGTTTGTTCTGGTGGGCTTCGCGCAGCAGCTCAAGCAGCTCCTGGCGGTTTTTCGGCTCATGGGCAAAAGCCTGGGTCAATTTGCCCAGCCAGGACTTTTGCCCGTTGCTCGATCGATCTTCGCTCATGGCGGTTACTCGTGATCCTTGCAGATATCAGTGTGGGGTGCGTCGTGTTCGTCGTCGGCGTACGGGTCCGGATGACCCAATTGCGCAAGCAACTCTCGTTCCAGTGCTTCCATTTCCTCGGCCTCATCGTCATCGATGTGGTCGTAGCCCAGCAGGTGCAGGCAACCATGGATAACCAGGTGCGCCCAATGGGCCTCGAGGGATTTGCCTTGCTCGATGGCCTCGCGTTCGACCACGGCGATGCAGATCACCAGGTCGCCCAGCAGGGGAATGTCGAGCATGTCATCCGGTACATCGGCGGGGAAGGACAGTACGTTAGTGGCGTAGTCCTTGTGCCGATAGGTGTGATTGAGCTCACGCGCTTCGGTTTCGTCCACCAGGCGAATGGTCATTTCCGAATCAGCAGTGCGCTGGCGCAGGGCCAGTTCGCACCAACGTCGGAACTGGTCTTCGCTCGGGTGTGGTGCATCGCTTGCCAGCTGAAGATCGAGCTCAAGCATCGCGTTTGGTGCCTTCGCTGATGTCCTGTTGACGGCTGTCGAAGCGCTCGTAGGCTTCAACGATACGCTGCACCAATGGGTGGCGAACCACATCTTTGGGCTGGAAGTGGGTGAAACTGATGCCCGGCACACCCTTGAGCACGTCGATTACATGCGACAGGCCCGACTTGGTGCCACGGGGCAGGTCGACTTGGGTGATGTCGCCGGTGATTACCGCCGTGGAGCCGAAGCCGATACGGGTGAGGAACATCTTCATCTGCTCGACGGTGGTGTTCTGACTCTCATCGAGAATGATGAAGCTGTTGTTCAGGGTGCGGCCGCGCATGTAGGCCAGCGGGGCAATCTCGATGACCTGGCGCTCGATCAACTTGGCGACATGCTCGAAACCGAGCATTTCGTAGAGAGCGTCGTAGAGCGGGCGCAGGTATGGATCGATTTTCTGCGCCAGGTCGCCAGGCAGGAAGCCGAGTTTTTCGCCTGCCTCGACCGCTGGGCGTACCAGCAGGATGCGACGTACTTGCTCACGCTCCAGTGCATCGACTGCGCAGGCTACTGCCAGGTAGGTCTTGCCGGTACCTGCAGGGCCAATGCCGAAGTTGATGTCGTTGCCGAGGATTTCCTTCACATAAAGCTGCTGGTTGAGCCCGCGTGGACGAATCATGCCCTTGCGCGTGCGCAGGGAAACACTGACTTCGTTGATTGCCGGGTTTTCCAGTTCCTGCACCGCAGATTCCTGCAGGAACAGGTGAACCATTTCCGGAGACAGCTCAGTGGCCTTGGTCTCGCGATAGAGACGGCGCAGCAGCTGTTCAGCCGAGGAGGTGTGTTTAGGCTCGCCGATCAATTCAAATTGATTGCCGCGGTTGCGGATCTCGATGGCCAGGCGCTGTTCAATCAAGCGCAAATGCTCGTCGAACTGCCCGCACAAATTGGCGAAGCGATGGGCCTCGAAAGGTTCGAGGATGAAACGATGAGGTTCTATGGGTGCGTTCAAGGTCGTTTTTTTAGCCGCCCAACGGCAATGGAGATGAACTCAAGGATAACCTTAGCCGCTGCAGGGCGAAAGCGCTGAAACGATCAAGGGTCGCCGGGCCTGTATTCAGGCCCGGCAGGACAGCTTACTGCGCCAGCGAGCCGAACAGCGAATGTGGGCGAGCGTCGTCGATGCGAATGTCGACGAACTGGCCGATCAGCTTGGGATTGTCGCAGCGGAAGTTGACGATACGGTTATTCTCGGTGCGCCCTTGCAGTTGGCCTGGGTCGCGACGGGAGTAGTCGGTAACCAGGATGCGCTGCACGGTACCGACCATTTGTCGGCTGATTTCGAAGCCTTGTGTGTCGAGGCGATGTTGCAAGGCTTTGAGTCGCTCCTTTTTCACCTCTTCTGGGGTCTCGTCGGGCAAGTCGGATGCAGGGGTGCCAGGGCGCGGGCTATAGACAAAGGAGTAGGAGAAATCGAAGCCGACATCGGCGACCAGTTTCATGGTCTGCTCGAACTCTTTCTCGGTTTCGCCTGGGAAGCCGACGATGAAGTCGGAGCTGATGCAGATACCGGGTACGGCCGCCTTGAGCTTACGCAGCTTGGACTTGTACTCAAGCACCGTGTGGTTGCGCTTCATTGCCGCCAATACGCGGTCGGCACCCGATTGCACGGGCAGGTGCAGGTGCTTGACCAGCTCGGGTACTTCGGCGTGGGCCTGGATCAGGCTGTCGGAAAACTCCAACGGATGCGAGGTGGTGTAGCGGATGCGGTCGATGCCATCGACCGCGGCCACCACCCTGATCAGCTCAGCCAGGTCTGCCAGGCGACCGTCGTGAGTCTGGCCGCGGTAGCCGTTGACGTTTTGCCCCAGCAGCGTGACTTCGCGAACGCCGTTCTCGGCCAGGTGAATTACTTCGGACAGTACATCGTCGAAGGGGCGGCTGACTTCTTCGCCGCGTGTGTAGGGCACGACGCAGAAAGTGCAGTACTTGCTGCAGCCTTCCATCACCGAGACATAGGCGGTGGGGCCGTCGATGCGGGGTTCGGGCAAATGGTCGAACTTTTCGATTTCCGGGAACGACACGTCAACCTGAGGTAGGCGTGTGGTGCGAGCGGCATCGATCATTTCCGGCAGGCGATGCAGGGTTTGCGGACCGAATACCACGTCGACATACGGCGCACGCTTGCGGATCGATTCGCCTTCCTGGCTGGCGACGCAGCCGCCAACGGCGATGACCATGTCCGGGTTTTCTTCCTTCAGTTCGCGCCAGCGGCCCAACTGGGAGTAGACCCGGTCCTGGGCGCGCTCGCGAATCGAGCAGGTATTGAGCAGGATCACGTCGGCATCTTCGGCGCGTGCAGTGACCTCCAGGGCTTGATGTTCACCCAGCAGGTCGATCATGCGCGAGCTGTCGTACTCGTTCATTTGGCAACCGTGGGTTTCGATATAAAGCTTCTTGGCCATGGGAGATCATCAGGTAATTCGAAGAACCGCACATTATAAGGGGGTAGGGTTGTGGTTCCTAGCGTTGTCGGTCTGGGCGCTATGTTATAGTTTGCCCATTCTTTACAACCTATGACTGTCCCCGCCTAAATGACCAAGCGCGAAGCTCCTATCTACAAAGTGATCTTTCTCAACCAGGGCCAGGTATTCGAGATGTATGCCAAGCAGATCTACCAGAGCGATCTGTGGGGTTTCCTGGAAATAGAGGAATTTGTTTTCGGCGAACGTACTCAGGTCGTGGTCGATCCGAGCGAAGAAAAGCTCAAGGCTCAATTTGAAGGCGTGGTTCGCAGCTTTGTGCCGATGCACTCGATCGTGCGTATTGATGAAGTCGAGCGCCTGGGTACGCCGAAGATCAGCGAAGCGCGAGGCGTCAGCAATGTGATGCCGTTTCCGATGCCGATGCCGGAAAAGTAAAGCCAGGTTTCAGGGAAGTGGCGAGAAGGGCGTGCGTCCTTCGGCAGTTTGCAATTCCAGCAGGTACTTGCGGAAAATCTGTCCCAGCACCTGGGTTGCCACTTCCAGATCTTCGCGGGGCATTTGCTCCGAGACTTCGTCGGCCAGGTCCAGCGCATCTTCCGCGCCGTTGACAGCCGCCATCTTCAGCACGATGTACGCCTGTACGTTGTTGGCCGCAACGCCTTCCCCTTTGAAAAACATGGAGCCCAAGCGGTACTGGGCTTGGGCGTGACCTTGCAATGAGGCTTGCTCGAAGTAGCTCAGGGCTTGTTTGAGGTCGCGCGGTGTGTTGGTGCCTTCGTAATAGAACTCGCCCAGTTCATATTGAGCTTGAGCATCACCGTCGTGCGCAGCCTGCTGACAGGTGGCCAGGGCTTGAGGCAGATCTTCAGGCTGGGAATTGAGGGTGCAGCGGCCCGCAGCCGGAATCAGCAACGAGTTACCGCCTGCGTAGACCAGCAGGGGCTGAAGAAGCAACAGGCAGCCCAGGGCAAGGGCGCGGCCGGTGCGGTTCATGGGGATCGACTTACCTCTGCAAAGCTGCGGCCAAAGTGTCTGGTGGCACATTATGGGATAAGCAACGCCTACCTTACAAAGTCTTTACTCGATTTTCTGCTGAGCAACCCTCGGTAGCGGCGGGCCGGCCCTGCGATTGTGCTATGTCAGCCACATCAGTTCGCGGAGCCAGCCCAGTCCTACCGTTTAGTCTTTGAGCTTGGCGAACGCGCGCTCAGCAGCATCCAAGGTGATTTTCAGCTCGGCTTCGCCATGGGCGATCGAGGTAAAACCGGCCTCAAAGGCGCTTGGCGCCAGGTACACGCCGCCTTCGAGCATCAGGTGGAAGAAGCGCTTGAAGCGCTCGGCATCGCTGGCCATTACATCATCGAAGGTGACGATGTCGTCAGCACCACTGAAGTACAGGCCGAACATGCCGCCGGCCTGGGTGGTGACGAACGGAATGCCTGCGGCATCGGCACGTTGTTGAAGACCGTCAAGCAGGCGACTGGTGTAGTCGCTCAGTTCGGCGTGAAAGCCAGGGCGGCTGATCAGTCTCAGGGTGGTCAGGCCAGCGGCCATGGCCAACGGGTTGCCCGACAGGGTGCCGGCCTGGTAGACCGGCCCCAACGGTGCAATCTGCTCCATGATCTTGCGCTTGCCGCCGAAGCAGCCCACTGGCATGCCGCCGCCAACGATCTTGCCGAAGGTCGACAGGTCGGGAGTGACGCCGTAATGCGCTTGGGCGCCGCCCAAGGCAACTCGGAAACCCGTCATCACTTCGTCGAAAATCAGCACCACGCCGTGCTTGTCGCACAGCGAACGCAGGCCTTCGAGGAAACCTGGCGCCGGTGGGACGCAGTTCATGTTGCCGGCAACGGGCTCAACGATGATGCACGCAACTTCGTCACCGACGTCGGCGAGCATGGTTTCGACCGCGTCGATATCGTTGAACGGCAGGGTCAGGGTGTGCTTGGCGAAGGCTGCAGGTACGCCAGCGGAGCTTGGTACACCTTGGGTCAGCAGGCCGGAGCCCGCTTTTACCAGCAAGCTGTCGGAGTGGCCGTGGTAGCAGCCTTCGAACTTGATGATGCTGTCGCGGCCGGTGAAACCACGGGCCAGACGAATGGCGCTCATGGTCGCTTCGGTGCCGGAGCTGACCATGCGCACCATTTCCATCGACGGCACGATCGAGCAGACCAGATCGGCCATCTCGGTTTCCATGGCGGTCGGGGCGCCATAGGACAAGCCGTGTTCCAACTGCTTGCGCACGGAGTCGAGCACTTCTGGGTGGCTGTGGCCGAGAATCATCGGGCCCCAGGAGCCGACATAGTCAACATAGCGCTTGTCGTCTTCGTCGGTGACGTAGGCACCTTCGGCATGTTTGAAGAACAGTGGCGTGCCGCCAACGCTCTTGAACGCCCGCACCGGTGAGTTGACGCCACCGGGGATGTGTTTCTGAGCGTTGGCAAATAGAGTTTCGGAACGAGACATGATGGGCTCTCTCAATCAGGCAGATGCAAACAAAGCGTTGAAGGCGCGTGCGCGGCGGGTGACTTCCTGTGTGCTGTCAGCGCCGAACAGGCCATGAATCACTGCCAGCAGGTCGACGCCGTGGGCGATCAACGGGGCAGCGTTGTCCAGGTTGATGCCGCCGATCGCACAGATCGGCAGCTTGAGGCGGGTGCGCGCTTGTTCCAGCAGGGCGCTGTCGGCGGCTGGAACGCCCGGCTTGGTCACGGAATTGAAGAAGCGGCCGAAGGCGACGTAGCTGGCGCCCTCGCGCGCGGCTTGCTCAGCGAGGTCCAGCTGGGCGTGGCAGGTAGAGCCGATGATCGCCTCGCGCCCGAGCAGGGTCCGGGCCGGCGTCAATGGGCCATCGGTTTGGCCCAGGTGTACACCCACCCCAAGGCGCGCTGCGAGTTCAGCATCGTCATTGATGATCAGGTGGGTTTTGTAACGGGCGCAGAGTTCAGCCAAGGCCTCAGCTTCGCGCAGGCGGCGGGCTTCATCCTGGCTTTTGTCGCGGTACTGCAGCAAGGTCACGCCGCCTTCAAGAGCTGCTTCGACATAGGGCAGAAACTTTCCGGCCAACAGCTGACTATCAGTGATTGCGTACAGACCGCGTAGCTTCATGTCGATGCCTCGAGCTCAGGAACAGAAATCCAGGGGTAAGCGGCGCGGCACATATTGGCCCTTGCCCAGTTGTTCGGCGTCACGCAGGGTTCGCCAGGTGTAGTCGAGGGCCGAGCGTACGGCACTTTGCAATTGTTCGCCCAGGGCCAGGCGGCCGGCCAGAGCGCTGGCCAGGGTGCAACCCGAGCCATGGTAGCTGCCCGGCAGGCGCTGGCAGGTCCAGGTGTGTTGCTGACCGTCGCGGCTGTACAGGCGGTTATGGATTTCGTGCTCGTCACCGTGACCGCCAGTGATCAGCAGGTGTCTGACGTAGGGCAACAGTTTTTCCGCGCATTCATCCGCCGTGCCCTCAGGCAGTTCGGCAAGGATGCGCGCTTCGGGAAGGTTTGGTGTAGCAATGGTAGCCAGCGGCAACAGTCGTTCGCGCATGGCGTAGCCGACCTCATCCTTGCCCAGGCGGCCACCACCGCCAGCACGCAGTACCGGGTCGCAGACCAGCGGTAGATGCGGGTGGGCACTGAGAAGCTCGACAACAGTGTCGACCATCGCCAGTGAGCCGAGCATACCCAGCTTCACCGCGGCTACCGTTGAGTCGGCAAGCACGGCATTGGCCTGGGCCAGTACCCACTCGCGGTCGAGGACACGAAAGTCTGTGACATTGACGGTATCCTGCACGGTCAAGGCGGTCACGGCGGGAGCGGCGTGACACCCTTGGGCGATCAGGGCTTCGATATCTGCCTGCAAGCCGGCGCCGCCACTGGGGTCGTGGCCGGAGAGACAGAGGACAACGGGGCGGGAGCTGTAGGTAGTATTCATGGTGCGCGAGCTTACCATCAATCGCTTTTGTCGGGTCTGCCCCCGCGCCCGGGTTTTTTGATAGAGCGCTCGCGTGTTGAGCTTTAATGCTCTGAAAGTGCCGTGCTAGAGCCTTTCTTGAGGATTTTTAAGTGGCCCCTGGCAGCTTGGAAAAGCTATGCTAGAGTGCTCGAACATACCGATAACGGTTACTGCCGGATCGCGTCGCCTCAAACGGACAGGAGGCTGCTGCGACATGACCGGACAGACCATGCTGGGGCTGTATGCGCTATTTGCTGATTGTTGTGCTGGGCTGGTTGCCAATGTTGGCCACAGCGATCGATTTTGATGACTCAACCCGCAGCCTGCCCTTGGGGCGAGTGATGCAGGTCTTCGAGGACCGCGAGGGTAATGCCAGCATCGCGCAGGTGAGCGCTCCGGCGTTCATTGAGCACTTTCGTACACATCACGCTGACGTATTGAATGCCGGTTACTCCAAGTCGGTGTTCTGGATCAAACTCGATCTGCGTTACAGCGCCCCGCCCGCTACCGCGCCGCGCAACTGGTTGCTGGAGCTTGCCTACCCGCCGCTGGACCATCTGGAATTGTACCTGGCCGATAGTGCCGGCGCTTTTCGCCTGGCCCAGCGCACGGGTGATGCGCTGCCGTATGACAGCCGGCAGATCAAGCAGAACGACTATCTGTTCGAAATGCCCTTCACGCCGGGGCAGGCCACTACCGTCTACCTGCGCCTGCATAGCCAGGGTTCGGTCCAGGCACCGCTGACACTGTGGTCCACCGAGGCTTATCTGGAAGCACAACCCACGCGGCTTTATGTACTCGGCCTGATCTACGGCGTGCTGCTGGGGATGTTGGTCTACAACCTGTTCATCTACCTCAGTGTCCGCGATACCAGTTACCTCTATTACATCCTTTATATCGCTTCGTTTGGTCTCTACCAGGTATCGGTCAACGGTGCTGGCGTCGCCTACTTCTGGCCAGACAATCCCTGGTGGGCGAACGCTGCTACACCATTGTTCATCGGAGCTGCCGGCTTATTTGGATGCCAGTTTGCCCGCACCTTTCTGCAAATGGCCCAACACAGCAAGGCCTTCGATGGCCTGCTCAAGGTGTTGATGGGCGGTGGTGCGCTGGTGATGCTGTTGTCGCTGGTCAGCAGCTACGGCATTGCCCTGCGCCTGGCCACTGTCCTGGCGCTGCTGTTCACTGTGAGTATCTTTGCCGCCGGGCTGTATGCCTGGTGGCGGGGCTTGCGCGTGGCGCGCTACTTCATTATTGCCTGGACGGCGTTCCTGCTCGGTGGCCTGGTCAACACCCTGATGGTGCTTGGCTACCTGCCCAATGTTTTCCTGACCATGTATGCCAGCCAGATCGGTTCAGCCCTTGAGGTATGTCTGTTGTCGCTGGCGTTGGCCGACCGTATCAACAGTATGCGTAACCAGCAGGCCCAGGCGCTGCGTGATACAGGCCGGGCACTGGAAGTATTGAATCGGCAGTTGTCCGACAGCAACCGCTTGAAGGATGAGTTCCTCGCGACGGTAACCCATGAACTGCGCACGCCGATGAATGGTGTGATCGGGTCGCTTGAGTTAATGCAGACAGAGCCCATGGGGCATGCGTTGGCCCAGTACCAGCACACCGCCAGCTCCGCTGCCCAGGACATGATGAGCATGGTTGATGACATCTTGATCCTTACCGAACTGCAGGCCGGTCGCTTGAGTGCGCAGAATGCGCCGTTCGGCCTGCGCAATCTGTTGCAGGAACTGCGTGCCAAATATGCCGCCGTGGCGTTGAGCAAGGGTTTGTACCTGAATCTGGATGTGCCGGCAGATCTGCCCGAAATGCTGGTCGGCGACCGCCACAAACTGGCCCTGTGCATCAGCTATCTATTGGATAACGGGATCAAGTTCAGCCACCAGGGCGGTGTCATGTTGCAGGTGCGCGGATGCTTGCAGGGCCCCGAACTGTTGGGCCTGGCCATCAGTGTCAGTGACACTGGTATCGGCTTTGACCGTTTGGCCGAGCCAGGCATCTATCAGCGATTCTTCCAGGTCGATGGCTCGATGAGCCGCCAGTACGGCGGTCTCGGTATCGGTCTGGCGATCTGCCGGCAACTGGCCGAATTGATCAACGCGCGCCTGCAGCATGAGTCGAGCCCAGGCGTGGGAAGCCGCTTCGAGTTGGGGTTGAGCCTTGCCTTGAGCCAACCGCAGGCACTGGCCGGAATGGGGGTAAATCGCGGCTAGTTAGGCGTATTTGTCACTTTGACCGCAGGGGAGGGCGTGATTCACTGAAATTTCAGTCATCTCCAGATCCAGGAGCCCCCTGATGAACCTGCACCAGTACGCTGAAACCCACGAAGTCACCAATCAGCCGCCATCGCTGGATGGCGCCAATCTGTATCGGATCGACCTGCCTTTGCAGCAATGGTCGCGGCACTTCGGAGCAGGCTGGGCGCAGGACCGAATTGATGCCTACGGGGCACTCGCCGGTGGGCCATTAATGGCTGCAGGCTTCCTGGCTAATCAGAACAAGCCGCAGTTTCATAGTCACGACCGCTATGGTCATCGTATCGATCTGGTGGAGTTTCACCCGGCGTACCATGACCTGATGCGCACGGCCATCGAACACGGCTTGCCTTCGCTGCCCTGGACAGCGCCACGCGAGGGCGCTCACGTCGCCCGCGCCGCGATGACCTATTTGCACAGTCAGGCCGAAGCGGGCAGTGGATGTCCGCTTACCATGACGTTCGCCGCCGTACCCGCGCTCAAGCTTCAGCCGGAGCTGGCGCAGTATTGGCTACCCAAGGTGCTGGCCACTGAATACGACCCGCGCAACATCGGCGACCGGCACAAGGTCGGGGTAACGCTGGGCATGGCCATGACCGAAAAGCAGGGGGGGACCGATGTCCGTGCCAACACTACGCGCGCCTACCCCGTGGGCGCTCCAGGACCGGGGCAGGCCTACGAATTGGTCGGTCACAAGTGGTTCTGTTCGGCGCCGATGTGTGACGCGTTTTTGACCCTGGCCCAGACCGACAAAGGTTTGAGTTGTTTTCTGCTACCGCGTCATCGCCCGGATGACAACCGCAACCAGTTCTATATCCAGCGCTTGAAAAACAAGCTCGGCAACTGCTCCAACGCCTCCAGTGAGGTTGAGTTTCGCGGCGCCCTGGCGTGGATGATTGGTGAGGAAGGGCGCGGGGTGCCAACCATTATCGAAATGGTCGCCATGACCCGTTTCGATTGCATGGTTGGCTCCAGCGCTTTGATGCGTCAGGCCCTGACTCAGGCAGCCCATCACTGTGCTCATCGCCAGGTAGGCGGGCGTTTGCTGGCGCAACAGCCATTGATGCAAAACGTCCTCGCGGACCTGGCCCTGGAAAGTGAGGCGGCATTGGCCTTGAGCCTGCGCATGGGGCGCGCTCTTGATCAGCCGGATGACCCGCAACAAGCACGTTTCTCGCGCCTGGTTACGGCAGTGGGCAAATATTGGATATGTAAGCGTGCGCCGGCAATGATCAACGAAGCGGCCGAATGCATGGGCGGCGCTGGTTATGTAGAGGACAGCATCCTGCCACGCTTGTACCGAGAGGCCCCGGTGAATTCCACCTGGGAAGGCTCAGGTAACGTCCAGTGCCTGGATGTGTTGCGCGCGTTGTCCAAAGAACCCGGTGTGCTGGATGCCCTGTTCGATGAGTTAGGCGATGGTCATGGTGATCCGCGGCTGGCCGTGCACATTGGCAACCTCAAGGCTGCATTCGCCGATACTGGCGATGTTCAATACCGCGCTCGCCAGCTCACCGAAGATATTGCCCTGGGCCTGCAGGCCAAGCTGTTGCTCGAAGCCGGCAATGCTACCGTCAGCGATGCATTTATAGGCAGCCGTCTGGGCGGCAGTGGCCGGGTCTACGGGGGGCTGCCCCGAGGTGTGGATGTTGGCGAAATAGTGGCGCGCTCGACCCCGAATTGGCCGCTCTAACATGCGTGCCTTTGTAAGAATATAAAGGCAAGATGGTCACATGCATGTCAGACAGGAAGTACATTGTGAGCCGTACTGATGAAGCCTTCGTTGTCGTAGAAACCGCCGAGCAGGCCGTCGATCGTTTGGCGGCCCTGCACGAAGAGTCCACAGGGGCCCTGAGCCAGGCGCTCAAGCGCTACCTCAAGGATCGCACCGAGCCAACCGCCCAGGAACGCGCATTGTTCCGCTACCCGGAATTGCGTCTGACTTATGAGTACCACGGTGAGGTCCCGGCGATAACCCGCGCCTACGCCAAGGTCCAGTTGCCTGGCACTTATAGCGTGACCGTGACTCAGCCTGCGGCTTTTCGCAGCTACTTGCTGGAGCAACTGAAGCCGCTGATGCGTGATTTCACTGTCACCGTCGAAGTGGGCGTCAGCCAACAGAATATTCCTTACCCCTATGTGGTCGAGCAGGGCGATGAATTGGCGGGTAGCGGGATCACCGCGGCTGCGCTGGCGCGGGTTTTCCCGAGTACCGATCTGTCGGCGGCGACCGATGGCATCGCCGATGGTCTCTATGACTGGGCCAATGTCGATCCGTTGCCGCTGGCGCTATTCGATGCGGCGCGGGTGGATTTCTCCTTGCGCCGCCTGGTGCATTACACCGGCAGCGACTGGCGCCATGTGCAGCCGTGGATTTTGCTGACCAACTATCACCGCTATGTTGACCAGTTCGTTACCCATGGCCTGGAGCGTCTGCGCGAAGACCCGCGTTTTGTACGCATGGTTCTTCCGGGCAACGTGATCATTGAAAAGAGCATGGACAACGGTGAGGCCCAGGCGCTGGTCGCAGGCGTGGTGTGGCACCGCTACCAGATGCCGGCTTATCACTTGATTGCCGCTGATGGCGATGGCATCACCCTGGTCAATATTGGCGTCGGCCCTTCCAACGCCAAAAACATTACCGATCACCTGGCCGTGTTGCGTCCACATTGCTGGTTGATGATTGGCCATTGTGGAGGCCTGCGTCAGTCACAGACCATTGGCGATTACGTGTTGGCTCACGCTTACATGCGCCGTGATGGCATTCTTGATCGTGTCGTGCCGCCACACATACCTATTCCGGCACTGGCCGAAGTGCAACTGGCGTTGCAGGAAGCCGCAGCACAAGTCACTGGCGAGCGTGGCGAGGAGCTGAAAAAGCGCCTGCGAACCGGCACCGTGTTGACCTATGACGATCGTAACTGGGAGTTGCGCTGGGCTCAGGAGCGACCGTTGATCAACCTGTCGCGGGCGGTGGCAGTGGACATGGAAAGTGGCACCATCGCCGCCCAGGGCTATCGCTTGCGGGTGCCGTACGGCACTTTGCTGTGTGTTTCGGACAAGCCTTTGCACAGCGAGATCAAGCTGCCAGGTTCGGCCAACGCCTTCTACAATCGTGCTGTCAGCCAGCACTTGAAGATCGGTATCGCCGCACTGGACCTGCTGCGTACCGAGCTGCATTCGCTGCACTCGCGTAAACTGCGCAGTTTCGACGAGCCGCCGTTCCGCTGAGGCCCCATGCCGTTACCCCCACGTTCCAAGCCGCGTAAAACCGCGGCCAAACCCTCCGGCCCGCGTCGCCAGTCCAAGGCGCCGCCGGCCGAGCCGCGGTTGATTCTGTTCAACAAGCCCTTCGATGTGCTGACCCAGTTCAGTGACGGCGAGGGGCGCGCAACCCTCAAGGACTTCATCGAAATTCCGGGTGTCTACCCGGCTGGGCGTCTGGACCGCGACAGTGAAGGTTTGCTGTTGCTGACCAATGACGGCCAGCTACAGGCGCGCATAGCCGACCCGAAGCACAAGTTGGCGAAAACCTATTGGGTGCAAGTCGAGGGTGAACCAAGCGCAGAACAGCTGCAGCGTTTGCGTGAGGGTGTCGAGCTTAACGATGGCCCCACCTTGCCTGCCGAGGCCCGTCAGCTCGAAGAGCCGCAGCTGTGGCCGCGCAACCCGCCGGTTCGCTTTCGCAAAAGCGTGCCGACCAGTTGGCTGGAGTTGGTGATCAAGGAAGGACGCAACCGCCAGGTGCGGCGCATGACCGCTGCCGTCGGGCTGCCGACCCTGCGCTTGGTGCGCGTGCGGATCGGCGACTGGACGCTGGACGGTCTGGATCAGGGGCAATGGCGGGAAGTGCCTGCCAGGCGCTAGACGCCTTCGATATAGCCGATCACTACGCTTTTGATGATGAAGGCGAGGATACCCAGGCCAAGCACGAAAAACAGAATGAACGTGCCGAACTTGCCGGCTTTGGATTTTTTCGCCAGGTCCCAGACGATAAAACCCATGAAACCAATCAGGATGGTGACCAGGATGGTCATCATCCACTCTTCGAACAACGCAGGATCCATCGGTACTCTCCGGCAAGTTGAGGCGCGCAATTATACGCCTCGCTCGCCAGTCTGACTAACGCAGGTGCGTTAACGGTAGCTCGGTGCTGGCCAGAACCTGGTTGAGCACGAAACTGGAGCGCACGCTGGTCACGCCTTCAATTCGGGTCAGGTGCCCCAGAAGCAGCTTTTGATAGTGGTCCATGTCGGGGACCACTACTTTGAGCTGGTAGTCGGCGTCCATCCCGGTCACCAGGCTGCACTCCAGCACCTGCGGCAGGCTGCGAATCGCTGTTTCGAAGGCTTCGAAACGTTCTGGCGTGTGGCGGTCCATACCGATCAGCACATAAGCCGTGAGGCTCAAGCCCAGTTTCTTTCGATCGAGCAGGGCTACTTGGCGGGAGATGTAGCCGTCGTCTTCCAATTGCTTGACCCGTCGCGAGCAAGGCGAGGGTGACAGGCCGATACGTTCGGCCAGTTCCTGGTTGGAGATGCGTGCGTCGCGCTGCAATTCGGCAAGAATACTCAGGTCGTAGCGGTCCAGTTTGCTCATGGATCATGCCTTTTCTGTTTCGATTGCGTTGAATTATCAATCCTTAGGTAAAAATTGCGCAAGTGCTATTTGAATGAGCAATCTTCGCAATCCTCTGCCGCCGCGCTAACCCTATGATTACACCCAGAATCACTGCCCGGACATCAGTCCAGTGCAGCTGGCCTTATCGGGGCAGCTGCGGCCAGCAACCCAACAGGGTTGTGCTCGGCCCCCGGGCTACACACTGTTCACAAGACAGCGTGAGGTGAGCCGACGTCACAAGCGTCGAGCACGGACAAAATTCTCAAAGGGAGGCCTCAGGTCTCCCTTTTTTATGGTTCTTCACGAAATCCCGGGGGCATGATCTTTGGGCTGGGCTGGGCTGGGCTGGGCTGGGCTGGGCTGGGCTGGGATTTGAGGCTGTGAGCTTATCCATTCAATGCGGCGCCGCTGTTGGCCCCTTCCGCCCTTACGGCGGGTCCCTTTTGTCTTGGCAAAAGGAACCAAAACCGTGTGTCCCTGCATTCGGCCCTACGCTGCGCTCCGGGTCCCTACGCTCCGGCATTGCTCCCGTCGGGACCGCACCGAAGGGCCGTCCTGGCCCTACGGTGCTCGCAGGCCATCCATGGCCTGCACCCGACTACGCAATACCTACACTCAGCCTACTGAAGGGACGATCCAGGGTGTCTGGGCTGGCGATGTACGAAGAGCCAGATCAAAAGCAAAAGCTGCACACCAGCACCTCGCTGTTGCCGTTGCCGTTGCCGCTGCTGTGCTTCTCCCTACACAAATCGTGCAGACGCCACAAATCGTCCCTTCAGTAGGCCGAATGGAACCCTTGCGCAGTGGGGCGACGGCCATGGATGGCCGGCGAGCGCCGCAGGGCCAGGACGGCCCTTCGGCGCGGTCCCCACGGGAGCAAGGGTGGAATGAGGGAACCCGGAGCGCAGCGCAGGGCCGAATGCAGGGACAAGGGGTTTTGCCCACTTTTGCCCCGACAAAAGCGGGTCGCCGTAAAGGCGAAACCAGCCAGTGGTGCCACCACATCAAACGGATATGCCCATCGACACCTGAGCCACATTCCGGTGCGTAGGTGGTGCCCCATTCAGCCAGTGCTGATCCATTGGCTTAGGCGGTTTCGGATCACCTTTGCGCTCTTACGGCGCATCCCTTTTGTCTAGGCTGCACCCGACTACGCAATACCTACACTCAACCTACCGAAGGGACAACCCGGATGGCAGGCGATAATGTGTCAACCATGTCTCCGTACACGTGTCCACCATGTGTCCGGTCCATACACCCCGACGAAAGTGGGTCGCCGTAAAAGCGAAGCCGGCCAGTAGTGCCACCCCAACAAACGGATATGTCCATCGCCATTCGAGCCACATTCCGGTGCTCACTCGCTAGCAGGCCCCGGTGCGTAGTTCCCGGAATTCCATGAACAACCTTTTTTATTGCCTGCAATTTTTCATCTTCCAGCCGATATCTCATGCCAGAGGGACTGAAAGATGTGTTCAGGTCCATTTTCAAGGCCCCGCGAGGAACTGTATGAAGTCGTACATCTGGCATCTGGCCGGTATTGGTTTGCTTGGCACGAGCCTGTCTGTGTTGGCTGAAGGGCAAGGCGGATCGCCGCTGCAATCGCGCCCGGACGAGGTGCGGCAAACCCAGGAACCGCGTACCGGGTACTACCAGGACATTCCTCGACGCAACGATAGCAATCGTTACTACCAGGCGGGCGGCCCCGGGCAGCGTCCCCATGATCAAAGCTGGCCAGGGCGACCGGATGGGCAGGGTAACGGTTGGGGCCCAGGGCCGCAGTATCGGCCGGGGCATGTGATTGATCGGTTTCCCGAGCAGTACTGGCAGGTGCCTTATCGCGGCCACGACTATTTCTATTCCGGGGGCTATTGGTATCGCCCCCAAGGGCCGCGTTATGTAGTGGTTACACCGCCGTATGGGGCGCGGGTCAACTACTTGCCGGACTATGCCCGTCAAGTATGGGTAGGCGACGCGCAGTTTTTTCTGGCGGCGGGTACCTACTACCAGTATGTGCAGGACAGCAACGAATATGTGGTGGTCAATCCGCCGACGTCGGGTAACGGTAATGGCTACGATGTTGTCGCTTATCCGGCTGCCGGCCAGAGTCCGGAGCAGCTCGACCGTGACCGCTATGAGTGTCATCGCTGGGCAGTGCAGCAGACGGGTTTTGACCCGGCAACGGCCAGCTATGCACCCGCGGCCCAGGTTGCGGACGGGTATCGACGAGCGTTGGGCGCTTGCTTGAGCGGGCGTGGGTATAGCGTCAACTGAGCGACGCAGATAGGCGCATTCCGTGGGCGCTCACATCACCGGATCGGCATGCACCAACACTTCTGCCTTCGGGTACTTGCCTCGAATAGCGGCCGAGGCCTGGACACACAATGCATGCGCTTCAGTCAGGGGTAAGTCGCCTGGCAGCTCCAGGTGCACCTGCACGAACCAATGATTGCCTGAGACCCGCGTGCGCAGGTCGTGGGCTCCACGTACGCCGGGGACCTCGCAGGCCAACGCCAGCATTTGCTCACTGATGTCGCCGGGCAGCTCTTGGTCCATGAGGATTGCCGAACTTTCCCGAGCGATCTGCAACGCGCTCCAGAGAATGTACAGGGCGATGCCGAGTCCGAAAAAGGCATCCAGTTGTGGCCAGCCAAAACGTGCCAGCACCAGGGCGATGAGGATGCTGCCGTTGAGCAGCAAGTCGGAGCGGTAGTGCAGCGAGTCGGCGCGAACCGCGGTTGAGCCGGTTGCGCGAATCACCTTTGCCTGAAGCATCAACAACGCCATGGTCAGGCCCAGCGACAGCACCATCACCGCAATGCTGATGGTCGTGTCGCCCAGCGGTTGCGGATTTTGCAGGCGCTCGACCGCCTGTACACCAATGAGCACGGCACTGACGCCGATAAAAAGCGCCTGGGCCATTCCTGCCATCGCTTCGGCCTTGCCATGTCCGTAACGGTGGTCGTCATCGGCCGGGCGCAAGGCATAGTGCACCGCCAGCAGGTTGAGGAAGGAGGCGACGCCGTCCAGCGCCGAATCGGTCAAGCCGGCGAGCATGCTCACCGAACCGCTCAACCACCAGGCCACGGCCTTGGTCAGGATCAAAATACTGGCCACCGCCAGTGATGCACGGGTGGCCAGACGTAGCAGGCGTTGGTGTTCAGCCGAAGGAATCATGCTGCCGTGGGCATCCTTTGAGTATTCAGGCGGCGGGCTTGAGGCCGTACATCGCCAGTTGTTCAACGCTGCCTTTGTGCATGATCAGGCGCGGATCGTTCAGCGGCAGGCGCTGGCCCAGTTCGCTCTCGAGGATAGCCTGCAGCTTGCTGTTGTCGACCTTGCCGTCGGCTGTGACCGCCTCGTGGAGCTTTTCCGGGGCAACCTGTGCGGTACGTCCGTGTGGCAGGTAAATGGCGCCGGTGGCGAAGTCGACACCAAAGGCGATCAGCCCAGGCAGTACGTAAAAGAGAATACCGATGGCGTCCATGGCGGCGATTACCGGGTCGATCTTGCCTTCGATCTGGCCGCGACGGTCAGGGTAGAAGAGCGTGCCGCAGGCTGTCAGTTGAGTCAGCAGGGTGGCGACCAGAACGCCGCCAATGACACGAGAAGGAATACGCATGGAAATCTCCGAATGAGGGCCACAACGATACAGGCAAACAGCCGGCATCTACAGCTAAGACCATGATAAGCCAGGCTCGGTTCGCCGTTATACTCGGCGCATTGTTTGAGGGCCACCATGATTTCGTTACCGATCGATGCCGTACTCCCCGCTTTGCGCCAGGCCTTGAGCCTGCGCCATGAGGCCGTACTCGAAGCGCCGCCTGGTGCCGGCAAGACCACGCGTGTGCCGCTGGCGCTGCTTGATGAAGCGTGGCTGAGCGGCCAGACCATTCTCATGCTCGAACCTCGCCGCCTGGCGGCGCGGGCAGCGGCCGAGCGACTTGCCAGTGAGTTGGGTGAGCAGGTCGGGCAGACCGTGGGCTATCGGATTCGTCTGGACAGCAAGGTGGGGCCCAACACCCGTATCGAAGTGGTTACCGAGGGTATCCTCACCCGCCGCTTGCAGGCGGATCCGGCACTTGAAGGTGTCGGTTTGCTGATTTTCGACGAGTTTCACGAGCGCAGCCTGGATGCTGATCTGGCCCTTGCTCTGAGCCTCAATGGCCGAGAGCTGTTGCGCGACGAGCCACCGCTGAAAATCCTGTTGATGTCGGCGACGCTGGAAGGGGAGCGCTTGTCCCGCCTGCTCGATGACGCGCCAGTGATCAGCAGCGAGGGGCGCATGTATCCCGTGGATGTACGCTGGGGGCGGCCATTTCAGCCGGGTGAGTACATTGAACCGCGTGTTGTTGATGCCGTGTTGCAGGCCCTTGCTGACGAAAGTGGCAGCGTCTTGGTGTTTCTGCCCGGTCAGGCGGAAATTCGTCGGGTGCATCAGTCACTGCAAGATGCTTTGGGTACGCGTGAAAACATCCTCTTGTGCCCTTTGTATGGCGAGCTGGACCTCGATGCACAGCGTGCCGCCATTGACGCCGCACCCGCGGGCAAGCGCAAGGTCGTTCTGGCGACGAATATTGCCGAAACCAGCCTGACTATCGATGGGGTGCGAGTGGTGGTCGACGCCGGGCTGACACGGGTGCCGCGTTTCGATCCTGGCAGCGGTATGACTCGTCTGAATACCCAACGTATTTCCCGAGCCAGTGCCATCCAGCGCGCCGGTCGTGCCGGGCGGCTTGAACCGGGGGTGTGCTACCGACTGTGGTCCGAAGCCCAGCACGATCAACTGGCCGCCTACGGCAGCGCCGAAATCCTGCAGGCCGACCTTGCAGGGCTCGCCCTGCAACTGGCCCGTTGGGGTGTTACCCCGGAGCAGTTGAGTTGGCTTGATCAGCCGCCGCCGGCCGCGTACGCCCAGGCGTTGGACTTGTTGCAGCGTCTGGGCGCATTCAAGGCCGACAGCCCGGACAGTCTAAGTACTCATGGTCAGGCCATGGCCGAACTACCCGCGCATCCGCGCATCGCTCATCTGCTACTGCGTGGCCAGGATATGGGCTTGGCGGACATGGCGTGCGACGTTGCCGCCTTGCTTGGCGAGCGCGATATCGTGCGCGGCGGCGGCGCTGACCTGCACAGTCGCCTGGCGTTGCTCAGCGGTGAAACGCGCGCAGCAAAGGGTGGGCAGGGTGCAGTCCAGCGCGCCCGGCAGCTGGCGCGTCAATACCGCGGCTACCTGCGCGGCAAACCCGGTTCAGCCGTTGCCGACCCCGAGCATTCACGCTGGCTTGGCGCCTTGTTGGCGCTGGCTTACCCGGACCGGGTTGCCCAGCAGCGACGTGCCGGAGGCGGGGAGTATCGTCTGGCCAACGGCCGTGCGGCACTGTTTGCCGAGCCTGACGCGTTGATGAAGTGTGCGTGGTTGGTGGTCGCGGATCTGGGCAGTCGTCAGGGACAGCGTGAAGAGCGGATCTACCTGGCTGCCGAGTTTGACCCGGCATTGTTCGACGGGGTTCTGACCGAGCAAGTCCGTAGCCTGGATATTCTCGATTGGGATGAGCGCGAAAATGCGCTGCGCGCCGAGCGTCAGCGCAAGGTGGGTGAGTTGGTGCTCAGTCGCGAAGCGCTGACGGGACTGGCTGAAGATGCTCGCGCTCGGGCGTTGCTCGACCTGGTTCGCCGCAAGGGCCTGGCGCTGTTGTCCTGGACCCCGGAACTGCGCCAGTGGCAGGCGCGCATTGCCCTGTTGCGCCAGCTTGACTTGCAGGCAGGCAATGACAGCGAGTGGCCGGACTTGAGCGACGCTACTTTGCTGGCGACGTTGCAGGACTGGTTGCAACCGTACTTGGGCAACGTTACACGCCTGAGCCATTTTGCCCAGCTCGACCTGCCGTCAATACTGCGCAACCTGCTGCCATGGCCGTTGCCCCAGCGCCTGGATGAGTGGGCGCCGGTCCACTTGAGTGTGCCATCTGGCTCAAATATCCGCCTGGATTACAGCGCACACCCGCCGATTCTTGCCGTGCGCCTGCAGGAGCTGTTCGGCTTGGCTGACACCCCGCGCATCGCCCAGGGTCGACAGCAGGTGTTGTTGCACCTGTTGTCACCTGCGCGGCGCCCGGTTCAGGTGACTCAGGACCTCGCCAATTTCTGGCGCACTACCTATGCCGAAGTGAAGAAGGATTTGAAAGGACGCTATCCCAAGCACTACTGGCCGGACGATCCTCTGGTGGCAGAGGCTACGGCGCGAGCCAAGCCGCGCAAGTAGTCTGATCAGTCGATTCGCCTGATCAGGAACCGGTGGGTTTCACCTTCGGTGACGTTCAGAAGGAAGTATTGGCCACGGTCGAGATGGGGGGTGTCTGCAATGGCTTTGACCTGATGCCCCTGGTGGTCGCGCCAGCGGCAAATCAGTCCCTTTTCAGTCCACTCCAGCGGTTCGAGCTTCCAGTAGTCTGTGACTTCAGCGTGTTCGTAAAGGCCCAGGTAGCCGTTACGACTGATGCCTAGATACTGTGGGCCGGTTTGCCCGGGTCTGGAAATGTTGAAGTGCAGGCGATCTTCAGTCTGCGAATGAAAATTGAAGGTAAGCAATGGCGGCTCTTGATTGCCGCCTGCTTGGAGCCAACCGTCTTCGGGGGTAACGCCCCAGGTAAATTTGTCTTGGGCGCGACTGAGGCGCAGTGGAATCTCGCGGCCATTCTTGAGCATGTAGATCATGCCTCGAAACGACGAGATTTCTTCGGCATACAGCGTTTCATTCGGAGCATCAGTCATGAGGATTTCCTTCTCTACTCATTTCACGAGTTTTAGCGGCGGCAGCAATTCGCTGCTCGCACGCATTGTGGAACTCGGTAAACGGAGATTGGAGTCCGAAATACTTCCTTGACTGTTCAGGGCGTAGGGGGCTTGCCCTCAGGTTCGCTAACCAGCATGAACAGGCGGAACATCACCACGGTGCTGAACAGCTGCAGGAAACTGTTGGCGCTATCAAGCACCAGTTCGAGCACGGGCGCAGGTTCCGGAACCAGCATCTGGCTCAAGCCGTCGATCAACCACAATGGGGCGAGAACACCGAGAATGCAGGTGAAGATGCGCCAGAAATTGCCGTTGGCCATCTGAAAGCTTTCGCGCATCGCGGCAATCGGCGGCAGGCCGCGCAATACCAGCAGGTATTCGGCGAACACCAGATTGATCATCACCCAGATGCCCGGAATGATGAACAGCGCCGCGCCGGCCATGATCAACAGTGAGCTGAGCATTACCATCAATGCGAACGACGGCCACAAGCGCAGGGCCATTGCCAGCAGGTTGCGCTTGAGCGGGGTGTAACCGTTACTGCGCGTGTCGAGGTAAAGAATCAGCGCAGCGCTGTACAGTGGATAGAACAACAGGCTGGCGAGCATGCCGTAGGCCTGTGATGCATCTTTACCCAGTTGCTGGTAGAGCAGCTGGGTGAAGAGTGCTTCGAGCACCACCAGAGGCAAGCAAAGCTGGGCGATGCTCAGCAGGTGGCGGCGGAAGAAATACAGGGAGTCACGCAGAACGCTTAGCGGATTCATCGGTCGATAATCGTGTTGGAAAAAATGCAGGGCGTAACTTTAGCCCACTCGGCACCCAACCTGAAAAAAGTTTAATTGCGCCTTGTGTTGATTCCACGGCCTTGGCACCCCATTTTCTCTGAACTTGAATTCCCCGGCTCTTGTGTGAGGTTGCCCATGAACAGTGAAGAACAAACCCTGATCGACGGCTTGTTTGGCCGACTCAGGCAAGCCGAAGACCCGGCCGTCCCACGTGATAGCCAGGCCCAGGCGCGTATTGCTGAACATCTGCAGCAGCAACCGGCGGCACCCTACTACATGGCCCAGGCGATTCTGGTTCAGGAGGCTGCGCTCAAGCGCCTGGATGAGCAGAACAAGCAATTGCAGGCCGAACTGAAGCAGGCCAAGGCGCAGGTGGCCGCCGCGCCAAGCAACAACAGTGGATTTCTGTCGAATATCTTCGGCAGTGGCACACGCGACCCTCAGCCTCAGCAGTCTCAAGCCCAGGCCGGTAGCTCGACGGGCGGTGGCTGGCGTGAGCCGTCGCGCTCGTTCAACCAACCAGGCTTTGCTCCACAGCAACGTTCCAATGCCGCACCCGCCCAGGCGCCGGCTCGTGGCGGGGCCAGCAGCTTTCTCGGCGGAGCGTTGCAAACGGCTGCCGGTGTCGCCGGGGGAGTGATGCTGGCGCAGGGAATCAGCAGCCTGTTCAACAGTCACTCGCAGCCTGAAGAGGTGGTCGAGGTGACCAAGGACGAGCCGCAGCCTGCCAGCGATAGCGGTGGCTGGGGGAGCAATGACGATCAGCACTTGACGGCTGACAACGGCAACTATGGCAACGATCAGGGTGGCTTCATGGACACTGATTATGGCAGCGACGAGGGTGGATTCTTCGACGGTGATGACAGCTTCGTCTGAGTCTGCATACCCGCACCGCTTCCAGGCTGGCATACTGGGCGCCGAAACGGCCCCGGTGTGCGGAGGTCGGCGATAGCGCCACGGCGCCATGAGGAAGAACGGTGAAGAAGATCGCGGTGTTCGCCGACGTGCAGAACCTCTACTACACCGTGCGTCAGGCTTATGGCTGTCATTTCAATTACGCGGCGCTGTGGGCGGATATCAGCCAACGTGGGCAGATTGTCGAGGCGGTTGCCTATGCCATCGATCGCGGTGACAGCAAGCAGCAGCAGTTTCAGCAGATCCTGCGCAACCTCGGTTTTACGGTAAAACTCAAACCCTATATTCAACGTAGCGATGGCTCGGCAAAGGGCGATTGGGACGTTGGCATCACCCTGGATGTGATCGACGCTGCGGCACGGGTCGACGAAGTCGTGCTGGCGTCTGGCGACGGGGACTTCGACCTGCTGCTCGAGCGGGTCATCAGCCGCCACGGTATCGAAGCTATTGCCTACGGCGTTCCTGGCCTTACCGCCAACTCATTGATCCGCGCTGCCACCCGCTATGTGCCCATCGAGGGCGGTCTGCTGCTTCGGCACTAGGTTTTACAGAGGTTTTGTTTTGGAACGTATTGCTGTCATCGACTTTGAAACCACCGGGATTTCACCCGGTGCCAATTGCCGCGCTACGGAGGTGGCAGTGGTCATGCTCGAGCGCGGGCGTATTGTCGAGCGCTACCAGAGCTTGATGAATGCAGGACTCCCGGTTCCGAGCTTTGTTGCCGCGCTGACAGGCATCACCACTGCCATGCTGCGCACCGCGCCACCCATTGCGCGGGTGATGAACGAAGTGGCCGAGTTTGTCGGTGACACCCCAATGCTTGCCCACAACGCCTCGTTCGACCAGAAGTTCTGGGCGTACGAACTGGCGCAAGTGGGTCGTCCCAGCAGCCAGCGCTTTGCCTGTTCCATGCTCCTGGCGCGCCGTTTGATGCCCGCAGCGCCTAACCACAAGCTTGGCACCTTGACCCGCTGGGCCGGGTTGCCGGATACCGGCACGGCGCACCGGGCCATGGCGGATGCGGAAATGGCTGCCAACCTGGCTCAGCATTTGGCCGGGCAGTTGCGTGAACAAGGGGTGAATGCCGTCTCCCACCAATTGTTCTGCAGCTTGCAGAAGATTCCGGCGGCGAAGATCGCTGAGGCGCTGAAAACCTACCGTTAGATTTTTTTGCCGTTGTGCTCGAGATGGCCCAGCGGCAAACGCCGATCTGCCGCACTGGAAAGAATGATCGAGGTCTTGCTGAAGCCGAACTGCGCGATGCGGTCGATCAATGCTTCAAGCTCCGGCATCGAGCCCACGGCCGCCTGCATGATCACGCAAGGGTCGCCGGTTACCCGGTGGCATTCGGTCAGTTGCGGAATCTGGGTAAGTTCCTCATATGTCTTCTGATTGCCGTGACTGGCCAGACGCAGCTCGATCACGCAACGGATCGGCAGGCCAATCTTCTCTAAATCCACCTTGGCCTGATAACCCGTGATCACGCCACTGCTCTCCAGTTTGGCGACCCGTTCGGCAACCGCCGGGGCCGACAGATTGACCTTGCGTGCGAGCTCTGCAAAGGAGGCGCGGCCATTTTCCAGCAAGGCGCTAAGGAGCATTCGATCGTACTTGTCCATGGGTTTCCTGAAACGAATAGCGAATCAAAGGTAGGCGGCTGCAAGAACCGTTTTTTCAAAAGTGTACGGCCCATTTAAACAGCTTTTGTAACTTAAGTTTATTCACGTGCCTTTCTAAACTAATCCCCCATCTACCAGATTTCGAGCCCCCCATGACTGCCTCTCGTCGCTTTCCCTTGGTCTTAATAGGCGCCTTCCTGGCGCTGTACCTGGTGTGGGGCTCGACCTATCTGGTTATCCGAATTGGTGTGGAGTCCTGGCCACCGCTATTGATGGCGGGTGTGCGCTTTGTCATTGCCGGTACCCTGCTGTACGGCTTTCTGCGCTGGCGCGGTGTGCCAGCGCCGACCTGGCCGCAATGGCGCGCAGCAGGGGTGATCGGCTTTCTCTTGCTCAGTTGCGGCAATGGCGGCGTGACCTTGGCTGAACATGCCGGGGTTGCATCCGGCGTTGCCGCACTGGCGGTGGCTACCGTGCCACTGTTCACCTTGTTGTTCGGCCTGTTCTGGGGCCAACGCAACACGCGTTTGGAATGGGCGGGAATATTCCTTGGGCTGGCAGGTATTGCCATGCTCAACCTGGGTTCGAACCTGCAGGCCAGCCCTATGGGCGCGGCGTTGATTCTGTTCGCTGCCGCTTCCTGGGCGTTCGGCTCGGTCTGGAGCAAAAGCTTGCCGCTGCCGCAAGGGCCCATGGCCAGTGCTGCCGAAATGCTCGTGGGTGGTGTTGCCTTGCTTCTGGGCAGCGCCCTGAGCGGTGAGCGCATGACCCAAATGCCGACGGCTGCGGGTTGGGGGGCGTTGGCGTATCTGGTGTTCTTCGGTTCGATCCTGGCTTTCAGTGCCTATATGTATCTGCTCAAGCATGTACGTCCGGCGGCCGCTACCAGCTACGCCTACGTCAACCCGGCCGTGGCGGTGTTGCTGGGAATTGTGTTTGCCGGCGAGCAGATCGGCTTTGAGGAGTGCGTGGCCATGGCGGTCATCATCAGTGCGGTCGTGCTGATCGGTCTGCCGCAGTGGCGCAAGCCGAAAATCACGGTCAGCAAGGCACCTGAGCAGGTGGACGGCGAGCTGTGCAAGTAACCGAGGTTTGTCAGGAAGGCGTCGGCGGAACAAGGTAAACTTGCGCCATTGCTGAATTTCCCTGACGGTATTGCCATGACATTCGCCAAACTTGGCCTGATTGAACCCTTGTTGCGCGCGCTTGAGCGCCTGGACTACAACACTCCTACGCCCGTCCAGGCCCAGGCCATTCCCGCCGTTTTGGCCGGCCGTGACCTGATGGCTGCGGCCCAGACTGGTACTGGCAAGACTGCAGGCTTCGCCCTGCCGCTGTTGCAGCGCCTGACCCTTGAAGGTGCCAAGGTCAGCAGCAATTCGGTTCGCGCCCTGGTGCTGGTACCCACTCGCGAACTGGCCGAGCAGGTACACAGCAACATCCGCGACTATGCCGAGCATCTGCCGTTGACCACTTATGCGGTGTACGGCGGGGTCAGCATCAACCCGCAAATGATGAAGCTGCGTAAAGGCATCGATCTGTTGGTGGCAACGCCGGGACGTTTGCTCGATCTGTTCCGTCAGAATGCGGTGAAGTTCAACCAGCTGCAGGCGTTGGTCCTGGACGAAGCGGATCGTATGCTCGACCTGGGGTTCGCCGAGGAGCTGCGCGCGGTGTACGCCGCATTGCCGGCTCGCCGTCAGACCTTGCTGTTTTCGGCCACGTTTTCTGATGAGATCCGCTTGCTGGCGGAGCAAACCCTGAATGATCCGCTGAGCATCGAAGTCAGCCCGCGCAACGTTGCTGCAAGTTCTGTGAAACAGTGGATCGTCCCTGTGGATAAAAAGCGCAAGCCGGAGCTGTTCAGCCATTTGCTGCGCAAGCAGCGCTGGAAGCAGGTGCTGGTTTTCGCCAAGACCCGTAATGGCGTCGATCAACTGGTTGAGCGCCTGCGGGGCCAGGGTGTGAACGCTGACGGTATCCATGGCGATAAACCTCAAGCGACTCGCCAGCGTGCCCTCGACAGCTTCAAAGCGCGCGAAATCCAGATTCTAGTAGCGACCGACGTAGCGGCGCGGGGGCTGGACATCGAAGACCTGCCGCTGGTGGTCAACTTCGATCTGCCGATCGTGGCTGAAGACTACATCCACCGTATCGGTCGTACGGGGCGGGCGGGCAATACCGGTGAGGCGATCTCGTTGGTATGTGCCGATGAAGTGCAAATGCTTTCGGCTATCGAGATGCTCACGCGTAAAACCTTGCCGCGCCACGAAGAGCCCGACTTCATTCCTGATCACAAGGTGCCGATGACTGACGCCAGTGGACAAGTATTGAAGAAGCCCAAGAAGCCGAAGAAACCCAAGGAAAACAGCAGCAAGCGCAGCCTCGGGCGCTGGACGGACAGCGGCGATACGCCTGCAGCGGCACCAGCAGCCAAGCCTGTGCGCAAAGTTCCGACTTTCAATACCGGGCCGCGTAAGCGTAAGCCTTGAGATCGTTTCGCGGGGCAAGCCCGCTTCTGCAGTTATCCGCTGTGGGGGCGGGCAGTGTTGAGCCAATCCAGCACGCCTAGGCCGGCCTTGCGTCCACTGGCAAAGCACGCAGTCAGCAGATAGCCGCCAGTGGGCGCCTCCCAATCAAGCATCTCACCGGCGCAGAACACCCCCGGCATCGCCTTGAGCATCAGTTGCTCATCCATCGCTTCAAAGACAACGCCGCCAGCCGTGCTGATGGCTTCGTCAAGAGGGCGAGGGCGTACCAGCACGATAGGCAGCGCCTTGATCGCCTGGGCCAGCAGTATCGGATCGGCAAACGTCGGCGCATTGGTCAATTCACGCAACAACGCTGCCTTGACCCCATCCAGGCCCAACTGGCTGTGCAGATGCTTGGCCATCGAGCGCGAGCCACGGGGTTTGCTCAGGGCCTTGTGAATGTTATCCACAGTGCGATTGGGAAGTAGGTCAAGGAGCACGGTAGCGCTTCCCGTACGATTGATGGTTTCGCGTATTTGCGCTGACCACGCGTACACCAGGCTACCTTCCACACCTTGGCTGGTGACAATGCACTCGCCCAGGCGCGGAGTATGGCCGGCGAGGCTGAGGGCGATGTTTTTCAGCGGGGCACCCGCAAACTTGCTTTTGAGCAGGTCACTCCAGGCATGCACCTCGAACCCACTGTTGGCCGCCTGCAAGGGCGCAACCTGCACCCCTTTATCCACAAGCCACGGCAGCCAGGCGGCGTCGGAGCCCAGGCGTGCCCAACTGCCGCCACCCAGGGCCAGGACCGTGGCGGTGGGGTTGAGTGCCAGTTCACCCTGTGGATAAGCAACCCGCAGGCTGCCGTCGTCATTCCAGCCAAGCCAACGATGGCGGGTGTGGATAACTACCCCACCGTCACGCAGACGCTTAAGCCAGGCACGCAGCAGCGGCGCGGCTTTCATCTCAAGGGGAAAGACCCGGCCAGAGCTGCCCACAAAGGTTTCGATACCCAGGTCGTGAATCCACTGGCGCAGGCCATCGGCGTTGAAACCGTCGAGCAGCGTGGCGATTTCACTGGAGCGTTCGGCGTAACGGGATACAAAGGCCGGGTAGGGCTCGGAGTGAGTGATGTTCATGCCGCCCACTCCGGCCAGGAGAAACTTTCTTCCTACCGATGGCATGGCGTCGTAGACATCCACCGCAACGCCAGCCTGAGCGAGTACCTCGGCGGCCATCAACCCGGCGGGCCCGCCTCCGATAATGGCAACGTGTGGGCGATTGGCGCAGGAAGTGTCGGTCATGGTGGGCTGCAAGCTGGGAAAAAGTGCCGGCATTCTACCTCAGCGCGGTCGAGGGAAGTACTGTTCAAAAAATGTACAGTGGCTTCAAGGTCAAGCAGGCAAAGGGCTCCAGTGGCTTTCACTCAGGTTATCCACAGGCGGTTCCACAGTCATTGTGAGTAACCCAGCACCCGACTTGCGCTGTGGTGAAGGATGCCGTGGCGGCGGGCCAAGGCGTGACGGTCCTTGCTGTAGCCACCACCGATGACCCCGACGACCGGAATATCGCGGCCCAGACACTGGCGCAGGACCTGTTCATCACGGGCGGCGACACCCTCATCCGTCAGTTGCAGGTAGCCGAGGGCATCGTCCTTGTGCACATCGACCCCGGCGTCATACAACACCAGGTCCGGGCGGTACAGCGGCAGGAGGTAGTTGAGTGCGTCTTCAACGACCTTCAGGTAGGCCTGGTCGCCCATGCCTCGCGGTAGCGGAATGTCCCAGTCACTCTGCGCCTTGCGGGCCGGGAAATTCTGTTCGCAGTGCAGAGACACGGTAATTGCGTCGGGGGTATCGTGAAGAATGCGAGCAGTGCCGTCGCCCTGGTGCACATCACAATCGAAGATCAGCACTTTGTGTACGCGACCGGCTTCCAGCAGGTAACGGCTGATTACCGCCAGGTCGTTGAAGATGCAAAAGCCGGCAGGGTGGTCGTAATGGGCATGATGGGTACCTCCGGCCAGATGACAGGCGATGCCATGCTCCAGCGCTTGCTCGGCAGCCAGCAACGAACCACCGACTGCCCGTACGGTACGTTGCGCCAAAGCTTCGCTCCAGGGCAGGCCAAGGCGGCGCTGGTCCTCGCGGGATAACTCGCCATTCATGTAGCGCTCGATGTAACCACGGTCGTGGGCCAGGGCGAGAATATCGTTGGGGCAGATCTGCGGGCGCAGCAGCGCCTGGTCGGTAGTCAGGCCGCTTTCGATCAGGTGATCGCGCAGCAGGCGGAACTTGTCCATCGGAAAGCGATGCTCGGCAGGAAATGCCGGACTGTAGTCGTCGTGGTAGATCAGCGGCAGCGGCATGACAAATTCTTGAGCAGAGTAGAGACCGATCTTGCCAGTTGCGGTTGCCCTTGCGCTACTTTGTAGAAAGCACAACTTTCAACAAAGGGCGCTTGCATGCTGGCTTCCTGGACATTCTGGGCGATTCTCTCCGCTGTTTTTGCGGCGTTGACGGCTATTTTTGCCAAGGTCGGCATCAGCGGCATCAATTCCGATTTCGCCACCCTGCTGCGCACCGTGGTGGTGTTGATCAGCCTGGCATTGATTCTCTACGCCACGGGCCAGTACCAGTCGCTGGGATCGATTTCCCCACGCAGCTACGCGTTTCTGGTGTTGTCGGGGTTAGCGACAGGCGCCTCGTGGATTTGTTATTTCCGAGCCTTGCAGTTGGGGCAGGCCTCGCATGTTGCCCCTGTGGATAAACTCAGCGTAGTGCTGGTCGCCGTGCTGGGCGTAACCTTGCTCGGTGAGAGGCTCGACCTGCGTCAATGGGCGGGTATCAGCTTGATTACTCTGGGCGTAGTGATGCTGGCATGGCGCTGACGCTGAGGGTCGGCAGTATTTTCGGCGGGCGCAAAGCGGGCGCTTGAAGCGCGAGCCTGCCGTAGAAAAACAGGGCCGTCAGCCATGAGCTGAGCCAAACGAAAATGCCTGCCCAGAAGGTGTGCGACATGTAGTGCCAGCCTTGCAATACGCGGGTGGTGCCGTAGACGAAACCCACCAGCAGAATCGCCACCAGAAGTTTACGAGCCTGCTGCCAGCGGTAACGCAGGGCGACAAAGTACAGCGCCAGCAAGGTAAAGCCGCTGGAAGCATGTCCGCCCGGCCAGCATCGTCCCTCACCGGCCTTGCTGAACCAGGTGAAGTTTTCATACCACTCGGTACGCAACTGCGAACCGCCATACAACGTGGTTTCTACCGGACAGTACACGCTGGTATGGCTTTTGAGGTAATGGATCACTGTGGTGCTCAGCGCAAAGGCCACCACCACATAAAGAAAGTCCCGCCGATGCTTGGCGCTCAAGCGCAGCACAGGGGTGATGCGCAAGCTTTGCAGCGCGCGGCTGTTGGCTGCTCGAGGATATTTGGCCAGCAGTGGCCAGATAAATGACAACAGCGCACCGATAATGGCTGCTTCCCCGCTCCAGTTCGGCAGAATCCGCGGCCACTTGTGAGTAACTTTTTCAAACCACTGATTATGCAGGAGCGGGAACTGACCCGTTGTCGGGTCCAGCAACAGGTTACTGATCAGGCGATCCAGCTGGGTCAGGTCAAACAGAACAAAAACCATCCCGGCGAGTAACAACGGAACGCCCAGGTTTGTCAGGTAGAAGGCTTTTCGCGAGGGGGCGTGCATGGTTACGTCCGTGTGCTGTTCAGGAGTTTTTTCCATTCACTGGCATTCATCTGGCCGAGGATTTTCGGTTTGCCGTTCGCGCTGACCGAGACGAACAGTGCACTGGCGTATTCGCTGGAGCGCAGGCCGCCAGGAACCTTCAGTTGGCGTTGCACGTGGTCGATGCAACCGCTATGGGTCACCAGCACCAGATTGTGATTTGGCGACTTGTGTGCCAACGCTGAGTCGGCGAAGTCCTGATCGCACGCTTTAACCCAGTCTTCACTGCCAATTGCCTTGCCGAAGATAAAGTGTGCGGTCTGTTGCGTTCTGATCTCTGGGCTACTGAGTACCTCGGCGTCGGCAAGCCCGAGTTGCTTTAGACCCGCGCCAACATCACTGGCTGCCTTGCTGCCGGCCACGGTAATGCCGCTCGGATCACCAAGGCAGGCATCGCTTGAGCGGTCACAGCGCTCGGCGTGTCGAATCAGCACGATCACCGCACCCTTGGACCATTCACGGTAAACACCGCTGCTGCGCATTTGATTGTCACTGCCTAAGTCCACAATAAGCGTTCTCGTTGATGCCCATGTGGTGAGGGTGGCCAGCGCGAGCATGATGCTCAGGCCGATGAACATCGTTTTGACAGTGAGTAAACGTCGTCGCTTGAATGATTTCTGCGCGGTGTCTGACAGCATGCGGCTACTCCGTAATGCGGAACTGAATGGGGTGATAGCCGGGGTAGGGTATGCACCACTGATAGGGCCGCACTGTAGGCGGCAGCCCGTGGTGAGCAGGTGAAGTGGATGTGAAAAAAATCTTGAAGTGATGAACGTTATCAAGGGGTTTGTCGAAGTGCCCAAAGGGGGGGCAAGTTGCCGGCTTGTAACTGAATATATGTAACTAGATATATGTAACTTGGCGGTAATTAGAAATATCCTGTTACTCGGAGTAAATAACGTAAATTTGCTTCATTTGATAATTGCTCGTAAATAGCATTGCGCATCATTTTCTGATGCTGGCAATCCTAATGGCACATAAAGCGGAAACAACACGTCGTTCTGATACAGGTCATCTTTACACTGCACTAGGTTTGGCAGTGGCTTCCTGGTCTTCTGTCAGCTTGGCTGAAACTTCTAACAACGCGAGCAACTCTGCAGCGGTGGAGTTGGAAGCCACTGATATCACCAGTACGCATCATGAAACTTTTAAAGTCGATGAAATGTCATCGCCGAAGTTCACCGCGCCACTTCGAGAAACACCCAAGTCAATCACCATTATTAATGAGGCCTTGATCAAAGAGCGTGCTGCAACGTCGCTGACAGATGTATTGCGCACTACGCCCGGCATCACCTTGGGTGCGGGTGAAGGCGGTACGCCACTTGGGGATCGCCCGTTTATCCGTGGTTTTGAAGCCAGTACCGATATTCAGATTGATGGCGTGCGCGACCTGGGGCGAATGTCCCATGAAGCGTTTAACGTCGATTCTGTAGAAATCGTCAAAGGGCCAGGCTCAGCCTATAGCGGTCGGGGCTCAACCGGTGGCTCGATCAACCTGGTAAGCAAGACGGCCAAGGCTGAAGATTTTGTCGCCGGCAGCATTACTATGGGTACCGACCAACTGTGGCGCAACACGGTTGATATCAACCAGTACCTGCCTGAGCAGGACCTGGCTCTGCGTCTTAATGCAATGAAGCACGAAGCCGATACACCGGGTCGTGATGACGTTGAAGTAAAGCGCTGGGGCATCGCTCCAACCATCACTTGGGGTTTGCAAGGTCCTACTCGCGTCACTGCCAGTTACTATCATCTTGAAACCGATGACATTCCCGATCAGGGCCATCCTATTTCGTTGATCACTAACAAACCGGTTAAGGTTGATCGCGACAACTTCTACGGTTTGGTCGATCGTGATTTCCGAAAAACGTCTGCTGATTTGGCGACGTTAATTGTCGAGCACGACGTTAGTGAGCAACTGACGGTACGAAACACCTTGCGGGGTGGTCGTAGCATGCAGAACTATGTGATGAGCCGTCCGGTTTTTGCCAACGTCGGGCAAGAAGAAAGCGGACTGGTGGGGCGTGGCTTCCGCCCGCGAAACGTGGTCAATACGTCACTGATCAACCAGACGGATCTGTTTGGCACTTTCCAAACGGGCGATATCAAGCACACCTATGCCACGGGCTTGGAACTCAGTCGCGAAACCATCACTGACAAAGACAAACACAAGGGAAATAACGGCATTCCCGCGGATCTGGAAAACCCCAACCCCCATGATGGCGGCTGGACACTGTTGCCAGGCACCGGCGAGGTCACCAGCAAGAACCAGACTGAGGTGAAGTCGCTGTATGTCTTCGACACCTTGGGGCTGCACGAGCAGTGGGACCTGAACCTGGGCCTGCGCTATGACGACTATGAAGTAAAAAATCGGGTTGCTGGTGGTGCCGAGTCGTCCAGTGAGCTTTGGAACTATCAAGTTGGCGTGGTGTTCAAGCCGCTGCCTAACGGCAGCATCTACCTGTCTTACGGCACGTCGTCCAATCCATCGGGTGAAAACACCCAGTCTGGCGGTGCTGATGGCGCGGGTGCCGGTAACCTGAACGGTAACAAGGCCAATCTGGACCCGGAAAAAGCTCGCAGTGTAGAACTGGGTACCAAGTGGGATGTGTTCAACGAACAGCTGTCCTTGACCGCAGCAGTGTTCCGCACCGAAAAAACCAACGCTCGCATCACGGACCCAATCACTGGCTTCGTGACGCTTGATGGCGACCAGAAGGTAACGGGTATCGAGCTTGGTGCAACTGGGCGAATTACCGATGCCTGGGCTGTCTGGGCCGGGTATACCTACCTGGATGCCGAAGTGGTGAAGTCGGGCGGTGACGGTAGCAATGATGGCAACCAGTCCAAGTTCATCGCACCCAACAGCTTTAGCGTGTGGAGCTCCTACGACATCACTGACCGGTGGACCGTCGGGGCCGGAGCCAACTACATGGATGAGCGCTACATGAACGATGCCAACACGGTCACCATCGATGACTACTGGCGCTACGATGCTATGGTTGGCTACAAAGTGAACAAAAACCTCGACCTGCAGCTCAACGTCCTTAACCTGACCGACGAAACCATCTACGACGCGTCCCATGTCGGACTATTTGCCACTGTGGCACCCGGTCGGTCAGCGGAGATGACTGCAAACTTCAAGTTCTAATTACTCCCGCCCTGAATGACTCGACAGTGATGGTTCAGGCCATGGCTGTCGAGACTGCGAATTTTTTTCTGCATGATCGCCCTGCTTTTTTGAATCTGCCTACTCTGTAAACTGCAGGTGACGTATTCAGGAGCTGGCAATGACCCCCATTCTCGAACTGGAAAGCGCGCGACTCGTGCTGCGCCAATGGCAGGACGATGACCTCGCCGAGTTCGCCGCCATGTGTGCCGACCCTCAGGTGATGCGCTATTTTCCTGCCCCGCTGACGCGCGTGGAAAGCGCGGCGCTGATTGGGCGTATTCGTGGGCATTTCAATGAGTACGGCTTCGGCTTGTGGGCGTTGGAGCGCAAGGACTCGGGGGCCTTCATCGGCATGACCGGCCTGCTCAATGTCAGTTTCGATGCTCACTTCACCCCAGCGGTGGAAATCGGCTGGCGTCTGGCCCGGCGCCATTGGGGGTTGGGATTTGCCAGTGAGGCAGCCTGGACCAGCTTGCGCTGTGCATTTGCCCAGTTGGATTTGCAGCAAGTGGTGTCGTTCACCACCGAAAGCAATTTGCCGTCACAGAAGGTCATGCAGGCGATCGGCATGCAACACGACATTGATGGCCATTTCCTTCACCCCAAGCTTCCCGAGTTTCATCCACTGCGCCCCCATGTGCTGTACCGCATCAGTCGTGCCCAGTGGCAACAGACCCTGCGCGGCTGAATTGCACAACATACGGGGCGGCTATGACAAACCCTGTATCATTTGTCGCAGTTGCGCATCGCTTTGGAGAATCTTGAATGAGCCACGTGTTGGACGATCTGGTCGACCTGTTGAGTCTGGAAGCTATCGAGGAAAACCTGTTCCGCGGACGGAGCCAGGACTTGGGCTTTCGTCAGTTGTACGGTGGCCAGGTACTGGGTCAGTCGTTGTCGGCGGCCAGTCAGACGGTCGAAGAAGCACGCCATGTGCACTCGTTGCACGGCTATTTCCTGCGTCCTGGAGATGCGGCGATGCCGGTGGTCTACTCGGTAGATCGCGTGCGTGATGGCGGCAGCTTCAGTACTCGGCGGGTGACGGCTATTCAGAAAGGTCAGCCGATTTTCACCTGCAGCGCTTCCTTCCAGTATGACGAAGAAGGCTTTGAGCATCAGACACCGATGCCGACCGTGGTTGGCCCGGAGAATCTGCCCTCGGAGGTGGAGTTGTTCAAGCGCATGGCCGATCGCCTGCCTGAGTCGATTCGCGACAAGATGCTCTGCGCCAAACCCATCGAGATGCGTCCGGTTACTGAAGAAGATCCGTTCGATCCCAAGCCGGGTGATCCGGTCAAGTACATCTGGTTCCGTGCCGACGGCACCCTGCCGGATGTACCGGCGTTACACAAATACATGCTCGCCTATGCCTCGGACTTCGGTCTGTTGACGACGTCGTTGCTGCCTCATGGCAAATCGGTGTGGCAGAAAGATATGCAGATCGCCAGCCTCGATCATTCGTTGTGGTTTCACGGCAATCTCAGGGCTGACGAGTGGCTGCTGTATGCCATGGACAGTCCCTGGGCGGGCAATGCGCGTGGCTTTTCCCGGGGCAGCATCTTCAATCAGGCTGGGCAATTGGTTGCCTCGTCCTGCCAGGAAGGTTTGATTCGCCATCGCAAGGACTGGGCATGAGCCTGACAGCTATCCGCCATTGGGTCTTCGACATGGACGGCACCTTGACCGTTGCCGTGCATGACTTCGCCGCGATTCGCGAAGCCCTGGAGATTCCGCCGAGCGACGACATTCTCACTCACCTGGCGGCGCTGCCTGCCGCCGAGGCCGCAGCCAAACACGCTTGGTTGCTCGAGCACGAGCGTGACCTGGCCATCGGTTCGCAGGCGGCAGTGGGTGCCGTGGAGCTGGTGCGCGAGCTTGCCGGGCGCGGCTTCCAGTTGGGTATCCTTACCCGCAATGCGCGTGAACTGGCCCATGTAACGCTGCAAGCCATTGGCCTGGCTGACTGCTTTGCCGAGCAGTATGTGCTTGGGCGTGACGAGGCGCCGCCCAAGCCACACCCAGGTGGCCTGCTGAAGCTGGCCGAGGCCTGGAATGTGGCGCCAAGCGAGATGGTCATGGTGGGCGACTACCGTTTCGATCTCGATTGCGGTCGGGCTGCGGGTTCGCGAACCATCCTGGTCAACCTGCCGGACAACCCCTGGCCGGAGTTGACCGACTGGCATGCGGCTGACTGCCGGGCGCTGCAGGCGTTGTTGCGTCAGGGCTGAGGCTCGGCACGGTTGCTGGGGCTTTAGAAGTCCCAGCGCGTCGTCAGCATTACATTGCGCGGCTCGCCATAGTAGGTCGTGTCAAAGTTGCCCAGCCCACTCAGGTAGCGTTTGTCAAAGACGTTGTTGGCATTGACGGTGAAGCTCAGGTGTTCGTCGTACTGGTAGCGGGTCATCAGGTCGACAAGGGTGTAGCCACCTTGTTTGATATAGGTGTAGTCCTGGGCCGCATAGCTATAGATCTTGCCGTAGAACGCGCTTTGCCAGTTCACCCCGCCACCCACGGTGACTTTGTCCAATACGCCTGGCAGGCGGTAGGTGCTGAACACGCGCACCAGGTGTTCAGGCTTGCTGGTGCTCATCGGGAAGCCGTAGACGTGTTGCTCGTCCGCGTCCCGGGAGCGGGCATAGGTGTAGCCGGCCGAGAGGTTCCAGCCCTCCATCAGTTCGCCCGCCAGCTCCAGTTCCACACCTTTGGTAGTAACACCGCTGGTGGACTTGTAGATACCTTCGCCGGTTTGTGGGTTGGTGCCGATGGACTCGGCGATGTTGTCCTGTTCAATACGGAACACTGCCAGGCTGGCGTTGAGCCTGCCGTCGAAATAGGCCGCCTTCAGGCCCGCTTCATAACTATCGCCTTCGACCGGATCGAGAGTTGCGCCGTTGCTGTCCTTGTTGCTTTGCGGCTGATAGATCGAGGTGTAGCTGGTGTATACCGAGTAGGTGTCGTCCAGGTCATACACAACGCCCGCGTAGGGTGTGACCACGCCGTGTTGCTTGTAGCTGGTCGAACTGTCCGCGAAAATCGGATTCAAGCCATCGTAGTCATAGTTGTCGCTGTACTTGAACGTACTGACCCGGGTGCCGAGGATTACCGAAAGGTCATCTGTCGGGCGCAGGCGGGTAGCGATGTAAGCACCGTTCTGGCTCTTTTTCTGCTCGTACTTACCGTTCTTGGGGAAGTCAGGCACGGCGAGGTCGCCGTTCCATTCAAAGATACTGCCCGGTACAAGACCGCCGCCGCTGGTATCCCACGTAGCGCCGGTCTGGCGCGAGTTGGAGGTGCTGAAGCCGACCACCAGGTCGTGTTGACGCTCGAACAGTGAGAAGGGGCCGGAAACGTTCACGTCAGCGCTGTTCTGCACCCGGTGGCCTTCCCAGCGCCCCCAGATGATACCCATGCCGTTGCCGGCGCGATCTGGAGAGCCGAAGGCGGATGCCAGGCGCGTGTCGTGGTCGCTCTGCAGTTGGTTGACACTGAACTTGAGCGACCAGTCGTTGGCCAGTGCCTGTTCCAGCGAGGCGAAGTAGGTGCGATTGTCGAAGTCCCGACGGCTCCAATCGGCACCGGTGTTCAACGAACGCGGAAAATCAGTCCGACCGCCATCGGTGTAGTACACCGGGTTGCCGGTCCATGATGTACCACGCGGGGTGGTGGTTTGCTGGTCGATGCCAACGGTCAGCAGTGTGTCGGGCGTAATGTCGGCTTCAAGAATGCCGTAGTACACCTCTTTCTTTTGCTGGTAGTGATCCTGGTAGCCGTTCTTGTCCTGCTTTGCACCGACGAAGCGGCCACGCAGGGTGCCAGTGCTGTTCAGCGGGCCGGAAACATCGCCTTCGCCGCGGTAGTTGTCCCAACTGCCAGCACTGCCGGTGAGCGAGGCCTGAAACTCTGCGGTGGGTTTTTTGCGAATCAGGTTGACCGTAGCAGAGGGATCGCCGGAGCCCGTCATCAGGCCGGTGGCACCCTTGAGCACCTCGACCCGGTCGTAGATAGCCATGTCGACATGCGCCGTGCCCTCGCCATACACGCCGTCGTAAATGGTGTTGACGCCGTCGTACTGATAGTTGGTGATCACCAGGCCGCGGCTGGTGAACTCGACCCGGTCGCTGTCGTAGGTCTGGGCGGAGACGCCGGGGGTATTGTTGAGGACGTCGGCGATGCTCTGGGCACCTTGGTCATCCATCATTTGCCGGGTGACGACGGTGATTGTCTGCGGCGTTTCGCGAATCGACAGCGGCAGCTTGGTGGCGGTACGGGAGGCGGCAGTGGTGTAGGAGCCGGTGTTTTCCGTGGTTTCACCCAACAGTTGGCCGTTGATACTGGTCGCCCCCAGTTCCAGTGCCTTGCCATTGCTGACCGGCACCAATACATAACCGCCGTTGCTTTGACGTTGAGCTTGCAGGCCGCTGCCCTGTAGCAGGCGCGCCAGGCCTTCTTCCACCGAGTAGTTGCCTTGCAGACCGGCCGATTGCTTGCCCTGTGTCTGGCGCGCATCGAACGACAGGGTGATGTTGGTGAAGGTGGCGAACAAACTCAGGTTTGTGCCCAGCGCCCCCGGCGCAATCTGAAAGTTCTTGCTGGTGCTCTGTGCCATGGCTTGGGTAGGTATCAGCGCCAACATTGGCAGTGGCGCCAGGGTCAGGCCAAACAACGCCAGGTGTACGGCGCGAACCAGAGGGCGGGGCGCCCGGGGGCAAGTACGGGACATGCAGGTTTCCTTCGATTGGCGGGGCAGAGTGGCAGCTGAATTTGCTGCTTTAACTGCGTAGCCGAATGAGAATGAAAATCGGAAACCCCGATAAAGATTTTTTTTCAGGCCGGTTCGATGCTGACCCAATAGCGCGTCAAGTAGCGCACCTGAACAGGCAGGGAGGCACTGAGGTTTTCCAGGATGGTGTCGCTGTCGTCGATGCGAAAGGCCCCGGACAAACGCAGGTTGGCAATGCTGTCGGCGCAGCGCAGCACGCCCGGTCGGTAGCGCCGCAGCTCGCTGACAAAGTCGGCCAGCCGCCACTCGATCACCGTCAGCATTCCCTGGGTCCAGGCGCCAGTGCCTGGGGCTGCCAGGTGGGCTGCGCTGAGGTTGTGCCGGTCGAAGCTTGCTGCCTGCCCGGCTTCAAGACGCAACATGAGCAAGGGGTTATCCATTGGCCGGATTTCCACTGCATGCTCGAAGACGCTCACTTCACTTTTGCCATTGTCGCTGCGCACGCTGAACCGTGTGCCCAGCGCGCGCACGCGACCTTCGGCGGTTTGTACCGCGAAGGGGCGGGCACCCGGATCGCTCGCTGTTTGCACCATGATTTCGCCTTGGTGCAGACGCAACAAACGCTGTTGGCCGTCGTAGAGGATATCCACCGCGCTGTCGCTGTTGAGATGCAACTGGCTGCCATCACTGAGCCTGACCTGGCGCCGTTGTCCTTTTCCGGTTCGCAGTTCGGCCATCAGCGCCTGGCCAGGCGTGCTTTCGTGCACGGCCCAACCGGTAGCGCCAACGGCCATGAGCATGGCCAGGGTTTTAATGACTGCGCGGCGACGTGCGCGTACACCGTTCAGTGTCGGCATGGCGATATCGGCGGGAAGGCTGCCGAACTGGCGCTGCAGTTTTTCTACCCGCGCCCAGGCCTGAGCATGGGCCTGGCTTTTACCCAGCCATTCTTGCCAGGCCTGCAGCTGGGCGTCATTGGGCTGCCCGGCGTTGAGTTGCACGTACCAGGTGGCCGCGGCTTCCAGGGTGCGGTAATCCAGGGAGTGAGCCATTCAGTCGTCCGTCAGCAGCAGGCAATGGGTCATGGCGCGGATCAGGTGCTTTTTGACGGTAGTGACCGAAACGCCTACACGCTCGGCGGTGGCTACATAGTTCAGGCCCTCGAGTTGCACCGCGAGGAAAATACGTCGAGTGCGCTCGCCCATGCCATCGAGCAGTGTGTCCACAGCGACCAGGGTCTCGAGGATCAGCAGGCGGGTTTCCGGTGAGTCGGCCAGGCGCTCCGGGCGGTTGGCCAGCTCGGCAAGATAGGCCTGCTCCAAGGCTTTGCGCCGGAACTTATCGATCATGAGGGCATGGGCAATGGCGCCCAAATAGCTTCGCGGCTCGCGGATGGTCTGAGCATTACGCGCGGTCAGCACCCGGATGAACGTGTCCTGGGCGAGGTCAGCGGCATCGCTGGCGTTGCCCAGGCGTGAGCATAACCAGCTTTTCAGCCAGCCATGGTGTTCGCTATAGAGCGTATGCAAAGCACTATGATCGGGAGCGGACATAAACGGCAACTAACGTAGTAACTGATAATTACTCGCATTATTGTAGTTTGTCTGAATATTTCGCAAGAGCTGATGCTTGACCGGTTTGCAGTCCAGGCCAAGACTGGTCAGCTACTTACCCGGTTCTATCAGGAGGTTCGCATGACCAGCAAGGCCATTTATGTGCAGGCGGGCGGCGGTTACGACAAGGTTCAGGTCGGCACCTGCGAGGCAGCAGCGCCCGCGGCTGGCGAGATTACCGTGCGGCTGCACGCCAACTCGCTCAACTATCACGACTTTGCCGTTGTCAGTGGCATGTGGGGTCCGAGCGAATCGCGCATTCCAATGGCCGATGGTGCCGGTGTGGTGACTGCAGTCGGCGCTGGGGTCAGTGAATTTGCCGTGGGCGACAGCGTGGTCAGTACCTTCTTTCCAGATTGGCTGGACGGTCAGCCCCTGGTAGAAGGTTTCGCCACGGTGCCGGGTGATGGCATCGACGGTTATGCCCGCGAACAGGTTACCGCGCGCGCAACTTCGTTTACCCATGCCCCCAAGGGTTACAGCCATGCCGAGGCGGCGACCCTGACCACTGCAGGGCTGACTGCCTGGCGGGCGCTGATGGCCGATGATTCGCTCAAGCCGGGCGACACCGTGTTGGTGCAGGGCACCGGTGGTGTTTCAATTTTCGCGCTGCAATTTGCCAAACTGGCTGGAGCCACTGTAATTGCCACCTCGTCCAGCGACGAGAAGCTCGAACGCCTCAAGGCGATGGGCGCCGACCACCTGATCAACTACCGCAAGACGCCTGCCTGGGGTGAAACAGTGCGCCAGCTCACGGGCAATCGGGGGGTTGATCACGTAATAGAAGTGGGCGGTCCGGCCACGCTCGAGCAGTCGATGATCGCTGCGCGTATCGGCGGGCATATTTCGTTGATCGGTATTCTCACAGGCGTCGCCGGGCAGTTGCCGTTGGTTCAGGCACTGGTGCGCCAGATTCGACTGCAAGGGGTATTGGTTGGCAGCCGGGCGCAGCAACAGGCGATGGTGCGCGCAATCGATGCCAATGGCTTGCGTCCCATCATCGACAAGACGTTTGCTTTGGAGCAGATCGTCGATGCGTTCCGTTACCAGGAAAGTAACCAGCATTTCGGCAAGATTTGTCTGGAATTCTGATCGCTATTTGCAGCGAGGCGGCCCGACCTTGGTCGGGCTTGACCTCCGCACGGTACCGTTCGTAACCGCTAACTATCTGCTTTCCAAGCCTTTTTACGAAACTTCGTATCACACTCTTTCGCATAGGGTGAATGTTATTTCGAACACCTTGTGTGATATTTTGCCCGCCGCTCGAGAATTCCATGGCGCAGTGCTCAGTGTTAATCGCTGAGCCTGTGACGCATCGCTTCAGGTGCATCCGGTAATAAATATAAATACGCAGTGAGTGTGATCATGAGTGCAAAACCCAACACCGCCTTCGGCGGTGCTGCCCCGTCCGTGGCCGAATCATCGGGCCTGGAGGTCAAGCGTCTGACCTTCGTAGAGGCCGTCGCCATGATTGTGGGCACCAACATCGGTGCTGGCGTGCTTTCAATGGCCTACGCCAGTCGCCTGGCAGGTTACTTGCCACTGTTGCTGTGGCTGGCCGTTGCCGGTGTCTTCACCACTATTTCCATGCTTTACGTTTCCGAAACCACCCTGCGTACCCGCAGCCATCACCAGTTGAGTGGCCTGGCGCAACGCTACGTGGGCTCTTTCGGCGCCTGGGCAATTTTTCTGTCGGTGGCGGTCAACAGTATTGGTGCGCTGACTGCTTATATGAGCGGTAGCGGCAGGATCCTCAGCGAGTTCTTTGGCATCAGTCCGGCGCTGGGTAGCCTGCTGTTCTTCCTTCCTGCAGCGTTCGTGCTGTACCTGGGCCTGAAGGCAATCGGCAAGGGTGAAAAGTTCATCAGTATCGGTATGGTGTCGATGACCCTGGTGCTGGTGATTGCCACACTGATCAATGAAAAAACCGATTTCGCCAACCTGTTCGAAGGCAGCTGGATCTACATGATCCCGGTGTTCAACATTGCCGTGTTCTGCTTTTCGGCGCAGTACGTGGTACCGGAAATGGCCCGCGGCTTCAGCCACGCACCCAAGCGCCTGCCGGTTGCGGTGATTACCGGAATGGTGATCACTTTTGTTCTGCTGGCTATCGTTCCGATGTCGGTGATTGCCCTCAATGGCCTGGAAAACCAGACCGAAGTGGCCACCCTGGCCTGGGGCCAAGCGCTGGGACAATGGGCGTTCTACACTGCCAACACCTTTGCGTTGTGCGCCATGATGACCTCCTATTGGGGCCTTGGCGGCAGCTTCCTGACCAACATCTTCGACAAGTTCAAAAGCCTGGGTTCGGAAAGCAATCCCAAGAACCGCTTGTTGGTACTTGCCATTGTTTGCGTGCCGCCGTTTATTCTGGCCTACAGCGGCATGGTCGGCTTTGTGAACGCGTTGTACTTCGCCGGTGTGTTCAGCGGCGTGATCTTGTCGATCATGCCAATCCTGATGCTGCGCTCGGCGCGCAAGAACGGTGACATCGTTCCGGCCTGGCAGTGTGGCTGGATCGCTCACCCTGTGATTCAGGTGATGGTAGTTTTCCTGTACCTGTGCAGCATGGCCTATGCGATTGCCAGCGCATTGGGCTGGTTGCCGGGCGGCTGGTAAGACTTTATGTGCGAGCAGTGGTATTGCTGCTGCTCGCAATGATGCTCATCGCACAACGGGTGAGCACCTCTGTCAGCTGCTGTTCGCCAACCTGAGTATCGTTCCACTGCGATTGGCCGTAGAGCATGCCAATGACCGCATTGGTGATGAGGCTGATATCGCCGTCGGGCTTGCCGCGCTGTTGGTACTCCGTGGCGATCGTTGCGCTTAGCAGGGCGTAATACTCACTGCGCAGTCTGTTGGCCTGTTGCTTGTGGTCTTCGCTGAGGTTCACGAACTCTCGCGTCACCAATATCAACCTGTACTGCTCATTCAAGTTGAAGGTGACGAACGCTTGAACAAAGCGTCGTACCCGCTCGTACGTGGTGCTCGCACCTTTCATGCGCCGCTTGGTATCGGCCAGCAAGTCCGCCAGGGCTGTTTCAATCAACTCATAGAGCAGGCTCTGCTTGTTTTCGATGTGATGGTACAGCGAGCCTGCATGCAGGCCGACATAGCTGGCCAGGTCGCGCAGGCCAATTGCTTGAAAACCACGGGTTGCGAACAGCTCGATGGACGCATCCAGCAAACGGTCTCGGGCGCTGAATGGCGTACTGGCTGACACGGCGGCTGCGAGCATGTTGAACCCCTCGGTAAACAACAACGTTCAATGCAAGGGTGGCTGTTGCCGGCCACCCTTGCGTCTTCCTGATTCAGCCCGGACTGTGTTCCTGCGGCAGAATCAGTCGCTCGGGAATGCGCTGCACGGCACTTCGCGCCACCAGGTAGTACACCAGGGCAGGCACTGTGAGACCGATCAGCCACGAAATATCCGTACCCCCCAATACCTCGACCAATGGGCCGGTGTAGAAGCTGGTAGCGATGAATGGCAGCTGAATCAACACACCCAAGGCATAGATCACGATACCTGCGATGTTCCACCGTCCGTATCGTCCATCTGGATCAGAAAGCGCCGGAATGTCGTAACGCTCTTTGGTCACCAGGTAGAAGTCGACCAGGTTGATCGCACTCCACGGTGTGAAGAAGGCCAGCAAAAACAGGATGAACGCAGAGAAGTCGTGCAGGAACGAATGCCGTCCCAGCAGCGCCAGGGCAGTTGCCAGTCCCACCATGAACAGGATGTAGACGGTGCGCAGGCCGCGGGATATTTCCTGGTTGCCGCGAAAACCACTGACGATGGTGGCCAATGACATGAAGCTGCCATAGGCATTGAGCGTGGTGATGGTCACCTTGCCGAATACGATGCTGAAGAACAGCAGCGAAGCCACCACGCCGCTGGCGCCCATGCCGACGATGTAGGCGACTTCATGGCCGGCAAACTGATCACCGGCAAGCGCTGCGACGAACACACCGAAGACCATTGAGATCTGTGTACCGATCACCGAGCCCAGGCCTACGGCGAGAAACGTCTTCAAGGTCGAGGTGTTTCTCGGCAAGTAGCGGGAATAGTCAGCCACGTAAGGACCGAAAGCGATCTGCCAGGATGCAGACAACGAAATCGCCAAGAGAAAGCTGCTCAGGGAGAAGCGCCGGTTGGCGAGCAGTTCGCCGATGTCATGGACAGACAACAGGCGGTAAAAGAGGTAGAAAAACGCTACCACCCCGATCACGCTCGACAGCCGCCCGATCCAGTGGATGGTGCGATACCCCAGCACCGTCAGTACCACGATCAGTGCGGCAAAAATCAGAATGCCCGTTGCGTCACTGACATTGACCAGTTGGCCGATGGCCTGACCTGCCAGCACCGAGCCACTGGCGGAGAAGCCAACGTACATCATGCACACCAGCACTATCGGTATCACAGCCCCATAGACTCCGAACTGGACGCGGCTGGAGATCATTTGCGGCAGTCCCAACTGCGGGCCTTGAGCCGCATGCAGCGCCATGATCGCGCCACCGAGCAATTGCCCGATGAGCAGGCCGATCAATGACCAGAACACGTCGCCACCGAGCACCACGGCGAGGGCTCCGGTGACGATAGCGGTGACTTGCAGGTTAGCCCCGAACCAGAGGGTGAACTGGCTGAGCAGCCGACCATGGCGCTCGGCGTCGGGGATGTAATCGATGGAACGCCGTTCTATATACGTCTTGCGCTGCGCACTTTCTTTGGAGGCGGACATGGCGATTCCTCTCAGGTGTCGTTCGATACGACAACCTTCTGGAGTTTCAACATTAAGGAAGGGGCCTATGGGACAGGCCCCGGTTATTCGCTTGGTTAGCGGTGGGCGTCGAGCAAACTGCGTGAAATGATGATTTTCTGCACTTCCGAGGTCCCTTCGAAAATCCGCAGGATTCGGGCGTCGCGGACATAGCGCTCAAGCGGCAAGTCACGGATGTAGCCGTAGCCGCCGTGTAGCTGCAGCGCAGCGTCGGTGACGAAGCCTGCACATTCGGCGGCAACCAGTTTGGCGGTCGCCGAATCCAGGCTGAAACGCTCGCCGCTGTCGCGGCGGGCAGCGGCTTTCCAGGTGAGCATGCGTGCGCCTTCCAGCTGTGCGTACATATCCGCCAGACGCCATTGGGTGCCTTGGTAGGCAGCCAGTGGTTTTGGCCCGATCTGCCGTTCGCGCACCCAGTTCAAGCTCGCCTGCAGGGCCGCGTTGGCGATGCCCAGCGACATGGCTGCGACTTCCACTCGACCGCGGTCGAGCACGGCCATCGCGGTGCTGAAACCAGCGCCTTCCTCACCCAGCAAGGCCGACTCGGGCAGCCAGCAATCCAGTGCCAGTTCGTAGATCGTGCTGCCGCGCAGGCCCATGGTCTTTTCCGGGCTGGAAAAGCTGATACCTGCGGTACCTTGGGGAATCATGAAGGCGCTGATGCCCTTGTGTCCGGCGTCTGCATCGGTTTTGGCGTACAGCACGATGAAGCCAGCTTCACGGGCGTTGGTGATGTAGTGCTTGCTGCCGCGTATGCGCCAGCCGCCGTCTTCGCGTTGCGCACGGCAACGCATGTCGGCGGGGTTGGAACCGGCAGCCGGCTCGGTCAGTGCAAATGCGCCGAGCAATTCGCCGCTGGCGGCGCGTGGCAGCCACTCCTGCTTCTGCGCCTCGCTGGCGCCGATCAGGATCGAGTCGGTGGCCAGAAAGTGCGCGGTCAAGGCTGATGCAGTCGAGGCGCAAGCGCCGGCCACCGCTTCGACCACACGGCTCATGGCCAGGCTACCAATTCCCAGGCCGCCATATTGCTCGGGCAAATTGATGCCCATGCCGCCGAGTTCGCCCAGTGCCTGCAGGCTTTCGGCGCAGAAGGTTTCGGTTTCGTCGTAGTGTTGGGCGCGTGGTTGAATAACTTCGCGCGCCAGCTTCTCAGCCGATTCGACCACCGCCTGTTCGACCTGGTCCAGTTCAAAGTTCATGGGAGAGCTCCTGTTTCTGTAGTCCGAACGCCAGGTTGTCGGCACCCAGGCGCGGGGCGAGGGTGGTGGCGTGAGGTTTGTGGCCGTTGAAGAAAACCGGTTGTGGTACCAGCGGCAGTGCTGAACCTTCGGGCCGAATCAGCAGTTGGCGAACCTGCGCCTGCTCGCTTTCGGCAGCTTGAGCCAGGGTCCACACCGGAGACGACGGCACACCGGCATCGAGGAGAATGTCGCAAACCTGCTCGACGCTCAGTTGGCGGGTCCAGGCTTCGATTGCACGGCGCAGCGCTGGCTCGTTCAAGGTGCGTTGTGGGTCTGTGGCGAAGCGCTCATCGCTGGCGAGTTCAGGGGTGTTCATGCACTGGCAGAGGCGCTGGAACAGCTTGTTGCTTGCGACCGCGATCACTACCAGGCCGTCGGCAGCGCGGTAGGTATCAAAGGGTGTCGAGACCGGATGGCGGTTACCCACCAGTCCTGGTGTTACGCCGTTGGCGAACAACCCGGACAGGCCGGTCATCTGCAGGCTGAACAGCACGTCGAACATGGCGACGTCGATGTATTGGGCCCCAGGTGCATGACGCTCACGAGCAAAAAGCGCGGAGCTGATTGCCCAGGCGGCATACACGCCGGCGCACAAGTCACCGATGGACTCGCCGCTGCGGGTCGGGCCTGTTGCGGCAAAACCGGTGACGCTCATCAGTCCGGACATTGCCTGGGCGACAATGTCGTAGGCCGGGTTGCTCGACAGCGGGCCGTGCTGACCGAAGCCGGAGATGCTCGCGTAAATCAGCTTCGGGTTGTATTGCTTGAGGGTGTCGAAATCGATGCCCAGGCGTTGGGTTACGCCGGGGCGGAAGTTCTCGACGACGACGTCGGCGTCACGCACCAGCTCATACAGGCGGGCACGCTCGGCACTGTCCTTGAAGTCGATCTCGACACTGCGTTTGCCTCGGTTGATCAGGCCGAAGTAGACACTCTCTCCGTCTTTGAACGGGCCCAGATGACGGCTGTCATCACCGTGCCCGGGCACTTCGAACTTGATCACCTCGGCGCCAAGGTCCGCAAGCATTGCGGTGCAATGCGGGCCGGCCAGAACGCGACTCAGGTCGAGCACGCGCACGCCGTGGAGCTGTTGGGTGAATGGGCTGCTGGTCATGGTCCAAGCTCCTCGAAAGTGGGGTCAGGCCTTGCTGATCATCGGTAGGTTCAAGCCTTGTTCCTTGGCGCAGTCGATGGCGATCTGGTAACCGGCATCGGCGTGACGCATGACACCGGTGGCCGGGTCGTTGTGCAGGACGCGGGCGATACGCTCGGCCGCTTCGTCGGTACCGTCGCAGACGATGACCATGCCCGAGTGCTGGGAGAAGCCCATGCCCACGCCACCACCGTGGTGCAGCGAAACCCAGGTCGCGCCACTGGCGGTGTTGAGCAGGGCGTTGAGCAGCGGCCAGTCGGAGACCGCATCGGAGCCGTCCTGCATGGCTTCGGTTTCGCGGTTAGGGCTGGCCACCGAACCCGAATCGAGGTGGTCGCGACCGATGACGATCGGCGCCGACAGCTCGCCGCTGCGCACCATTTCGTTGAACGCCAGGCCAAGCTTGGCGCGCAGGCCCAGGCCTACCCAGCAGATACGCGCTGGCAGACCCTGGAAGCTGATGCGCTCGCGGGCCATGTCCAGCCAGTTGTGCAGGTGGGCATCGTCGGGGATCAGTTCCTTGACCTTGGCGTCGGTCTTGTAGATGTCTTCGGCATTGCCCGACAGCGCGGCCCAGCGGAACGGACCGATACCCCGGCAGAACAGCGGACGGATGTAGGCCGGTACGAAGCCTGGGAAGTCGAAGGCATTGCTGACGCCTTCTTCCTTGGCCATCTGGCGGATGTTGTTGCCGTAGTCGAAGGTCGGCACGCCTTGCTTCTGGAACTCGAGCATGGCTTGGACATGAACGGCCATGGATTGTTTGGCCGCCTTGACCACGGCAGCAGGCTCGGTCTGGGCGCGGTCGCGGTACTGCTCCCAGGTCCAGCCGGCTGGCAGGTAGCCGTTGAGCGGGTCGTGGGCGCTGGTCTGGTCGGTGACCATGTCCGGGCGCACGCCACGCTTGACCAGTTCAGGCAGGATTTCTGCCGCGTTGCCCAGCAGGGCAATGGAGATGGCCTTGCCTTCGGCGGTGTACTGGGCGATACGCGCCAGGGCATCGTCGAGGTCCTTGGCTTGCTCGTCGACATAACGGCTGCTGAGGCGGAAATCGATACGGCTCTGCTGGCATTCGATGTTCAGCGAGCAGGCGCCGGCGAGGGTCGCGGCCAGTGGCTGGGCGCCGCCCATGCCGCCGAGGCCTGCGGTCAGTACCCACTTGCCCTGGAGGCTGCCGTTGTAGTGCTGGCGACCGGCTTCGACGAAGGTTTCGTAGGTGCCCTGGACGATGCCCTGGCTACCGATGTAGATCCAGCTGCCGGCTGTCATCTGGCCGTACATGGCCAGGCCCTTGGCATCCAGTTCGTTGAAGTGCTCCCAGTTGGCCCAGTGAGGCACCAGGTTGGAGTTGGCGATGAGCACGCGCGGGGCGTTGCTGTGGGTCTTGAACACGCCTACCGGCTTGCCCGACTGAACCAGCAGGGTTTCGTCATCGTTGAGGTTGGTCAGGCTCTCGACGATTTTGTCGTAGCACTCCCAGTTACGCGCGGCACGGCCAATGCCACCGTAGACCACCAGCTCTTTCGGGTTCTCGGCAACTTCCGGGTCGAGGTTGTTCATCAGCATGCGCAGGGGCGCTTCGGTCAGCCAGCTTTTGGCGGTAAGCGTGTTGCCGCGTGCTGCGCGGATTTCGACGTCGCGCTTGCGAGTACGGGTGGTCATGGTCATTGCCTCATTCAGCGGTTGGTGAAAGGTGGTCAATCTCATGATGTACATATGAGCTTATACCAACCTGTATGTACAAGTAGGTGCAAGCAAGAGGCCAAAATCAGGTTTTGCAGGAAATGTAAAAGCGTAAAATTCTATAAATTAGTTATAAAACAAAGAGATAGGTTTATTAAGATTTTAGGGGGACGTCACGAGATGCTGAAAAAGTTGTTGCAATTTCAGTGGTTGCGCAGAAAGGCGAGGGAGATTTCGTAACATTTCTGTAGGCTGAAAAAGCGAAATGTCACTTTTCTGCCATTTCAGGCTGCGTCAGTAACAGCGCGAACGCTTGTAATCTGAGGAGGGTTATCGAGCGACAGGCGGGGGTCGCTCGAACCTTGCTTCAGTTGCCGACCTTACCTTCCAGGCGATAGCGCGAACCTGGATAAACCAGGCGTGCACAGCCAACCTGGCCCTTTGCCGCCCAGGTGCGTCGACGAATCAACAGGCACGGCTCGTAGCGCTTGATTTGCAGCAACTTGCATTCGGCGGACTTGGCGTGAATGGACTCGACCACATGTTCGCCTTCAGTCAGTGGTGCCAATTGGATCAGGTAGGCGTATGGGGTGACCTTGGTAAAATCTTGCTCTAGATAAGCCGGCGCTACCTCGGCATTCACGAAGCGCTCTTCTATTTGTACGGGCACTTCGTTTTCGAAATGCACCAGCACCGAGTGGAACAAGCGCGTGATCCCTTCAAGCGGGAAGGGCATCGATGCACGAGCGCGCTCGGGCATTTCTTCGAGCACGATCACTTCGCTGCGATGCTGATGGCCGCGGGCAGCAATTTCATCGGCAATATTGTGAATCTCAAACAGTGCCGCACGGCCCTTGGGCTCCGCGACGAAAGTGCCGACACCCTGCGTACGTACCAATGCGCCCTCAATGGTCAACTCGCGCAGTGCCCGATTGATGGTCATGCGACTCACGCCCAGCACATTCAGCAGTTCGCTTTCCGACGGCAGCTTGGAGTTGGGCAGCCATACGCCGGCGCGAATCTTCTGCATGATGATTTGCTTGACCCGCGCGTACAGCGGCGAGGGGCTTTCGAGCGAGACCGACTCGAGAGATGCATTTTCCTCGTTGGATTTAGGCACGTTGTTTCCTGATGTAAAAAAGAAATTGCTCCGACAAACGTGGAGCGGAGTTTACTCTGCTGTCGCCAATACGCCTATGCGTGCAGGAAGGGGCTCTCTGCGTTGCAGGTAAACCCGCATTTTCGATCCATGAACCTTCTCAATCTGACGTCAGAACATTCCTACTTAACGAGTTGTCAGGATTTCAACGCTTTTTTCGCCTGGGTCCAAACCTCTCGACGTGGCTCCAGCCGCGCTTGGTAATTGGCCCTAAAAAGTTATGCACACCCGGAAGACACTGCGTGAGCAGCCAAATTCGACGCCCGCGATTCGAGGGGGTCGAGGACCGACTGCTTCAAAAAATGCCTTTCAACCTAAAATAATAACGAATGGGGTGAGCAGCATGTCCGTACCTCAACAAACCCAATCAGAAAGTTCCAACGGCGGCCTGCAATCCGGGCTGAAGCAACGTCACATGGCCATGATTGCGCTGGGTGGTGTCATTGGTGCCGGTCTGTTTGTCGGCAGCGGTGTGGTCATCCAGTCGGCAGGGCCTGCAGCGCTGATTTCATTCATGGTCACCGGCGTACTGGTCATCCTGATCATGCGCATGCTCGGCGAAATGGCCTGTGCTTTACCGGCGGTTGGGTCCTTCTACGAATATGCACGCATGGCCTGGGCCGACAGTCCACAGACAAGCCAATTGGCCGGTTTTCTCACCGGTTGGATGTATTGGTACTTCTGGGTAATTGTCGTCGCCGTCGAAGCGGTGGCCGGTGCTTCACTCATTCAGTTTTGGATGCCGGATGTACCGGCCTGGGCCATCAGCTTAGTGCTGATGATAATTCTGACATTCACTAACTTGTGCTCGGTGGCGTCCTTCGGTGAATTCGAGTTCTGGTTTTCTTCGATCAAGGTCGCAGCAATCCTGGTCTTTCTCTTGCTCGGTGGGTTGTATCTGCTTGGCATGTGGCCGACCGAAACCCATCACGGCTTGAGTTCGATGTTGAGCAATGGCGGCTTCATGCCCAACGGCATCGGGCCGGTGTTGACCGGTGCAGTGGCCGCGACCGGGTTCTATTTCGGGGCCGAGATCGTCACCGTGGCTGCTGCAGAGTCCTCCGACCCGGTTCGCTCGGTCGCGCGGGCAACCAATTCGGTGATTACCCGCGTGCTGTTCTTCTACGTCGGGTCGATCCTGCTGGTGGTCACGCTGGTACCGTGGAACTCACCTGCGATGCTCACGCCTTACTCCAGTGCGCTTGCCGCCATGGGCTTCGGTTGGACCGCGCACGTGATGAATGCGATCGTGTTGACGGCAGTGTTGTCTTGCCTCAATTCGGGCATCTACGCGTCTTCGCGCATGCTGTTCGCGTTGACCAAACGCGGTGATGCACCGCGGGGCCTGGCCAAGCTGTCTTCGAAGGGCGTTCCGCGTCGGGCGATCTTTTTCGGTACGCTGTTCGGCTATCTGTCGGTGGTCATGTCGTACGTATCGCCGGACACCATCTTCGCCTTTTTGGTCAACTCCTACGGCACCGTGGCGATCTTCGTCTACGTGTTGATCGCGCTGTCTCAGCTGCGCTTGCGCGCCAAGTTGGAGCGTGAGGCGCCGGAGAAACTCAAAGTGCGGATGTGGTGTTATCCCTACCTGACCTACGTTGCCATCATTGGCATGCTCGGTATCGTCACCGGCATGGCGTTCATACCTGAGCAACGCATGCCGCTGGCATTGGGCGTGGTCAGTCTGGCGATTCTGTTGTTGGCGTTCCTCAGTCGCAGCATCTGGCGGCGGCTCAAAGGCCTGCCGGCAGTTGTACCGGTGAGTAGCTAAGCGTCACACCCCGCTCTCGTGTGTTCGGCCAAACCGTTCAGTGATTGAACGGTTTGGCCGAACACACGAGAGCAGTGGCGCTCTGTTTCGTGATGGGACGTTACGGGTGACCTTTGAGCAAGCGCAGGACTTCATCGAATACCGCGTTGTCCAAGCTACGCGATAGATCCAGCTCAAGGCTGCGGCGATAGTAAGCGCTCAGGTCCAGACCCACGCCAAGGGCGTACAACTCAACATTCCCCTCTTGTTCGATCTGTCGCGCCACTTGTTTGAGGTGCAGGTCGAGGATGTCTTGCTGATTGGTTTGGTGGGTGGCGCTGTCCATCGGACAGCCATCGCTGATGACGATCAGGATGCGTCGCCGGGCTTCGCGCTGCAGCAGCCGCTGACGTGCCCAGAGAAGCGCTTCACCATCGATGCCTTCGCGAAAAAGATCAGATTTGAGCAATGCGGCAATGCTTGGTCGGGCGCGACGCCACGACGTTTCGGCATTCTTGTAGACCACATGACTCAGCTCGTTGAGCCTGCCCGGATTGGCTGGCTGACCCAGGGCGCGCCAGCGCTTCAACGGACGTCCGCCGTTCCATTGGCCAGTGGTGAAACCCAGGATTTCACTGCGAGCCCCCGCCAATTCCAATGCGCGAGAAAAGGCGTCAGCCAGCAAGGCGATGCTTTCGATATGGTTGCGCATGGAGCCGGAATTGTCGATCAACAGGGTGACCAGGCAATCACTGTGCGGACGCTCCAGCTCGTGGCGAAAAATCTCGCGTTGCTCCGGGCTGATGATCAGCCGACTGAGTCGGCCTGCATCGATCTGCCCTTCGGTTTGGGCAAACGCCCAACCGTCGCGACGAGGCGCAGCCAGCAGGGTACCCAGACGCTTGGCCAGGCGTGGCAGATTGAGGCCCTGAGCCGCCAGGCGACGGTCCAGGCGCTGGCGCAGCTCGCGCAACAGATCGGGGCGCACCAGGCTGGTGGCGTCATGCTCGCAATCGTGCTCGCGGCTGAATACTTGATAGGAAAAGGTGTCGTTGCTGCCGCGTGGATTACCGTGGGTATCGCCGCTGCTGCTGATCTCTCCTTCGCCATCCTGATCCACATCCAATAGCAGTGCGAAGGCCAGATGCACCTTTTCGACGACTTCCGAGGCGTTGCTCTCGTCGTCGCCGAGCCGTTCGGTGTCCAGGTCCTCGATCAACGCCTGTACCTTGGTGGCAATCAGCAGGGCATGCTCAGTGAACGCTGGTTGATCCTGTCGGCAGCGGCGCATCAGACCGAAGGCGGCGCCGAAGTGGCCGAGCAGGCTCAGGCGCGGCGCTTCAATGAGCATTTCCGTTTGTTCACCGGCGCGGCCGCCACACAGCAGAATCCAGCTCATTTGCGCCAGGGTGAACAGCAGCAGACCTATGTGCCCTTCGGTGTGCCCGGCGTCGAGAAACTGCTGGCTCCACTGCTCGAAGCGCCGCAGCATGTTGCGCCGTGCACCGGGATGACAGTCGGCTACCAACGACTCGACGCGCAGTTGCTCAAGTAACTCGAACACCAGGCGGGCGATGGGCTGCGTTGGAAGAACCTGACGCACCAGCGCCTGGTCACTGTGTTTCAGGCGCAGCGCCAAGCTATCTGCCACGCCGCGCCAGGCGAGGCTTTCATCGTGTTCCGGGTTGGGGTGCAGGTGCGGGGCGTGGACCGGAAAGTAGCGTTCCTGGACTTCCAGGCGACCGCCGCGATAGCGCACGCGCCGCTCGCCGGAAAGCGCCCGCAGCGTCGCCGCGCAGAGCTCTTCAAGTTGTTGCTGACGTTTCTCGCGGCGTAGCGGAGGGGTCATGGGGGTCTTCCTGTGTTCAGGCCAGTGCCAGCAAGGGGAACGCCGACTCAGCCAGCTCCTGGTCGAAACAGCGTTGGTAGTATTCGGCGACGATCGGCCGCTCTGCTTCATCGCATTTGTTGAGGAACGACAGGCGGAAGGCCAGCGCCGGGTCGCTGAAAATTTCCATGTTCTCCGCCCAGGAAATTACGCAGCGCGGCGACATCAGCGTCGACAGGTCGCCGCTGGCGAAGCCTTGGCGGGTCAGGTCGGCCACTGCCACCATTTGCCTGAGCAGATCTTCGCCATGGCGGGCGAGCAAATGCGGCACCCGTGCAGCGACGATGGCAACTTCTTCAGCCTGCGGCAGGTAGTTCAGGGTGGCGACAATGTTCCAGCGATCCAGCTGCGCCTGATTGAGCACCTGAGTGCCGTTGTAAAGCCCATTCAAGTTGCCCAGGCCAACGGTGTTGGCGGTGGCGAACAAGCGGAATGAGGGGTGCGGATGGATCACCAGATTCTGGTCGAGCAGATTGAGCTTTCCGTCGCGCTCGAGAATGCGCTGAATGACAAACATGACATCCGGACGGCCAGCGTCGTATTCATCGAAGATCAGCGCCATGGGCCGGCGCAGTGCCCAGGGCAAGATGCCTTCCTGGAACTCGGTGACCTGCTTGCCGTCGCGAAGGACGATGCCGTCTTTGCCGATCAGGTCCAGGCGACTGATGTGTCCGTCCAGGTTGACCCGGGTGCACGGCCAGTTGAGCCTTGCCGCGACCTGTTCGATATGGGTCGACTTGCCGCTGCCGTGCAGGCCTTGCAGCATCACTCGGCGATTACGGGTGAAACCCGCGAGAATCGCCAGGGTGACCTCCGGGTTGAAACGATAGGCCGCGTCGATCTGCGGCACATGTTCGTTGGGCGTGAGGAATGTCGGCACGCGCATGTTGGAATCGATGCCGAACAACTCCCGGACAGGGACCAGGCGGCTGGCAGGTTCGAAGTTCAGATCGGTCATGAATATCGCCTTTGAGGGCCGGAAAGGAAGTCTTGATTCTAGGAGTGGCGCTGGTGCGGGGGAGGGGCCAGTTACCGCAGCTGAATGCGGCCAGTGGTGCCTGGCGCCATGTTCAGGTGAAAACTGGCCCTATGGTCCAGGAACAAGGCGGCTAAGGATGGGTCCGTTAGTCAAGCGCATGGCGGTTGCCGCCGAACAATCTCGAGAGGTCTACCTGATGTCCGCCGTTACCCTGACGATTACCCTGGATCCGCAACTTCTTGAACTGTTTCGCCGTTACCAGGCGCACACCCAGGTCACTCCGGAATATTACGTCGACGAACTGCTGGCGCGGACCCGGCCAACCCTGCAGGCGGTGGTCGAGGCACTGGACGAAGCCGCTGGAGATCCCGAGGCGTTGGCCCAATTGTTTGGGCGCAGGATGGCTAATTTGATGCAGCCGTCGAGTGATCAGGCCAGTGCCTGAAAGCCAATGGTCGACGCCTGTTTGAAGGGCCGGTGAAGCCTGGGCTCGTCAGAAGTTGTTGGCTTCTGCGAGCCTCAGTGAACAGGGGTCAGTGGCCGATGATTTCGTTCAACGCCTGTTCAAGGGTGCTGACCGTGCGCTCGATGTTGTGCAGCTTTTCCAGCCCGAACAGACCAATGCGAAAGGTCTGGAAGTCGGCCGGCTCATCGCATTGCAGCGGCACGCCAGCCGCGATCTGCAGACCGTGGGCGGCAAATTTCTTGCCGGTTTTTATCTCGGCATCGTCGGTGTAGCTGACCACCACGCCGGGGGCCTGGAAGCCGTCTGCGGCCACGCTCTTGATGCCCTTGCTGGTCAACAAGGCGCGAACTCGGTCACCCAGTGCCTGCTGTTCGTCGCGGACCTTGTCGAAGCCGTAGGCTTGGGTTTCTTTCATCACTTCGTTGAAATGCGCCAGGGCATCGCTGGGCATGGTTGCGTGGTAGGCATGCCCGCCCTGTTCGTAGGCCTGCATGATCTGCAGCCATTTCTTCAGGTCACAGGCAAAGCTGCTGCTCTGGGTATGCTCGATGCGCTCGAGGGCCAGGGCGCTGAACATCACCAAGGCGCAGCATGGCGATGCACTCCAGCCTTTTTGCGGCGCACTGATCAGCAGGTCGATCGCGCACCTGTGCATATCGAGCCAGAGCGCGCCCGAGGCGATGCAGTCCACCACGAACAATCCGCCCACGGCATGCACTGCGTCACCGACGGCGCGCAAGTAGTCATCGGGCAGGATAATTCCCGACGATGTCTCGACGTGAGGCGCGAAGACAATCTGCGGTTTGTGCGCCTCGATGGCTGCCAGTACTTCCTCCAGTGGTGGTGGGGCGAAGGCGGCCTGGCGGCCGAGTTCGACCGGTCGGGCCTTGAGCACCGTGGTAGCGGCCGGAATGTTGCCCATCTCCAGAATCTGGCTCCAGCGATAACTGAACCAGCCGTTGCGTATCACCAGGCATTGCTGGCCGCTGGCAAACTGGCGCGCCACCGCTTCCATACCGAACGTGCCGCTGCCGGGTACCACGGCAACAGCCTGGGCGTTGTACACCTGCTTCAAGGTAGTGGAAATGTTGTTCATCACCCCTTGGAACGTCTGCGACATGTGGTTGAGCGAGCGGTCGGTGTAAACCACCGAGTACTCGACCAGCCCCTCGGGATCGATGCTGGGATAAAGCTTTGACATGAGTGACTCCTGCGGCAGAAAAGTCAGCGTAAAGCCCTTCCCGCAATGGGTCGGGCGATGCGCCGAGTGTAGCGGATCAGCTTGTAGTCAGGAGGTGGGGTTGGGCGCAGGACTGAATTCGCTCTTCATCTGTTCGCCTTTGCGCGCGCCGATCCACCAGGCGCAGTAAGCACTGACCGCGCCTGCGAACAGCACATACAAACAGGTCGTCCATGGTTGCCCATCGCTGCTGCGCATCAGCGCGGTGGCGATCATTGGGGTCAGGCCGCTGGCGAAGATGCCGGAGAACTGATAGACGAACGAGATGCCGGTGTAGCGTACCTTGGCGTCGAACAGCTCACAGAACATTGCCGCTTCAGGTCCGTAGATCGCCGCATAGAGAATGCCGAAGGGCACCACGATCGCAATCCACACCATGAACATATCGCCATTGCTGACCATCATCATCCAGAAGGCCGGAAAGGCAGACAGCGCGGTAATCAGCGAGCCCCAGAAGTACACGCGCGTGCGGCCGATACGATCGGACAAGGCGCCGAACATCGGGATGGTGAAGCACATCACCACCGCTGCCACCATTACTCCGATCAATGCTTGGGAGCGTGGCAGGTTGAGCGTCTGGGTCAGGTAGCTGAGTGAGAACACCCCGAAAACATTGAAAAATACGCCATCGATGTAACGTGCGCCCATACCGGCCAGGACGTTTTTCGGGTACCGCTTCATCATGTCCACGAACGGGATGGCGGCTTCGGCATTGGCGGCTTTGACTTTGGCGAACTCGGGGCTTTCCATCACATTCAGACGGATCCAGGTGCCGACGAACACCAGCAAGGCGCTGAGTAGAAATGCGATACGCCAGCCCCAATCGAGAAACTGAGTGTCGCTCAGTACATAGGACAGCAGCCCGACCACGCCGGAGGCCAGGCACAAACCGATGGCCAGGCCAATCTGCGGCAAGCTGGCGTAGAAGCCGCGCTTGTGTTTTGGCGCGTACTCGAAGGCCATCAGCACCGCACCACCCCATTCGCCTCCCAGGCCGATGCCCTGGACGACGCGCAGTACCAGTAGCAGGATCGGCGCCCAGATGCCGATGGTGTTGTAACTGGGCACCAGGCCAATGAGGAAGGTGGCCACGCCCATGATCATCATGGTCATGATCAGCATGCTCTTTCGCCCGATCTTGTCGCCGAAGTGACCGAAAATCACCCCGCCGATCGGGCGGCTGAGAAAGCCTACAGCGAAGGTGCCGTAGGCCAACATGGTGGATACCAGCGGGTCATCGCTCGGAAAGTACAACTGATTGAACACAATGCCGGCGACGACTCCGTAGAGAAAGAAGTCGTACCATTCGATGGTGGCGCCTATCACACTGGCAATAACCACCTTGCGCACAGGGCTGGCCGTGGACATGTCATTGTTCCTATTGTTGTATTTATAAGGAAGGTGAGCGCGTTTGCGCGCTGCCTTGAATGTTCCATCAGGATGCGTAGGTGCTCAGTTCCGGCAGCGCTGGCGCCACGCTATGCGGCGTGCGGACGCTGGGCTGTAGACAATCTTCAAGAATCATTGTCGAGGCCTTTTCGGCGATCATCACCACCGGCACATTGGTGTTGCCCGAGACCAGGGTCGGCATGATCGAGCAGTCGACTACCCGCAGCCCCTGCACGCCATGCACACGCAGGCGTGAATCCACCACCGCGAGCGGATCGTTACCCATCTTGCAGGTCCCGGAGGGATGAAAGATGGTCGCCCCGTACTGACGGCAGAACTCCAGAATCTGCTCGTCGCTCTGGGTTTCGATGCCGGGGCGGAACTCGTGGCGAATCAGCTGCTTGAGCGGCCCGGTCGCGGCCAGCTTGCGGGTGTAGCGGACTGCGGCAATGACCGTTTTGCGGTCCAGCTCGGTCGACAGGTAATTGGGCTGCATCGACGGTGGTTGCATAGGGTCGGTGGAGGTAATGCGAACATAGCCACGGCTTTCGGGACGCAATTGGCAAACCGACATGGTAAAGCCGGAGAAGGGATGCACGCTGCCGCCGGCAGAGTCGGCACTGAGCGTACCGAAGTGGTACTGAATGTCGGGGGTGGCGCTTTGCTCCAGCACCCGTGTGAACAAGCCACCCTGGTTGATGCCAATGGCCAGCGGCCCGCTGCGGGTCAGTAACCACTGCAGGCCCATGCGCAATTTACGTAGTGGGGAGCGCAGGTCATCGTTGGTGGTGATCGGCTGAGTGCATTCGTAGATCAAGCGAATCTGCAGATGGTCCTGCAGGTTCTCACCCACACCCGGCAGGTCATGCACGGCGGCGATATTGAATTTTTTCAACAACTGCGCAGGGCCGACACCGGAGAGTTGCAAGAGCTGCGGTGATTGCAGCGCACCGGCGCTGAGGATCACTTCGCGTCTAGCTTTTACACTCAACGACTGGCCGTTCTGACGGTACTGGACACCAACTGCGCGGGTGCCATCGAAGAGTATTTTTTCAGCGTGAGCAAGCGATTCTATGGTCAGGTTGGCCCGCCGCTTGGCGGGGTGCAGATAAGCCACCGCGGTGCTGCAGCGCAATCCCTTGCGGGTGGTCAGTTGGTAGTAACCGACGCCTTCCTGATCACCGCTGTTGAAGTCCTGGACGTGGGGCACACCGAGCGCTTTGGCCGCGCCGATGAAGCCTTCGGTGAGCGGGTGGCGCGCCTTGATGCTGGATGCCGAGAGCGGCCCGTCTGTGCCGCGTGTGGGGCCGGGACCCAGGTCGTTGCTCTCGGCGCGACGGAAGTATGGCAATACATCATCCCAGCCCCAACCGACATTACCGGCGCGGGCCCAGGCATCGTAGTCGGCGCGTTGGCCACGAATGAAAATGAGCCCGTTGATCGAGCTGCAGCCACCGAACACTTTGCCACGCGGCCAGTAGATGCGCCGGTCGTTCATGCCGGGATCTGGATCGGTGTAGAAGCCCCAGTTGTACACCGGGTGGAACATGGTTTTGGCATAGCCTATCGGGATGTGGATCCACGGATAGCGATCCGCGGGCCCCGCCTCGAGCAGGCAAACACTGTATCGTCCATTCTCGCTGAGTCTATTGGCTAGAACACAGCCGGCTGAGCCGGCACCGACAATGACGAAGTCATAGGCACGTGACATCCGAAATCCTCTTCTTTTTATAGTTGTGAACCCGAATTGCACTTGCAAATTAGAACAATACATTCCACTTATATGGAGCCAGATTTAACGCGTTGATAAGTCCACCGGCTTTTGTTGCGCTCAAACGCGGTTTAATTCGTTAATAATTAATGAATTAATTCGCCATGACATTTCATCGGGTGATTGATAATGGAACAAATCAAACCGAAATTAGCAGAGGAACTGCCCGAGCCGCTCAACGGTGAAAGCCCGGATCGCAGCCTGCGTGCCTTGCTGTTGCTGGAAGTGTTGGCCAAGGCGGATGCCCCATTGTCGCTTGCGCAGTTATGCGACCGGCTTGCAGCGCCCAAGGCGACGCTGCTGCGCATGCTGGTAGCGTTGGAGCGCCTGGGTTTTCTGCTGCGCGAAGTGGACGAGAAGACCTACTTGCTCGGTCCGCGCGCCAACCGCCTGGGGTTGTCACTGCTGCGTAACCCCGTAGTGCTGCAACGCAGTCGGCTCATTTTGCAGTCACTGGTGCGGCAGTTGGGTGAAACCTGCAACCTGACGGCATTGGATGGCGACAGTGTGATTTACGTCGATCGCGTGGAAACCCACGAGCCGTTGCGCCTGCATGTCGAGCCTGGCACCCATGTGCCGCTGCATTGCACGGCCAGTGGCAAGTTATTCCTCGCCGAGATGCCTGCGGACCGGCGCAGCGACATACTCAAGCAGCTCGAGCTTACGCCGAGCTCCGATCGCAGCATCACCGATTGCGATTTGCTGGAATCCGAGCTGGAGCGTATCCGCGCTCGGGGGGTAGGGATCGACAGTGAGGAGTTTGTCAGAGGTATGGTGGCGGTCGCCGTACCAATCAGAGGTGCCGATGGCCAGTGCCTGGCAGCATTGGCCTGCCATGCGCCCACAGCACGCAAAAGTCTTAACGAGCTGATCGAATACATTCCGCAATTGCAGGCAGCGGCCGCGCAATTGGCGCTGTCATTGGCCCTGGATGCTTCTCGCAGCTGAGCCTCTTATGCGCCCAGCTGCGTCGTCGGGGGCTTATAGAAACAGGCCGCTCAAGGGTGAGGACGCGTCGCCGCTGAGCCGCCTTGGCATCCGTCCCGCCAGGTAGGCTTGGCGGCCGGCTTCGACCGCCTTGCGCATCGCCGAGGCCATGCGGATTGGCTCGCGGGCGCGGGCAATCGCGGTATTCATCAGCACCCCGTCGCAGCCCAGCTCCATGGCGATGGCGGCATCTGAGGCGGTGCCGACGCCGGCATCGACGATCACCGGAGCCTTGGCGTTTTCCACAATCAAGCGGATGTTGTAGGGATTACGAATACCCAGGCCGGAACCGATTGGCGCGCCCAGAGGCATTACCGCCACGCAGCCAATTTCTTCGAGGCGCCGGGCCACCAGTGGGTCGTCGCTGGTGTAGACCATCACCTTAAAACCCAGGTCGACCAACTGCTGAGCGGCGATCAGGGTCTCACCGATATCGGGGTACAGGGTTTGGCTGTCGCCGAGCACTTCGAGTTTGACCAGGTTGTGACCGTCCAGCAGTTCACGGGCCAGCAAGCAGGTGCGCACCGCATCCTTGGCCGTGTAGCAGCCAGCGGTATTGGGCAGCAGGGTGTAGCGTTGCGGTGAGACCACATCGAGCAGATTGGGCTGATCGGCCGCCTGCCCAAGGTTGCTGCGGCGTACCGCAAAGGTAACGATCTGCGCCGCGCTGGTCTCGATGGCTACGCCAGTCTCGCTCAGGTCTGCGTAATGGCCTGTGCCCACCAGCAAGCGTGAGGCGTAAGGCTGGCCGGCAATGATCAGGGGGTCGGAGGCTGTGCCAGTGCTTGTCATAGAGGCTCCAGTTTGGGGGAGGGATGGCGGGTTGACGTGCAACTAACCGCCGCCAATGGCGTGGACGATTTCCACGCGGTCGCCTTGTTTCAAGCGCAGCTCGGCGTACTCGCTGCGTGGGACCACATCAAGGTTGTACTCAATGGCCAGGCGCCGCCCCTGCAACTGCAGGCGGACGAGCAGTTGCGCCAGATTGATGTCCGCGGGTAACCACTGGGCCACCCCGTTGATTTCCACTTCAATCATTCAGGTTCTCTTGTCGATGAGGGTTCTGGTGTTCGCAGGGTGAGGGGATCGACGCGACGCTTTTAGAACCAGTCGCGGCTGCTGCGCTAGTCCAGTGCGTTGATCGAAGGCTGGCATCACGAATGGACAACAACTGGATCTAACTGCGCGCGCTGCTTGTTCTTAGTTTCTTCTCCAGGGGTGGATCGGGCAGTGCTGCGTTGCGATGCCGAGTGCTGCTCCTTCGTATGCGGCTGCCTGGAGCGTGTCTGCTGCCCGGTGACCAACAATAAAAATGCACCAGTCGAGAGGTAAGCATGAAAACAACAGCGCACGAGTTCGATGCAGTCGAAGCCCTGGCCAGTGACCGCGCTCACGTCTGGCATCACCTGTCCCAGCACAAACCGCTGGAGCAGAACGATCCGCTGATGATCGTTGAAGGCAAAGGCCTGCGCGTCCGCGACATCAAGGGCAATGAATACCTGGATGCGGTGTCTGGTGGGGTGTGGACCGTTAACGTTGGTTATGGCCGTGAGAGCATCGCTGACGCCGTGCGCGATCAGTTGGCGAAGATGAATTTTTTCGCCGGCTCCGCAGGCAGTGTTCCAGGCGCCTTGTTCGCCAAGAAACTGATCGAGAAGATGCCGGGCCTGAGCCGGGTGTACTACTCCAACTCAGGTTCGGAGGCCAATGAGAAGGCCTACAAGATCGTCCGGCAGATTGCGCACAAAAAGTACGGCGGCAAAAAGCACAAGATTCTGTTCCGCGAACGTGATTACCATGGCACCACCATCACGGCGCTGAGTTCTACCGGTCAGTTTGAGCGCAAGAACCAGTACGGTCCCTTCACCCCGGGTTTCGTCGAGTTTCCACATTGCTGCGAATACCGCTCGCAGTTCGGTGAGGTAGCCGACTACGGCCTGCGTGCAGCCCAGGAAATGGAGCGAGTGATTCTTGCCGAAGGGCCGGATACCGTGGGTGCCGTGGTGCTCGAGCCAATCACCGCGGGGGGCGGCGTCATCACCCCGCCAGAAGGCTACTGGGAGGCCATTCAGGCGATCTGCAAAAAGTACGACATCCTCCTGCACATCGACGAAGTGGTCTGTGGTCTGGGCCGTACCGGCAAATGGTTCGGCTACCAGCACTACGGCATCAAGCCGGACATCGTCACCATGGCCAAGGGTGTGGCCAGCGGTTACGCGGCAATCTCCTGCACGGTGACCACCGAGGAAGTGTTCGAAGCCTTCAAGGGGGACGCTGACGATCGCATGGGCTACTTCCGTGACATCAGCACCTTCGGTGGCTGCACGGCAGGCCCGGCGGCCGCACTGGAGAACATGCGGATTATCGAAGATGAAGGCCTGCTGGAGAATGTCACCCACATGGGCGAGTACTTCATGGGGCGCCTGCGCGAACTGCAGGACAAGTATCCGATCATTGGCGACGTGCGCGGCAAAGGCTTGTTCTGTGGCATGGAGCTGGTGAAGGACCGCAAGACCAAGGAGCCGGTGGCCGAAAGCGTAGCCATTGCCATCGCTGCCGACTGCATGCGCCAGGGCGTGATGATTGGGCGCACCAACCGCAGCTTCGAGCAATTTAACAATACCCTATGTTTCAGCCCGGCATTGATCGCCACACAGCAGGACCTGGACGTGATTATCGCCGCCCTAGACGCTGCCTTTGGCCGTCTTGCCGCTAATCCATAACGCGTCGAACCTTGCGCGGACCGGCCCCGAGTTACATTGACGGGCCGGTTTTGGCGTGTCTGCGGCGTTAATAGTGGCGCGCCGGATAGTCTTGTCGAGGTGATGTTGCTAGTCTGCTTTGCGATCGCTGCGTCAGCGGTTTGCTGGCAAGAGCATTCTGAAGTGACTGGCCGAGTGGTGTGCGGTACCAGTGCTTGTCGTCCGTTCAGTCGAGGCCGCTATGTTCCAGCTGTTCCATTTGTCCGCCGATAAAACCACCAACTTGCAGCAGCAACTGCGCGAGCAGATCGCTCAAGTCATTCTCAACGGCAATATTCCGCTCGACAGTCCCTTACCCTCCAGTCGCAAGCTGGCCAAGCAGTTGAACATCGCCCGAAACACGGTAGTGCTCGCCTACGAACACTTGCTCGACGATGGTTACCTGCTGGCCCGTGAACGCAGTGGCTACTATGTGAATCCGGACATTCTGGCGCGCAAGGTGGAGACGCCGCGTGTGCAGCAGGACGAGTCCGTGACCACCAAGCCGGACTGGTCACAGCGCCTGGTGATGCAACCGTCGCAGCAACGCAACATGAGCAAGCCACGCGATTGGCAGAATTACAAATACCCCTTTATCTACGGCCAGTTCGACCCGGCGCTGTTTCCGACCGCCAACTGGCGTGAGTGTTGTCGTGATGCGGTCAGTATTCCGGCGATTCGTGATTGGGCCTCGGATCGCTTCGATAACGATGATCCGTTGCTGATGGAGCAGATCAGAACTCGGCTGTTGCCACGCCGTGGTGTCTGGGTTTCGCCTGAGCAGATCCTGGTCACGGTTGGTGCCCAGCACGCGCTGTACATGCTGGCACGTCTACTGTTGCGCCCCGACAGTTTGATGGGCATTGAAGAGCCTGGTTACGTGGACGTGCGCAATATCGCCATGCTTAACCCTTCGCGGGTTCAGGCGCTGGCGGTGGACAACCAGGGGCTGATGCTCAGCGATCAGCTCAATGACTGCGACCTTATCTACACCACGCCCAGCCATCAGTGCCCAAGTACCGTGACCATGCCCCTGGAGCGCCGCTACGAGTTGCTCGAACGTGCCAATGAACACGATTTTCTGATCATTGAAGACGACTACGAAAGCGAGACCAACTTCAAGTGCAATCCGATCCCGGCACTCAAGAGCCTGGACAAGAATGACCGCGTGCTCTACGTCGGCAGCCTGTCGAAAACCCTGGCCCCCGGCCTGCGGGTCGGCTATCTGGTCGGGCCCGAAGCGCTTATCCGTGAGGCACGGGCGTTGCGGCGGTTGATGGTGCGTCATCCGGCGGCGAACAATCAGCGTTCGGTGGCCCTGTTCCTGGAGCGTGGCTACCACGATGCGTTGATCATGAGCCTGATGCGCGCGTACGAGGAACGTCATGAGCAGATGGGCGCGGCCTTGCGAGAGTACTTGCCAGAGTCGTCCAAGGAACCGAGCTTCGGCGGCTCCTGCTACTGGGTCAAAGGTCCCGATAACCTCGACGCCCGACGTCTGCAAAAAGTCGCTGCCGAACACGACATATTGATCGAGCCCGGCGATATTCATTTCTTCGGCGAGCAACCGCCGCTCAACTACTTCCGTCTCGGCTACTCGTCGATTCCAGCCGAGCGCATTCGTCCGGGGATCAAACTGCTTGCCGAACTCATCGAGCAGATCAGCTAAGCGCTGACCCAACCGCTGTCCTCGCTCACGTCACGTCGAACGCCATTCGGCGGGGCGTGGCGTGCCTGGCTTTTTTGTGCCGCTGCCAAAGCTGGCTTTACCTGCTCACGCATCTGGACCCACTGGCTTAACAGTTGGCTCCCAACTGGTCCTATCTGCCGCTTCCTTCCGACTCCTACTCTAGCCCCAAGCCAGCCAGTCCTCGCCTGAACGCACAGCACAGGCGGCTCGCTCGACCTGCCCCAAAACTCCATCACAACAACAATCGGAGAGATCGGCATGCTTAACGGAGCTAACCCCATCAAGCCCCACGCACTACGCGCCGCCCCCTCGTACCTGGCCATCGGCCCGAGCATTCCGGCTGCACAGCGCACCTGTCCTGAAACCAATTCCTATGCAGCCGTCGCGCTGAAAGGCTGAGCCCCGAGTCATTGGCGGCGCAGCCGCCGTACCTTAAGTAACGAGAGGAAGATCGATATGCCACGCATGACCCCTAGCGAAGCAATGGTAGAAACACTGGTTGCCAATGGCGTCACCGATATCTTTGGCATCATGGGTTCGGCCTTCATGGATGCGATGGACATCTTCGCACCCGCCGGTATCCGTTTTATCCCGGTGGTCCACGAACAAGGTGCCGGGCACATGGCTGACGGCTTCTCGCGGGTCAGTGGGCGTCACGGTGTGTGCATTGCGCAGAACGGTCCAGGGATCACCAACTTTGTTACCGCCATCGCTGCCGCCTACTGGGCGCACAGCCCGGTAGTCGTCATTACCCCAGAAACCGGCTCCATGAGCCAGGGCCTGGGCGGCTTCCAGGAAGCCCAGCAACTGCCGTTCTTCGAGACCATCACCAAGTACCAGGCCCATGTGCCCAACCCTGCGCGCATGGCTGAACTGACCGGTCGCTGTTTCGATCGGGCGATGCAGGAAAACGGTCCGACCCAACTGAACATTCCACGTGATTTCTTCTACGGCGATATCAACGTTGAAATCCCTACGCCGATTCGTATCGAGCGTAGCGCCGGTGGCGAGCAAAGCCTGGCCGAAGCCGCCCAACTGCTGGCATCGGCAAAATTCCCGGTGATCATTTCCGGTGGTGGCGTGGTCATGGGCGATGCAGTCGAAGCCTGCCAAGCGCTCGCCGAATACCTCGGCGCGCCGGTGGTCAACAGCTACCTGCACAATGACTCCTTCCCGGCCAGTCACCAGCTGTGGTGCGGCCCGTTGGGCTACCAGGGCTCCAAGGCAGCAATGAAACTGTTGTCGCGCGCCGACGTGGTCCTGGCCCTGGGGACCCGCCTGGGCCCATTCGGTACCTTGCCGCAGCACGGCCTGGATTACTGGCCAAAGCAGGCGAAAGTCATTCAGATCGACTGCGACTCGAAAATGCTCGGCCTGGTGAAAAAAATCAACGTCGGTATCTGCGGCGACGCCAAGGCTGCAGCAGTCAACCTGCTCGGTCGCCTGGAGAGCCTCGACGTGCTGTGCCTGGAAAACAAAGGGGCGCGCGCCGAGGAAATCGCCAAGGAAAAATATGACTGGGAAACTGAACTGAGCGCCTGGATCCACGAGAAGGACGAGTTCTCGCTGGACATGATCAAAGAGCAAAGCGGTGAGGAAGGCAACTACCTGCACCCGCGCCAAGTGCTGCGCGAGCTGGAAAAAGCCATGCCGGCCGATGCCATGGTGTCCACGGACATTGGCAATATCAACTCGGTCTCCAACAGCTACCTGCGTTTCGAGAAGCCACGTTCATTCTTCGCCGCCATGAGCTTTGGTAATTGCGGTTATGCACTGCCGACCATCATCGGCGCCAAGGTTGCAGCACCGCATCGCACCGCTATCTCCTACGCTGGTGACGGTGCCTGGGGCATGTCGATGATGGAAATCATGACCTGCGTTCGCGAGAACATTCCGGTTACCTCGATCGTCTTCCACAACCGTCAGTGGGGCGCGGAGAAGAAGAACCAGGTGGACTTCTACAACCGTCGCTTCGTTGCGGGCGAGCTGGAAAACCAGAGCTTTGCTGGCATTGCGCGCTCGATGGGCGCCGAAGGCGTCACCGTCGACCGTCTTGAAGACGTCGGCCCGGCGCTGCAGGCCGCCTGCGAGGCACAGAAGGCTGGCAAGACCACGGTGATCGAGATCATGTGCACACGTGAACTGGGCGATCCGTTCCGCCGCGATGCGCTGTCCAAGCCGGTGCGTTTCCTCGAGAAGTATAAAGACTACGTCTAAGTCGCCAAAGTGACCGGTTGATGCCGGACACCTGAAACACTGCCGCGGCGCCTTCGGGCGCTGTTGCAGCTTCGACTGTGAACAATCAGGAATCCAAGCATGTTGAGCACTATTCCTCCGGAATGCCCGGCATTCCTGCTTGACCGCGCCAAGGCGCTGCCGCGCGTGGTCACAGCGGTGGTCAATCCCGTCAACCTGCTCAGCCTCAGCGGTGCCAAGCGGGCGTGCGATGAAGGCCTTATCGAGCCCGTGCTGGTCGGAGATCAAGGGCGCATTCGGGCCCTGGCCGATGTACTGGACTGGGACCTACACGACCTGCGCATACAGCATGTCAGCGACGAGGTGCAGTGCGCCGAAGCCGCCTGCATGCTGGCGGGATCGGGCACTGCGCAGGCACTGATGAAGGGGCATCTGCACACCGATGTATTGCTGCGTGCAGTGCTCAAACGCGAGGTGGGGCTGCGTTCGGCCAGCCGTCTCAGTCATGTGTTTCATATGACATTGCCGGGCAGCGACAAGGCTTTGTCGATCACCGATGCGGTGATCAACGTGCAACCAACGATCGTCGACAAAATTCACATCGCGCGTAATGCCATCGAGTTGATGCATGCTCTGGGCTATGAAAAGCCGCGCATGGCGGTGTTGTCGGGTACCGAAGAAGTGGTGGCTAGCATGCCGTCCAGCAAGGATGCCGCGGAGCTAGCCAAACTGGCGACGATCGGTGCCCTGGGCGATGCCTGCGTTGAAGGTCCTCTGGCCTTCGACAATGCGGTATCGCTGGAAGCTGCGCGAATCAAAGGTATCGGCGGTGAGGTCGCGGGTAATGCCGATATCTTGTTGGTACCGAACCTGGAAGCCGGCAACTTTCTGTTCAAGCAAATGGTTTACTTCATGAGCGCCACGGCCGCCGGCTTGGTGCTAGGGGCGCGGGTGCCGATCATTCTCACCTCGCGAGCCGACCCATTGGAGGCGCGCTTGGCATCCTGCGCGCTGGCGTCCATTTTTATCGACTACCGTCGTCAGTTGCGCAACCAACTGCAGGCTGCCAGCTAAGCAACTTCATTACACCAGGAGAACGATGATGGCTGTGCAACGTTATGGCTTTATCTTCAAGGCACCCGGCATGCAGTTCCTTACCCATAACGGGCGGCTGGAGTCCGATGCCTTTGCGGCAACCGTGTGTGGTGTTGCCAGCATCGAGGAAGCGGTGCTGGTGGCCCAGGAATTGTTGACCCGGCACGTGCAATTGATCGAGTTGTGCGGTGCATTCAGCGAGGCCGACGTCGAGCAGATTCGCCGTGCCATTGACGATCGGGTTCCCGTGGCCGCTGTGCAATACAGCGCTGAAACACGCCAGCGCCTGCAGCAGTTATCCGAGTGAGTTGTCGTCCCTTCAATGCGTCGCAGGCTTCAATCTGACGCCTTTTATAAAGATCTCCCCGGGGACCCACTGACCGTGCCTGCATCAGGCATGGCAGTCGTGGTAACTGCGCCCATGGGCAGCGCAAAGCCAGGCAACGCGGGGCTTTGCGCGCAGCGGCCGACTGGCCCCTAAGACGGTGTCGACGTGGTCCTAATGAGAAGAAGTTGATTTCTCTAGCATCAAACCCAGTGATTTCATAACCACAGGGTGTAGCTGACACAATGAAAATAAAACAGCATCACACAATCCCGCCTATGCCCAACCAGTCGCTCGACACGGCCCAGCCCTCGATGTCGTGGCTGGCACGTCGGCAGCAGAAATTAAGCCTGTTGTTGCCGGGTATCCTTGCCTCGGTTGTCGTTGCCGCCAGCGCCACGTTCCTTTCTGAACATTACGGTGCGCCGGTGATGTTGATGGCCCTGCTGCTGGGCATGGCATTGGGCTTTCTTTCCGAGGAGGGGCGGGCGGTCGCCGGTATTCGCTTCACCTCCAGCACCATCCTGCGCTGCGGCGTGGCGCTGCTGGGCATGCGCATTACCGTGGAGCAAATCCTTTCGCTGGGCGGTACGTTGATGGCGGTGGTGATTGGTGCCGTTTTCCTGACCATCAGTTTCGGCATCCTCTTGTCACGACTGCTTGGCCAGTCGCGTGATTTCGGTATTCTCAGCGGTGGCAGTGTCGGCATCTGCGGCGCGTCGGCGGCCTTGGCCATTTCTGCGGTGCTGCCGCAGGACAAGCACAGCGAGCGCAATATTATTTTCACGGTGATCAGTGTGACCGCACTGAGCACCATCGCCATGATTGCCTACCCACCGTTTGCTCAATGGATTGGTCTGGACGCCCATCAGGCCGGGATATTTCTTGGCGCAACTATTCATGACGTGGCCCAGGTAGTGGGCGCCGGCTACAGCATGTCGGAGGAAACCGGCGACACCGCAACCGTGGTCAAGCTGTTGCGCGTAGCCATGTTGGTACCGATCGTGTTCAGCCTGTCGCTGCTGTTGCGCAAGCGCGGTGATGGCGGCCCGCGCCCGGCCTTGCCGTTGCCTTTGTTCATCATCTTCTTTGTCATGTTCGTGGCGATCAACAGCAGCGGCATCGCCTCGGCGCAGATCCAGGCCTTTGCCGGCGATGTGTCGCGCTGGTGCCTGGTGACCGCCATCGCCGCGCTGGGGATGAAAACTTCATTGAAGGCTTTGCTGGAAGTCGGTTGGCGTCCAGCGACCCTACTGGTCAGTGAAACACTGTTTCTCGCGGCCTTGATTCTGATTGCGGTCAAATGGCTGGCATGAGCCTGCACCATGGGTGATGCTCATCACCCCCGCCTGATCTGCCGACTGCCGCCGCCACAGAAACTGTGCGGCGGCAGTCTGGCTTAACCAGCAATGGAGGCGGTATGAGCCTGCAAGTGCATCTGATTTTTTTGTGTTGTGTGGCCCTGGCAACGGTTGCCCAGAGCCTCACCGGTTTCGCCTTTGGCCTGATTCTGATGGGGTTGATTGCCTCGTTGCACATGGTGCCGCTGACTGAGGTAGCGGTGGTGATCAGCATCCTCACCTTGGGCAATGCCATGGCCACGTTGGGCGGGCCGAAGCCGCAGCTGGACCGTGCGGTGCTGATGCCGGTACTGATCAGCAGCCTGCTCGGCGTGAGCCTGGGGATATGGGGGCTGGGTGCGTTGAGCGGCAGCCAGATAACCTGGCTGCGGGTTCTGCTCGGCGTACTGATCGTCGCGGCCAGCTTCATGCTGGTAGTGCAAAACAAGCCGAAAGCACGACTGTCGCGACAGCCTTCGTTCTGGCTGGCCGGAGGGCTATGTGGCCTGCTCAATGGTTTGTTTTCCAGTGGCGGGCCGCCGATTGTTTTCCACCTGTATCGCCAGCCCCTGGGTTACGAAATTATCCGCAATACCCTGGTCACCGTGTTCGCCGCCAATGCGGCGGCGCGCCTGGGCCTGGTGGTCGCCCAGGGACAGATGCACCTGTCCACGCTGCTGTTGAGCGCCGAAGCATTGCCCTTGGTGCTGCTGGTCAGTTGGCTGGTGCGGCGCTATCCGCCGAAGTTGTCGCCGCGGACGGTGCGCTGGATAGTCTTTGTGCTGATGGCGCTGGCAGGCATCAGCTTGATCTGGGGTTCGCTACCGGGGCTTTTGGCGCAGACATCGGCCTAAACACTGACCTCGGCAGGGCTTACTGAGCCAGTATGAACGCGGCGAGGGTCTGCAGGTTTTCCGCGCTCAACTGCGCGTAAGGCGGCATGGGCGTTTGCCCCCATTTCCCGGAACCTCCCTGCTGAATGCTGGCGGCTACCTTGGTCATCGCCTGCGGATCGTTTGCATACTTGGTGGCGACTTGGTGATACGCCGGGCCTACCACCTTGTGATCGAGTGCGTGGCAGGACAGGCACGCATTGTTCTGCAGCAGCGCTGTGGCGTCGACGTTCGCAACAGGCGCCTGGACCTTCGGCGAACTGGCAGCCTGCACCTCGGCATCGCTTGCCTGGGCACTGCCGTAGGTCACCGCCAGGTAGGCACCGATAATGCTCACATCCTGATCGCTGATGGGTGCGCCGTAGACGTGCTGCATCTTGCTGGCTTCTGCCGTCCACTGCGCCAAGGTCATTCCAGGAGGCTGGAAGTTGATGTAATCGGCGGAGTGGCAGGTCGAGCATTTTTGCTGGGCCAACTGATAACCGGGCAGGGTACTGGGCTTGAGCGCAGCAGTTTCCGGCGGCAAGCTGATCGACAGCGGCGCCGCGTTGGCGATAGCAGCCACGCAAACCTGCGCCGTGCACAGCAAAGTGATCAGACGTTTCATGCAAGCTCCTTCAGGCGACAGTGACGTGGCTGGTTTCCACTACGTGGCGGCGGTAGCCGCCGGGGTTCCAGTCGGCTCGCAGCGGCTGCACCTCGCCTGCCCGGTTAGTGGCGCGCACCATCAACTGCGTGGCGCCCTTGTGGGTGAAGGTGACGGGCAGCGTCCATTCACGAAAGGAAAAACGGCCCAGGTCCTGGCCAAGCTGTGCTTCACGCCAGCTTTTGCCACCGTCGACAGAGAGCTGCACCTTGTTGATCCCGTCGCCGCCATCAAAGGCTATGCCTTGGAGCACCACAGGTGTGTTGCGCGGCAGCACATCGCCTTGCTTTACGCTGGTAATGAAGCTGCGCACCGGCATCTTCGAAATCGGCTTGGTTTGCGCTGCCGTGGTACCGGGGGCGACGCACAAACAGTCGTTGTCTGGCACGCGGTAACCTTTGGCCATGAAGAAGCCGTCGTAAGTCTTATCGACCACTTCGATCTCACTCAGGTGCTTGACCCAGTAGGTGCCGAAATAGCCGGGCACCACCAGACGGATCGGGTAACCGTTGAGGAAGGGCAGGTCGGTGCCGTTCATTGACCAGGCGATCATCGGCTCACCGCCGAGGGCATGACCGATGTCCAGGGCCTTGATGAACTCCGGGGTGCTCGCCAGCACGGGTTTATCCAGCCCGCGAAAGGTCACTTGCCTGGCGTCGGCCTTGACCCCAGCCTTCTCCAGCACCGCCTTGAGTGGAACCCCCAGCCAACGGGCATTCCCCATTGAACCATTACCCAACTGCGCGCCGAACACCCGTGGCATCGAGAAACCACGGCTGTTCCCCGAGCACTGATTGACGGCCACCACCTCCACCGGCTCGGCGAGTGCTTTGAGCTCAGCGAGAGAGAGCGACAGCGGCGTTTGCACCGAGCCCTTGATCGTAAGGCGGTAGGTGTCTGGATCAATGCTGGTGGGGAAGTTAGCCAGGTGATAACGCACGAAAAACGCATCATTGGGCGTGATTGGTCCTTCGTTGAACACCGCGAACGGGGTTTCCAGATGCGGCGGACGCGTGGTCACCAAGGTCAACGGTCGTTTCTGCGGGTACTGCACCAGCGGCCGCGGGCCGGCGGCGAAGGTCACTTCTTCGGCATTGGAGGCGGGTGATCCGGCTTTGCCGGCCGCGTTAACCAGATTCGCCAACGGCGAGGCCGCCAACGCCAGGGTGATGGCGTCGCGCAGTACACGTCGACGGCTTGGCTTGTTGTTGTCGATAAAACTGAACTTCATTTTGCACGCTCGGGGGCCAAGTTGGGTTCAGGAGTAATGCCTCGCAAGACTATGGTCGGGCGCCCGTGGGGGGAGGGGTAGGTCCAATTCGTGGTTGGCTGTTGGGCCTCGACGTTCATTGACCGCTGAAGTGAGCGCAACTATGATGCGTAAACCTACCGACCGGTAGGTAGCATTTAAATTAACGGATTGAAATGATGAACACCGTGCAATCGGAGCAGGTGCCACTGAAGTTGGCGATTGGCTTGGGAGTAGTGGGCGCCTTGGGCCCTTCGGCTGTCGACATGTACCTTTCAAGCCTTCCGGAAATTGCCCGTGACTACCACGCAAGCTTTGCGGGCGCTCAGCTCACCCTGACGTTTTTCCTCCTGGCCATGGGCGCAGGACAGCTGTTGTTTGGACCGTTCGTGGATGCCTACGGGCGCAGACGCCCCCTGCTGATTGGCCTTGCGCTGTTCATCCTGTGCTCGCTGGGTTCGGCCTGGGCACCGACACTCAACACCTTGATTGGCTTTCGCTTTGTACAAGGCCTGGGCTCTGCGCTGACATTGGTGGTGATCATGAGCATGGTTCGAGATGTTAGCCAGGGGGCGACAGCGACTAAACTGTTTGCGCTGCTGATGACCATAGAGGGCGTGGCACCGATTCTGGCCCCGGCTTTGGGAGGCGTGATCGATACCTGGTTTGGCTGGCGCGCCGTAATGCTCACCCTTGCGATCCTGGGCGTAGCGGTACTGCTGAACAGCTGGCTGAACCTCCCGGAAACACTGGCAACGGAGAAGCGTGAGCCGCTGCGACTGGCTTCGGCGTGTCGCATCTACGTGAAGATCGCCAAGGATCGCCACTTCCTGTTGCCTGCCCTTGCGGTGGCCGCAGTGTTCTTCTTCCTGTTCGCCTACATCGGCGGCGCAACGCTGGTGTATCAAGAAACCTACGGGCTGAGCGCGCAGTCGTTTGGCATCCTGTTTGGCGTGACAGGCTTTGCCATCTTGTTTGGCGCCATGCTCGCCGGCAGACTCATCACCACCCTAGGCATGAACCGGCTGACATTACTGGGTGTAGGCTGCATGGCGAGCGGCGCCCTCATCACCTTGCTGGCAACCGCCACCAACGTCGGCTTACCCGGCATTGCGGCAGGCATGGCCTTGGCACTGTTTGGCCTGGGCATCGCCGAATCGACACTGATGTCACTGGTAATGTCCTCCCAGGAACGCGCGCTGGGCTCCACCGCCGCCTTGTTGGGCGCCATTCAACTGTCCATCTCATCGAGTGCCACACCGCTATCGGCAGTCGTTCTAAGCTACGGCCCCCTCGCCTGGACGAGCCTCCTGGTACTCAGCGCACTGCTCGTGTGCCTGCTGACCTGGATAAGCCTACCCAAAGGCAGAAACGCCACATTCAGCCTTGCCGGCCACTGACAAGAGCCATTGATGACCACGACACCCCTGACACCAGCAGCTGAACGAATCGTACAACTTGCCCTGCAACACTTCGCTGATCGAGGCTACGACGCAGCCTCGCTGAACGACATCGCGGTCAGCGCCGGAATCAAAAAAGCCTCGCTGTACGCGCACTTCACCAGCAAGGATGACCTGTATACCGCCGTGCTCAATTGCGCTTTGAAAAGTGAGCAGGACTATGTAGACACGCAATTTTCCACGCCAGAAAGCGGCCAGGCGCCAGGCGAGCGGTACATCGACAACCTGCAGCATCGCTACAGTGAAAGTTGCGCGTTGCGCTTTTTACTGCGGGCAGCGTTTTACCCACCGGCGGCGATCGAGCAGAGCGTCAAGTCGGGTTTTGAGGGTTATTTGGCGGGTGTTCGTGAGCGTTTTCAGGCCTCGCTTGAGGCGGCTTATCCGGCTATGGGGTTGCAGAATGTCGAGTTGCTTGCTGAGGCTTATTTGGCATTGATCGATAGCCTGCATGTTGAGCTTATCTATGGGAATGATGAGGCATATGGGCGGCGTTTTGATGCGTTGCGGCGATTGATCAAGGTTGTAAGGGGGCCTTTGCTTGCGTAAAACACCTGCGGGTCTTGGCTTCTCTGGAAATCGACACTCATTGGCTGAACGATGGCATGCTCCGTGCCATGGCTGACCTTCCGTCAACACCCTCAGTTCTGATGAATTCACTCTGACCAAAAGGAAATGGTTGAATGCATGAACCCATTGCCGAGCGCGAAGCGATCTGGACCGAATTCCTTGAGCGCTGGCCGCTCGAGTCCTTGCCAACCATGACGCTGAAGCAATACAGCCAGGCTGGCACAGATGACTATTTCTGCCGTTGGCTGGAAAAGCACACCGAGTCGTTGGGTTCGATTTGGGGTGGGTCTTCGTTCAAGTTCGGTGTGTTCTCGCGCTTGGACAAAGAGGACAAGCACAGCCCGCATCATAGCTTCAGCCCAGACTATGCCTGGCTAAACAAATACGGCGACAGTGCGCAAGAGGCTTTTGCCCATGTGCGGGGGTTGATTGTCGCCGTCGCAAATGCCGCCCGCAAAGGTGATCTTGATGTCATAGAGAACGCCGACCTTGGTCCGGTATTCAAGTGGAAAATCGCCTTCCTTTACCAAGACCGTGAACGCCCGCAGATCCTCGGCATCTTCGCCGCAAGAGACCTGCGCGCTGCTCTGGGTGAGAGGGCTAGCTACAAGGAAAATATTGCCGGGCTGCATCGGCAGATGATCGCCAATCGCAGCGATGAAAACTTGTTTGCCTACAGTGATCGCTGCTGGGATGAGGCGCAGCGCTGGCTACATGAGCAAAGTTTGCCAGAACAAGCGTTGGGCTTTTTCAACAGTCAGCCTGATCGTTTTGAAGCAATCAAAACAACTCAGAAAATGGCGGGTTTTATCGTTGGGAATGGCAGGCAGTTAGCGTTGGTACGAGAGAAGAAAGAACTTTCTGCCTTTGTTTCACCAGGGCCCTGGCAGCAACTAATCTCGACTTCTTCCACCGAGCACTATCCGAGCGAACGCACTCGCCATTCCGGCCTGGGCACCTGTGCGCCCCTGCTTACGCAAGGGGCTGAAGCGCTTTTAGTTACGTTTAAAACCCTTCGCGACCTTGACGCTTTCTGCGAAGCCTACGAATTGGATGACGCCGCTGCAGAGCCCCGACTACCTTCCATAGAAGAGCCCAATATAACTATGTCCGTGCCCCTCAATCAGATTTTGTTCGGCCCACCGGGTACTGGTAAAACCCACGCCACCATCGACGCAGCCCTGGAAATTCTCGACCCGGACTTCCTTCGGGGCGCAGTAGGTGAACGAACGCTACTGAAGGCGCGTTTCGATGAGCTCATTCATGAAGACAGAGTGCGCTTCGTGACCTTTCACCAAAGCTTCAGCTACGAAGACTTCGTGGAAGGTATACGCGCGTTGCCGTCAGAAGGCGACGATCAAACGGACGGTGTCATCCGTTATGACGTTGAGCCGGGCATCTTCCGCAAGCTGTGTGAAGATGCCGTCCGTGATAAAGCCTATGAACACAAGGTGGGTGTTCGCGAACATGCGCGGGTATGGAAAATATCCATTGATGATGCGGGGCCTAGCGAGACACGCAACTACTGCTTTGAACACGGTGAAGCGCGGATCGGTTGGCAATACGTCGGAGATATCCGCAACGCCAACCTGGCCGACCCCGCTCTCAAACTGGGCACCAACGAACAAAGCTCCTTGAATATGTTCGGCAATGAAATCCTGCCGGGCGACATACTGCTATGTCTCAGGAGCAAGACGTCAATCTGCGGCGTTGGTGTGGTCACCGGTGAGTATCGCTTTGATGAGCACCAGGAAGCTCACCTGCGTGAGGACTTCGTTCACGTATTACCGGTGCGCTGGCTAGCCAAGCACATAAATTTCGACATTCTCACCCTCAACGGTGATACCAGCCTGACCCAGAAAACGGTTTACCCCTTGAGTCGTATCAAATGGCCTGCGTTGCAACAGGCACTTCAAGATGCGGGCGTTGCATTAGAAGCAGCGCATTCGACGGCAAAGGCGGCGACAGCACATCAACCTCATGTGCTGATCATCGATGAAATCAACCGTGGCAATATTTCCCGGATCTTTGGTGAGTTGATAACCCTGCTGGAGCCCTCGAAGCGCGCCGGTGCCGAAGAGGCTTTGCATGTGCAGCTGCCTTACTCCAAGGCTCAATTCAACGTGCCGTCCAATGTGTACCTGATCGGTACCATGAACACCGCTGACCGTTCGTTGGCCGGACTGGATATCGCCCTGCGGCGACGCTTCAGCTTCAAGGAGATGCCTCCCCAACCAGAACTGCTGCGCGAAATAACCGTAAATGAAATCAACATCGCAGACCTGCTTTCTACAATGAACGAGCGGATCGAGGTGCTCCTCGATCGTGACCATTGCCTGGGCCACGCCTACTTCATGCCTCTAGAAAAAGAGCGAACTATGGAGCGTCTGGCCATGATTTTTCGGAATCAGGTACTGCCGCTGTTGCAGGAATATTTCTTTGAAGACTGGCAGCGTATTCAGTGGGTCCTCAATGATCACCGTAAACCGGACCCCGCCGACCGTTTCGTTTTCCAGACAAAGGCAGACCTCGGGGTGTTGTTCGGCGACCACGTACCCGTTCCCAGCCATAACATGCCGTGGCGCATCAATCAGCACGCGTTCACGCGAGCGTCTGCGTATCGGGGCCTGATCGCGGCTATGCAGCCAACGGCGGTGCCAGCGTCCGAGCTGGAAACGGTTACCCCGTGAAGAACGTAACCGTTCGTGAGCACGCACTGCTAACCACCGAGGCTGTAACGGCCTCGTTGGACCGTGCTCAGGTATCCGCCAGTGCCTTCAACTGGCTATGCGAGCTCAGCGCCTCCTTCAAGAAAGGTGGTGCGCCACTGGTTCAACGCAACGGCCAGAGGTCGTTGAAGTTGGACAACTACGTCGGCGTTGTTGAAACACCTTGCGGCACAAGGCTGGAGATCCTACCCAAGCACAGGCAGCGCAGTGACTGCCTGAAAGAAAGCCGGACGCTTTTGCAGAAAATGATTCAGGCTTCATTGGACTTGCCGGTACGACAAGCAAGCTCGGCGAGCCTTGAACTATTCAACATGCCCCTCCCTGAGTGGCTGATGCGTCATTTCCTTCAAGCGCTGGACCATCTTGTTAAGCGCGGCATGCGCTTCGACTATCACAACATTGAAGAGCAACAGCAATTCCTGCGTGGACAACTCAATGTGGTGGCGCAGATGCGCCAACCGCCTGGGCGCGAACACCTGTTCCATATTCGCTACGATGTATTTCAACCTGATGGGCCGGAGAACCGCTTGTTGCGTAGAGCGTTGGAGCAGGTGTGCGAACACACGCGAGATCCCGACAATTGGCGGCTGGCCCATGAGTTGCGGCACCTACTACATGAAGTGGCTCCCAGCCGCAGTATCAACCAGGACTTCAAGCGTTGGCGCACAGACCGGCTGATGGCGCACTACCAGCCGATCAAACCTTGGTGCGAACTTATCTTAGGCGAGCAGGTACCCTTGGCCGTGAGTGGCGACTGGCACGGTATCAGTCTGCTCTTCCCTATGGAGAAGCTGTATGAACGCTACGTCGAAGTGATGCTGCGCCGAGTGCTACCTTCAACGGCCATATTGACGGCTCAGTCCTCCAGACATTCGCTTTGCGCGCACCAGGGAAAATCGCTGTTTCAGCTCAGGCCGGATTTCTTGCTCAGCCATGCAACCAGCACCTGGATTCTGGATGCTAAATGGAAGCTGCTCGACAGTGCAGACCTAGACGATAAGTACGGCCTGAAGCAAAGTGACTTCTACCAGATGTTTGCTTACGGCCAGCGGTACCTAGAGGGTAAAGGCGACATGGCCTTGATTTACCCCAGGCACGATCGCTTTGACAGTGCCTTGGAGCCCTTCATTTTCGCTGAAGATTTGCGTTTGTGGGTATTGCCCTTCGACTTGCTCACCGGTGAGCTTGTAGGCGGTGATAAGGTGGGCCTGCCGTTGCTCGGGCGCTGAAGTGCAACAGCAACGTTAATCTGTGGGTTAATCCAGCTTACTTTCGACGGGCCGGCGGCCCTGATCTACCCAGTATGGGAAATCTTGCCGGCTTCGAAATCGACATGTATTCATGGAGGAAAAATTGCGAATTTACGTTACAGGCGCTTCGTGTGCGGGCGTGACTACCCTGGGGCAAAACCTCGCAACTCTGCTTGGTGTACGACAGGTCGATGTCGATGATTATTTCTGGATGCCCACGAACCCTCCTTTTACGACCAAACGACCTCCCAGTGAGCGCGTGTCATTGATCCAGCAAAAGTTCGGTGACGACGATTGGGTGCTGACCGGCTCTTGCATGGGCTGGGGAGAAGCGCTGATTACCCATGTCGATCTGATTGTGTTCGTTGTAACACCAACGCCCGTTCGCCTTGAACGGCTGGCCGAACGTGAAAAGAAGCGCTTTGGTGATCGGATAGCACCGGGTGGTGACATGCATGAGACACATGTGGCCTTTCGGGAATGGGCTGCGCAGTACGACGACCCGAACTTTTCAGGACGCAACCGAGCGTGGCACGAGGCATGGCTATCAGAGCAGACCGCTCCGGTCTTACGGATTGACGGGATGAACAGTGCTGAAAAGATGGCTGCGGATGTCATTCAAGCTTTATCGCAAGTAGCGCAATAGTTCGAAACTGAACGGCTAAGGCACGACTCTCAAAGCGCTTTAGTAATGTTCGCTTTTGGCTGTAATCGCCGCTGGCAATTTTATATTTTTGCCTACCGAATTCGTGTAAACGTACCTCTATAAGAGTGCAGGTTGTTCCTCCCAACCAGGGAGAGACTACCTATGAAACTTACAGAACCAAGTTTCGTAGGTTTTGCGGTCGACCTACCGGCACTTTTAGGAAGTGGGATTGCAATGCTGGATGTAATTCTTCCTTCCGGCTTTCCCGCATGTGAAGGGTATACCAAGCATTAGATATCTCCTCAAAAGACCGCGAAACTGCTGGAAGTCCCGTATTTACTGGATCGTAGGCAAAAAAAGGACTTGCGTGGACGTCTTTGATTGATCATTTGGTGAGCCGGGGTAAGTTGAATCCATTCCGTAGTGAATTGATTTTTATAAATAAATACAGGTTCTACTTTTTTGCTGGAATACCAATTGGAATACTGCGTTAATTTGATCATGCCGACTTAAGCCGCACGAATACCACGTTTGCTAAGCATAGAGGTGTGGCTTACAAGGAGGAGCTTGCCGAATTGCTGCGTACAACCACCAATCTTGCTCGCCACCTAACCGAAAGCTCCTATCTCAGAAAGCAGGGGACATCTCGAAGAAAACCCCCCAGCAGCTGGTTGTTCCTTTGGATCCGAAGGCGACTACTTGGTAGTCTTCACTTACTGCGCTGAAGCAAAAAATCTTGGCGGCGAACGCCTGGCCTTCGCGCAGCCGAGGAAAGCTAAGAACCGATAGGAACGCCATGAGCCATACCCTAAGTGCGAAGGAACAAGCACTCTCCAAAGTGTTCAGCGACGATTACGCATTTTCGATCCCAGGTTACCAGCGTCCTTATGCGTGGGGGGATGAGCAGGCTCAGGAGCTCCTGGATGATCTCGTCAGCGCTATGCGGGATGCTCCTGGCACCTTGAGCGAGTCTGTGCCGTATTTTCTCGGCAGTATCGTGCTCATCAAGAAGGAATCTCTACCCGATTCGACAGTCGTGGACGGTCAGCAACGCCTAACGACACTCACCTTGTTGCTGTCTGCAATTCGGGCAACAGTGCAGGACGCCGGAGTTAGGGGTGGGATCACTAAGCGGATCTATGAAATAGGCGATGTCGTTTCTGCCACCGACGCAAGCTATCGACTTTCGCTGCGTGAGCGGGATCGTAATTTCTTCCGGGAGTACGTTCAGCATGAAAATGGACTAGCTAAGCTAGCTGAGTTCAACAAACCACTGCCGGATGCGCAGAAGCGTCTGCGTGCCAATGCTCTTCTATTCGTGAGAGAGTTGGCTAAGCTCTCTCAGGCTGAACTCATCCGTCTGGTACAATTCGTCGTTACCCGCTGCTTCCTTGTAGTTGTGTCCACCCCGACCTTGATTCGGCTTACCGAATTTTCGGTGTGCTCAACAGTCGAGGTCTGGACTTGAGCGCCACGGACATTCTCAAGGCTGAAATCATCGGTGCTTTGCCTGAGAAGGTACGCGATGACTACACCTCCTCTTGGGAGGACCAGGAAGAGGAGCTAGGGCGGAGCCGATTCGGCGAGTTATTCAGCCATATACGTATGATCTACCGCAAGGCAAAACCACAAGGAACGTTGCTCAAAGAATTCCGTGCCCACGTTACCGAGGCTGCACAGCCACAAGCTTTCATGGACAAGGTCTTGTTGCCGATGGCGCAGGCCTACGTCGTGATCTGTGATGCGGATTATGCCAGTTACGAACTAGCCGAAGCTATCAATAATCACTTGCGTTGGCTGAACCGCTTGGAGTTTAAAGATTGGGTGCCGCCAGCCCTGGCATTTCACATTCGCCATCACAACCAGCCGAAAGCGCTATTAGCATTCTTCAGAGACTTGGAGCGGCTGACCTATTCGATGCTGGCACGGAAAATTGGTGTCAATGAACGTATTGAGCGCTTTTCCAAGCTGACCGACGCTGTTGAAAAGGGCGACGACCTCACCTCGGTCTCATCACCGCTTCAATTGTCCCCCTTGGAGCAGGGGGGCACCTACGCGGCGCTCGATGGTTCACTCTATGAGACCCACTCCTCAAAAGCGCTGGCTGTATTGCTGTTGCGACTGGATGCCCTGTTATCGGATGGTAGCGCGAGCTACCAACATGACGTCGTCAGTGTTGAGCATGTAATGCCTCAACAGCCTGCTACAGCTAGTCTGTGGCGGGAGTGGGTCAGGGAGCCGGATAAGCATCAGTATTGGGTACACCGTTTGGGAAATCTGACGCTGCTGAGTCGAAGAAAGAATAGTGCGGCTAGAAACTATGAGTTCATTAAAAAGAAGAACGCCTATTTCACCAAGGGCGGTGTCAGCTCCTTTGCGTTGACAACGCAGGTGCTTCAGCATGATTCCTGGACCGTTGCAGTCATGGAGAGGCGACAGAGTGACCTTATGAGTCAGTTGGAAAATCATTGGCGATTGAAGAATCGACTCAATAAGGCTGAGCAGGCTGCCCAGTTGCTGACGGCTCAAGTGGATGCTGACGCTAATGCTGCTTTTGAGCTCAAGCAGGGTAAATACGGTCTGATGGCCAATGCCCGCGAAATGGGTGAGGCATTCGTTGTTTTGGTTGGTTCCAAGGCTCGTTCCGAATGGGTTGGCGTACCTCACAACTATGCAGAACTGCATGCACAGTTGAAGGCAGACGGGGCCATTCAGCCAAATGGAAGTGATGAGCTTTGGGCATTCACTCGTGATGTGGCCTTCAAAAGTCCAAGTGCAGCTTCTGCCGTGGTGTTGGGGCGCGCAGACAATGGTCGTACCAGTTGGCTACTGGAAGGAACCACTGTTGACTACGGAACCTGGCTGAACAGTCAGTCGGGCACCAAACCTATTTCGGGACGATTGGAGGAGTAGGGCGTCAGAGATTTGGGCAATTGCGATGCTGATGCAGCCGGCTATAGAGTCACCACGATTGCTCGCCTGCTTGGGGCTGCATGACTAGCCGGCTATCAACTTATTTGAGCCTCCGAGCGCCCATGGTCGGATTAAAAGCTCGCTGCGATTGCTGTCAATGCTAACAGCTCGGGGTGGAGGGTATCGGCGTTTCAGGGGGTATGCCTCTGCAAAGGCAGATTCATAACAGTCCGACCAATTCGCCTTGAGCTCCAGCTTTTTTTAGGGCGATGGTGTCCGCGTAAAATTAGGGGGGGCGATAGCCCTTAGCATGCGTCGTAAGCCGCCAGCGAACAAACCTTCCGCCCTCCCCCTTGCGATAACGCGATGGTGTCCGTGTCGCAGCTACTGAGTGGGGGCGCTCTAAGGCGGGCATTCAGTTGCGCTGCTGTCACCACTTGCGCCAACGGCCCACTCAAACGGGTATGCGACACAGGCCATTGGGGGGAAGACATGGCAATGCTAGACTTCCGCCCTGTTTGGCTACTGAGGTAGGCATGGCCATCATGACTGTAGAACCATGGGGTACCTTCGATTGGGGCGCGCAGCACTTTGGAGTAGCCAGGGACACCGTTTGCCGCTGGCGTGAGCATCGAAGACTTACCGCACACCATGGTGGCGCCTGTAGGAATTCAAGCTTTCGGAGGTGGATTACTGGGTATGCGCAGTGGTGACGATCATGGAGTTAGATGAATTTACGAGCCGAGAGAAACAACTCAAATCACTGTATTCGCTGCCCGTGCTAGGACGCAGTTAGCTCTGCCCACTAAGTCGCGGCCGATCGCCATTCCAAACACCTTTTAGTATATCGAGACACACCTATGAGCGCCAATTTTCAACAACTCGCTAATTTCATCTGGTCCGTGGCGGACTTGCTGCGTGGCCCGTATCGCGCGCCGCAGTATGAGCGAGTGATGCTGCCGCTAACCGTGCTGCGCCGCTTCGACGCGGTTTTGGCTCCCTCCAAAAGAACTGTCCTCGCACGTTATGAAACACTGAAAGCTAAAGATTCTGCGCTGGTGGACAGGGTATTGAACGAGGTTGCTAGGAGCGAAGACGGCACACCTTTGGGCTTTCACAATCATAGCCAGCTCGATTTTTACAAGCTCAAAGGCGATCCGGATAACATTCGCCACCATCTCTCTGATTACATCGAAGGCTTCTCAGAAAATATCCGAAAAATTTTTGAGCGCTTTGATTTTTATAAAGAAATAGACAAATTGGACGAGTCTAATCGCCTCTATCAGGTGGTTTCCCAGTTTGCCGAAATCGATTTGCACCCCAATCGGGTGGACAATATCACCATGGGGCTGGTGTTTGAAGACCTGATTCGCCGCTTCAACGAATCGGCCAATGAAACCGCGGGGGACCACTTCACGCCGCGCGAGGTCATCCAGTTGATGGTCAACCTGTTGTTGGAGCCCGACACCAACGTACTCACGCAGGAGGGCGTCATCGTCACCATCTGCGATCCGGCTTGCGGCACAGGTGGTATGTTGGCCGAGGCCCAGAATTGGATACGCGCTCACAATGAGCAGGCCACCGTGAAGGTATACGGGCAGGACTATAACCCTCGTTCATATGCCGTGGCTGCCTCCGACCTCCTGATCAAAGGCCAGAAAGACAGCCGTGTCGAGCTCGGTAACACTCTCACCGATGATCGCTTTCCGGACATGCAGTGGTTTGATTATTTGCTGGCTAACCCGCCGTTTGGGGTGGACTGGAAAACCGAGAAAAAAGAAATCGACCGCTGGCCCGATTTCCGGGGCTATAAGGGCAAGCTGCCGCGCATCAACGATGGGGCCTTGCTCTTCCTGCTGCACATGATCAGCAAATTTGCTGACTACGAGCCGGATAACAAGGATCTGCCAGGCTCGCGTGCAGCGGTCGTGTTCAATGGATCGCCGTTGTTCACCGGTGGCGCGGGTAGTGGTGAGAGCGACATCCGTCGCTGGATCATCGAGCGAGACATGCTCGAAGCTATCGTCGCCCTGCCGGAGCAGATGTTCTACAACACTGGCATTGGCACATTCGTGTGGGTGGTGACTAACCGCAAGGCAGCCAGCCGTAAAGGGAAGATCCAGCTGATCGATGCGCGCGAACGCTACACATCCATGAAGCGCAGCCTTGGCGACAAGCGCCGTTACCTTGAGCAGACCGCCATTGATGCCATTACCCGTGAGCATGGTTTGTGCTCAAATGCAAAGCATTGGGTAAGGCAGGACAAGGACGGTAAACTCCAGGAATGGAGTCAGTCGGCTCCGGCAGAGGGGGCTACCGAGGGCCAGAAATGGAGCGAACGCGTCACTGCTCAGGTGTTCGGCAACACCGACTTTGGCTACCGCCGCATCACCGTGCTGCGCCCCCTGCGCCTGCGTTTTGAAATCACCAATGAGGCGCGTGAGCGTTTCCTCAACACCTGCCCTGAACTGTACGACGCTTTGCAAGCTGTGCAAGACCGGTTGGGGAGCGAGCAGCATTTCGACTGGAATCAGGTGTGGGATGAGGTGCAGAAGGTGATCAAGCACCTGCCCAGCGATGTGGAAGGGTGGACGAAAGGTGCCAAGGGTACAACACAGAAGAAAATCTTCCGAGAGTGCTTCACTGTCACTGATTCCGAAGCTGCACCAGTAATCGCCAAGCACCACAAGAAAGGCGAAGTTTCCATCAGCTCTGAATTGTTCCCACAGCAGACACTGCCTCCAATGGAGTCCAGCGATCTGTATGGTCTGCTGGGGCTGCACGCCTACGGTAACACCTTTGTGGAATACGAGCCCGACCCGGCTCTGAAGGATGTCGAGAACATTCCGCTGAAAGAAGACATTGTCAGCTACGTGCTACGCGAGGTGAGCCCTTACGTGGTTGACGCCTGGATCGACCGCGAGACGCGGGACGATCAGGATGGAGGTATCGGTAAGGTAGGTTACGAAATCAACTTTAACCGCGTGTTTTTCCAGTACCAGCCACCGCGTTCGCTGCATGAGATCGATGCAGAACTGGCTGAGGTTGAAAAGCGGATCATGAGTTTGTTGCAGGAGGTGACGGAGTGATGCCTCTAGCCGATTTTTTTACACGACGACTGAAGTACGCCGCGACGATCAACGACGAGGCGCTTCCAGAGTCCACTGACTCCGATTTTGAGGTGGCGTACATCGATATCGGTAATGTTGATTCTCAGGGATGTATCCACGACATCGTCAACTATCGCTTTGAGAATGCTCCCAGCCGAGCCCGTCGAGTTGTGCGCGACGGTGATGTCATAATTTCCACGGTCCGAACTTATCTGCAAGCTATCGCACCTATCGAATCCCCCCCTGAGAATTTAATCGTTTCAACGGGGTTTGCAGTCGTCAGGCCGTTGGACGGGCTCGATCGCCGATTCTGCAAGTACGCCCTACGGGCAAATCGTTTTTTGTGGGAGGTTGAAAGCCGATCAACTGGCGTCAGCTATCCGGCAATCAATGCATCTGATCTCGGCGACATATTGGTAAGCTTGCCGGAGTTGGGGGCTCAGCGCCTCATCGGCAACTATCTCGATCGCGAAACAGCCCGCATTGACGGGCTGATTTCCGAAAAGGAACGCATGCTGGCGTTGCTGGAAGAAAAGCGCGCAGCTCTCATCAGCCGCGTCGTCACTCGCGGTCTAGACCCTAACGCTCCGCTCAAACCCTCTGGCCAGGAGTGGCTGGGCGAGATTCCGGCGCATTGGGATATCTGCCAACTGAAGCGCACTTGGGCTTCATCCGACTATGGGCTCTCCGAAAGCATTAGGGACGAAGGAAGCATTGCAGTTCTTCGCATGAGTTGTATCGTCGATGGGGGGATTGATGTTTCGAAGTCTGGAATGATCTCTGAGGTCGACGGTCACTTACTGTTACGACGAAACGATCTACTCTTCAATCGAACGAATAGTCTTGACCAGATCGCGAAAGTAGGGCTTGTGGATTTCGACCCGAAAGAGCCTTTGACTTTCGCTTCCTATCTTGTTCGCATACGTACGAATCATCGCGTGACACCGCAGTACTTGGTTGCGCTACTCAATGCCTCACAGTTTCTAGAGTTCGCCCGAAAGAACGCAATTCCAGCGATCGGTCAGGCCAATCTGAGCCCGACACGATATGGGGAGATTCATATCCCTTTGCCGCCGAAGTCCGAGCAGGATGAGATCCTCACTCTCCTACAACTGGACGCAGAGACATCGACACCGGTCCGCGAGCATATAAGAAACTCTATCAATCTGCTGAGGGAACGCCGCGCTGCGTTGATCTCCGCCGCCGTTACTGGTCTGATCCCGCTGCAGGAAATGGCCCGATGAAACTGGAAATTATCTCTCTCGCGCACTGCGGCGGCTTCGAGCAACTCGACATCACTTTCGAACCTGATGTAACCCTGATCGCTGGTGTCAATGGCGTAGGCAAGTCCACGGTGCTGCACGCGCTGGCGGTACTGTTGTCACGGGCACTGCCGGAATTCACGCCCTCGCGTTCGACGGCGCTGTACTTCACCGACGACGACATCCACGGCGGCAAGGCCTCGCTGGAAGTATCTGCCCGCATCCAGATAGGCGGCCAGACCATCAGCGCTGGGATGCAGCGCTTACGTGCAGCGGATGAGAAGGGCGACCGCTTCATGCTTCTGCGGGAGGCGGAAGCTGCCAGTGCCGCCAATGATTTTGCCCAGGTGCTGAGCGCCCGGACGCTGACCGGTGAACTAGAGGCAAGTATCAAGGAAACACGCGCTGCATTGTCGAGTCTGAAGAGCACTGCTCATCCACCGCTGGCGGTGTACTTCTCGCCCAAGCGGCAGCTACCCGGTCAACCGCGGAGCCTGCCGGAGACCAAGCCCTTTGACCCGTCGATTGCCTATAGTCGCGCTCTGCATGATCGTGAGGTGGAGCTGCGCGAGTTCATGCATTGGTTCCGCACCCAGGAGAAAATGGGCGCAGAAAACGAACCTCGCCGTCTCAGGGTGTTGGATGCGTTGCGTGCCGTTGTGAGTGAACTTGTGCCCGAGTTCGACAATCTGCGAATCCTGGAGCAGCCGCGTCTGGGCTTTGTGGTGGACAAACGTGGAAGACCATTCTATCTGCACCAGCTTTCCGATGGCGAGCGCGGCCTGTTGGCCCTGGTGTTTGACCTTACTCGACGCCTGGCCATCGCCAATCCGGATAGTGATAACCCCATCGCCGAGGGCGTGGCACTGGTGATGATTGATGAAGTCGAGCTGCACCTGCATCCGAAGTGGCAGCGGGATGTGTTGTCGCGACTGCGTGACATATTCAGGGCTTGTCAGTTCGTCGTCACTACCCATTCACCACTGGTGCTGGGCGAGGTGCCGGCACGCTGTGTGCGCTTTCTGGAGTTTGTGGATGGCAAAGTGAGTGTGACCGTACCCGCCGAAGCTTATGGCATGGATGCCAACCGCATCTTGCAGGAGCTTATGGGGGCACCGGTGCGTAACCGACAGATAGAGGATGAACTGAAAATCCTCTTCGAACTGATTGAGCGGGAGCGGTTCGATGAAGCCCGCTCCGCAATCGTGGCTCTCGAAAGAAAGTTGGGCGAGGACGAACCTGAGCTGACGCGAGCCAGTTCTCTGATCTACTTCCTGGAGGGCAGCGAGTAGATGAGGACGATCCAGAAAGGGCCGGAACCAGCCAGCCTAACCCAACATCGTAAGCAACCGCACGCCGACTACAACAACTATGCCGACAAAGCGCTCTTGCGGCAGGCCTTGGTGGCTGAACAGCGTGGCTTGTGCTGTTACTGCCAGTCGCGCATTCGTGCTACACCCAATCACATGAAGATTGAGCACTGGCAATGTCAGGAGCGTCACCAAGCAAGACAGATCGACTTCAGCAACTTACACGGTGCCTGTCTTGGTGGTCATGGTCAGCCTGAGCGAAGCCAGCATTGTGATACACGCAAAGGCAATGATGATTTGTGCTTCAGTGTGTGTGATCCCACCCATCCTATCGAGCGGCAGATTATCTTTTTGGGTGATGGCCGCATACAGTCTGATGATAAAGCTACCAACTCGGATTTAAACGAAGTGCTTAACCTCAACAGCTCTCGCCTTGTAAGTAACCGCAAGGCCGTACTCGACGCATTCAAGCAGCGGCTGGGAAAGGGGACCCTGAACGCGGCACAAGCGCTTCAGAGGTGGGATGGCACTCAGGCTGGTGATTTGCCGGAGTTTGCTCAGGTCATGGTGTTCTGGTTGGAAAAACGAGTCGCAAGGAGCGCAGTATGAAATCCACCTCCGAAGCAGCCTTTGAAACTGCTATCGAAACGGTTCTGTTGGCGAATGGCTACGCCTGCATTGATGGCAAGAGCTTCGACCGCGAGCGGGCGATCTTCCCAGTAGAGGCGCTGTCCTTCATCCGTGCCACCCAGGGTAAGGTATGGGACAAACTGGAGGCTTTGCACGGTGAGCAGACCGGGGCTCGGGTGGTGGAATCCCTGGTCAAGTGGCTGGACAGTCATGGTGCGCTGGCTACCCTGCGCCACGGCTTCAAGTGCTTTGGCAGGACGCTACGCATTGCCTTCTTCCGCCCCGCGCATGGCTTGAATCCCGAGCTGGAGGCACAATACCAAGCCAACCGGCTGGGGCTGACTCGGCAATTGCGATTCAGCCCGAAGAATGAAAAGTCGCTGGACGTGGTGCTGTCAGTCAACGGCGTTCCGATGGTGACGCTGGAGCTGAAGAACCCGTTGAGCGGGCAAGTGGCCGCCAATGCCATTCACCAGTACCGCCATGATCGTGACCCGCGGGAGCCAATCTTCGTTTTTACCAAACGCACCCTAGTGCATTTTGCAGTGGATACCGAAGAGGCGCACATGGCCACCCGGCTGGCGGGGACTTCCACTTACTTCCTGCCTTTCAACCGAGGGTTTGAGGGCGGCGCTGGTAATACTCCTGATCCGGATGGTCGCAATTACAAGACCGCTTACTTGTGGGAAGAAGTGCTGCAACGTGACAGCCTGCTTGATCTGCTTGCCCGCTTTTTGCACCTGAGCGTGGAAGAAAAGACCACCGACGAAGGTAAGAAGGTGCGCAAGGAAAGCCTGATCTTTCCGCGCTACCACCAGTTGCAGGCGGTCCGCGCAATGGTAGCAGCAGCGGCCCGAGAGGGGGTCGGACAGAACTATCTGGTTGAGCACTCGGCAGGTAGTGGCAAGAGCAACACTATTGCCTGGCTGGCGCATCGCCTCTCCAGCCTACACAACGAACAAGATGAGCGACTTTTTGACAGTGTAGTGGTCATCACCGATCGAGTGGTGCTGGATCGCCAGTTGCAGAACACAATTTACCAGTTCGATCACCGACAAGGTGTGGTGCAAAAGATTGATGAGGATTCTCGCCAGCTGGCCGAGGCACTTGAAGCCGGCATGCCCATTATTATTACGACATTGCAGAAATTTCCGTTCGTCTCGGCACAGCTGGTCAAGCTGAATGAGGAGCGCGGCGAAGCCGGTAAGAGCTATCTGCCCACACGTAGGTATGCGGTCATAATTGATGAGGCGCATAGCTCGCAATCGGGCGAAACAGCCATGGAGCTCAAAGGAGTGCTGGGTGGTGCCCAACTGCGTGGCAAGGCTCGGGAAATGGCCAGGGAAGAGGGTGAAGCCGAGCTGGAGCAATTATTCCGTTCCATGGCAAAACGTAGGCAGCAGCCCAACATGAGTTTTTTCGCCTTCACCGCCACGCCCAAACACAAGACTCTGGCGATCTTTGGTCGTAACGGTGAGCCCTTCCATCACTACACGATGCGGCAGGCGATTGAGGAGGGCTTTATCGAGGATGTGCTGAAGAGCTACGTTACCTACAAGACATACTACAAGTTGATCAAGAAGGCAGAAGTAGATCCCAGCGTTGAACGCAGGAAAGCGGCCAAGGCTCTAGCCCGTTTCATGCGTCTGCATCCGCACAATATCGGTCAGAAAACAGAAGTGATGGTGGAGCACTTTCAGCATTTCACCCGCCATAAGATCGGAGGCCATGCCAAGGCCATGGTGGTGACGGGCTCGCGCTTGGAGGCAGTGCGCTACAAGCAGGAGTTTGACCGCTACATCAAGACAAAGGGGTACCCCATCAAGAGCCTGGTGGCATTTTCGGGCAGCGTGGAAGACGACACAATTCCGAAAAAGCAGTATACCGAAGTCGGAATTAACAATGGGCTCAAGGAGAAGGATTTGCCTGAAACCTTTGCCCATCCTGATTTCCGCGTACTGTTGGTAGCCGAGAAGTATCAGACTGGCTTCGATCAGCCACTGCTGCATACTATGTATATCGATAAGCGTCTTTCGGGTATTCAGGCGGTGCAGACGTTATCGCGTCTAAACCGTACCCATCCTTTGAAGGATGACACTTTTGTTCTCGACTTCGTTAATGATTCTGACGAAATCCAGGAGGCTTTCCGTCAGTACTACGAAGGGTCGGTAATGGGGGAAGAGGTCGATCCTGACAAGTTGTATGAGGTGAGCACCGAACTTGATGCTTCTGGTATTTACCTGCAAACTGAAGTGGCTGATTTCACTAGGGTCTTTTTCGCGCCGAAGCGCCGTCAAAGTCCTGGTGACCATAAAGCTATAAATGCGATTCTTGACCGGGCGGTTGCGCGCTTTACGCATCTGCAGAATTTCGAGGAAGAGGAGGCAGAGCTCTGGCGCGGCAAACTGCAAGCATTCCGTAATCTGTACAGCTTCCTGAGTCAGGTAATTCCGTATCAGGATAGCGATCTGGAAAAGCTCTTCACTTATCTGCGCCACCTTGCTCTGAAACTCCCAAAGCGAAAAAACGGGCCGGGCTATCAGTTCGATGAGGAGGTCGAGCTAGACTACTATAGGTTGCAAAAAATCAGTGAGGGCTCTATCAGCCTCAACGAGGGTTATGCCAAACCGCTGGATGGGCCGCGCGAAGTGGGGTCCGGCATGGTGCGTGAAGACCATGTGCCACTATCTCGCCTGGTTGACATTATCAATCAACGATTCGGTAGTGAGCTGAATGAAGCGGATCAGTTGTTCTTCGATCAGATCGCTGAAGCTGCGAGTTTGAACGAGTCGCTTCAGAAAGCCGCTGAGGTCAACTCACTCGAAAAGTTTCAGTTAGTTTTCAAGCAGGTGCTGGAATCCCTGCTCATTGAGCGTATGCAGCTCAACGAGGAACTGTTTACCGACTATATGGGGAAACCCGATATGCAGGAGCTGATCTCGAAGTGGATCGGGAGTCGGGTCTACGAACGGCTGTCAGTCCCCGAGCAAGGCAGTAAGTAGAAGTGGGTTCCGTGCATGTGCGCTATGGGTTCGACGGCGATTCGAACATGCCGCTCCATCAAAAACATGTCCACGCTTAAGTAGTTTAGGGGCTTTATTTAGCGCTACCTGCCATGATTAGCGGATCGACCAATAAACAATTACGGGCCGTTTCTTAATCGCCTCAAGATCAGTACAGCGGTGAGTTTATAGTAATATCGAGTAGCGTCGGAATGGTTCTTCAGGTGCTGAGTAAAAAACCAGCGCACATGCTTGAGCTGCCAGGTCCAGGGATTATCGCGTTGCCATCTCTGTTGAATGGCCGCTTGCATGACTCGTGCTTGGCGTAGGTGACGTTGCTGCGTGGCCTTCGAACCGGTCAGTACGCCGCTTAGGAACAGCGTCATATCGAAGGGTTTGCTCATGTTCTCCCGCCAATGTAGGCCGACACCACATCGATCCGGTTATGCCCGAGCTCTAGGCTGATTTGTTGGCGCGCCTGTTGATCACGGCCACGGTCAATGCGATAGCAGTGGCCGCCATTCACCGGTGCGGCGTGGCCCGTGAGCTGCTCGTAACGTTCGCAGGCGTAGGCTGCGCGCAGTTCATGAAAACCCTTCAGCCCGTGTGCATGCAGCGTTTCGCGGGCGGGGAGCACTGTTTGGTGCAGAAACATGGCGTAGCTTTCGTCTCGGGCTAGCAAGTTGCGGCTACCGGTCGGCGATGCCTGACGAACCAACTGCAGGGCCGCTTTCACCGCTTCATTGGCCACGACCCATCGCGGCGCTGATGAGCCTGAACGGCCGCCTTTGGTGCCGTCTTGGATGTTGATGCGGCCTAAGCGTTCGGCTTCGCGGTGTAAGCGTGGCAGGTCAGCCAGGATCGCTTCGCGCAGGCGCATGCCAGTTGCTCGAGCTAAAATGACTACGGCGGCCACTCGATTGTGTTGCTGTTCGCCAAGCACCTCGGCCAGGCGCCGCACTTGTTGGTGATCTTGGCCGTCCGGCGCGCGAGTGCGTACGCTCAAGCGCTGCTGTCCCAACGCCTCACTCGGGTTGGCGATCCTCACATCCTGATCACCGCGCAGCGCAGCAAGGGTGCGGTTGACGCTGCTCAGGCGGCTCTGCGCGGTGGCAATGCAGAGTGTACCTTGCTGGATCTGATGGCGCAGATACTCGGTGTAGTCTTGTAGAGTCTGTCTATCGATCTGGCGTGCATCGTTGTAACCGGGGCCGTCCTCTGACCGACACCAGCGCACGAAGGCTTGCCAGCGATCGCTGTGTGCTTTGACGGTGGCGAAGTGGCCGCCGGCAAACAGATCTTCCAGTGCCTGCCGACCGGCGTAGCTCAGTTGGCGACCGTAGCCAAAGTTGCGACCGTCACGCCGACCGACCAGCGCCATTGTCTTCACATTGATCGTTGGTTTGTATGAGCAGCAGCAGGGCTTTCCAGTGGGGGCCGATGCTGTCCAACTGTCCCCAGTGTGCTGGGCGGATGAGGAGGGCATTTTCGCTGCGTTGCAGCAAAGCCCCTTCTTCTTGCAACTGCTCGATAAGCCGAGCGAGGTCGGTTGACTCAGATGTTGGAGCGGCGACAGCGGCGACACTGGCGACAAGCCCCGCCGCATCTGGATTGGCACTTGGCGACAAAGTGGTAGCAGTGGCGGCGACACACCGTAACTCGGTCGGCGAGCGATGTTGCGCTCGATAGCGGCGCACGGCGTCATTGAGGCGGAACATGGCGCACCTCGAATATGTCTCCGGCATTGTTCAGCCAGTTATGGGTAACCAGCTGCAGCAATAACTCGAAGGTGTGCCGCGTGCTTTTACGGGCAAAGCGTGGGCCGTTGCGCGTAAGGTCGCGCAGGCGAAACGGTGGCCAGTTCTTCTTTATCAACCAGCGCAGCAGGCAGTCGGCCTCTGCGCGAAGCATATTCAGAGGCTCCTGTTCAGCCAGTCGTTGGTTTTCGGCCAGGTAGTAATCCATCAGCGTAGAGGCGCGCTGAATGTGCATTTCTTCCAAGACAGTCGATTCTTCAACCACCGCCATCACGCCAGCCATGCGTAGAACATTCGCGGCGGCTTTGCCCGCAGCAGCTTGCACGTTGACCAGCTCGCCGAATTCCCCAGACTCGCATTCAATGGTGTCGTGAATGGCAATCCAGGCCTCGCGGGCGCGGGGGCTTAACTCCAAGGTTACAGGGTTAAGGCCGCCGTCTTTATGGCGTGACCAAGGCTTCTGCATGAGCGCGGCAATGCGCTGCTGGTACAGGTGCACCTTTGGATCTCGGGTCAGGTCGATGGCTTTGTACAGTCGTTGTCCAACCAGACGCTCCGGCCAACTGATCAGGCAGCGCCCCAGGATGCCCTGATCTTTGATATCTGAGTCCTGAAGCAAGCGGTCGGCCAGGCGGGGTTGCAGCATCAAGTGCATGCTGAGACGGCGGTCATAGGCACGCAGGCTTTCCCCTGCCATCGCGCGCGACCGATCAATCGGGCTGCCGTCCCGCAGCGTCGACAAGTGAGTGATCGCCTTGATCATATTGTCCTTGCTCATGGTGCTACCGCCCAAAAACTGCCCGCCTTCATCGCTGAACAGCCCCATGCTCGGCAAACCATGGCAGAGGCTTTTGACCAGACCTTCAATGGTCGGCTCAGCACTGAGGAGTCTCGGTTGGACGGGTTCAGGTTGGGCGTCCAGCGCTAGCTGTGCTGACTTTTTCGAGGTTGGCGATCTCGCGGTGAGGCTCATTGCAGCTCGGTGCGCCTTGAGTTGTTCGCCGTAGGCGATCCACTGCTGTCTCTCCCAGTCGCGTACGGCTTGCAGCGCAATTTGGTCCACCGCGCTCTTGCGATCACCTGAGCAAGCCACCGTCAGCAAGTACAGCGACAACGGATAAATTCGGCCGTCGAGGTGAACATTGGCGTGCGCCTGGCTCGCCAAAGCTGCCGTGGCTAGAACAGATTGCGCGGCCATGGCGCAGGGCACGCCGATCACATCGGCCATGCGTTCCACGGCAGGCCCCAATAGATCGCCTAGCGCCGCGACCGGGTAGAGTAGGGGCGGAATCTGCTGTTCCAACAAGGGGCGTGGTGGCCCTTGTACTTCGCGCAGTTGCATAGCCGTCCTCCATAAATTACCGATCTCTCCCTCACGTCATCCCGCCGAGAATGCTGAGTGTTATCAGGGATCAAGGCCCCTGCGACCTGTGAGGGTGTCCACTAACGCGGGACTGGCGGCTCCTTACGACCAGGAGCAAGGGCATCTCATGATCTGGCCCCCTGAACACCGTTACCGGTGGGCGGGTGGAGGCTGCATTGGCTGACGAGACCAGCGCCGCGAGATCCTGAGCCAGGTGCAAGCAGCACTGCGATGACCGGGGCATGCCTGACTGTCAGTCAGGTGCAGTCCATTCCCTGGTCTGCGGCACCATCATCTACAGCGCTGTTGCTGGTGACACCGGCGTTTGTCACGCCGATTGTCACGAGGGGAATTGCCGCAAAGCCATGTGCGATGAGGGCTGCAGCAGTGGTAGGAGCGCCCGTCTCTTTTCTGGGAAAAGAGACGGGCGAACGGTTGGCGCAAAACGTTGGCCGAGCAGGTTCGTTGCTGCAGGGCTAAAGGGTTAGCGGGCAGCCGCACTAGGCGGATTGTTTAGAGGGCGTCCATCATTCTGGCGAATGACCGTGCGAGCCTCCGGGCGCGAATCGCACTTTAGGATGAGCCACCGGGTTAGCGGCATGACCTTGAAGGCTCTGGTCATCTGGGGTGCTGCCTAAGGCAGCGCTTTGAACCTTCGTTCTATCGGTCACCGCGGCACGGGTCAATTGGTGAAGGGCACATGGAAATGCGCCAGATTCATCCTCTGGCGTGCTTTGGAAATTGGTGGCTGTCAGTGGCTAAGTGGCCGTTTGTCGCTTTTCTAGTGTTAGCCCGTGAGCATGGGGATGCGAAGCCTCCCCATGCTCACGGGCTTAGCCGGAGAAGCCAAAATCGAGGCGAGTTGGCGACTGTCGCCATCAGCTCAGACGACAAGGATGTAGATGGCACGCGGTCTGTCGCCAGTGTCGCCGTTGTCGCCGCCCTATCGGATGGGTACTACGTTCCGATCCCTGGCCACATTCATCACGCTGGCCGAGAGATTGCCCGTCGACGCCTTCAGAATGTACTCGCTCCACCAAGCCATCATCGGCCGCCGTCGCTCGATGTAGTCGGCTCGGTTGTAGGCACTGCGCACCTCGTCCTTGTCGACGTGCGCCAACGCCACTTCGATGAGCTCCGGGTCCCACCCATGTTCATTCAATATGGTGCTGGCCATCGAGCGCATGCCGTGGCTGACCAAGCGGTCCTGGAAGCCCATGCGTTTCAACGCCATGTTGGCGGTCTGACTGTTGGCGTGGGTGCGCGGGTTTCTACCTGCCGGGAACACGTATTACCTGTGGCCGCTGTGGAGGTTGAGCGTCTCCAGTAACGCGAGTGCCTGTTCGGTCAGTGGGACGGTGTGCGGACGACGCTTTTTCATGCGCTCCGGCGGGATGGTCCAGATGCGTTTGTCGAAGTCGATGTCTGTCCATCGGGTGGTAGCCGCTTCGGCAGGACGGGTCATGGTGTGCAGTTGCCATTCGATCAGGCAGCGGGTGATCCGCTTGATGCTGGCGTTTGCGATTTCGATCATGAGCTCGGAAAGCTCATCGGGTCGTAGCGCGGCCATGTTCTGTTTCTTGGGTTTCTTGAATACTGCGCGAATGCCACTGAGGGGGTTCGCAAAGATCAATCCTGAATTGACCCCATAGGTCATGATCTCGTTGAGCCGTTGGCTCAATCGCTTCACTGACTCGAGGCTGCCTTTGGCCTCGATTGGGCGAAGCAGTTCGATGACCATTGGTGCGCTGATTTTCGAAAGCGGCGTTGTTTTCAGGTCTGGAAATACATGCAGCGTGAGCGACCGCCAAATGTCCTCGGCGTAGGCCGGCGTGACCGAGTCTTTCTTAAGCTCGAACCAGGCGGTGGCCACGTTCTCGAAGGTGTGTTCCGTTTCTGCGCGCTTGGCCTCATTCAGCGTATCGCGCTGCACCTTCGGATCGATGCCTTGGGCGAGCAACTCGCGTGCTTCGACCGCCATCTTTCGGGCGTTCGCCAGCGAGAGCTCTGGGTAGGTGCCCAAGCCCATGTTGATTCGGTTCTTGGTCACCGGTTCGCGGTAGTTGAAATTCCACAGCAACGAGCCGTTGCTGCGTACTCGGAGCTGCAAACCGTCACCGTCAGTAAGGACATAATCCTTGGTCGCCGGTTTGACTCCCTTGAGCTGTCGATCGGAGAGGCGGAGGTTTTGGTCAGGCATGAGATTGTCCCCATGCACTGATTCGGTATTCCAAAGATTAGCATCGGATCGGCTGGAATACCGTCTGGAATACCCAAACGGCTGGAACTCCAAAACTCTCAAAATCCCGCAAAAGCGCTGTAAGCCGCGTATTTACTGGGTCGCAGACACAAAAAAAGACGTCCTTGGACGTCTTTGATTGATCATTTGGTGGAGCCGGGGGGATTTGAACCCCCGTCCGCCAGTGCTCCGCTTTCGGTACTACATGCTTAGCCGTGTCTATTGAGTTAATCCGCAGCCGCCCGACGGGCAGGGTGCTTTGGACGAGTTGTGTAAGTTTTAGCCGATTCGTCCACAACGTACTGCACGGCGATCCTGTTCTGTATGACAATCACTTCGGGTTTACAGGCATCCCCTAATGATTGCTGGAGCCGAAGCTACCAGGAGAGCGGGCTCAGCTGCTTACGCAGCGAGAGCGTAACCCTCGTAGTTTTCGTCATTGGCAACTATAGAAAGTTGCAACAGTGGATTTACGAGTTCTGTTACCAACTCGGCATGCACCTAGAGTTTCACTACCGGCGTCGAATCCTAATCGGCCCCATGTGTTGCGCTCTAGCTGTAGCGTTTTTCAACGCTTGTGGGCGAGTATACGCCATCGGTCAGGCGACGTCGACTGCTGCTCTGGCGTCGCATGGCTCAAGGTTACTGGCTGCTGCCGCCGTTGCTGCTTTTGTCGGCTTTTTCCAGGGTGTCCAAGGCTTTGGTGGTGATAGCGATACAGTCCTTGGTGTTACCCGCGGCTTGTGCCGCCTTGGCGTCTCTGACTTGGTCTTTGATGCTGTCGTTTGTGCCTTCGGCCATGGCGCCAGCGCCGGCAGTGGCCGTGGCATCGTCGATTTTTTGCAGGTTGAGGGTGCAAAGGTCATCTTCAGCAAACACAGGTGAGGCAAGCAATGCGGCAGTAAGGAACAGTCCGGAAATCGCTGTACGCTTCATGTGAATCTCCTTGGCGGGTACGACCTCGGAAGGAGGCCTTATTCGATGGACTACACCGCTTGCCAGGGGTTCAGGTGAATGTGGTCTATCGCACGATAGTGCCTGGAGGGCGCAGTTCAGGTGCGCTGGGGGGGGGCGGCCTGAACTGCTTTGCTGCGGGGTAGGTGTTACGTGATCCGTGGCTGGGTCACGCGATCTACCAGGTACACCAGGCCGTGATAATCGATTCCGCCATGGTTCGACAGGCCGATCTCACAGGTGCGGCTGGTGGAAATGCCTTCGCTGCAATATTGCACTGCATCCTTGAGACTGCGCAGCGAGTGGGCGTTGAGTTCCGGCGTGGTAAAGCCTTTGTCGCCAGCAAAGCCGCAGCAATGAATGCCTTCCGGGATCACCACCTCTTTGCTGCAACGCCGGGCCAGGTCGATCAGTGCCTGGCTTTCCCCCAGGTGCTGGGTGCTGCAGGTCACGTGTACAGCGATCGGCTCGTCCTGAGGGGTGAACTCCAGTTTGTCGAGCAAGTGGCTGCGAATAAAACGCACAGGGTCGTAGAGGTCCAGGCGGGTATCAGCCAGATCCTGAACCAGGCGCAAGGTGCACGGGCTGGTGTCGCAGTAGATCGGGTCGAGACCGCCACGACTGGCCAACAGCAAGGCGTTGATCATCTCCTGGCGTTTGTGTTCGGCCTGTTCGGCATAGCCCTTGGAGGCGAACGGCTGACCGCAGCAAAGGCTGTCGGCGTTCTCCGGGAACACCACCTGATAGCCGGCCTTTTCCAGCAGACCGCGGGTTTTGTCCAGCAGCGAGGTTTGTTCGTGGTCGGCTGCTGCCGGGCCCATTACCCGTGAGACGCAGGCGGCAAGGTAGACCACGCGAGGGCGTGCGTCGTTGCTGGCGGTAGGCAGTTGCAGCGACTTCAGCGGCTGCGGCATGGCCGCTGTCCATTGCGGCACACGGCCGTGGCTCAGCTTGCTTAAGCTCGCGCTCATGCGGCTCAGACGTGGCGCGCCGAGTAGCTTGCGTGCGCCATTGGCGGCGCGTAGGGTCAGGCGAGCACCGCTGAGGGCGGTGTGGAAGTTCTCCGCCAGCCAATCGGCTGTTTTCACATGGTCGGCGGTTTGGCCGCGCAACTTTCTGACCAGTTCGCCGGTGTTGATACCCACCGGGCAACGCTGGGCACACAGTCCCGTGGCGGCGCAGGTGTCGATGCCTTGGTACTGATAGTCGCGCTCAAGTTCCCGGGTGTCTTCGCCGGCCCGTTTCTTGGCCTGGATATCGCGCCACATGACGATGCGCTGGCGTGGGCTGAGCGTCAGGCCTTTGGAAGGGCACACGGGCTCGCAGAAACCACACTCGATGCATTTATCGACGATTTCGTCAGCGGCTGGCAGCGGCTTGAGATTCTTCAAATGCAGTTGTGGGTCGTCGGTCAGCACCACCCCTGGGTTGAGGATGCCGGCCGGGTCAAGCAAACGCTTGAGCTGCCACATCAATTGGTAGGCATCGCTGCCCCATTCCAACTCAACGAAGGGGGCCATGTTGCGCCCGGTGCCGTGTTCGGCTTTGAGCGAACCACCGTATTCCACCGCCACCAGTTGCGCGACGTCGTCCATGAACGCTGAGTAGCGCGCCACCTGTTCAGGCGAGTCGAAGCCCTGGGTGAAGACGAAATGCAAGTTGCCTTCCAGGGCATGGCCGAACAGGATCGCTTCGTCGTAGCTGTGTTTGTCGAACAGCTCGATCAGCCGGTTCACACCTTCGGCGAGCTTTTCGACGGGGAAGGTCACGTCTTCGATGATGACCGTGGTGCCGGTCTCGCGGACTGCACCGACTGCAGGGAAGGTGTCCTTACGAATCCGCCAGAGCTGGTTGTAGACCACTGGGTCTTCGCTGAAATCGACCTGCTTTTCGACCGGGAATTCAGCGATGGAAGCGCTGATGTGCTGCAGTTGTTCATGCAGCAGCGTCTGGGTTGCTGCACGCGATTCGATGAGCAACGCACAAGCACCCGGCGACAGGCTTTTCACCCAGGTCGGCATGCCCTTCATGTTTTCCACCGAGCGCAGGCTGCGGCGGTCAAGCAGTTCAACGGCCGAGACTGGCTGTTGTTTGAGCACCGGCACTGCCTTGCAGCAGGTCTCGACATCCGGGAAGACGATCAACGCACTGGCTTTGTGCGGATGGTCCGGCACGGTGTCGTAGGTCACGGCGCTGATGAAGCCGAGTGTGCCTTCGGAGCCGACCATCAGGTGGGTGAGAATGTCCAAAGGTTCGTCGTAGTCGACCAGGGCATTGAGGGACAGGCCAGTGGTGTTCTTCAGTCGATATTTGTGCCGAATCTTTGCCGCCAGATCGGTATTGGCGCGGGTTTGCCGGCCAAGCTCAGCGAGCTGCTCAAGCAGGGCACCGTGGGTCTCACGCAGGCGGCTGACGCTTTCGGGTATTTCGCTGTCGAGCAAGGTGCCGTCTGCCAGCAGCAGGCGCATGCCGGCGAGCGTGTGGTAGGTGTTTTGCGCAGTGCCGCAGCACATGCCGCTGGCGTTGTTGGCGACGATGCCGCCGATCTTGCAGGCGTTGATCGAGGCCGGGTCTGGGCCGATCTTGCGGCCGAACGGTACCAGCCAGGCGTTGGCCTGGGCGCCGATGACGCCGGGTTGCAGGCGAATCTGCGTGCCGTCTTTGCGGATATCGTGGCCATTCCAGTTATCGCCCAGCACCAGCAGTACTGAATCACTCACCGCCTGGCCGGACAAGCTGGTGCCTGCAGCGCGGAAGGTTACCGCTACTTTTTCGGCGTGTGCGACCTTGAGCAGGGTTGCGACTTCGTCTTCGCTCTCGACGCGAATCACCAGTTTCGGGATCAGGCGGTAGAAACTGGCATCGGTGCCGAAAGCCAGGGTCGAGAGCGGGTCGTCGAAGCGTCGCTCGCGGGGGATCAGGTGTTCAACCGTGTCGAGGAACGCGGCGGGCAGACTCATGCAAACTCCTCGCGAGGCCACGGCGTCTGGTGCGCCGTATACCTCGGTCAATCAGGCGGTGATTGGTGCGGGCGTGGGTGGAATCACGCGCCCAGTTCGCGTACCAACGAGTCACGGGTGATCTCGCTGATGGTTTTGGCGCCAGTCAGCACCATGGCCACGCGCATTTCTTTCTCGAACAGATCCAGTAGGTTCTTCACGCCGGCTTCACCCGCGGTGGCCAGAGCGTAGAGGAATGCACGGCCGATCAACACGGTGTCTGCGCCCAGGGCAATCATGCGCACCACATCGAGGCCGCTGCGAATGCCGGAGTCGGCGAGAATCTTCAGGTCGCCTTTCACCGCGTCGGCGATTGCCGGCAGGGCGCGCGCGCTGGACAGTACGCCGTCGAGTTGGCGGCCGCCGTGGTTGGAGACGACGATGCCGTCGGCACCGAATTTCACCGCATCCTTGGCGTCTTGCGGGTCAAGAATGCCCTTGATCACCATTGGGCCATCCCAGAACTCGCGGATCCACTCCAGGTCTTTCCAGGAAATCGACGGGTCAAAATTGTTGCCCAGCCAGCCGATGTAGTCGGCAAGGCCCGTCGGGCTGCCACGGTAGGTGGAGATGTTGCCCAGGTCGTGCGGCTTGCCCAGCAGGCCGACGTCGATGGCCCATTGCGGATGGGTCATGGCCTGCCAGACGCGACGCAGTGGCGCGTTCGGGCCGCTCATGCCGGAGTGGGCGTCGCGGTAGCGGGCGCCAGGTACCGGCATGTCTACAGTGAATACCAGGGTGGTAACACCGGCAGCCTTGGCACGTTCCAGGGCGTTGCGCATGAAGCCGCGGTCTTTGAGGACATACAGCTGGAACCACATCGGGCGGTCGATGGCCGGGGCAACTTCCTCGATCGGGCACACCGAAACGGTCGACATGGTGAACGGGATGCCTTTGGCCGCTGCTGCGCGAGCTGCCTGCACCTCGCCGCGGCGGGCATACATGCCGGTCAGGCCGACCGGTGCCAGGGCCACCGGCATGCTCAGTTTCTCATTGAACAGTTGCGTCTCAAGGCTCAGCTCGGACATGTTTTTCAGCACGCGCTGACGCAATGCAATGCTGGCCAGGTCTTCAACGTTGTGACGCAGCGTGTACTCGGCGTAGGCGCCGCCGTCTGCGTAGTGGAAGAGGAACGGCGGCAGCTTGCGTTGGGCGGCTGCGCGGTAGTCGGTAGAGGCAGAAATGATCATGTGGTCTCGCTGCGTCGATTGAAGGAGCGGATGCCGGGCGCGTTGCAGCGCGCCCGACCTCTGTCACTTTAGTGAACCAGCATGCCGGTCAGCCAATAGGCCTGAATCAAGGTAATCAGGCCGACGATGGTGGCGAAGAACAGGCTGTGCTTGAGCGTGAAGCGGAACAGATCCGATTCCTTGCCGACCAGGCCGGTGGCTGCGCAAGCTACGGCGATCGACTGAGGCGAGATCATCTTGCCTGTTACGCCGCCGCTGGTGTTAGCCGCAACCAGCAAGGTGTCATTGACGCCGATCTGGTGCGCAGTCGTTGCCTGCAAGGAGCTGAACAGTGCGTTCGACGAGGTGTCGGAACCGGTCAGGAATACGCCCAGCCAGCCAAGGAACGGCGAGAAGAATGGGAACGCCGCACCAGTACCAGCCAGTACCAGGGCCATTGTCGACGACATGCCCGAGTAGTTGGTGACGAAAGCGAAGGCCAGCACCATGCCGATCGACAGAATGGGCCAGCGCAGTTCGAAGAAGGTCTCTTTCAAAGTGGTCAGACCAGTTTTGAAGTTGATCTTCAGTACCAGCATGGAAATCAGCGCCGAGAAGAAAATCGCGGTACCGGTGGCGGAAATCGGGTCGAGCTTGAATACCGCAGGGATTGCCGTTGGGGTTGCGACGATTGGCGCGGTCTTGATCACCAATTGGTCAAGGTGCGGAATCGCGAAGTTGAACACCCAGCTGTACATCGAGCCGCCAGCGGCGAAGGCCGCCTTGAACGGTTTCAGGGTCCAGATGGTGACCAATACCGTAAGAATCAGGAACGGCGACCAGGCTTTGAAAATCTCGCCGAAGCTGTACGGCGAAGGCTGGCTGCCACCCCCATTGACCACCGCGGCGCCAACGCTGCCGGTAGCACTGGTGAACGAGCGTTTAGGCTGCCAGACCTTGAGGAACAGGGTCAGCGAAATCAGGCTGGCCAGGGCCGAGGTGATGTCCGGCAATTCCGGGCCAATGAAGTTCGAGGTGAAGTATTGGGTAACGGCAAAGCTCAGGCCGGCTACCAGTGCGGCAGGCCAGGTTTCTTTCACACCGCGCAGGCCGTCCATCATGAACACCAGCCAGAATGGTACGAACAGCGAAAGCAGCGGCAGTTGGCGGCCGGTCATAGCACCGATCTTGAACGCGTCGATACCCGTTACCTGGCCGGCAACGATGATCGGAATGCCCAAGGCGCCGAACGCCACTGGTGCGGTGTTGGCAATCAGGCACAAGCCTGCGGCGTATAGCGGGTTGAAACCCAAGCCTACCAGCAGGGCAGCGGTAATGGCCACGGGGGCACCGAACCCAGCTGCACCTTCAAGGAAGGCACCGAAGCAGAAACCGATCAGCAACACCTGCAGACGTTGGTCGTCGGTGATCGACAGTACCGAGCTGCGGATAACTTCGAACTGACCGCTCTTGACCGTCAGTTTGTAGAGGAACACCGCGGCAACGATGATCCAGGCAATCGGCCACAGGCCATAGGCAAAACCGTATCCGGCGGCGGCAATCGCCATGTCGGCGGGCATCTGGAAAGCGAAGATCGCTACCAGGATCGACAGGCCCAGCGTGATGCTGCCGGCCACGTGACCCTTGAGGCGGAACACCGCCAAGGCAAGGAAGAAGAATACGATCGGGATGACTGCCGCCAGTGCGGACAGGCCAAGACTACCAAGCGGACTGTAGAGCTGTTGCCAGGTTTGCATATGGGGTGGCCCCTAATTGTTGTTGGTCAGCATTGATATTGGATAATTGGTAAGACCAATTTACAATGTCGAGGCGCTAGGTTAAAAGCCTCTCTGTGGGTGTGTCAATTTGTCCCAAGAATTCTTTTGTAAGCCCGAAGGGTGGAATAGGGGTCTGAGCGGTAGGGAAAGTTGCTATCTGATGGGTGTCGCCAAGGTGCGGATAGGCCAGAATAGACAGCCCCGAACGCACTCGGGATCGTGGAGAGCATGTGATGGTTTTTGATCAAGTCCGCCAACGCCGTTTGTCCGACGATATTGTCGACCGGCTTGAGGGGATGATTCTTGAGGGCACTTTGACTGCCGGGCAGCGCCTGCCAGCTGAGCGGGCATTGGCCGAGCAGTTCGGCGTGTCACGGCCTTCGCTGCGTGAGGCGATCCAGAAACTGGTGGCCAAGGGGCTGCTGGTCAGTCGTCAGGGTGGTGGCAACTACGTGTCTGATTCCCTGGGGGCCACGTTCAGCGATCCGTTACTGCAACTGCTGGAAAGCAACCCTGAAGCGCAGCGCGATTTGCTGGAGTTTCGGCATACCTTGGAGGCATCGTGCGCGTATTACGCGGCGATGCGTGCGACCGAGCCCGATCGTCAGCGGCTCAAGGCAGCGTTCGATGCCCTGCAGGATTGCTACACCCGCCAGGGCGAAGTCAGTCGTGTCGAGGAAGGCGCGGCCGATGCTCGCTTCCATCTGGCGATTGCCGAGGCCAGCCACAATGCCGTGTTGCTTCACACCATTCGTGGTCTTTTCGATTTGCTCAAGCGTAACGTGGTGACCAACATCGGCGGCATGTACAAACAGCGCGAGGAAACGCGCGACATGTTGATCAATCAGCACCGCGATCTTTACCTGGCAATCGTCGAAGGGCGTGCCAATGATGCGCGAGAAGTCTCCAGCCAGCACATTTTGTATGTGCAGGAGGTGCTCGACGAGGTGCGCCAGGAAGTGCAGCGAACGGCGCGTGCGGAGCGGCGTAGCGGACGTTGAAGCAATCGCGGGGCAAGCCTGCTCCCACCAGAATCATACAACTCCGGTGAGAGCGGGCCAGCCCCGCGATGATAAGGCCGGTTCAGACCGAAATCAGTCTTCCTTGCCTTTGTTGCGTACCGCGCGTTGCAGTTCGCGGTTGGAATCGCGCTCGCGCTGGGTGTCGCGCTTGTCGTATTCCTTCTTGCCCTTGCCCAGTGCGATCTCGCACTTGATCAAGTGCTTGCTCCAGTAGATCGACAAGGCCACGCAGGTGTAGCCCTTTTGCTGCACGGCAGCATACAGGCGTTCCAGCTCGCGTCGATTGAGCAGCAGTTTTCGGGTGCGTGTAGGGTCGGCGATGACGTGCGTACTGGCAGCCGTCAGTGGCGTGATATGGCTGCCCATCAGCCAGGCCTCGCCATCTTTGAGCACCACATAGCTGTCAGTCAGATGCGCCTTGCCGGCACGCAGACTTTTTACTTCCCAACCGGACAGGACCAATCCGGCCTCGAACTTGTGTTCGATGAAGTAATCGTGTCGCGCCTTTTTATTCTGCGCGATGGTCCCTGTCGGATGTTTCTTTTGTTTAGCCATAGGGGCGGCATTATAGGCAGTCGTGGCGCTGTCGGCTATGGGGTAGCAGTGCGCTTGAGCCTGCGAGTTGAATCCCGGACAATGCGCGCTCTTTTTTTCCACAGTTGAGCGTGTTGATGTCGACGGACAAGGTTTCTGTCCATGGTGGCTGGGCCAGTCGCTGGGTATTTGTACTGGCGGCAACCGGCGCCGCGGTAGGTCTGGGGAGTATCTGGAAGTTCCCCTACATGGTCGGCGTCTATGGTGGCGGTGCGTTCGTTCTGGTGTTCCTCGCCTGTATCGCGCTGATCGGCATACCGGTGATGCTGGCCGAGACCCTGATTGGTCGTCGCACCCGGCAAAGTCCAGCCAACGCCCTGCGCGATCTGGCGCTGGAGGCCGGGCATTCGCCGCGCTGGTCGTGGTGGGCATTTGCCGGAATGGTAACGGCGCTGTTGATCCTGTCTTTCTACAGTGTGGTGGGCGGCTGGTCGTTCGACTACATCATCAATATGGGCAAAGGTGACTTTCAGGGGGTAACGGCTGACCAGGTCGGCGGCTACTTCAAAGACGTAATCAGCGACCCTTGGCGGCTGGTGCTTTGGCACAGCCTGTTCATGCTGCTTTCAGCCCTGGTCATTGCCCGTGGCGTAGTGGCGGGGCTGGAGAAAAGCTTGCGAATCATGATGCCGTTGCTGTTCCTGCTGCTGGTGATTCTCCTGGGCTACAGTCTGACCACCGGGCACTTCATGCAGGGCCTGCATTTCATGTTCGACTTCGATACCTCGCGTCTGCTCGATGGCTTGCTGCCTGCCATGGGGCACGCCTTCTTCTCGTTGAGTGTCGGTGTCGGTTCGCTGTTGATCTATGGGGCCTACATGCCCAAGGATGCGTCTATCGGTGGCACCATCGTCGCGGTAGCGCTGTTGGATACTTTCGTTTCGTTGCTTGCCGGTCTGGCCTTGTTTCCTATCGTGTTCGCGGCCGGGCTCAACCCCAGTGAAGGGCCTGGCTTGATGTTTGTTGCCTTGCCATTTGCCTTCGGAAATGTGGCCTTTGGCCAATTGATGGGCGTCGTATTCTTTGTTTTAGTAGCAGTGGCAGCCTGGAGTTCGGCAATTTCTCTGCTCGAACCCATGGTGGCTTACCTGGTCGAGCGTACCGGAGTTCGGCGCGGCTGGATCACCACTTGGCTGGCATTGAGTTGCTGGCTGGTTGGCCTGGGGACGGTGTTTTCGTTCAATATCTGGCAGCAGGCACGCTTTTTCGTGAACGACGACAGTGGTTTTCAGCTCTACCAATGGGGTGTGAGTGGTGGGCTGGACTTCTTCGGCGTTATCGACTTTTTCACCTCGCGGATCATGTTGCCGCTGGGTGGTTTGTGCTTTGTGGTATTCGCTGGTTGGATCATGGGGCGAGAAGCGGTGCGCGATGAGTTGGCGATGCGCAGCCCGCTGCTGTTTGCTCTGACCTTCTTCTTGATGCGCTATGTGGCGCCCCTCGGCATTCTGATTGTATTTGCCGCTCAGCTTTGGAAATGATGCTCGGATGACTACCCATATTCAACGCTCGGCCTTACTGCCCTATCCCGCCCAGGCGCTGTACGACCTGGTCAATGATGTTGCGCGGTATCCGGAGTTTCTGCCGTGGTGTTCCTCCACCACCGTGCTGGAAGAGAGCGACACGCTGATGCGTGCCAGCCTGGAAGCGGCCAAGGGTGGCATGAGCCAGAAGTTCGTTACTCGCAATGTACTGGTGCCGGGTCAATCGATCGAGATGAATCTGGAAGAGGGGCCGTTCAATCAGTTGCATGGCTTGTGGGTCTTCAAGCCATTGGGTGAGAAGGCCTGCAAAATCAGCCTGGATCTGTCGTTCGATTACGCCGGGCCATTGGTGCGGGCAACGTTGGGTCCGATCTTCAATCAGGCAGCCAACACCCTGGTAGACGCGTTTTGTCAGCGAGCCAAGCAACTTGCAGGTTGAAGTGGCCTACGCCACGGCCGAGCAGCAGTGGCTGCTGACGGTGGATGTTGCCCCCGGCACTACGTTGCGTGAAGCCGTGCGCTTGTCGGGCGTTGCCGAGCAGGTGCCGGGACTGGATATAAACGCGTGCCCGCTCGGCATCTTCGGCAAGGTTGTCCGTGATGCTGATCAACAGGTGGTTGTGGCGGGTGATCGAATCGAACTGTACAGGCCCTTGCTGATCGACCCCAAGGAGGTGCGCAAACAGCGGGCCGACAAGGTGGCAAGAGTGTTCAAGAAGGCCAAGCGCTGAAACGCAAAAAAGCCCGGAAGATCCGGGCTTTTCTTTGTCTGCAATAGGGTTATTGCGGCGAGGTTTCGATCGGTGCAGGGGTCGGTACTGGAATCGCTTCGATAGTATCGACTTCGCGCTGGATCTTTTCTTCCAGGGAACCTGGCTTGGCCGGGGTTTCCTTGACTTGTTCCGCAGACTCGGTAGTACCTGGCTGTGCTGGGCTGACGCTGGTGTCGCCGCTGCCTCCGAGGATTTCCTGATCGCGGCTTACGCCCGGCATGAAGTCGCCGGACAAGCTCACCAGCTGATCGCTTTCATTGAAGAAAATACTCATGCGTTCCTGCTGGCGTTGACCGCCGCCAGGCTGCAGGCTGTACAGGTAATCCCAACGATTGGTATGGAATGTATCCTGGATCAGGGGGTTGCCCATGATAAACCGTACTTGCCGACGGGTCATTCCGGGGCGTAATTGGTCTATCATGTCTTGCGTGACGACATTGCCCTGCTGGATGTCGATTTTGTAAACCCCGGGGAACGAGCAACCGGCGAGTGCGAGCAGTCCCACAAAGGTGAGGCTGGTTAGCAAGAGCTTGGTGTTTTGCATCGGTGGGCGACTTCCACTATCTTGGCTGGACAACGTAAACCCCGATCATACCCGTATTCAGAGAAGCTGCGAAGCAGCATCGGCGAGAAAGCTGACCATGGTTGAAAATAGCGAACTGCGCAAAGCCGGTCTCAAGGTGACACTGCCTCGAGTTAAAATTCTACAGATGCTCGACTCTACCGAGCAGCGTCACATGAGTGCTGAGGATGTCTACAAGGCGCTGATGGAGGCGGGCGAGGATGTCGGTCTGGCCACGGTTTACCGTGTTCTGACCCAGTTCGAAGCCGCTGGCCTGGTCGTGCGCCACAACTTCGACGGCGGTCATGCCGTGTTCGAGCTAGCCGACGGTGGCCACCACGACCATATGGTCAACGTGGAATCTGGCGAGGTTATCGAGTTCTTCGATAGCGAAATCGAAAAGCGCCAGAAAGAAATCGTCGCCGAGCATGGCTTCGAACTGGTTGACCATAATTTGGTCCTGTACGTGCGCAAGAAAAGATAAGTAACACTTCTTGCAGTACAGCATCGAAGGCGACCCAAGGGTCGCCTTTGTGCTTTCTGCGCTCAGGCCTTGCTGGTGACCACCATTTTGCGAGCATGAGCCAGGGATTCCTTCGTCAGGTCGATGCCGCCGAGCATCCTGGCTACCTCCTCTATACGTTCGCGCTTGCCCAGGCTGGCCACGGCCGTATGGGTGGCTTCGCTGTTGCGCACTTTATGCACAAACAGGTGGTGATGGCCTTGAGCGGCCACCTGTGGCAGGTGCGTTACTGTCAGCACTTGGCCGCGCTCACCTAAGCGGCGCAGCAATTGCCCGACGATTTCGGCAGTAGGGCCACCGATACCCACGTCGACTTCGTCGAATACCAGCGTCGGGATGCGCGAGGTTTGCGCGGTGATAACCTGGATGGCCAGGCTGATGCGGGAGAGTTCGCCCCCGGAGACAACCTTGGCCAGTCCCTTGAGGGGTTGGCCGGGGTTGGCGCTGACCAGCAACTCGACCTGCTCAAGGCCGTGTGGCGACAGCTCGTCGCCAGCATTTACATGCAGTTCGATGCAGAATCGGCCACCGGGCATGCCCAGTCGCTGAATTTCCTGCTCGACCGCGGCGGACAATTGACCGGCAGCCTGACCGCGCAGAGCGCTAAGCTCGCTGGCCTTGTCCTGATAGTGGCGCGCAAAAGCGGCCAATTCTTCACCCAGGCGCTCGATCGATTCGTCGCTGGCATTGAGGCCTTCAAGCTCTTCCATCAATTGTTGCTGAAGGGTGGCCAGTTCGGTGGGGTGCACGCGGTGCTTGCGGGCAAGGGTATAGATGCTGTCGAGCCGCTCTTCGAGCTGTTGCAGGCGCGCGGGGTCGGCGTCGAAGTGATCAAGAAAGCGATTGAGCTCGCCGACCGCTTCTTCAACTTGAATTTGGGCGCTGGCAATCATATTGGCAGCCTCGCCGAGCGCCTTCGGTGCATTTTGCACTGCGGTCAGGCGGTTGAGGCTGGCGGTCAGGGCGCTGAGCACATTGCCGGAGTCGTTCTCGCTGCAGTGGTCGATCACCTGGCGGCAAATGCCGAATAGCGCCTCGGCATTGGTCAGGTTCTTGTGCTCCTGTTCCAGTTGCTCCAGTTCATTCTCACCCAGGCCAAGATTGTCGAGTTCTTCGAGCTGGTAGCTGAGCAACTGCTGCTGGGCTCGTTGCTCGTCACCGGAGTTGGACAGTCGCTCCAGTTCCTGGCGTGTTTGCCGCCAGCGTTGGGCTGCCAGCTGTACCTGGCGGGCGAGGTCGGTAGCGCCTGCGTATTCGTCCAGCAGACGACGATGGGTGTCGGCCTTGAGCAGCGACTGGTGCTCGTGCTGGCTGTGAATATCGATCAGCAGCTCGCCGAGGGCCTTGAGGTCGCCGAGCGGGCAGGGGGTGCCATTGATGTAGCCACGGCTGCGACCTTCGGCGGTGATTACCCGGCGCAGGATGCACGGGCCATCGTGGTCAAGGTCGCGCTCGGCCAGCCAGGTGCGGGCTTCGGGGATATCGATGAGGTCGAAGGTGGCCAGGATGTCAGCCTTGTCGGCGCCGGGGCGGACCACGCCGCTGTCGGCGCGATCACCCAGGGTCAGGCCCAGGGCGTCGAGCATGATCGATTTGCCGGCCCCGGTTTCACCGGTAATGACGCTCATCCCGCGCGCGAGCTCGAGGTCAAGGTGTTCGACGATGGCGTAGTTGTGTACGGACAGGTGCACCAGCATTGGGGCGGCTCCCAGGCGTTAAGTCTGGTTATTTATACAGTGTTTTTAAATCCGCTGACAATGCTTGTGCTTAGTTCGATTTGGTTATCAGGAGGGCATTCTGATTGCGATGGGTTATGAACGAATCTGCCCGCTCCTGCATGGCAGCCCTTGAACCTGGGTTTTACGACCCCATATAGCCGGCAGAAGCGCGAGTTGAGCTCGCTGACACTATTCGAGAGGAGAGATTTTATGGCTGACGAACAGCTGGATGAACAGAATCTGAACGCCGAAGATGCAGGCGCACAAGAACTGAGCGCCCGCGTGCAGGTGCTCGAAGAGCAGCTGGCGGCGGCCCAGGATCAATCCCTGCGCACCACTGCCGACCTGCAGAACGTGCGTCGTCGTGCTGAGCAGGACGTCGAGAAAGCGCACAAATTTGCGCTGGAAAAATTCGCCGGTGACCTGTTGCCGGTCATCGACAGCCTCGAGCGCGGCCTGGAACTGTCCAGCCCTGACGACGAAAGCATTCGCCCGATGCGTGAAGGCATCGAGCTGACCCTGAAAATGTTCCACGACACGCTCAAGCGCTACAACCTTGAAGCTATTGACCCGCACGGCGAGCCGTTCAACGCCGAGCAGCACCAGGCCATGGCCATGCAGGAAAGCGCCGAGGTCGAGCCAAACAGTGTGCTCAAGGTGTTCCAGAAGGGCTACCAGCTCAATGGTCGTCTGCTGCGCCCGGCCATGGTCGTGGTCAGCAAGGCGCCCGCAGCGGTTTCGCCGTCGATTGACGAGCAGGCTTGAAATCGTTTCGAACGCCCCCATTTAGGTGTCAAGCATTCAAGTATTACCGCAGGTAGCCACCACTGCTGCGGCAACAAAATTCAAGTTTCGGGAGAGTTAACATGGGCAAAATTATCGGTATCGACCTGGGGACCACCAACTCCTGTGTCTCCATTCTGGAAAACGGCAACGTAAAGGTTATCGAGAACGCTGAAGGCGCTCGTACCACGCCGTCGATCATCGCTTACGCCAACGATGGCGAGATTCTGGTTGGTCAGTCGGCCAAGCGTCAGGCTGTTACCAACCCGCACAACACTCTGTACGCAGTAAAGCGTCTGATCGGTCGTCGTTTTGACGAAGATGTCGTGCAGAAAGACATCCAGATGGTTCCGTACAAAATCGTCAAGGCTGACAACAACGACGCCTGGGTTGAAGTAAACGGCCAGAAAATGGCACCGCCACAAATTTCGGCTGAAATCTTGAAAAAGATGAAGAAAACCGCCGAAGACTACCTGGGCGAGCCTGTTACCGAAGCGGTCATCACCGTTCCGGCCTACTTCAACGACAGCCAGCGTCAGGCTACCAAGGATGCCGGTCGCATCGCGGGTCTGGACGTAAAACGTATCATCAACGAGCCAACCGCAGCTGCTCTGGCTTACGGTATGGACAAGGCTAAAGGCGATCACACCGTGATCGTTTACGACCTGGGTGGCGGTACCTTCGACGTTTCGGTTATCGAAATCGCCGAAGTCGATGGCGAGCACCAGTTCGAAGTGTTGGCCACCAACGGTGACACGTTCCTCGGTGGTGAAGACTTCGACATTCGCCTGATCGACTACCTCGTCGACGAGTTCAAGAAAGAAAGCGGCATGAACCTCAAAGGTGACCCGCTGGCGATGCAGCGCCTGAAAGAAGCTGCTGAAAAAGCCAAGATCGAGCTGTCTTCGAGCCAGCAGACCGACGTCAACCTGCCGTACATCACTGCAGATGCCACCGGTCCTAAGCACCTGAACGTGAAGATCTCCCGCGCCAAGCTGGAGTCGCTGGTAGAAGATCTGGTTCAGCGCACTATCGAGCCTTGCCGCATCGCCATGAAAGATGCCGGTATCGACGTCAGCAAGATCGACGACGTGATCCTGGTTGGTGGTCAGACTCGTATGCCGCTGGTGCAGAAAGCAGTTACCGATTTCTTCGGTAAAGAAGCGCGTAAAGACGTCAACCCTGACGAAGCTGTTGCCATGGGTGCAGCAATCCAGGGCGCGGTATTGGCCGGTGACGTGAAAGACGTGCTGCTGCTGGACGTCAGCCCGCTGACCCTGGGTATCGAAACCATGGGTGGCGTGATGACCGCGCTGATCGAGAAGAACACCACTATCCCGACCAAAAAGTCGCAAGTGTTCTCGACTGCCGATGACAACCAGAGCGCTGTGACCATTCACGTGCTGCAAGGTGAGCGTAAACAGGCTGCACAGAACAAGTCCCTGGGCAAGTTCGACCTGGCCGAGATTCCACCAGCACCACGTGGCGTGCCACAGATCGAAGTAACCTTCGACATCGACGCCAACGGCATCCTGCACGTAGGCGCCAAAGACAAGGCTACTGGCAAAACTCAGTCGATCGTGATCAAGGCCAACTCGGGTCTGTCTGACGAAGAAATTCAACAGATGATCCGCGACGCCGAAGCGAACTCGGAAGAAGACCGCAAGTTCGAAGAGCTGGCCGCTGCCCGTAACCAGGGTGATGCACTGGTTCACTCGACTCGCAAAATGGTCGCTGACGCCGGTGACAAGGTCACTGCCGAAGAGAAGACTGCGATCGAGGCTGCAGTCGTTGCCCTGGAAGCCGCCATCAAAGGCGACGACAAGGCTGCTATCGATGCCAAGGTTGAAGAGCTGTCGAAAGTGTCGGCTCCAGTTGCTCAGAAAATGTACGCCGAGCAGCAGGCCGAACAGCCACAAGCTGGCGCGCAGCAGGCTGAAGAACCTAAGCACGACGACGTCGTCGATGCCGAGTTCGAAGAAGTCAAAGACAACAAGTAATTACTACAGGTTGTCGGCCGGTTGACTGCTTTGTAGTGGTTGGCTGGTAGGATGTCGCCGCGCGGGGGCTTGCTCCCGCGTTGGCGTGTCTGGAATACCCGAATTTTTACAGCATCTGTCAGGCCTCCTGGAGGTAGACGAGGCGGGTGCTGGCGGCACGGCGCGAAATGCGCAGAGGTTTGCCGAACGTCCTCAAGAGTGAAAAGACTTATGGCAAAGCGTGACTATTACGAAGTTCTGGGAGTTGAGCGCGGCTCCAGTGAAGCGGACCTGAAAAAGGCCTATCGCCGCCTGGCGATGAAGCATCACCCGGACCGTAATCCTGATGACAAAGAGTCGGAAGAGAAATTCAAAGAGGCCAACGAGGCCTATGAAGTTCTTTCCGACGCCAGCAAGCGCGCAGCGTATGACCAATACGGTCATGCCGGTGTCGACCCGAGCATGGGCGGTGGCGGTGCCGGATTTGGCGGCGCGAACTTCTCCGACATTTTCGGTGATGTGTTCAGCGATTTCTTCGGTGGCGGCCGTGGCGGCTCGCGTGGCGGCGCCCAGCGTGGCAGCGACCTGCGCTACACGCTGGAACTGAACCTGGAAGAAGCCGTGCGCGGCACCACGGTCAATATTCGTGTACCGACACTGGTCAACTGTGAGCCGTGTGATGGTTCCGGTGCCAAGAAAGGCTCTTCGCCTTCGACCTGTCCGACCTGTGGTGGTATTGGTCAGGTGCGCATGCAGCAGGGCTTTTTCTCGGTGCAGCAGACCTGCCCGCGTTGCCATGGTCAGGGCAAGATCATTACCGATCCTTGCAACTCCTGCCACGGCGAAGGTCGCATCGAAGAGTACAAGACCCTTTCGGTCAAGGTCCCGGCTGGCGTCGATACGGGCGATCGTATCCGTCTTTCCGGAGAAGGCGAGGCGGGTTCCCATGGCGGTCCGACTGGCGATCTTTACGTTGTGATCAACGTGCGCGAGCACGATATCTTCCAGCGTGACGGCAAGCATCTGTATTGCGAAGTGCCGATCAGCTACACCGATGCTGCACTGGGTGGCGAGCTGGAAGTGCCGACGCTCGATGGTCGGGTCAAGTTGAAGATCCCGGAAGGCACGCAAACCGGTAAGCAATTCCGTCTGCGTGGCAAGGGTGTGGCGCCGGTTCGTGGCGGTGGTGCTGGTGACCTGATGTGCCGTGTTGCGGTCGAAACTCCGGTCAATCTCAGCCGCCGTCAGCGCGAACTCCTCGAAGAGCTGCGCGACTCACTGGACGGTGATAGTTCTCACTCGCCCAAGGCCAGCGGCTGGTTCGAGGGTGTAAAGCGCTTCTTCGGCGACTTGTAAGAAGGAATAGGGCATGCGACGTATAGCAGTAATGGGTGCAGCAGGGCGCATGGGTAAAACCCTGATCGAGGCTGTGCAGCAAACGCCGGGCGCTGGCCTGACTGCGGCGATCGATCGCCCGGACAGCACGCTGGTCGGCGCTGATGCCGGCGAGCTGGCGGCGCTGGGTCGAATCGGTGTGCTGTTGTCTGATGATCTGGCCAAGGTTGCCGAGGAGTTCGATGTACTGATCGACTTCACGCACCCTTCGGTAACCCTGAAGAACCTGGCGTTCTGTCGCAAGGCAGGCAAGGCCATGATTATTGGCACCACCGGTTTCAGCGTTGAAGAAAAGCAGCTGCTGGCGGAAGCGGGCAAAGATATCCCAATCGTCTTCGCTGCCAACTTCAGTGTCGGCGTCAATCTCAGCCTGAAGCTGCTGGATATGGCAGCGCGCGTGCTGGGTGATGATGTGGATATCGAGATCATTGAAGCCCATCACCGTCACAAGGTCGATGCCCCTTCGGGTACTGCGCTGCGCATGGGCGAGGTAGTTGCCCAGGCGCTGGGGCGTGACCTGCAGGAAGTGGCGGTCTATGGTCGTGAAGGCCAGACCGGTGCGCGTGACCGCAAGACCATTGGCTTTGCCACTGTGCGTGCTGGTGATGTGGTGGGTGATCACACCGTGCTGTTCGCTGCCGACGGGGAGCGCCTGGAAATCACCCACAAGGCTTCCAGTCGCATGACCTTTGCCAAGGGTGCGGTACGTGCAGCACTCTGGCTCGATGGTCGCGAGCCTGGCTTGTACGACATGCAGGACGTTCTCGACCTGCGTTGATAGCCCCGCCCCTCCCTGTGGGGTGGTTTTGCTCCGTGATTGCGACCGTCCAGTTACGTCGCGTCGCGGGGCAAGTCCGCTCCTACAGGTGTCTTGAAGTCCTGCTGTCGCATTCTTGCGCCTTTCAGGCACATCAGTGGTAGACCGAAAAAGCGTTTTTCTGTAAGCTACAGCTTTAGTGTGTCCACTAAAAGCGCGCAGATAATTCGACGAAGAAAGCGGGGTGACGTGTCTATACGTCATTCCGCTTTTTTGCAACCTGCGATCGCCCCTTCAGGCTTTATTTTTGGGAGGTCTTCTTGACTAAGCCAGCCATACTCGCCCTTGCCGATGGCAGCATTTTTCGCGGTGAGGCTATTGGAGCCGACGGTCAGACCGTTGGTGAGGTGGTGTTTAACACCGCAATGACCGGCTATCAGGAAATCCTGACTGACCCTTCGTATTCCCAACAGATCGTTACCCTGACCTATCCGCATATCGGTAATACCGGCACCACGCCGGAAGATGCCGAGTCCGATCGGGTCTGGTCGGCTGGCCTGGTCATTCGTGACTTGCCGCTGATCGCCAGCAACTGGCGTAACACCCTGTCGCTGTCCGACTACCTCAAGGCCAACAATGTGGTGGCCATTGCCGGTATCGACACGCGTCGCCTGACCCGCATCCTGCGTGAGAAGGGCGCGCAGAATGGATGCATTCTGGCCGGCGACAACATCACTGAAGAGGCAGCGATCGCGGCTGCTCGTGGCTTCCCGGGCCTCAAGGGCATGGACCTGGCCAAAGTTGTCAGCACCAAGTCCAGCTACGAATGGCGCTCCAGCGTCTGGGAACTGAAAACCGACAGCCACGCGACCATCGAAGCTGCCGACCTGCCTTACCACGTGGTCGCCTACGACTACGGCGTCAAGCTGAACATCCTGCGCATGCTGGTCGCTCGCGGTTGCCGCCTTACCGTTGTGCCGGCGCAAACCCCGGCCAGCGAAGTATTGGCGCTCAACCCGGATGGCGTGTTCCTGTCCAACGGCCCTGGTGATCCGGAGCCATGCGACTACGCCATCCAGGCGATCAAAGAAATTCTGGAAACCGAGATCCCGGTTTTCGGTATCTGCCTGGGCCACCAACTGCTGGCGCTGGCTTCCGGCGCCAAGACCGTCAAGATGGGCCACGGTCACCACGGTGCCAACCACCCAGTCCAGGATCTGGACACCGGTGTGGTCATGATCACCAGCCAGAACCACGGTTTTGCCGTCGACGAAGCAACCCTGCCGGCCAACGTTCGCCCAATTCACAAGTCGCTGTTCGACGGTACCCTGCAAGGTATCGAGCGCACCGACAAGAGCGCGTTCAGCTTCCAGGGTCACCCTGAGGCAAGCCCAGGCCCGACCGACGTCGCGCCATTGTTCGACCGTTTCATCGATGCCATGGCCAAGCGCCGCTGAGCATCTGGCGAGAAGGCCCTGAACCGGTGCAAGCCGCGTTCAGGCGCCGCCCCCAAGATTGTTCAATGCGGCTTGCCGACTGACCTGCGGAATTGAGTGACAACCCATGCCAAAACGTACAGACATTAAAAGCATCCTGATTCTCGGCGCTGGCCCGATCGTTATCGGCCAGGCCTGTGAATTCGACTACTCCGGCGCCCAGGCTTGCAAAGCCCTGCGCGAAGAGGGTTACCGCGTCATCCTGGTGAACTCCAACCCGGCCACCATCATGACCGACCCGGCCATGGCCGACGCTACCTATATCGAGCCGATCAAGTGGCAGACCGTTGCCAAGATCATCGAGAAAGAGCGTCCAGACGCGCTGCTGCCGACCATGGGTGGCCAGACGGCCTTGAACTGCGCACTGGATCTGGAGCGCGAAGGCGTTCTGGAAAAGTTCGGCGTGGAAATGATCGGTGCCAATGCTGACACCATCGACAAGGCCGAAGACCGCTCGCGTTTCGACAAGGCGATGAAGGCTATCGGCCTTGAGTGCCCGCGCTCCGGTATCGCCCACAGCATGGAAGAAGCCAACGCAGTGCTCGAGAAGCTCGGCTTCCCGTGCATCATCCGTCCGTCCTTTACCATGGGCGGCACGGGTGGCGGTATTGCTTACAACCGTGAAGAGTTCGAAGAAATCTGTGCCCGTGGTCTGGACCTGTCGCCGACCAAGGAACTGCTGATCGACGAGTCGCTGATCGGCTGGAAAGAGTACGAGATGGAAGTGGTCCGCGACAAAAAGGACAACTGCATCATCGTCTGCTCCATCGAGAACTTCGACCCGATGGGCGTGCACACCGGTGACTCGATCACCGTCGCTCCAGCACAGACCCTGACCGACAAGGAATACCAGATCATGCGCAACGCCTCGCTGGCGGTGCTGCGTGAGATCGGCGTTGAAACCGGTGGTTCCAACGTTCAGTTCGGCATCTGTCCGAATACCGGTCGTATGGTCGTGATCGAGATGAACCCGCGGGTATCGCGTTCTTCGGCCCTGGCGTCGAAAGCCACCGGTTTCCCGATCGCCAAGATCGCTGCCAAGCTGGCCATTGGTTACACCTTGGATGAGCTGCAGAACGACATCACTGGCGGTCGTACCCCAGCGTCTTTCGAGCCGTCCATCGACTACGTCGTGACCAAGCTGCCGCGTTTCGCCTTCGAAAAATTCCCGAAAGCTGATGCCCGCCTGACCACCCAGATGAAATCCGTGGGTGAAGTCATGGCGATTGGTCGCACCTTCCAGGAATCTCTGCAGAAAGCACTGCGCGGTCTGGAAGTCGGTGTATGTGGCCTGGATCCGAAAGTCGATCTGGCTTCGCCGGAAGCTGCAAGCATTCTCAAACGCGAGCTCACCGTTCCAGGCGCCGAGCGTATCTGGTACGTGGCTGACGCCATGCGTTCGGGTATGACTGTCGACGAAATCTTCGACCTGACCATGATCGACCGCTGGTTCCTGGTACAGATGGAAGACCTGATCAAGGAAGAAGAGAAGGTCAAGACCCTGGCGCTGTCGGCTATCGACAAAGACCTGATGCTGCGCCTCAAGCGCAAAGGCTTCTCCGATCAGCGTCTGGCCAAGCTGCTGGGCATTACCGACAAGAACCTGCGTCGTCACCGCCACAAGCTTGAAGTGTTCCCGGTCTACAAGCGCGTTGACACCTGCGCCGCCGAGTTCGCAACTGATACCGCCTACCTGTACTCGACCTATGAGGAAGAGTGCGAAGCCAATCCGTCGACCCGTGACAAGATCATGATCCTCGGTGGCGGCCCTAACCGTATCGGTCAGGGTATCGAGTTCGACTACTGCTGCGTACACGCGGCATTGGCTCTGCGTGAAGACGGGTACGAGACCATCATGGTCAACTGCAACCCGGAAACCGTCTCCACCGACTACGACACCTCCGACCGTCTGTACTTCGAACCGCTGACGCTGGAAGACGTGCTGGAAGTGGTACGGGTCGAGAAGCCGAAAGGTGTGATCGTCCACTACGGTGGCCAGACCCCGCTGAAACTCGCTCGCGCCCTGGAAGAAGCCGGCGTACCGATCATCGGTACCAGCCCTGATGCCATCGACCGCGCTGAAGACCGTGAGCGTTTCCAGCAGATGGTTCAGCGCCTGAACCTGCTGCAGCCGCCAAACGCCACCGTGCGCAGCGAAGACGAAGCCATTCGTGCTGCCGGTGTGATCGGTTACCCGCTGGTGGTACGTCCTTCCTACGTGCTGGGCGGTCGCGCCATGGAGATCGTCTACGAACTGGACGAGCTCAAGCGCTACCTGCGTGAAGCGGTGCAAGTGTCCAACGACAGTCCGGTACTGCTTGACCACTTCCTCAACTGCGCCATCGAGATGGACGTGGATGCGGTCTGCGACGGTACTGACGTGGTTATCGGCGCGATCATGCAGCACATCGAACAGGCGGGTGTTCACTCCGGTGACTCGGCGTGCTCGCTGCCGCCTTACTCGCTGCCAGCCCATGTTCAGGACGAAGTCCGTGAACAGGTCAAGAAAATGGCCCTGGAGTTGGGCGTTGTCGGCCTGATGAACGTCCAGCTGGCCCTGCAGGGTGACAAGATCTACGTGATCGAGGTCAACCCGCGTGCTTCGCGTACCGTGCCATTCGTTTCCAAGTGCATCGGTACGTCCCTGGCGATGATCGCTGCGCGCGTAATGGCTGGCAAATCGCTCAAGGAAATCGGCTTCACCAAGGAAATCATTCCTAACTTCTACAGCGTCAAGGAAGCGGTGTTCCCGTTCGCCAAATTCCCGGGTGTTGACCCGATCCTCGGCCCAGAGATGAAATCCACGGGTGAAGTCATGGGTGTGGGCGATAGCTTCGGTGAAGCCTTTGCCAAAGCCCAGATGGGTGCCAGTGAAGTGCTGCCGACCGGCGGTACTGCGTTCATCAGCGTGCGTGACGACGACAAGCCACAGGTGGCCGGTGTCGCTCGTGACCTGATCGCCCTGGGCTTCGAGGTGGTTGCCACTGTCGGCACTGCCAAGCTGATCGAAGCGGCTGGCTTGAAAGTGCGCCGCGTGAACAAAGTGACTGAAGGTCGTCCGCACGTGGTCGACATGATCAAGAACGACGAAGTGTCGCTGATCATCAACACCACCGAAGGTCGTCAGTCGATCGCTGACTCCTACTCAATTCGTCGCAATGCGTTGCAGCACAAGATCTACTGCACCACCACCATTGCGGCCGGTGAAGCTATCTGCGAAGCGTTGAAGTTCGGTCCGGAAAAGACCGTTCGCCGCTTGCAGGATCTCCATGCAGGACTCAAGGCATGACTAAATACCCAATGACCGTCCAGGGCTTCAAGGCCCTGGAAGAGGAGCACGCCTTTCTGAGCAAGGTCGAGCGTCCACGCTTGAGCCAGGCTATCGGTGAGGCGCGCGAGCTTGGTGACCTCAAGGAAAACGCCGAATACCACGCTGCTCGTGAAGAGCAGGGCATGGTCGAGGCGCGTATCCGTGACATCGAAGGTCGTCTGCAGAACTCGGTGGTGATTGACGTCACCACCATCGCTCATACCGGCAAGGTGATCTTCGGTACTACCGTTGAAATCGCCAATGTCGAGACTGACGAGAGCGTGAAGTACAAGATCGTTGGCGAAGATGAAGCTGATATCAAGGCCGGCAAATTGTCGGTCGGCTCGCCCATTGCCCGCGCCTTGATGGGTAAGGAAGAGGGTGACGTGGTAGCGGTTAAAACGCCTAGCGGTCTGGTTGAGTACGAGATTGTCGAAGTCGCACATATCTGATCGTCGCCGCGGCTTTGCCGCGGCCACGGTAATCTGGCAACTGACTCAGGTGTTCTGGGTCGGTGGCCTGTGGATGTTGCATTTCGGTCTGCTGCCGGCGTTGGGCAAGATAGGCCTGGCGCCATTGCTGATCGAAGATATCGGCAGCCTGATGGCATCACTACTGGTGGCGTTTGCGGCGTTTTGCGCGGGCGTACAAAGTGTGGTGCTGGTTCAGGCGCAGGGCTTGTCCAGTATTTGGCGGGACGTGCGTGGTCAGCTACTGCTAATGGCGATGCTGGCGTGTGTGGCGTATTTCGCCGTGCGCGTGGGATTGCCTCAGGAACTGCGCTGGCAATTGTTCTGCTATCTGGTGCTGGGCTTGACCGGCTTGTTGCTGGTCATGCAGCCCGTGCCGGGCAGGGCGCGCCAGGCGCGCCACTGACCGGGGCGAACATCACTTGTAGCGATGGATGTTCGAAAGCTGCTTGTTTGGCTGTGGGTTGCGGCGGTAGATCAGCGCTTTTTTGCCGATGGTCTGTACCAGTTCGGCGCGACCGGCCTTGCACAGTGCAGCGATTGCGGCAGCACGTTCTTCACGATCTTCCGAGCGAATCTCTACCTTGATCAACTCGTGATCAGCCAGAGCGCGTTCGAGTTCGGCGATAACGCCCTCAGTCAGCCCATTGCCTGCCACAATCAGAACTGGTTTCAGATCGTGGCCAATGGATTTGTACTGTTTCTTCTGCTCGTTATTGAGCGGCATAATCTGACCCTTGTGTCTGATTCTGTAAAAATGGCGGCCATTTTACCCGAGGGCCCGTGGATCCGCCCAGTTAATCACGACCCTAATCATCGAGGTGCCCAGTGGCGCGTTCCAAGACAAGCCTTGGCTGGCTAAAAGAACACTTCAACGATCCTTACGTCAAAAAGGCGCAAAAGGACGGATATCGCTCGCGTGCGAGCTATAAATTGCTGGAAATTCAGGAAAAGTACCGGATTATCCGCCCAGGTATGAGCGTAGTCGACTTGGGTGCAGCCCCAGGTGGCTGGTCTCAGGTCACCAGTCGTCTGATTGGTGGTCAGGGCCGGTTGATTGCATCGGACATCCTGGAAATGGACAGCATTCCGGATGTGACCTTTGTTCAGGGTGACTTCACGCAGGATGAAGTGCTGGCTCAGATTCTCGAGGCGGTAGGTAATTCACATGTGGACCTTGTGATTTCCGATATGGCCCCCAATATGAGTGGTACGCCTGCTGTGGATATTCCCAAGGCCATGTTTCTCTGCGAACTGGCCCTTGATCTGGCGACCCGGGTACTCAAGCCGGGTGGCGATTTTCTGATCAAGATCTTCCAGGGCGAAGGTTTCGACGTTTATCTGAAGGACGCTCGTCAGAAATTCGACAAGGTCCAGATGCTTAAACCTGATTCATCGCGTGATCGCTCCCGTGAGCAGTACTTGCTGGCGCGGGGCTATAAAGGCGAGTAAGGCTTCAGGCCGGTGGCTTTCAGGGTATTCGATAGTTTTTTCCAATCGGATGTCATGCCTGACCTGGACGAACATCGTGTAGTCTAGGTTTCACAAAGGGTTACAGACGGCGCCTGCAGATGTGTAGGTTATGTAGTAAGTTAAGCCGGTGAATATCATGCGAGGCACGGCTGCGCCGTCAGCCGGCTTCAGAGGGTAGCTAATTGAACGATATGGCAAAGAACTTGATCCTGTGGTTGATCATCGCAGCCGTCCTGGTGACGGTGATGAACAACTTCTCCAGCCCGAATGAGCCGCAGACCCTCAACTATTCCGACTTCATTCAGCAGGTCAAGGATGGCAAGGTCGAGCGCGTTGCGGTCGATGGCTATGTCATCACCGGCAAGCGAACCGATGGCGACAGCTTCAAGACCATCCGTCCGGCAATTCAGGACAATGGCCTGATCGGTGACCTGGTCGACAATCACGTTGTGGTCGAAGGCAAGCAGCCTGAGCAGCAGTCCATCTGGACGCAACTGCTGGTGGCAAGCTTCCCGATCCTGGTGATCATTGCTGTATTCATGTTTTTCATGCGCCAGATGCAAGGTGGTGCAGGTGGCAAGGGCGGGCCGATGAGTTTCGGCAAGAGCAAGGCGCGCCTGTTGTCGGAAGATCAGGTCAAGACCACCCTGGCCGATGTCGCAGGTTGCGATGAAGCCAAGGAAGAAGTCGGTGAGCTGGTCGAGTTCCTGCGCGATCCGGGCAAGTTCCAGCGCCTGGGTGGCCGTATTCCCCGTGGCGTGTTGATGGTCGGTCCTCCGGGTACCGGTAAAACCTTGCTGGCCAAGGCAATTGCCGGCGAAGCCAAGGTGCCGTTCTTCACCATCTCCGGTTCGGACTTCGTCGAAATGTTCGTTGGTGTGGGTGCCAGCCGTGTTCGCGACATGTTCGAACAGGCCAAGAAACACGCCCCTTGCATTATCTTCATCGACGAGATCGATGCTGTTGGTCGTCACCGTGGCGCCGGCATGGGTGGTGGTCACGATGAGCGCGAGCAGACGCTCAACCAGTTGCTGGTTGAGATGGACGGCTTCGAAATGAACGACGGTATTATCGTCATCGCTGCCACCAACCGTCCTGACGTACTCGACCCGGCACTGCTGCGTCCTGGTCGTTTTGACCGCCAGGTTGTGGTCGGACTGCCGGATATCCGCGGTCGTGAGCAAATCCTCAAAGTACATATGCGCAAAGTGCCGGTCGGCGAGAACGTCAATCCAGCTGTGATTGCGCGTGGTACGCCTGGCTTCTCCGGCGCCGACCTGGCCAACCTGGTCAACGAGGCGTCGCTGTTCGCTGCGCGTGGTGGCAAGCGCGTCGTCGAAATGAAAGAGTTCGAACTGGCCAAAGACAAGATCATGATGGGCGCTGAGCGCAAGACCATGGTCATGTCCGAGAAAGAGAAGCGTAATACCGCCTATCACGAAGCAGGTCATGCCATTGTCGGTCGTGTCGTGCCTGAGCATGATCCGGTCTACAAGGTGTCGATCATTCCTCGTGGCCGTGCCTTGGGCGTTACCATGTTCCTGCCTGAGGAAGACCGTTACAGCCTGTCCAAGCGCGCGTTGATCAGTCAGATCTGCTCGTTGTATGGCGGCCGTATCGCCGAGGAAATGACACTTGGTTTCGACGGTGTAACCACCGGTGCCTCCAACGACATCATGCGCGCCAGCCAGATAGCGCGGAACATGGTCACCAAATGGGGCCTTTCCGAGAAACTGGGTCCGCTGATGTACGCCGAGGAAGAAGGCGAGGTGTTCCTGGGTCGCAGTGCCGGCTCCCAGCACGCCAGCGTTTCCGGCGAAACGGCCAAGCTGATTGACTCCGAGGTGCGCAGCATCATCGATCAGTGCTACGCCACCGCCAAGCAGATCCTCACCGATAACCGTGACAAGCTCGACGCCATGGCGGACGCCTTGATGAAGTACGAAACCATCGATGCCGAACAGATCGACGACATCATGGCCGGTCGTACCCCGCGTGAGCCGCGAGATTGGGAAGGTGGGTCAGGCACTTCGGGCACCCCTGCGCAACAGGGTGATCGTCCGGAATCGCCGATCGGCGGCCCAGCGGCACAAATCTAAGGGCTCTTATGACCTCACAGCAGTACCCAACCCGGTTGCCTTGCGGCAACCGGGTTCTTGATTTGTCCCGTACCCATGTCATGGGTATTCTCAATATCACGCCTGATTCCTTTTCCGACGGTGGCCGCTTCAACCAGCGGGATGCAGCCTTGCGCCATGCTCAAGCAATGGTCGCTGCCGGTGCCACCCTGATCGATATCGGTGGCGAATCCACTCGACCTGGCGCCCGTGCGGTTTCTGCGCTTGAAGAGCTCGAGCGGGTCGCGCCCATGGTCGAAGCGATCAATCGCGAGTTGGATGTCATTATCTCGGTCGATACCTCGACGCCCGCGGTCATTCGCGAGTCGGCCAGACTCGGTGCCGGATTGATCAATGACGTGCGCTCACTCAGTCGCGATGGTGCCCTCGATGCGGCTGCGGCAACCGGCTTGCCGGTTTGCCTCATGCACATGCGGGGCGAACCCGGCGATATGCAGGACAATCCGCATTACCAGGATGTCACCGCTGAAGTAGCGAGCTATCTTGAACAAAGGATGGCGGCCTGCGCGGCGGTGGGTATCGAGGCCGACAAGATCATCCTCGATCCCGGCTTTGGCTTTGCCAAGACGCTTGCGCACAACCTCAGCCTGTTCAAGCACATGGAAGCCCTCTATCGCCTGGGGCGGCCATTGCTGGTTGGTGTATCGCGCAAGAGTATGATCGGGCAGACCCTCGATCGTCCGGTCGAACAGCGGCTTTACGGCAGCCTTGCTCTGGCTGCGCTGGCGATGACCAAGGGTGCAAGCATCCTGCGTGTTCATGATGTCGCCGAAACCGCAGATGTAGTGCGAATGATTGCAGCGGTGCAAGCCGCAGAATAAGTGTGATGGAGCATCTATGAGCAAAAAATACTTTGGGACCGACGGTATTCGTGGTCGCGTTGGTGAGTACCCGATCACCCCGGATTTCATGCTCAAGCTCGGTTGGGCGGCAGGCATGGCCTTTCGCAAGCAGGGTGCTTGCCGGGTGCTGGTTGGCAAGGACACGCGTATTTCCGGCTACATGTTTGAATCTGCCCTGGAAGCCGGTTTGTCTGCCGCCGGTGCAGACGTCATGCTCCTCGGGCCGATGCCAACGCCGGCTATTGCCTACCTGACCCGCACATTCCATGCTGAAGCAGGCATCGTTATCAGTGCCTCGCACAATCCTCATGACGATAACGGCATCAAATTTTTCTCCGGGCAGGGTACCAAGCTGCCGGACGATATCGAGCTGATGATCGAAGAGTTGCTCGATCAGCCGATGACCGTGGTCGAGTCGAGCAAGCTGGGCAAGGTTTCACGAATCAACGACGCTGCCGGGCGCTATATCGAATTCTGCAAGAGCAGCGTGCCGACCAGCACCGATTTCGCCGGACTCAAGCTGGTTGTCGACTGTGCTCATGGCGCTACCTACAAGGTTGCCCCAAGCGTGTTTCGTGAGCTTGGCGCCAATGTCACCGTGCTGTCGGCGCAGCCGGACGGCCTGAACATCAATGAGAACTGTGGATCGACCCATATCGAGTCGCTGCAGGCGGCTGTGTTGGTGGGGCATGCAGACCTGGGCATTGCCTTCGACGGTGATGGTGACCGGGTACTGATGGTCGATCACACCGGGGCCATTGTCGACGGCGACGAGCTGTTGTACATCATTGCTCGCGATCTGCATGAGCGCGACAAGCTCAAAGGCGGGGTGGTTGGCACCCTGATGAGTAACCTGGGTCTGGAGCTTGCGCTCAAGGATCTGGATATTCCGTTCGTGCGTGCCAAGGTTGGCGACCGTTACGTGATGGCCGAGCTGCTGGAGCGTGAATGGGTTCTCGGCGGCGAAAACTCGGGGCACGTCGTATGTTTCAGTCACACCACTACAGGTGATGCGATCATTGCAGCGTTGCAGGTGTTGATGGCCCTCAGGCGCCGCGGTGAGACCCTCGCACAGGCCCGCCAGTCGCTGCGCAAATGCCCGCAGGTGTTGATCAATGTGCGCTTTGGCGCAAGCAAGGTCGACCCACTGGAGCACCCTGCCGTGAAAGAAGCCAGTGCCCGGGTAACCGAGGAAATGGGTGGGCGTGGGCGCGTGTTGTTGCGCAAGTCCGGTACAGAGCCATTGGTGCGTGTCATGGTCGAAGGCGACGATGAAAACCAGGTTCGCGCGCACGCTGAAGCCCTGGCAAAACTGGTAAGTGAAGTTTGCGTTTGAAATACGCTTGCCAGCAGTGATCGGGTTGGGTAACATCTGCGCCCACTTTGACCGACGAGGTACAGCATGCGTCGCCGTATGGTAGCTGGTAACTGGAAGATGCACGGTACCCGCGCCAGCGTCGCTGAGCTGATCAAGGGCTTAAGTAATCTGGCCCTGCCGAGCGGTGTCGAGGTCGCGGTGTTTCCTCCCTCGCTGTACATCAGCCAAGTGGTTGATGGGTTGCAGGGTAAGTCGATCACCGTTGGCGCTCAGAATTCTGCGGTACAGCCTGAGCAAGGCGCGTTGACTGGTGAAATTGCACCGAGTCAGTTAGCTGAAGCAGGTTGCGAGCTGGTATTGATTGGGCACTCGGAGCGCCGCCAGATCATTGGCGAGAACGACGAAGTTCTCAATCGCAAGTTCGCTGCAGCACAGGCTTGTGGTTTAAGGCCAGTGCTCTGTGTAGGGGAAACCCTCGAAGAGCGCGAAGCGGGAAGAACGCTTGAGATTGTAGGGCGTCAGCTGGGTAGCATCATCGAGCAGTTCGGTGTTGCAGCCTTCGCCAAAGCGGTGATTGCCTATGAGCCTGTATGGGCCATTGGTACAGGGCTGACAGCCACGCCACAGCAAGCGCAGGATGTGCACGCAGCCATCCGCGCCCAACTGGCGGCAGAGAATCCTGAAGTAGCACAGAATGTGCAACTTCTATACGGCGGCAGCGTGAAGGCGGCCAATGCGGCTGAGCTGTTCGGCATGCCGGATATCGATGGGGGGCTCATAGGTGGAGCTTCCCTGAACGCAGACGAATTCGGTGCAATTTGTCGCGCCGCAGGAAACTGAAAAATGCTGGAAACAGTCGTAGTAGTTTTTCATCTGTTGGGCGCACTGGGTTTGGTAGTGCTGGTGTTGTTGCAACAGGGTAAAGGTGCGGAAGCGGGTGCATCTTTCGGCGCAGGTGCTTCAAATACTGTGTTCGGAAGCCAAGGTTCTGCTACCTTTCTTAGTAAGTTTACTGCTATACTAGCTGCCTCTTTCTTCTTAACTGCTCTTGGGTTAGGATACTTTGCTAAAGAGAAAGCTCATGAGCTGACTCAAGTAGGGTTGCCAGATCCAGCGGTACTGGAAGTGAAGCAGCAAAAACCGGCAACAGATGATGTACCGGTGCTCCAAGAGCAAAAGGGCGCCGCCACTAACACTGGCGATGTTCCTCCCGCTCAAGAGCAGAAGTAACGGGTTTCAAAGTAGTATTGCCGAGGTGGTGGAATTGGTAGACACGCAACCTTGAGGTGGTTGTGCCCATAGGGTGTAGGGGTTCGAGTCCCCTTCTCGGTACCAATTGAAACAAGATAGCCCGCTACAGCGGGCTTTCTTGTAGGTGGAGGTTAGATTGACCCTGATAGGGTTCGGTCGTATACTTTCGCCCCAGCTTTGTCGCGGGGTGGAGCAGTCTGGTAGCTCGTCGGGCTCATAACCCGAAGGTCGTTGGTTCAAATCCAGCCCCCGCAACCAGTATCAGCGGAGCCCCTATTTCAGGGGCTTTTTCTTGGCTGAACAGTCATAGCGCCGGTATTCAACGGCGTTTCAGGGATGGGCGCTTTGCCCATTTTTTATTTGCATAGCATGCACGAGGGGGTTCAGGTGTCGAGCAAGCTAGAACAGTTGCAGGCCTTGTTGGCCCCGGTGGTCGAGGCTCTTGGCTATCAATGCTGGGGGATCGAATTCATCTCTCAAGGCAAACATTCGGTACTGCGTATTTATATCGATAAAGAGGATGGAATCCTGGTTGATGACTGCGCGATTGTCAGTCGTCAAATCAGCGGTGTCCTTGATGTCGAAGATCCGATCAGTTCCGAATATACCCTTGAAGTGTCCTCTCCTGGCATGGAACGCCCACTGTTCACTTTGGAACAGTACGCTTCGCATGCCGGCGAACAAGTTAAGATCAAGCTGCGTACGCCCTTTGAAGGTCGTCGTAACTTTCAGGGCCTTCTCCGTGGCGTGGAGGAGCAGGATGTGGTCGTTCAAGTTGATGATCAAGAATTCCTGTTGCCGATCGATTCGATCGACAAGGCCAACATTATTCCCAGTTTTGACTGAGACGTGCCGGATCCCGCGGACCGCGCGGATCCAATGGCTTGCGAAAGGCGAGGCGTACGATGAGCAAAGAAGTACTGCTGGTTGTTGAGTCGGTATCCAACGAAAAAGGCGTACCGGCCGGCGTAATTTTTGAAGCGCTGGAAGTGGCTCTGGCCACTGCAACCAAAAAGCGTTTTGACGACGAAGTAGACCTGCGTGTGGAAATCAACCGCCACACCGGTAGCTACGAAACCTTCCGTCGTTGGACGGTCGTCGAAGAGGCGGATCTGGATGATCCAGCAATCGAAGTCTGGCCGGCGAAGATCAAGGATTCTCATCCTGAAGCTAAAGTCGGCGACGTAATCGAAGAGAAGATCGAATCGATCGAGTTCGGTCGCATTGCCGCCCAGACCGCCAAGCAAGTCATCGTCCAGAAGGTCCGTGAAGCCGAGCGTGCGCAAGTGGTAGATGCCTACCGCGAACGTCTGGGCGAGATCATCTCTGGCACGGTCAAGAAGGTTACTCGAGACAACGTCATCGTTGACCTGGGCAACAACGCTGAAGCGCTGTTGGCCCGTGAAGACATCATCTCTCGCGAGACTTTCCGTGTAGGTGTGCGTCTGCGCGCCCTGCTCAAGGAAATTCGCACCGAGAACCGTGGCCCGCAGCTGATCCTGTCGCGTACTGCGCCACAGATGCTGATCGAGCTTTTCCGCATCGAAGTGCCGGAAATTGCCGAGGGCCTGATCGAAGTTATGGCCGCGTCCCGTGATCCGGGTTCGCGCGCCAAAATCGCCGTACGCTCCAAGGACAAACGCATCGACCCACAAGGTGCCTGTATCGGCATGCGTGGTTCGCGTGTCCAGGCAGTGTCCGGTGAACTGGGCGGCGAACGTGTGGATATCGTCCTGTGGGATGATAACCCTGCGCAGTTCGTCATCAACGCAATGTCGCCGGCTGAAGTCGCGGCGATCATCGTCGATGAAGATGCCCACGCCATGGACATCGCAGTGGGCGCCGATAACCTGGCCCAGGCGATCGGTCGTGGCGGCCAGAACGTGCGTCTTGCCAGCCAGTTGACCGGCTGGACCCTGAACGTGATGACCGAGTCGGACATCCAGGCCAAGCAGCAAGCTGAAACCGGTGACATCCTGCGCAACTTCATCGACGAGCTGGAAGTCGACGAAGAGCTGGCCCAGGTGCTGGTCGATGAAGGCTTCACCAGCCTGGAAGAGATTGCCTACGTACCGTTGGAAGAAATGCTCAACATCGACGGCTTTGACGAAGAAATCGTCAACGAGCTTCGTGCTCGCGCCAAGGATCGCTTGTTGACCAAAGCCATCGCTACTGAGGAAAAGCTGGCAGACGCCCATCCGGCCGAAGACCTGCTCTCGCTTGAGGGTATGGACAAGGATTTGGCGATGGAACTGGCGGTGCGCGGCGTAGTTACCCGCGAAGACCTGGCCGAGCAGTCGATTGACGACCTGCTCGACATCGACGGCATCGACGAAGAGCGTGCCGGCAAGTTGATCATGGCCGCCCGAGCCCATTGGTTCGAGTAATTAGGCGCGGCCTGAGGAGAGAAGTGCATGACGCAAGTCACGGTGAAAGAATTGGCCCAAGAGGTCGCTGCACCGGTAGAGCGCCTGCTGCAGCAGATGCGTGAGGCAGGTCTGCCGCACACCGACGCCGGTCAGGTAGTGACCGATAATGAGAAGCAGGCTCTGCTGGCTCATTTGAAGAGCAGCCACAAGGCGAAGGTGGAAGAGCCGCGCAAGATTACCTTGCAGCGCAAGACCACCAGCACCCTGCGTGTTGCCGGTAGCAAGAGCATCAGCGTAGAAGTACGCAAGAAGAAAGTATTCGTTCAGCGCAGCCCGGAAGAAATTCAGGCCGAGCAGAAGCGTGAGCTCGAAGAGCGCCGCGCAGCGGAGAATGCCGCTCGCGAGAAAACCGAGTCCGAAGCACGTCAGCGTGCAGCGGAAGAAGCTCGTCGCCAGCCAGCCGCCGCTGCACCTGCCCCGGCAGTTGCTGCTCCGGTTGCCCCGGCACCTGCTCCGGTCGTCGCGCCTGCAGACGCCGCACCGGCACCGGTTGCCGAGCGCAAGAAAGACGACGTGCGTCGCAACGACAAGTCGCGTGACGATGATCGTCGTGGCGGTGAGCGCCGTAACGAAGCGCCACGCGTTTCGGTAAAGGTCAAGGAAAAGGAAAAGGCGCCGACTCCGCGCGCTGCTCCGCGTACCACCGACGAAGAAAGCGATGGTTTCCGTCGTGGTGGTCGTGGCAAGGGCAAGCCGAAGAAGCGTAATGCTCACGGCTTCCAGAGCCCGACCGGCCCGGTTATCCGCGACGTACAGATCGGCGAGACCATCACGGTTTCCGATCTGGCCAACCAGATGTCCGTCAAGGGTGCTGAAGTCGTCAAGTTCATGTTCAAGCTGGGTACCCCAGTGACCATCAACCAGGTGCTCGATCGCGAGACAGCTCAACTGGTTGCTGAAGAACTGGGCCACAAAGTTACCCTGGTCAGCGATACCGCCCTGGAAGACTCCCTGGCCGAATCGTTGAAGTTCGAAGGTGAGACTTCTGCCCGTGCACCTGTTGTGACCGTAATGGGTCACGTTGACCACGGTAAGACCTCGCTGCTCGACTACATCCGTCGTGCCAAGGTTGCTGCTGGCGAGGCTGGTGGTATTACTCAGCACATCGGCGCCTACCACGTAGAAACCGATCGCGGTATGGTCACTTTCCTCGACACCCCAGGTCACGCCGCGTTTACCGCCATGCGTGCCCGTGGTGCCAAGGCCACCGACATCGTGATCCTCGTGGTCGCGGCAGACGATGGTGTGATGCCGCAAACCCGTGAAGCTGTCCAGCACGCCAAGGCCGCTGGTGTTCCACTGGTTGTCGCGGTGAACAAGATTGACAAGCCGGGCGCCGATCTCGATCGCATCCGTAACGAACTGGCCGTTGAAGGCGTTACCTCCGAGGACTGGGGTGGAGACACTCCGTTCGTCAAGGTATCGGCGAAGATGGGTACCGGTGTCGACGAACTGCTCGAAGCCGTTCTGCTGCAAGCAGAGATCCTCGAGCTCAAGGCTACGCCGTCGGCTCCAGGTCGTGGTGTAGTCGTCGAGTCGCGTCTGGACAAGGGTCGTGGTCCGGTTGCTACCGTTCTGGTTCAGGACGGTACTCTGCGCCAGGGCGACATGGTCCTGTGTGGTTCGAACTACGGCCGTGTACGTGCCATGCTCGACGAAAACGGCAAGCCTGTTAAGGAAGCCGGTCCGGCTATCCCGGTCGAGATCCTCGGTCTGGACGGCACTCCGGATGCCGGTGACGAGCTGTCGGTAGTGGCTGACGAGAAGAAAGCCCGTGAAGTTGCCCTGTTCCGTCAAGGCAAGTTCCGCGAAGTCAAACTGGCTCGCGCCCATGCTGGCAAACTCGAGAACATCTTCGAGAACATGGGCCAGGAAGAGAAGAAAACCCTCAACATCGTTCTCAAGTCCGATGTACGTGGTTCTCTCGAAGCCCTGCAAGGTTCCCTGAGCGGCCTTGGCAACGACGAAGTACAGGTTCGCGTGATTGGTGGCGGTGTCGGTGGTATCACCGAGAGCGACGCCAACCTGGCCCTGGCTTCCAATGCGGTACTGTTCGGCTTCAACGTTCGTGCCGATGCTGGCGCACGTAAGATCGTCGAGCAGGAAGGTCTGGATATGCGTTACTACAACGTGATCTACGACATCATTGAAGACGTCAAGAAAGCCTTGACCGGTATGCTCGGCAGCGATGTTCGCGAGAACATCCTCGGTATCGCCGAAGTGCGTGACGTGTTCCGTTCGCCTAAGTTCGGCGCCATCGCAGGCTGCATGGTCGTGGAGGGTGTGGTTTACCGCAACCGTCCGATCCGTGTACTGCGCGAAGACGTTGTTATCTTCGAAGGCGAGCTGGAATCGCTGCGTCGCTTCAAGGACGATGCGTCCGAAGTGCGTGCCGGCATGGAATGCGGTATCGGCGTGAAGAGCTACAACGACGTCAAAGTCGGCGACAAGATCGAAGTCTTCGAAAAAGTCCAAGTCGCTCGTACGCTTTAAGCATCGAGTATGGGAAGCGCGAAACGCCCGTCGCAAGGCGCTCGTTAGCGGTTCTGAACGCAACGCCCGGTCAGGCTCAAGCCTGACCGGGCGTTTGCCGCTTTAGTTACAGGTAGCAAAAATGGCCAAAGAATATAGCCGTACCCAACGCATTGGCGATCAGATGCAGCGCGAGCTGGCTCAACTGATTCGTCGCGAAGTCAAAGACCCACGCGTCGGCCTGGTGACAATCACCGCCGTCGATGTCAGCCGCGATGTCGGTCACGCCAAGGTGTATATCACCGTGATGGGCGAGGACAGCGCTGAAGACATCAAGCAAAGCGTTAAAGTGCTCAATTCAGCTGCAGGTTTCCTGCGTATGCAACTGGGCAAGGAAATGAAGCTGCGCAGCGTGCCGCAACTGCATTTCCACTACGACGAGAGCGTTACGCGTGGCGCCCATCTGTCGGCGCTGATCGAGCGTGCTGTTGCCGAAGACAGCCAGCACCAGGCCGCTGAAACCCCGGACACCAAGGAGTAAGCGGTGGCCCAGGTCAAACGTATTCGTCGTAACGTCAGCGGCATCATCCTGCTCGACAAGCCTTTGGGGTTCACCTCCAATGCCGCGCTGCAGAAGGTTCGCTGGTTGCTCAATGCCGAAAAGGCCGGGCACACCGGCAGCCTTGACCCGTTAGCCAGTGGCGTTTTGCCGCTGTGCTTCGGCGAGGCCACCAAGTTTTCCCAGTACCTGCTCGACTCCGACAAGGGGTACGAAACGGTTATGCAACTGGGCCAGACCACCACTACCGGCGATGCCGAAGGCGAAGTCCTGAAGACGCGCGACGTGACCGTCGGTCGCACCGATGTCGAAGCGGTTTTGCCACAATTTCGTGGTGAAATCAGTCAGATACCGCCGATGTACTCCGCCCTCAAACGCGATGGCCAGCCGCTGTACAAGCTCGCTCGTGCAGGGGAAGTAGTGGAGCGCGAGGCGCGTTCTGTTACTATTAAGCGCTTGGAGTTGCTCGAGTGCGAAGGCACCCGGGTACGCCTCTCGGTTGGTTGCAGCAAAGGCACCTACATCCGCACGCTGGTCGAGGATATCGGCGAGCAGTTGGGGTGTGGCGCCTACGTCGCCGAACTGCGTCGCACTCACGCCGGGCCTTTTGAATTGGCCCAGACCGTGACCCTCGAAGAACTTGAAGCGGTTCACGCTGAAGGTGGCAACGAAGCAGTCGATCGCTTCTTGATGCCCTCCGACAGTGGTCTGCAAGACTGGCCTTTGCTGCAGTTCTCCGAGCATAGTGCTTTCTACTGGTTGCATGGCCAACCGGTCAGGGCGCCCGAAGCGCCGAAGTTCGGCATGGTTCGGGTGCAAGATCACAACGGTCGCTTCATTGGTATCGGTGAAGTGAGCGAAGACGGGCGCATTGCGCCACGTCGTTTGATTCGGTCGGAATGATCGAAACCTTCAGTTTCAGGCTTCGGCCTGAAACTGGCGGTAAAAGAGGATGGCTGTTAATAGGCATGGTCATGCCTCACTTTATGAATACAGGGATTTGTCCCTGGCCTATTGGAAACCGTTTGTTCGGTTTCCCTTGATTTGGAGAAGCCAGATGGCACTCAGCGTTGAAGAAAAAGCAAAGATCGTTGGCGATTACCAGCAAGCTGCCGGTGACACCGGTTCGCCAGAAGTGCAAGTTGCACTGCTGACCGCCAACATCAACAAGCTGCAAGGCCACTTCAAGGCCAACGGCAAAGACCACCACTCCCGTCGTGGTCTGATCCGTATGGTTAACCAGCGTCGTAAGCTGCTGGACTACCTGAAGGGCAAAGACGCCACTCGTTACAGCGCCCTGATCGGTCGCCTGGGTCTGCGTCGCTAATAGCGGCCTGGCCAGTGGTGTGCGCGGCGTGCTGCATTCATCGCTTCCAATGCCTGGCATCGGGAGTGATGAGTACGCCGCGCGTATCTATGAGGTTGGTTGTCTGCCTCGCCTAAGCGGTTTACCGCAAGGGCAGGGCAGGCTTCCAGCCTCTAGTTTTATCTGGACTGCCAACAGGGCCGATTCCCTGTTCTGCCCAAGAATTCGCAAGAACCAGTTCCCCCAGAGCCACTGAAGAAGGTAGGAAACCGTGAACCCGGTAATCAAGAAATTTCAGTTCGGTCAGTCGACCGTAACCCTCGAGACGGGCCGTATTGCTCGTCAAGCGTCCGGCGCCGTATTGGTCACCGTCGATAACGATGTCACCGTGCTGGTGACCGTGGTCGGTGCCAAACAGGCTGACCCAGGCAAAGGCTTCTTCCCCCTGTCCGTTCACTATCAGGAAAAGACCTACGCCGCCGGCAAGATCCCAGGTGGTTTCTTCAAGCGTGAAGGCCGTCCTTCCGAGAAAGAAACCCTGACCTCGCGTCTGATCGACCGTCCGATCCGTCCGCTGTTCCCAGAAGGTTTCATGAACGAAGTGCAGGTTGTCTGCACCGTCGTTTCCACCAGCAAGAAGACCGATCCGGACATCGCTGCGATGATCGGTACCTCGGCTGCCCTGGCAATCTCCGGCATTCCGTTCGAAGGTCCGATTGGCGCTGCGCGCGTTGCTTTCCACGAAAGCACCGGCTACCTGCTGAACCCGACTTACGAGCAGCTGGCTGCTTCTAGCCTGGATATGGTCGTCGCCGGTACTTCCGACGCCGTACTGATGGTTGAATCGGAAGCCAAAGAGCTGACCGAAGACCAGATGCTGGGTGCCGTACTGTTCGCCCACGATGAATTCCAGGCTGTTATCCAGGCTGTGAAAGAACTGGCTGCCGAAGCTGCCAAGCCTACCTGGGACTGGACTGCCAAAGCCGAGAACACCCCACTGCTGAGCGCCATCCGTGGCGAGTTCGGTGCTGCGGTTTCCGACGCCTACACCATCACTGTCAAGGCCGACCGTTACGCTCGCCTGGGCGAGCTGCGCGATCAGGCGATCGCCAAGTTCTCCGGCGAAGAAGGTCAGCCAGCGGCTTCCGAAGTCAAAGAAATCTTCGGTGAAATCGAATACCGCACCGTTCGCGAAAACATCGTTAACGGCAAGCCACGTATCGACGGCCGCGACACCAAGACCGTACGTCCGCTGAACATCGAAGTTGGTGTTCTGCCAAAAACTCACGGTTCGGCTCTGTTCACCCGTGGCGAAACCCAGGCACTGGTCGTTGCGACCCTGGGTACTGCCCGTGATGCCCAGTTGCTGGACACTCTCGAAGGCGAGAAAAAAGACCCCTTCATGCTGCACTACAACTTCCCACCGTTCTCGGTAGGTGAGTGTGGTCGCATGGGTGGTGCAGGTCGCCGTGAAATCGGTCACGGTCGTCTGGCTCGCCGTTCGGTTCAGGCTATGTTGCCTGCCGCCGACGTGTTCCCGTACACCATCCGCGTGGTTTCGGAAATCACCGAGTCCAACGGCTCCAGCTCCATGGCGTCGGTTTGCGGTGCTTCCCTGGCGCTGATGGATGCCGGTGTACCGATGAAGGCACCTGTTGCCGGTATCGCCATGGGCCTGGTTAAAGAAGGCGAGAAATTCGCTATTTTGACCGACATCCTCGGTGACGAAGACCACCTGGGCGACATGGACTTCAAGGTTGCTGGTACCGCTAAAGGCGTTACCGCACTGCAGATGGACATCAAGATCAACGGTATCACCGAAGAGATCATGGAAATCGCCCTGGGCCAGGCCCTGGAAGCGCGCCTGAACATCCTCGGCCAGATGAACCAGATCATTGGTCAGTCCCGTAGCGAACTGTCGGAAAACGCGCCGACCATGATCGCCATGAAGATCGACACCGACAAGATCCGTGACGTCATCGGTAAGGGCGGCGCGACCATTCGTGCAATCTGTGAAGAGACCAAGGCTTCGATCGATATCGAAGACGACGGCTCGATCAAAATCTTCGGCGAAACCAAGGAAGCGGCTGAAGCTGCCCGTCAGCGCGTTCTGGGCATTACCGCTGAGGCCGAGATCGGTAAGATCTACGTCGGTAAAGTAGAGCGCATCGTTGACTTCGGTGCCTTCGTTAACATCCTGCCGGGCAAGGACGGTCTGGTTCACATCTCTATGCTGAGCGATGCTCGTGTCGAGAAAGTGACCGATATCCTCAAAGAAGGCCAGGAAGTTGAAGTACTGGTACTGGACGTGGACAACCGCGGTCGTATCAAGCTGTCGATCAAAGACGTTGCTGCTGCCAAGGCATCCGGCGTTTAAGAACGTAGCTTGAGAAGAAGGACCCTTCGGGGTCCTTTTTTTATGCCCGGAAAATTACCTTGTGGACTTGCATCTTGCATGCAGGATTTTTCTCCGGCTTGCAAATTGCACGATTGAAAGTTTTGCGTATTTTTCTAACCTGTTGTTTTTTAAAGAAAAAAACTAACCTAAAAACCTGGCACAGGCTCTGCAATGGTATTCGTACACCTGCTGCCAGGATTTACGGCGCAGATTTTTCGAAAAACAGGAGTGTCTCGTATGAAGAAGTTCGCTATTGCTGCCGCTACTGCCACCGCTCTGACGCTGACCATGGCCAACGCGGCGTTTGCCCAACAAACCGCCCAGGCTCCGATGACCCTTGCTGCCGGTGAAATGACCAAGGCAACTGAAGCGGGTTCTGACACCTGGATCACCACCAAGGTCAAAGCTGATCTGATGACTGAAAAAGGCGTACCAGGCACCGATATCAAGGTTGAGACCAACAAAGGCGTTGTCTCCCTCTCTTCGGACGTAGCTGTCACTGCTTCGCAGAAAGAAATGGCGGTAGCAATCGCCAAGAAAATCAAAGGTGTTCAAGCCGTTTCGGCTGACGGCCTGAAAGCCGAGTAAGGTTTTCCCGACTCGCTGAGCTTTAAAGGTTCATGCGAAAGACCAAAAGGACTTGGTCACTCAAAGCCCCGGCACTGATTGCCGGGGCTTCTTTTTGATCGCGGCGCAGGCCCGACCCTAGTGACTCACTCCGCATCCAGATGCAATGGCGTGATCACTCGGCCATCGGCTTCAGCTTGACCCAGGCTGGCATCGATGAAGTACACCCGGTCATCCTCAAGCTTGCCTTTATCGACCAGGTAGTCCTTGATGCTGCTGGCCCGGGCCTGGCCCAGTTGACGTAGCAGCAGCGCGCTTTCTCCCCAGGATTTGAGCACTGCGTCACGCAACTGGTTGCTGCGTTGCTCACGGTCCAATTGCTCCCACTCAGCCGGTGGCTGCTGTTTCATCCGGGTACGGTAGATGCCTTCGAGCATGGCCGGTTTATCGCTCTCAGGAACAGTCAGATCCGATGCCTGGGCGGGAACCTTGTCGCCACGACGCTGGAGAATCTTGTAGTAGGTGCTTTGATACTCCCGTTCCAGGCGCTGCTGGGCAATCAACGGCCCGTCACTGCTCTGGGCGCTGGTACCTTCGATCTCCAGGCGTAGGGCAGGGCGTTCCTTGAGTGCCGCTGCCAGCTTGTCCAGGGCGCTCTGTGCGTCGGGCGCCAAGTCGCTGGAGCCTGCGGCGAAGGCGACGTTACCAAGATCCTGGGCATCACCGCCGCTGATCAGTCCACCAATGAATTTGAACGGCGCCTGGGCCGCACGCAGCACCAGGTTACGCAGGGTTTGCCAGACAATCGGCATCACACTGAATTGCGGGTCGTTCAAGTCGCCGGTAACTGGCAGCTCGATGGAAATCTTGCCATCGGTATCTTTGAGCAAGGCCACTGCCAGGCGAATAGGCAGGTCTACGGCATCCGGGCTGTCGACTTTTTCACCCAATTGCAGTTGTTCGACCACCACCTTGTTTTCGGCCTTGAGCTTGCCCTGAGTGATGATGTAGTGCAGATCGATGTTCAGGCGACCCTTACGGATACGGAACCCGGCGAACTTGCCGGAGTAGGGCGTCAGGGTGGTCAACTCGACACGTTTGAAGCTGGTAGCGATATCCAGGCTTGCCATCGGGTCGAAGGGGTTCAATGCGCCTTTGATGGTCACAGGCGCGTAACGATCGACTTTACCCTTGATGTCGACCTTGGCCGGTTTGGGCTGACGATTGTCGATCGTGCCGATTTGCCCGTTCAACTGCTGGATAGCCGTCGCGAAGTTGGGGGTCAGGCTGAAGTCGGCAAAGTTCGCCGAGCCGTCGTTGATGTCGATGGCGCCGATGCGAATGCCTAGTGGCTTGTCGCTGCTGGCGGGGGCTTTGCTTTTTGCCGGGGCACTGCTTTGCGCGGTGGCTGGCTGTGGGATCAGCAGGTCATCGACGTTGGTGGTGCGATCTTCATTGATCATGAAGCGCGCGTAGGGTTGCTTCAAGCTGACTTTGCCAATGCTCAATGCATCACCATGACGATAGGACACGCCGTCCAGGTTCAGTTGCTGCCATTTGACGAAGTCGCGATTCTTGATCGTATCCAGCGTGTGTAACTGGTTGACCTGTGCTTTGCCATCGATGTTGAACGCCAGTGGCTCGGTGCTCTTGAGGTCAACATTGAGGTCGCTGCCGAGCATGCCGCTGCGCAGTTCGAGGCGAATGAACGGGCTGATATAGGCTTGGGCGATTCGTAGGTCGATGTCCTGGGTGCTGACCTTGAGTTTCGCGGTGACGGGTGCCAGGTTGACCTCGCCGGCGGCCTGCAATTTGCCTTGTTTGCCCACGCCGGTATCGAGCTTGAGATTGAAAGGCGACTGATTGAGGCTGTCGAAGTTCTGCAGATCCAGATTCAGCGGTCCGACATCCAGGGCTACCGGCTCTTTCTGGGAGCGGTCGGCCAGATGAACCTTATAGTTGCGCAGTTGCACATCCTTGAGCAGTACTTGCCAAGGCTTTGCCGGCTCGGCAGGGGGGGATTGCTGACCATCAGGTTCGGCGGCAGCGGGTTCGGCTTTCTCTTTTGCCGTGGGCTTGGCCGGTTGACTGGCGAACAGTTTTTGCCAATCCAGTTGGCCATCTGCCTCCAGGGCTGCCCAGGTTTCGAGCTGTTCGCTGCGGATCTTGCCGACCGTGACCACCTGTTTGGCGAGGTCGATCGACGTTTCGCTGACATCCAGGCGAGCCAGGCGCGCGAGTGGTCGACCGTCCGGAGCCTTGATGGCAAAAGGCGCAATGCTCACCGAGGTGTTGTCCAGCAACAGCTCGGTTTCTTTCGAGAGGTTCAGTTTGTAGTGGGTGTCGAGGCTTACCACGCCTTCTTCCAGCACCAACGGCACTGCATCGCGTACATACGGCCAGAAGGCTTTCATCTTGCCGTCGGTGACCTTGAGGGTACCTTCCGAGGCGATGGGTACCAAGCTCAGGGTGCCGCTCCAGTCGATACGACCACCTGCCGGCCCGATGGCGACCAGGGTCATGTCGCTGCTGTCGTCAGGCAGCGTGCTGAGGTTCTTGAGCTCCAGATTCATCGAGTCGTACAAGAACTCGATCGGTTCGCTGGGGCGCAGGTCCTGGAAGTGCAGGTAGCCTTCGTTGAGCTTTATGCTGCCAATGCGCAATGGGAACGGATCACTGGCCGGCTCTTCGGCCTTGGGCTCGCTGGGCGGCAGTTTGAACAGTTGTGTGAGATTCAGCGTGCCATCGCTGGCGAACAGCAGCTCGGTGCGGGGCTTGTCCAGCTCCACACCAGCAAGGTGCAGGGCGCCAGTCCACACGCTGTCGAGCTGCAGGTTGGCGTACAGGCGCTCGAAGCCGACCTGCTCCTTGCCCGGCTCGCCTATCTGCAGGCCCCAGAGTGTCAGCTCGAGGCTGAACGGGTTGAGCTCTATACGCTGCAGATGGGCAGGTACCGTAGCGTAGTTGGTCAACTGCTGGTTGGCGATGCGCAAGGCAACGCCTGGGAGAATCAGAAAGCCAAGCAGGCTGTACAGGGCCAAGGCGGCCAACATGGCGCCGATGGCGCGTTTCAATCCTTTGGGCATGTGCGGCGTCGTCTATCTGTAACGGAAGTGCTTGGAGTATGGCACGTAAAATCGGTTCCGAAGCTAGCTCGGAATAACCGCTTTTTTCTCTCAGAGCTGCAGAATCAAGGTCTTGAGGGGGGGCTGAGCGTCCTGCGAAGGAAAGTCACTGGCCGGTGTCAGCACCTGACAGTCGCGCACCGGTCGGCCTGCTTTTTCCGCGCAACGCAGTACTTGTTCGCGCCAATCGGGGAGGCTGACTTTGGCCAGGTTGTTACAACAGATCAGCACGCCATCTTCGGCAGTGCTAAGCAGTGCGGGCTTGAGCAGGCTTTGATAGTCACGCAACAGGTCGACAGTACCGAACGCGCTTTTGGCCCAGGCAGGCGGATCGAGAAACACCAGATCGAACTGGCGCTGTTCCAGGCGAGGGTAGGCTGGCAGCTTGTGCCCGCGGCGCTGGCTGATGGGCAAACCGGCGAACTGGCGAATGGCGGGAAAGTAGTCGGATTGGATGAAGCTCATCGGCGCTAACTGAGGGTTAAGCGCAGCATTTTCCTTTCCCACTCCCAGATTGCCCTCGGCAAAGTCCAGATTGCATACCTCGCTGGCACCCCCCGCTGCAGCACTAAGCCCTACACCACAGGTATAGGCAAAAAGGTTGAGCACGCGTTTTCCGGCGCTGTGTTGCTTTACCCAGCCGCGAGCGTTGCGCAGGTCGAGAAACAGCAGGGGATCCTGGCCGCCATGGCGGCCACGGACGCGATAGTTCAGGCCCCACTCGTGGCCGACATGATCCGACAGGGCTGCTTCGCTGGCCTGGTATACCGGGTCACGGCGGTCGATGCGGCTGTTACCTTGGGAGCGGTCGTTGTAGACCAGCAAAAGCTCGAGCCCCAGTTGCGCTTCTATCGTGGCGTGAAGTTCGAGCAAGGCGCTGGTTTCCAGCGTCTGGTGGAAGCTCTGCACCAATAGTTGCGGGCCGTAACGGTCAATGGTCAGGCCGCTGGCGCCCTCCTGGCTGCCGTGAAACAGGCGATAGCAGTCGGTGCCTTGGGCATGCAGTTCAGCGATAAGGCCCTGGCGGGCGTCGAGGGCGGCGCGCAGCGCCTGATTCAAGAGGGACATGCACGTGGCCTTGGTTTGCGGACGTGCAGTTTATCAGCTCATGCCGTAGGCGGGGCCGTTGCGGCCCCGGCTACCTTCCAATTTCAGCGCTCGATTGCCAGTGCCACACCCTGGCCGCCGCCGATGCACAGGGTAGCCAGCCCCTTGCTCGCATCACGCTTGATCATTTCGTGCAGCAGCGTCACCAGTACGCGGCACCCCGAGGCACCAATCGGGTGACCCAGCGCGATCGCGCCACCGTTGACGTTGACCTTGCTGGCATCCCAGCCCAATTCCTTGCCTACCGACAATGCCTGGGCAGCGAAGGCTTCGTTGGCTTCGATCAGGTCCAGGTCGCTTAGCGCCCAGCCGGCTTTTTCCAGGCAGCGACGGGTGGCGCTGACCGGGCCGATGCCCATGATTGCCGGGTCGACACCGGCATTGGCGTAGGCCTTGATTCGCGCCAGGATCGGCAGCCCCAGTTGCTGGGCCTTGGCAGCACTCATCAGCATCACGGCAGCGGCGCCATCGTTCAGGGACGAGGCGTTGCCGGCAGTGACGCTGCCGTCTTTCTTGAAAGCGGGCTTGAGCTTGCTCAGGGACTCGGCGGTGGTGCCGGCGCGCGGTTGTTCGTCAGTGGCAAAAGCAACCGGATCGCCCTTGCGTTGCGGAATCAGGATCGGGGTAATTTCGTCGACGAAGCGCTGCGCTTCTATGGCTGCGGCAGCCTTTTGCTGAGAGGCGGCAGCGAAAGCGTCCTGCTCTTCACGGCTGATGCCGTATTTTTCCACCAGATTCTCGGCGGTGATACCCATGTGGTAGTCATTGAAGGCATCCCATAGGCCGTCACTGATCATGCTGTCGATTAGGGTACTGTGGCCCATGCGCAGACCTGTGCGGGCGCCAGGCATTACGTAGTTGGCCAGGCTCATGTTTTCCTGGCCGCCGGCAATGATGACTTCAGCATCGCCACAGCGAATGGCCTGGGTGGCCAGGTGCAGGGCCTTGAGCCCGGAACCGCAGACTTTGTTCAGAGTCATGGCCGGCACGGCGTGGGGCAGGCCTGCCTTGATTGCGGCCTGACGTGCAGGGTTCTGCCCGGCGCCTGCAGTCAGTACCTGGCCGAGGATGACCTCATCGACCAGTTCGGCATCGATGCCTGTCTGGGTCAGCAATTGGCGGATCACAGCAGCGCCGAGATCTACTGCGGGAATGGCGGCCAGCGCGCCTTGGTAGCTACCGACAGCTGTACGGGTAGCGGCAACAATAACGACATCTTGCATGGCGCAGGTCCTCACTCTTATTCATTGTGGTGTCAGAACGGCACAGGCCTATCGGGCCCTGATCGACCGTCATGGTGGCATAGATGCGCGGCTTACGGCCATTGGCGAACCGGCTGCTCGCCTTCAGTCGATACCCATGCGTCGTCGTGCCCTGTGCGCAGAGCCATCGCGCATGGCCCAGCGCAGGACGGGGGCAGTGGTCTTTATCCCCAAACGAAGCACGCCGCGCTGCCACGCCGGTTGCTGGAGTTGCAGCAAGTCGCTGGCCCAATCAGGCAGCAGGTCGATGCCTGCATGCAGCATCAGACTTCCTACAGGCTTGGCCAGACGGCTGGGGGCCGGGGCATCGAGCAGCACTTGCACCACCTCGTGGCTACGCTCATCGCAGTGCAGGTGAGGGCGCATCGCTTGCAGGTAGTCGCTTACCTGTTGGCACGAGCGTGGTACGTCACGAGCGCCCAGGCGCTCTGCAATCAGGGCAATCTCGGCGTAATAGGCATCTTGCTCGGCAACTGGCAGGTGCGGGTTGCGGTAACGCAGGTGGGCGGCAAGAAAGCTGCTGACCTCCGCCACATGCACCCACGTCAGCAGGTCGGGATCACTAGCAGCGTAAGGGCGACCGTCAGCAGAGGTGCCGACTACCTGCAAATGAATGGTCCGGACCTTTTCGATCAGCCAGTTGGCATCGCGGCTGGAGCCGAAGGTGGTGCCAGAGATGAACTGGCTGGTACGGCGCAGGCGCCCCAGCAAGTCTTGGCGAAAGTTGGAATGATCCCAGACCCCGGCCAGGGCCAGTGGGTGTAGTAGTTGCAGAAGCAGGGCGCTGATACCGCCGACCAGCATGCTGGGAAAATCGCCGTGTACACGCCAACTGATGCTTTGTGGGCCGAACAACCCCGGATCACCCTTTGGGGTTTCCAGATCAAGCTGTCCCAGGGACAAGCCGGTCAGGCTCATCACCTGGGTTTCGATACGGCGGCGAATCATTTCCATAGCTACCTTGTGATACGGCAGCCGGTAGGACTGCCGCTTACTGGTTTAGGCGTTTGTCGATCAGGCCCTGGACCACGCTGGGGTCGGCCAGTGTCGAAGTGTCACCGAGGTTTTCCAGCTCGTTACAGGCGATCTTGCGCAGGATCCGCCGCATGATTTTGCCTGAACGGGTTTTCGGCAAGGTTGGCGCCCATTGAATCAGGTCGGGTTTGGCAAAGCTGCCAATCTCCTTGCTGACCAGAGCCAGAAGCTCCTGCTTGAGCTTGTCGTCCGGATCAACGCCATTCATGGGGGTAACAAACGCATAAATACCCTGACCCTTGAGATCATGAGGGTACCCGACCACGGCGGCTTCTGCGATGGCGTCATGCAAGACCAGGGCGCTCTCGACTTCAGCGGTGCCGATCCGGTGTCCCGACACGTTGATCACATCATCGACACGGCCAGTTATCCACAGGTCGCCATCTTCGTCACGGCGAGCACCGTCCCCGGTGAAGTAGTAGCCGGGTAGCGGTTTGAAGTAGGTGTCGATCATCCGTTGGTGATCGCCATAGACGCTGCGGATCTGCCCAGGCCAACTGGCCTTGATCGCCAGCAGGCCACTGCCGGGTCCGTCGATCAGTTTGCCCTTGTCGTCGAGCAACACCGGTTGCACACCGAACATCGGCTGGGTAGCACAGCCGGGCTTGACGTGTCGGGTGCCAACCAATGGAGTAATCATGATGCCGCCCGTTTCGGTCTGCCACCAGGTGTCGACTACCGGACACCGTTGCTCGCCCACGGCATTGAAATACCACATCCAGGCTTCCGGGTTGATGGGCTCGCCGACACTGCCAAGCAGACGCAGGCTTTTGCGTGAAGTGGATTTGAGCGGTGCTTCGCCTTCGCGCATCAGGGCGCGCAGGGCGGTGGGGGCGGTATAGAAGATGTTCACGTTGTGCTTATCTACCACCTGCCAGAAGCGCGAGGCATCGGGATAGTTGGGCACGCCCTCGAACATCAAGGTGATAGCACCATTGGCCAGGGGGCCGTAGACGATGTAGCTGTGCCCGGTCACCCAGCCGACGTCTGCGGTGCACCAGAACACTTCGCCATCGCGGTAGTCGAACACGGTCTTGAAGGTCATGGCAGCCTGTAGCAGGTAACCACCCGTGGTGTGCAGAACGCCCTTGGGTTTGCCGGTGCTGCCGGAGGTGTAAAGGATGAACAACGGGTCTTCTGCATCCATTGGCTCGGGCGGGCAATCTCCGTCTACCTGAGTGATCGCTTCGTGATACCAGAGGTCGCGGCCCTCGCTCCAGTCGATCTTGCCTGCGGTACGTTGGATCACCACCACACTGTTCACATTCGGGCAACTGAGCAGGGCCTTGTCGACGTTGTTCTTCAGCGCCACAGTCTTGCCACCGCGAACACCTTCATCGGCGGTGATGACCGTGCGGCAGTCGGCGTCGAGAATGCGATCACGCAGCGCATCGGGCGAGAACCCCCCAAACACGACCGAATGGATCGCTCCGATGCGACTGCACGCGAGCATGGCGTAAGCGGCCTCGGGGACCATGGGCATGTAAATGCATACCCGGTCCCCTTTCTTCACGCCGCGCTGCTTGAGCACATTGGCCAGGCGGCACACATGGCTGTGCAGTTCACGGTAGGTGATGACGCTGAAGTCGGCAGGGTTATCGCCTTCGCGAATGATTGCAGGCTGGTTGCCGCGTGAAGCCAGGTGACGATCGATGCAGTTGTAGCTGACGTTGAGTTGAGCGTCCTTGAACCATGTCGCTTGACCGGTGTTCATGTCGCTTTGCTGGATGCGACTCCAAGGCTTGATCCAATCCAGGATGCTGGCTTGTTCGGTCCAGAAGCTATCAGGGTCTTCGATCGATTGGCGGTACAGGCGCTCATAGTCGGCCTGATTCAGTTGCGCCGCTTTGCTGACGGCATCGGCGTGGGGGTAGGCGCTGATATCGAACATGGCGGGGTCCTGTCCTGTCTGTTTTTGTCAGGACAGTGTAGTCGGTACCCCTGGCAGTGTTCGTCCGGCCAGGGGTACCGCGGGCGATCAACCGCGGTGGCGGCTGCGGAAGAAGTTGATCAGGCCTTGGGTCGAGGCATCTTCAGCGGCGTCTTCGATGCCGCCGGTGAGACGCTGATAGACGCCTTTGCCCAGCTCCTTGCCGAGCTCCACGCCCCATTGGTCGAAGGCGTTGATGCCCCAGATCACGCTCTGTACGAATACCTTGTGCTCGTACATCGCCACCAGCGCGCCGAGACGACGTGGGCTGATGCGTTCTACTACCAGGGTGTTGCTTGGACGGTTGCCCGGAATCACTTTATGCGGTGCCAGCTTCTGCACCTCGGCTTCGCTCAAGCCTTTTTGGCGCAGTTCGGCTTCTGCTTCGGCGCGGGTCTTGCCGAGCATTAGTGCCTGGCTTTGAGACAGGCAGTTGGCATACAGCCACTGGTGGTGGTCGGCGACCGGGTTGAAGCTGACGACCGGGACGATGAAGTCGGCTGGAATCAACTGCGTGCCTTGGTGTAACAACTGGTGGTAAGCGTGCTGGCCGTTGCAACCAACGCCACCCCAGATCACCGGGCCAGTGTCGTGGTTAACCGGTGTGCCATCCTGGCGAACACTCTTGCCGTTGGACTCCATGTCCAGTTGTTGCAGGTGCTTGGTAATGTTACGCAGATAGTGATCGTACGGCAGGATCGCATGACTTTGCGCCCCCCAGAAGTTGCCGTACCAGACGCCCAGCAGGGCCAGCAGCACCGGCATGTTCTGCTCGAAGGGGGCGTTCTGGAAGTGCTGGTCCATGGTGTAGGCACCGGACAGCAGTTCCTTGAAGTTGGCGGTGCCGATGGCCAGGGCAATGGGCAAGCCGATGGCTGACCACAACGAGTAACGACCGCCTACCCAATCCCACATCGGGAAGATGTTCTCTTCGCGAATACCGAAGGCCACCGCAGCTGCCTTGTTACTCGACACGGCAATGAAGTGCTTGTACAGCTCGGCTTCCGAGCCGCCCTGCGCCAGGTACCAAACCCTTGCAGCTTGGGCGTTTTTCAGGGTTTCCAGGGTATTGAAAGACTTCGACGAAACAATGAACAACGTGGTTTCGGCGCGTAATTTCGCCGACAGTTCGTGGAATTCGCTGCCATCGATGTTCGCCAGGTAGTGGCAACGCACGCCACGCTGGGCGTAGGGCAGCAGCGCTTCGGAAACCAGTTCGGGGCCGAGGAACGAACCACCGATGCCAATGTTCACCACATCGGTGATCGGCTTTTCACTGTAACCGCGCCACAAGCCGTCATGAATGCGGCCGACCAGCTCTGTCACCTGATTGAGGACTTTGTGCACCTCGGGCATCACGTTGACGCCGTTGACGTTCAGCTTGTCGCCTACTGGCCGACGCAAGGCTGTATGCAGGGCTGGGCGCTCTTCTGAGGCGTTGAGGATCTCGCCAGCGAACAGCGACTTGATGGCTTCCTGCAGACCCACTTCGTTGGCCAGGTTGACCAACAGTTCGCGGGTTTGGCTATTGATCAGGTTCTTCGAGTAGTCGAGGAACAGGCCGCAAGTGCTCAGCGACAGCTGGTCGAAACGCTGCTGATCAGCATTGAATGCATCGCGCATGCTGAAGTCCTGCATGGCATCGCGGTGCTGCTGGAGCGCCTGCCACGCAGGCAAGGTCGTTACATCATGAGGGGTGCGGTAATACGCCATCGCTGCAGGTTTCCTTATTGCGTGAACTGCGTTGGACACTGGAAATAACGACCTGTTTGCAGGCTGCTGCGCATTATAGGCACGCAGCCTGGTTGCAAGGGCATCCCAGTTTATTGCTACTCGGCGTCGAGATTCAGATGCAGGTTGTCGATCAGACGGGTTGCGCCCAGAACAGCGGCAACCAGGATCACCAGGTCGCGGTCTTCAGCCGTGGCCGGACGCAGGGTCAATGCCTGGCGGATTTCCAGGTAGTCCGGGCGAAAGCCGGCTTGCGCCAGTTGCGCCTGGCCCTGAGCAATCAGCGCCGGGTAATCACGTTGACCTTGCTGGATGGCCTTGGCCATCTCACTGAGCAGGCGATAAAGCGCAGGTGCAGTTTCACGCTGGGTTTCGTTCAGATAGCCATTGCGTGACGACAACGCCAGGCCGTCTTCGGCGCGCACGGTAGGCTCGCCAATGATCTGGATCGGCATATTCAGGTCACGCACCAGCGCGCGAATGACCGCCAGTTGCTGGAAATCCTTTTGGCCGAACACCGCCAGATCGGGCTGGACCATATTGAATAGCTTGCTGACCACCGTGGCCACACCTTCAAAATGGCCTGGGCGGCTTGCGCCACATAGCCCTTCGGAAAGTTGCGGGACGCTGACGCGGGTCTGGCCGTTCATTCCATCGGGGTACATTTCCTCGACGGTTGGAGCGAACAGCAAGTGGCAACCGGCCTGGAGCAGCTTCTCCTGGTCGGCGGCGAGGGTCCGCGGGTATTTGTCCAGGTCCTCGCTGGGACCGAACTGCAATGGGTTGACGAATATGCTCGCGACGACGAAGTCGACGCGCTGCGCCGCCTTGGTCACCAGTGCGGCATGCCCGCTGTGCAGGTTGCCCATGGTCGGCACGAAACCGATGCGTTTACCCTCGCTGCGCGCACGCGCCACGGCGGCACGCAATTCCCGGACGGTTTTGACTGTATTCATGCACTGAACCCGTGTTCGCTGCCTGGGAAGCTGACGTCCTTGACGGCGGTGACGTAGGCGCTGAGCGCGCTGTGGATATCGCTCTGGCCGGCCATGAAGTTCTTCACGAACTTCGGTACCCGACCTGTCAGCGACAAACCGAGCATGTCATGCAATACCAGTACTTGCCCATCGGTCGCGCTGCCGGCGCCGATGCCAATGACTGGAATGCTCACCGCCTGGGTGATTTCAGCCGCCAACTCGCTCGGTACACATTCGAGCAGTAGCATTGCCGCACCGGCTTGTTCGAGGGCGATAGCGTCGGCACGCATTTGCCGCGCCTGGTTTTCCTGGCGGCCTTGTACCTTGTAACCACCGAGGATATTGACAGTTTGTGGGGTCAGGCCCATATGAGCGCAAACCGGCACACCGCGCTCAGCCAGCAGGCGGATGGTTTCCGCCAGCCAGGCAGCGCCCTCGACCTTGACCATATGGGCGCCTGCCTGCATCAGCGCGCCACTGTTGGCGAATGCCTGTTCGGTGGTGGCACAGGCCATGAAGGGCAGATCAGCGAGGATCAAGGCGCCTTCATTGCCGCGTTTTACACAGGCAGTGTGGTAGGCCATCTCGGCGTTGGTCACGGGCAATGTGCTGTCATGACCCTGCAGGACCATGCCCAGCGAATCACCCACCAGCAATATGTCCACGCCGGCACGGCTGGCGGCCTGGGCAAAGGTCGCGTCGTAGCAGGTCAGCATGGCTATTTTCTCACCCTTGGCCTTGAGGCTCTGCAGGGTGGTCAGGGTTACATCTGGCATGAAAAGGAATCCTCATTCAGGCGCTGTGAAAAACGACTGCGTACAACGCGTGTATTCATCTTCTGGAACAGCACATCATCGATCGTGGTGTTTGGGTTACGACCTGTTCCAGGCCTATATACGCCTTTTTGTGGCGCGCACGCGCCATTGGACGCCTATAGTCGTGAGGGAGGGGGCTTAAGTCAATTACCCTGTTACCGCATTGTTACGAATGCACTGTTACGGGCGTTACCCTGTGGGGGACGCCCGGTTACAAGCGCTCCAGGCCGACGAACGGGCAATCTGCCAGTAACTGCTCGAGGCTGCGCTGATCGGCCAGGGTGAAGTCGGACGGGACCAATTCTGCCAATGGGTAGAGGACGAACGGTCGTGCGTGCATGTGGTAATGCGGAACCTTGAGGCGCGGGATATCGATTACTTGGTCGCCATACAGCAAGATATCCAGATCCAGGGTGCGCGGCCCCCAGCGTTCCTTGCGTTCACGGCCTTGGGCGGCTTCGATGGCCTGCAGCGCGTCGAGCAGCTCCAGCGGCGCCAGGGTGCTATCCAAGGCAGCGACGGCATTGGTGTAGCGAGGCTGGCCGGGTGACAGCGATTCGCTGCTGTAGAAGGCAGAAACAGCTGCCACTGACGTGCCCGGTAGCTCGCGCAGCGCGTTGATAGCGCTGCGCAGTTGCTCCAGGGGCTCGTCCAGGTTGCTACCCAGGCCGATGTAAACGCGCTCCATGCTTATTCGCCTGCGCCGCCATCGACACGCTTGCGCTTGCTCGGGCTGCGCTTGCGTTTGCGCGGCGCTGCACCGGCGCCTTCATCACGGCTGCCCAGGTCACGGATCATGTCGCGCCGCTCGCTGTCATTACAGTCTTGATAATCGGTCCACCATTGACCGAGGCCATCGGTTTCTTCGCCTGCGCTTTCGCGCAACAGCAGGAAGTCATATCCGGCACGAAAGCGTGGGTTATCGAGCAGCAGGTCGGCGCGCTTGCCGCTACGACGTGGCAGGCGCTCTTGCATGTCCCAGATCTCGCGAATCGGCAAGGTGAAACGTTTGGGAATCGCGATACGCTGACATTGCTCGCTGATCAGCTCGTGCGCCGCTTCATTCATCGCCGGAATCGGCGGCATGCCACGGCTTTGCAGGCGCAAGGCGCGCCCCGGCAAGGCTGGCCACAACAGAGCGGCGAACAGGAAGGCTGGCGTTACCGGCTTGCCCTGCTTGATGCGTAGGTCGGTGTTCACCAACGCCTGGCTGATCAGGGTGTGGGTGTAAGTGGGATGTTCTTCCAGGGCTTCGGCGCTGGCAGGGAACAACGGGTCGAACAATTGCAGATCGACCAGCATTTCGAAGGTGTCGGCTGCGTACCCAGAAAGGAACAGCTTGAGCGTTTCCTCAAACAGACGCGCTGCCGGAATTTCGCGCAGCATCGGCGCCAGGTCGCGGATCGGCTGTACGGTGTGTTTCTCGATGCCGAAATTGAGCTTGGCGGCGAAGCGCACGGCGCGCAGCATCCGTACCGGGTCTTCCTGGTAACGCTGGGTAGGATCACCGATCAGGCGGATCAGACGGTTGCGGATGTCGTGTACGCCGTTGGCGTAATCCAGAATGCGCTCGCTGACCGGATCGTAATACAGGGCGTTAATGGTGAAGTCGCGACGTTGCGCGTCTTCTTCCAGGGTGCCATAGACGTTGTCACGCAAAATTCGCCCGCTCTCATTACGCGAAGAGGTGTGGGTGTCTTCTGCTTCGCTTTCCGGATGGTTGGCGCGGAAGGTGGCAACCTCGATGATTTCGCGACCGAAATGGATGTGAACCAGCTTGAATCGACGACCGATGATGCGCGCGTTGCGAAACTCTGCGCGAACTTGCTCGGGGGTGGCGCTGGTAGCGACATCGAAGTCCTTGGGGGTGATCCCCAGGAGTTGATCGCGCACGCAGCCACCGACCAGATAGGCCTGGTAGCCAGCATTTTGCAGGCGCTCGACGATGCTCACCGCATGACGACTGAATTGGCCACGTTGCAGCGAGTGTTGACCGCTATTGATCACTTCAGGCGTGGTGCGCTTGTGGTGCGGACCACGTACGGGAGGACGGAACGACTGGAACAGCTTCTTCAGCATGGGATGCACTGTTTGAAGGAATGTTCGGCCAAAAACGAAGAATGGCCGCATGATGGGCGGGGATTCTAGCATTTACTCGGGGGATGGTGTAGGCGGTAGCAAAGAGGGCTGGTGCGAGGGGGAGAAACTACAAGGGGAGCCGAAGCTCCCCAAGAAGTAGTTGCGTGCTCTTATTATTTTTTTGCCGGGCTTTTTGTTTTTGTTGAGCGCCCTATCCACAAAACGCAAAGCTTGTGGACGATCTCCCTAACCGGGATTCAAGAGCAAACGGATTGCTTTGGTCGCTGACGTTGTAATGATCATGTGATCCAACCAGTTCAGGCCCTGCTTGAGTGCAGTTTTTATTGTTCTCTGCCTGGTTGTGGGGCAAGCCCCAAAAACAACTCCTCTCCAAAAGAATCAGTTAGCTGCGCCTCCGCCGTCTTGTTCTTATTGTGCGTGAGCCGATTCGTCTTATTTTTATTGTATTTTGCAGTGCTTGTTATTGTTCTTGTACCAAACATATAGCAGGTGCCGTGCCAACTTTTGCAAACCCCAGTAAAACAAGGGGTTGGAGGGGTTTTGGGGTGGTGGGCGGGCAAAAAAAAGCCGGGGCTTCGTTACCTTTAGCCCCGGCTTTTGTTACGAGATTGAGTCAAGGTAACAGTTTTTTCACATTTGCCTGTGTTACCGCCTTGCGCCTCGATGACAGCTGAAAGGGATCAGCTGTCGCTGGTTGCTCCGCTCTTGCGCCGCGGGATACCCAGGCGCTGGCGGCGCTCCCACAAACACTTGCGGCTGACGCCCAGTTTGCGCGCCAGCTCGGTTTCGGTCATGTGGTCCTGATGCTCGAGCACGAAGTGCTGGAAGTAGTCTTCCAGCGACAGGTCTTCGGTGGGCTCATGGCTTGTGCTGCTTGGCGTGCTGCCGTTGCCGGACAGGGCGAACGGATCGTCGTCTTCCAGGTCGCTCAGCTCGATGTCGATGCCCAGCAGGTCTGCGGAAATTTCCGGGCTCTCGCAGAGAATCACCGCCCGCTCAACGGCGTTTTCCAGTTCGCGGACGTTACCCGGCCATGAGTAGTGACGAATGGCCTGCTCGGCATCGTGACCGAAGCGCAGGTCAGTACGGCCCACGCGCGCACTTTGGCGGGCGAGGAAGGCATTGGCGATTTCGTTGACGTCGGCGCCGCGCTCGCGCAGGGCGGGGAGCTTGAGGGCGATTACGTGCAGGCGGTAATAAAGGTCTTCACGGAACTGGCCGATCTTGGCCAGGCTTTTCAGATCACGGTGGGTGGCTGCAATAAGGCGCACGTCGACCTTTTGTGACTGCACCGAACCTACCCGGCGAATCTCGCCTTCCTGCAGAACGCGCAGCAGGCGAGCCTGTGCCTCGAGTGGCAGCTCGCCAATTTCGTCGAGGAACAGGGTGCCGCCATCGGCTGCTTCGACCAGGCCGGCGCGTCCTGCACTGGCGCCGGTAAAGGCGCCTTTTTCGTGGCCGAACAGTTCCGACTCGATCAGGGTTTCCGGAATGGCAGCGCAGTTCACCGAAATCATCGGTGCCTTGGCGCGGCGCGAGAGGTTGTGCAAGGCGCGCGCAACCAGCTCCTTGCCGGTGCCCGATTCACCCTGGATCAGCACATTCGAATCTGTAGGCGCGACCTTGCGGATCTTGCTGTACAGATCCTGCATGGGAGGGCAGGAACCGATAATGCCGATCTCGCCATTGGCGGCGTTATTACTGCTCTTGTCCGCGGTAGCAGGCTTGCCATTGGCACGTGCTTCGACAGCAGCGGCTGGAGCGTTCTGGCGATCACGCAGGATGCGCGCCACAGCCTGGAGCATTTCGTCATGATCGAAAGGCTTGGCGATGTAGTCTACTGCGCCCATCTTCATCGAATCGACGGCAGAGCGCAGGCTGGCGTAGCTGGTCATGATCAGCACCGGCGTACCTTGACCGAGCTTGATCAGTTCGGTGCCGGGTGCACCCGGCAGGCGCAGGTCACTGACAATCAGGTCGAAGGTGGCAATGCTGAAGCGCTCCTGGGCTTCCTGCACCGATCCGGCCTCGCTGACCTGGTACTGGTTGCGCTCCAGCAATCGGCGCAAGGCCGAGCGGATAATGGTTTCGTCTTCGACGATCAGAATGTGCGGCATTGATTCAATTCTCTCGACGGTCTCAGTTCACAGCGGACGTCGCTACGACATGACGTGGCAGGGTCACTCGGATCCGGGTGCCACGCTGGCTTTGAGTATCGGCCGGGCTGTCGATGGTGATTTGTCCATAATGCTCTTCCACGATGGAATAGACCAGAGCAAGCCCCAGTCCGGTACCTTCGCCCGGGTCCTTGGTAGTGAAGAAGGGTTCGAACAGACGATCCATGATGTTTTTCGGAATGCCGCTGCCTTCGTCCTCGACGATCAGGTCAACGGTATGCTCGCTGGCTTCGCTCTTGACGCGCACGGCGCTGCCGGGCGGTGAAGCATCGCGAGCGTTGGACAGCAAGTTGATCAGAACCTGGGCCAAGCGTTGCGGGTCGCCATCGACCCAGTGCTCGGGGTCGCACAGGTTGAAAAACTGTACTTCGAAATTGCGCCGGTTCAAGGCCAGCAAGCCAATGGCGTCCTGGGCCACTTCGGCCAGGCACACCGGCTCGTCACTTTGTTGATGGCTGCCCGCATGGGCAAAGCTCATCAACGATTGGACGATGCGGGAAATGCGTTTGGTCTGTTCGAGAATCTGGCTGCTCAATTCTGTGATTTCGCCGTCATCCTCGCGCTCTTCGCGCAGGTTCTGCGCCAGGCACGCGATACCGGTAACCGGATTGCCAATCTCGTGAGCCACACCGGCGGCGAGACGACCGATGCTGGCCAGCCGTTCCGAGTGCACCAGCTTGTCTTCCAGGGCCTGGGTTTCGGTGAGGTCTTCGACCAGTACCACCAGGCCGCTGTTACCTGGCGCCAAAGGTTCATCAATGGCCGCTTTGTGCAGGTTAAGCCAGCGGGTCTGACCGTCCAGGCCCAGCCGTTGTTTGTGCAAATGCTCATCGGGGATATTGGTGAAACCCAGCAACAATCCACGCCAGGGCTCACCGATGGTGGTCAGGCGCGAGCCCACCACGCGTTTGGCGGGAATGCCGGTGAGTTCTTCCATGGCCTTGTTCCACATCAGGATCTCCTGATCCTTGGCCAGCGAGCAGACGCCCATCGGCAGTTCCTGCAATGTTTGGCGATGGTAGCGGCGCAGGGCGTCGAGCTCGGCTGCAAGACCGGTCAGGCGCGAGTGATAGTCTTCCAGTCGGCTTTCGATGAAGTGAATGTCTTCGGTAACATAATTTTCGTTACCGGACTTGTAGGGCAGAAAGGTCTCGACCATGTCCTGGGCCACGCTCGGCCCCATCAAGCCCGAGAGGTTGGCTTCAATACGATCGCGCAGACGGCGCAAGGCGTATGGGCGGCGCTCGTCGAATGGCAGATAAAGATCACGCAACGCCTGTTCCACTTCCTTCTGCGCAGCTTTTGCACCCAGGGGCTTGGCCAGTTGGGTGGCGAACTCCTGAGGCGACGCGGCATGCAGTTCACGCCGTTGCGGACGCCGAACGTTATCCACGGCGCAAGCTTCGGCAGCGCTGACTTCTTCGCTACTGGCGTTGGTGAACAGCGAAATCAGGGTGAACAGCAGTACGTTGGCGGCCAGCGAGGCAATAGCTGCCATGTGCCAACTGGTGTCGTCGAGCACATAGATCATGTTCAGCAGCGGAATGTAGAAACCTTGCAGATTGCCTACCAGCGGCAACAGCATGGTCACCATCCACACCAGAATCCCGGCGAGCAAACCGGCAATGAAGCCCCGGCGGTTGGCGGTCGGCCAGTACAGTACCGACAGCACACCTGGCAAGAACTGCAGCGTTGCGACGAAGGCAACGATACCGAGGTTGGCGAGGTCTTGCTGGCTGCCCAGCGTCAGGTAGAAACCAAAGCCTGCGGCGATGATCGCTACGATCAGTGCGCGACGGGTCCATTTCAGCCAGCGATAGATGTTGCCCTCCGCGGGTGGCTGGTACAGCGGTAGCACCAGATGGTTCAGGGCCATGCCCGACAGCGCTAGGGTGGTCACGATGATCAGGCCACTTGAGGCCGATAGCCCGCCGACATAGGCAAGCAGCGCCAGCGCCTGGTTGTTGGCCGCGATGCCCAGGCCCAGGGTGAAGTATTCAGGGCTGGTGCTGGCGCCCATCTTCAAACCGGCCCAGAGGATCAGCGGTACAGCCAGGCTCATCAGCAGCAGAAATAGCGGCAGTCCCCAGCTGGCGCTAACCAGCGAGCGAGGATTGAGGTTTTCGGTAAAGGCCATGTGGTACATGTGCGGCATAACGATTGCCGAGGCGAAGAACACCAGCAGTAGGGTTCGCCAAGGACCTTCTTGCAGCGGCGTATGCAGAGCAGCCAGGGCGGTCTGGTTTTGCAGCAGCCAGACTTCCAACTGGTGCGGACCACCAAACACCCCGTACAGCGCATACAGGCCAATGCCGCCCAACGCCAGGAGTTTAATCACCGACTCGAAGGCAATGGCAAAAACCAGACCTTCATGTTTTTCCCGCGTAGCAATGTGGCGAGAGCCAAAAAAGATCGTGAACAGGGTGATCAAGGCGCAGAAGGCCAAGGCCACCCGGGCCTTGACCGGCTCACCGGTAAGAATGCTGATGGAGTCGGCTACTGCCTGGATTTGCAACGCCAATAAAGGCAGCACGCCAATTAACATGAAAATTGTGGTCAGAGCCCCCGCCCAGGTGCTGCGAAAGCGGAAGGCAATCAGATCAGCCAGTGACGACAGCTGATAAGTACGGGTGATCTTGAGAATGGGGTAAAGCAATACTGGCGCAAGCAGAAAAGCGCCAGAAACGCCCAGGTAACAGGCGAGAAAACCGTAACCGTACTGGTAGGCGAGACCCACCGATCCATAAAACGCCCAGGCACTGGCGTAGACGCCCAGCGACAGCGTATAGGTCAGGGGGTGGCGAATGATTGAGCGCGGGATCATGCCGCGTTCACTGACCCACGCTACGCCGAACAGCACCAACAGGTACGCGGCGCTGATCAGGATCATCTGGGTCAGACTAAAGCTCATCGGCATCACGTTGGCTCTGCAGGATAAAGGTCACGACGATCAGGATCAGCCAGAGCAGGTAAGGGCGATACCAGGCACCGGTTGGCTCGATCCACCAGTCCATGATGGCCGGGGAGAACAGATAGATCCCCACAACCAGAAGCAGGACCAAACGATAGATATACATGCTGGCCTCAAAGGTTAGGGTGCGCTTGGGCTGGACTTATTATTGGCGCAAATGGCTGAGCCGATGGTAACGGATGGGCTGGCGCCTGCAAACGGCCTCGCGCGTTTTAGCCAAAGTTTTGAATTTATTGGTCTTTTACAGCCACTGCACGCCCGATCGCTGGCACCCACAACACGGACGCGTTAGTGAAGGTCTGCTTCAGGTACGCTGTGGCGCCGAGCTATGGCGCTGGGGTTCCAATGCTGGGCGGCGTGAGCCAGTACTTCGGCTGGCGTGCCCTGCTCCATTGCTGAATCGGTGTTCTGGCCGAGGGCGCGCAAGGCACGCAGGATCAGGGGCGTGGCGTGCTCGGTAGGCAGCGGTGCAGAGCGATAGCTTTTGCCAAGCTTGTGGCCATCCGGCTGAGTAATGAGCGGTACGTGCAGGTAACGGGGTTGCGACAGACCCAGCAGTTCCTGCAGGTATAGCTGGCGCGGGGTGTTGTCCAGCAGATCTGCGCCGCGCACGATATCCGTTACTCCTTGCCAAGCGTCATCGAGCACGACCGCCAGTTGATAGGCATACAGCCCGTCGCGTCGACGTATGACGAAGTCACCAACCTCCTGCCCCAGGTGTTGTTCGAACGCCCCCTGGACACGGTCTTCGAACCGGTAGATCAACTCCGGAACACGCAGGCGAATCGCGGCATCCTGCTGTCCGTGGCCGGCATTGCGGCATAAGCCGGGATAAATGCCGTTGTAACCTTCCAGTTGTTTACGCGAACAGGTGCAGGCATAAGCCAGACCTTGGCGAAACAAGCGCTCAACCACCTCGGCATAGGCGTCGTGGCGCAGGCTTTGATAAACCACTTCTCCGTCCCATTCCAGGCCGTAGCTTTCCAGGGTGCGCAGGATCGCTGCCTGGGCGCCGGGGGCTTCGCGGGGAGGATCGATATCTTCCATGCGCAGGAGCCAGGTGCCACCGACTGCTCGGGCATCGAGCCAGGAGGCGAGGGCAGCGACCAGCGAGCCGAAGTGCAGGAATCCGCTTGGGGTGGGGGCAAAGCGCCCGATGTAGCGAGGAGTGTTCATGCTCATGAGGCAATCGATACAGCCATGAATGAAACGGGGCGCCTTGAGCGCCCCGTTCGAGTGAAATCAGGCCTTACCGACCTGTTTCTCTTTGATTTCCGCCAGGCTCTTGCAGTCGTAGCACAAGTCTGCGGTTGGGCGGGCTTCCAATCGGCGAATACCGATTTCCACGCCGCAGCTTTCACACCAGCCGTATTCTTCGTCTTCGATCAGTTGCAGGGTTTTATCGATCTTCTTGATCAGCTTGCGTTCGCGGTCGCGGTTACGCAATTCGAGGGCGAACTCTTCTTCCTGGCTGGCGCGATCGGCTGGGTCCGGGAAGTTGGCTGCCTCGTCTTTCATGTGGTCCACAGTCTTGTCTACGCCTTCCATCAGCTCCCGCTTCCAGTTCTGAAGGAGCTTGGCGAAATGTTTGCGCATGGGCTCGCCCATGTACTCCTCACCCTTTGCTTCTTTATAGGGTTCGAAGCCGCGAACGAGTTGACTACTTTGTTGCTTTTCTTGGGTGGACATGAATAGACCGCCTCTCACTCTTCTAATCCATTGCGCAGGCTGCTCCATCTCCGGCGCCCGCCGGCCCTGCGACTGCGAGCCGCCGAACTTACCAGATCGAATCGGGGCGCGCTACTCCCAGGTGTCTTCGTTGTTGACAGCAGGTTTAGCCACACGTTCGACTCGGTGCGCAGGTAGAATCATTATTCTAGACCTATTTGAGAGAAGGTTGATGGCCCACTCCTACAGTGCGCGCAGCCGCGCCATAGAACCCTTTCACGTAATGGCCCTGCTGGCTCGTGCCAACGAACTGCAAGCCAGCGGGCGTGATGTGATCCACCTGGAAATCGGCGAACCGGACTTCACCACCGCCGCACCGATCGTTGAGGCCGGTCAGGCTGCCTTGGCTGCCGGGCATACTCGCTATACCGCCGCGCGTGGCTTGCCGGCTTTGCGTGAGTCTATCTCTGGCTTTTACCAGCAGCGGTATGGATTGAGCATCGACCCCGAGCGAATTCTTGTGACCCCCGGTGGCTCCGGTGCCTTGCTGCTGGCCAGCAGCTTGCTGGTCGATCCGGGCAAACACTGGCTGCTGGCGGACCCTGGTTACCCGTGCAACCGGCACTTTCTGCGCCTGGTCGAAGGTGGCGCACAGTTGGTGCCTGTCGGTCCTGAGGTCAACTATCAGCTGACGGCCGATCTGGTTGAGCGCTATTGGGATCAGGACAGCGTTGGCGCGCTGGTGGCGTCGCCAGCCAACCCGACTGGCACCGTGCTTGATCGTACCGAGCTTGCTGGTCTATCGGCGGCGACCCGCGCCCACAATGGCCACCTGGTGGTCGATGAGATCTACCACGGTCTGACTTACGGCATGGACGCGGCCAGTGTGCTGGAAGTCGACAATGATGCCTTCGTCCTGAATAGCTTTTCCAAATATTTCGGGATGACCGGCTGGCGTCTCGGCTGGTTGGTCGCCCCGCCCGCAGCCGTAGGTGATCTGGAGAAGCTGGCGCAGAACCTGTACATCAGCGCGCCGAGCATGGCCCAACATGCCGCGCTGGCGTGTTTCCAACCGCAAACCCTGGCCATTCTGGAAGAACGCCGTGGCGAATTTGCCCGCCGTCGGGACTACCTGTTGCCAGCGCTGCGTGAACTGGGCTTCAAGATTGCCGTGGAGCCGCAAGGCGCCTTTTATCTGTATGCCGACATAAGTGCCTTTGGAGGTGATGCCTTCGCGTTCTGCCAGCACTTTCTGGAAACAGAGCATGTGGCCTTTACGCCAGGTCTGGACTTTGGCCGCTATCAAGCCGGGCATCATGTTCGCTTTGCTTACACCCAAAGCCTGCCGCGTCTTGAGGAGGCTGTAGAACGAATAGCCCGTGGATTGCGGAGCTGGCAAGGCTGATGCGATTTTCCCCAACACTCGAAACTGCCCGACTGCTGCGTCGCTATAAGCGCTTCCTGGCCGATATCGAGCTGGCCAGTGGTGAGCAGATCACCATCCACTGTCCTAATACCGGCTCAATGCTCAATTGCATGGTGGAGGGTGGGCAAGTCTGGTTCAGCCGCTCCAACGACCCCAAGCGCAAGTTGCCTGGCACCTGGGAAATCAGTGAGACCCCGCAAGGGCGCCTGGCATGTGTGAACACCGGACGGGCCAATGCGTTGGTTGAAGAGGCCCTACGTGCCGGGGTTATAAGCGAACTGGCCGGCTTTACCGGGTTGAGGCGCGAAGTTGCTTATGGCGAGGAACGCAGCCGCATCGATTTTTGCCTGGAGTATGCCGAGGGGCCCGCTTATGTCGAGGTCAAAAGCGTGACGCTCGGTTTTGACGGCTCAGCGGTGGCAGCCTTTCCCGATGCCGTGACCCAGCGCGGCGCCAAACATTTGCGCGAGCTGGCGGCGCTGGCCCGACAAGGGGTTCGTGCCGTACAGCTGTACTGTGTGAATCTCAGCGGTGTGGAGGCTGTCAGGCCGGCCGCAGAAATCGATGATGCCTATGCACAAGCTCTGCGTGCGGCGGTAGCAGAAGGCGTTGAGGTGCTGGCCTACGGCACGCGGATTGATGGTGAACAGATCTACATTGATCGGGCGCTACCGGTATTGCTCACTCAATAAGCCAGATGCCCTGGCTGTCTTCGAGGCAATCCAGGGCGTCCAGGTGTTCCCCGGCGCAGGGGCCGGCGACACATTCGCCGGACTCGATCAGAAACAGTGCTCCATGGTGACCGCATGCCAACAGGCTGCCACTGCTGTCGAGAAACTGATTGGGCTCCCAGTTCAGGGCTATTCCCCGGTGAGGGCAACGGTTGCGATACAGGTAGACCTGGCCTGTGCGGCGTACGGCAAACAACGCGCGGCCGTCGATTGTGAAGCCGCGGCTTTGACCTTCGCTCAATTGCTCGGGTAAACAAAGAAAGTGCATAACGAACGGTACCTGAATCAGTCTCGGCTTGCTGCTTGAACGCCAACAATCCTCGGATCGTTAGCGTTTGTTTATTGTGCCGGACGCTTTATACCGTGTGGCCTGGGCTGATTCCAGGCAAAAAAAAGACCCGGCAAAGTGCCGGGTCAATAACCGTGATTAGCCTGATGAGGAGATAATCTGAGAGTCCGAACCAGGGGCTTTCAGCTTATCCAACCAGTCTCGCGACCAGTTGTGATAATCATAACGATTCTCATTACGGTGTCAACTGTCCTCTTTCGAAATTCTCAATTATTTTTCTGAACAGGTTTGGCATCGAGTTGCTGGTTCAAGGCTTCCTTGCGGTCGGCCGGAATTTCATTCCAATGCACACCGAGCAAGGCGCCTTCAATCGCGTAGAGCAGCACTTTCGACGCTCGAAAGCCTCTAGTGCGTACAGCTTTGTAGGCATTTACTGCACCCAGACGACGTAGATCCGAAGCACTGTGGATGCCGACCGCATGCAACCACTGCGCAGAAGTCTTGCCTAGGTTTTTCAGATGCTGGAGTTCATCGTTCATCAAGCCTCCTTGCGACGGCTGAACGGGTCTTCAGAAGGAATCGCTGGCGGGTCAATGAGCAGTGTAGCGGCACTTCGAAAATACGCGGCGTTTTGCCATCCGTAGGCCGACAAGTAGCCACGAGCCCCCGCCAGCGCTTGGCTGGCGGGGGCTGTAGTAGAGGCGTTAGCGGGTGTTGTAGCGCAAGCGAGTGCCGAAATTGACCGACATGAGAATCTCGTCGGCGCTCAACTCAACCGGGAAATAAGTACCGGAGATTTGTGCGTGCGCCAAGCTTGCGCCTTCCAGTGGGTTTTCTCGCAGGTCCAGACCACGCAGGTCGGCGGCGCGGAAATAGGCATCGGTGAAATCGATCCCGGTGGTGTCCAGCGCACGCAAGTCGAGGCCGCGAAAATCACCGCCGCGAAAGTCGATGTGGATGTCCATGGGCTTTTCGCGGTTGAAGCTGGCGATCTGTTCGTCATGCACCAGCGCATACAGTGCGCTGTCCAATTGCCTTGGCTGATTCATGAAGGCGCCTCCCTGTTGGACTTGTGATGACACTATAGTGCCATCATTGCGGGGGCGCCTGAGTTCAGGCGGGAAGTGTCGACTGCTTCACGTCCCGAATGAATTACAGCCCAGGTAGGCGCTGGCGAATCTGTTCGACCAGCAGGTCGAGGCTTCCGCTTTCATTGGTTTCGACGCGTTTGCTTTGCAGCAGCTCTTCGGCGCTCAGCGGGTCGCGGCTGGCTTGCTGGGCTTGTACGACTTCCAGGGTCGCATCGGACGGGTCGTCGTTGTCCGCCTGACGCTGTGCCAACCAGCTGGCGATCACTGCCTGAGGTGCGTTGCAGTCAATAATCAGAAACGGCACGCCGGTTTCGCTGGCCACGTGGGCTGCAGCGCGACGTTGATCCTGCTTGAGGTAAGTGGCGTCAATGACCACCGGGAAGCCGGCGCGCAGCACGGTCTCGGCCAATTGGTGCAAGCGCTGGTAGGTGGCGTGGCTGGCGTCTTCGCTATAAATGCCGGCCTTCAGTTGGCCTGCGCTGTCGCTTGCCTGTTCACCATACATGCGCTTGCGTTCCACGTCCGAGCGCAGGCGAATGGCGCCCAGTGCGTCGACCAGACGCATGGCTACGTGACTTTTGCCAACGGCAGAAACACCATGGGTGATAGCCAGGAAGCGTGAAGGAATAGCGCTGTAGCTTTCTGCCAGGTTGGCGTAGTTGCGGTAGGTGCGCAGAGTCGTGGCGCGTGCTACGGCATCGGCTCCGCTTGGCATGCTGAACAAAGCGACCTTGGCCCGCACCAGCGCACGGTAGGCTTTGTAGAAATTCAGCAGTTCCAGGCCCGCATAGTCACCCGTCAGTTCCAGATACTGGCTGATAAAGCGGCGCGACAGAGACTTCAGGCCGCGGTCTTCCAGGTCCATTGCCAGAAACGCAGCATCGGCATAGACGTCGGTCAGGCGGAAGGGCTCGTTGAACTCGATGCAATCGAAGATCACCACCTTGCCGTCGATCAGGGTGGCGTTGCCCAAGTGAATATCACCGTGACACTCGCGAATGAACCCTTCAGCCTTGCGCGCTTCGAGCAGGCCGTGCAGGCGCTTGAAGCTGTCCTGTGCCCAGGCTTGCAGCGCATCGAGTTGCAGCAGATCGGCCTTGTCGCTCAGGAATGGCCGGATCTGCTCGAAGTTCTGTTCCACCGGCATCATCACGCTGTCTGGCGTGCCCAGCGGATGCTCCTCTGCAACCTTGGGGGCGCTCAGGTGGAACTCGGCGATCTGCCGGGCCATCTGGTCGATGTGTGCGGCGGTCAGTTCACCATTGGCCTGAAGGGTGCTGAGCATCTGCTCCTGAGGGAACTGGCGCATCTTCAGGACGTACTCGATCGGTTCGCCCTCGCCGCCCAGTTGCGGCGCCTCGGCACTTCCGCAGATCGGCAACACTTCCAGATACAAACCTTCGGTCAGGCGCTGGTTGAGGCGCAGTTCCTCGGCACAGAAGTGCGCGCGCTGGGACAGCTCGGTAAAGTCGAGAAAGCCGAAGTTCATTGGCTTCTTGATCTTGTAGGCATAGTCGCCAGTCAGCAGCACCCAGGAGATATGCGTCTCGATGAGCTGGAACTCTCTCACCGGGTGAGGGAACAGGGCGGGATTCTGTAGCGCGGTGATCAAAGCTTGGCTCACGGGCGATCCTTCTGGGTCTTGGTGATTTCGAGTGGGCCATTATGGCGGCTAGCGAGGCTGGTGCAAACCGCCGGAGGGCGTCTGTCGATGATCAATAAAGTGCGTATAATCCGCCGCCATGACTCGAACCCGATCCCCCCGTACCCCGAAAAAACGTCCGTCTGGCCGCTCCCGTGCCTGGCTGGGCTGGGCCATCAAGCTCAGCCTGGTTGGTCTTGTGGTGCTGGCCGGCGTCGCGATCTACCTCGATGCAGTGGTCCAGGAGAAGTTCTCCGGCAAGCGCTGGACGATCCCGGCCAAGGTTTACGCACGGCCATTGGAACTGTTCGTCGGACAGAAGCTGAGCAGAAACGACTTTCTCATCGAACTCGATGCGCTGGGCTATCGCCGCGAAAGCGTGGCCAATGGTCCAGGCGCGGCTGCTGTCAACGGCAACACCGTTGATCTCAATACCCGCGGTTTCCAGTTCTATGAAGGCATGGAGCAGGCGCAAGCGGTGCGTGTGCGCTTCTCTGGCGACTACGTTGCCGGGCTAAGCTCGATCAATGGCTCCAAGCTCGACGTAGTTCGGCTGGAACCGTTGATGATCGGTGGCCTGTATCCCAAGAACCTGGAAGATCGCATTCTGATCAAGCTCGATCAGGTGCCGCCGTATCTTCTGGAAACCCTGGTTGCCGTTGAAGACCGCGACTTCTATAGCCACTTCGGCGTATCGCCGAAGTCGATCGCCCGTGCGGTCTGGGTCAACACTTCGTCGGGTGCGATGCGCCAGGGCGGCAGTACCCTGACGCAACAGTTGGTGAAGAACTTTTACCTGACCAACGAACGCAGCCTGAGCCGCAAGCTTACCGAGGCCATGATGGCCCTGCTGCTCGAGCTGCACTACGACAAGCGCGAGATCCTCGAGGCCTATCTCAATGAGGTGTTCGTCGGCCAGGATGGTCAGCGGGCGGTGCATGGTTTCGGTCTGGCCAGTCAGTTCTTCTTCAGTCAGCCGCTGTCCGAATTGAAGTTGCATCAGGTGGCGTTGCTGGTGGGCATGGTCAAGGGGCCTTCCTACTACAACCCGCGCCGTTACCCGGAGCGTGCAACGGTACGGCGTAACCTGGTACTGGATCTGTTGGCCGAGCAGGGCGTAGCCACGCCTGAAGCCGTCGCTGCTGCGAAGAAAATGCCACTGGGTGTGACTAAGCGTGGAAGCCTGGCCGACAGTTCGTTCCCGGGTTTCCTCGATCTGGTCAAGCGCCAGTTGCGCCAGGACTATCGAGACGAAGACTTGACTGAAGAAGGCCTGCGCATCTTCACCAGTTTCGACCCGATCCTGCAGATGAAGTCCGAATCGGCCATGGCTGACACCTTCAAGCGCCTGGCAGGTCGCAAAGGTGCGGATGAAGTCGAAGCTGCTATGGTTGTGACCAACCCTGAAACCGGTGAGGTACAGGCGTTGATCGGTAGTCGCCAGGCAGGTTTTGCCGGTTTCAACCGGGCCATTGACGCCGTGCGGCCGATCGGCTCGCTGGTCAAGCCTGCGGTTTACCTGACGGCCCTGGAAAAGCCGAGCAAGTACACGCTTACCAGTTGGGTGCAAGATGAGCCGTTCTCGGTGAAAGGCGCAGATGGCCAGGTATGGCGACCGCAGAACTACGATCGCCGCTCCCATGGCACCATTTATCTGTACCAGGGCCTGGCTAACTCCTACAACTTGTCGACCGCCAAGCTTGGTCTGGAACTGGGCGTGCCGAATGTGCTCAAAACCATTGGTCGCCTGGGTGTAAATGTCGATTGGCCGGCGTACCCATCGATGATGCTGGGAGCTGGAGGCATGTCGCCAATGCAGGTCGCAACCATGTACCAGACCCTAGCCAACGGTGGTTTCAATACACCGATGCGCGGCATTCGCAGTGTACTGACCGCCGAAGGCGAGCCGCTCAAGCGATACCCGTTCCAAATCCAGCAGACCTTCGATCCGGGGGCCATCTACCTGGTCCAGAACGCCATGCAGCGCGTCATGCGCGAAGGTACCGGACGTTCGGTCTACAGCGTGCTGCCAAGTTCGCTGAATCTGGCGGGCAAGACCGGCACCAGTAACGATTCACGTGACAGCTGGTTTGCAGGTTTCAGCCAGGATCTGCTGGCGGTGGTCTGGCTTGGCCGTGATGACAATGGCAAGACGCCATTCACCGGTGCCACGGGTGCACTGCAGGTCTGGACCAGCTTCATGCGCAAGGCCGACCCCTTGCCGCTGGATATGCCGTTGCCTGACAACGTGGTGCAAGCCTGGATCGATCCACATTCCGGGCAGGGTTCCGACAGCAGTTGCCCAGGCGCAGTACAGATGCCGTATATTCGCGGCAGTGAGCCGCCTGCTGGTGCCCCTTGTGGCGGCACGCAGGACCCCGCCGAGTCTGTAATGGACTGGGTTAAAGGCTGGATGAATTAAGCACTAGCAAAGAGGGTGTGAAGTGAACAAGTGGTTGTTTCCTGCCTTGACGGCACTGGCTTTGCTCAACGGTTGCGCCAGCGTACAACGCGGCTCAATTCCCGTGGTCGATTCGAGCACGCGCGTCTCCAACGGTGAGCGGGTCACGGCCAACCGTGGCGCTCCGGTAAATGCTGGCTCTCGCCAGGCCCAGGCCGTGCCGCAGGATTCCGGCGTCACTGTCATGGTTCCGCAAGGTGCCGGCGCAGCGCCGATTCAAACATTCCCAGCATCTACAGCGCCGGCCTCGATCAGTACTGGCCCGATCACACCGGGGCCAAGCAGTTCGGCACCGTTTGACAGTGGTTCGACCAATGCCGGTAGCTATGTCATGCCCAGCACTACGGCACCCAGCGCTCCTAGCGGCATTCCGCGCAGTGCAGCTGCCAGCGGTGGCTTGTCGGCTGACGAGCAGCTTGATGGCCCTGTCCTAGCGCTGCTTACCACCGCTCAGCAACAGCAAGGCAGTGGTGATTACAATGGCGCATCCTCGAGCCTTGAGCGTGCCCAGCGTATTGCTCCGCGCGAGCCACAAGTGCTTTACCGTCTGGCCCAGGTGCGTTTGGCGCAGGGAGACGCTGCCCAGTCCGAGCAATTGGCTCGTCGGGCGCTGACTTACGCCAATGGTCGCCCGGACCTGCAAGCAGGGCTTTGGGGAATTATTGCGCAGGCGCGTGAAAAACAGGGGGATTCGGCCGGTGCAGCATTGGCACGGCAGAAAGCCCAGGTGAATCTGTAATGGACCCGCGCATCCTCGATATTGCCGATCACCTGCTGTTGATCGAACACGAACTGCGCAATCAGGGCTGGTGGAGCGATGTATCCCCCAGCGCTCAGGCGTTGGCCAGCACTGTGCCTTTTGCCGTCGATAGCATGAACTTCGATCAGTGGTTGCAGTGGATTTTCCTGCCGAAAATGAAAGAGATCCTCGAGCGCGGCCTGGCGCTACCCAGTGCCTCCGGCATTCTGGTCATGGCTGAAACGGTTTATATCGATCGCCCGGACGAAAGCCGCGAGCTACGCAGGCTGCTAGCAGAGTTTGACCAATTGATCAGTCCATCTGCCTGAATTTCCCTCTTTTCCCCCTTGGAGCCACAGATTGTGGCTCTTTTTGTTTGTATTCTTTGCTTTTCTGCTGCGCTAGCCGAAATTAGTGGTGGCAGTGCTTAGTCCTCGCTAAAAATTGGCAATAATTTTTCTTGACTTGCGAGCGCCGAAAAATAAGAATCCAGATTCCGCTGTAGAGGGACTGCCAGAAGCAGACCCGCTAAGCAGATCATGAGGCGCACACCCGCGCCGACCTGTTACACCCCGCAACGCGTTACCTCGCGCTGGGTGGGAAAACCCCGCAACACTCTGGGGCGCTCCCAATACTTGCTCAGTCAGTGCTGACGTAGTCGGCGATTCCGTCGCTCATGCTCTGCTTGGCAGTAAACCTATTAAGACCCGTCCACCGTGGGCGGTATTCTGGCGTTTTAGAGGTGAACAACGTGGAGCTTTTATCTGGCGCTGAGATGGTCGTCCGCTTTTTGCGTGACGAAGGCGTTAAGCACATCTATGGGTACCCTGGTGGTGCTCTCCTGCATGTTTACGATGCCCTGTTCAAAGAGCCGGAAGTGAATCACATCCTGGTTCGTCACGAGCAGGCAGCAACCCATATGGCGGACGGCTATGCCCGTGCTACCGGCAAGGCCGGCGTGGTACTGGTAACTTCCGGCCCAGGCGCGACCAATGCCATTACGGGTATTGCCACCGCGTACATGGACTCCATTCCGATGGTCATTCTGTCCGGTCAGGTGCCTAGCACTATGGTCGGTACCGACGCCTTCCAGGAAACCGACATGATCGGTATTTCCCGGCCGATCGTGAAACACAGCTTCATGATCAAGCATGCTTCGGAAATCCCGGAGATCATGAAAAAGGCGTTTTATCTCGCCCAGTCGGGTCGTCCAGGCCCGGTGGTCGTCGATATCCCGAAAGACATGACCAATCCGGCAGAGAAGTTCGAGTACGTTTACCCGAAAAAGGTCAAGCTGCGCTCCTACAGCCCAGCCGTTCGTGGTCACTCGGGTCAAATCCGCAAGGCCGCGGAAATGCTGTTGGCGGCCAAGCGCCCGGTGGTTTACGCCGGTGGCGGCGTGATTCTCGGTGGTGGCTCTGCTGCCCTGACCGAAGTTGCGCAAATGCTCAATCTGCCGGTTACCAATACCTTGATGGGCCTGGGTGGCTATCCGGGTACCGATCGCCAGTTCCTCGGCATGCTGGGTATGCACGGCAGCTACACCGCGAACCTCGCCATGCACCACGCCGATGTGATTTTTGCGGTGGGTGCACGCTTTGACGACCGCGTTGTCAACGGCCCAGCCAAGTTCTGCCCGAACGCCAAGGTTATCCACATCGATATCGACCCGGCGTCGATCTCCAAGACCATCAAGGCCGACGTGCCGATTGTGGGTCCGGTCGATAGCGTGCTGACCGAAATGGTCGCCATCTTGCGCGAAATTGGCGAGCAGCCGGAAAAAGCTGCCATGGATGCCTGGTGGAAGCAGATCGAAGAGTGGCGTGGTGACCGCGACATGTTCCCTTATGAAAAGGGCGACGGTAATGTCATCAAGCCGCAGACGGTGATCGAGACCTTGTGTGAAGTGACCAAAGGCGATGCCTTCGTTACCTCGGACGTCGGTCAGCACCAGATGTTCGCAGCGCAGTACTACCGCTTCAACAAGCCTAATCGCTGGATCAACTCCGGTGGCCTGGGCACCATGGGCTTCGGTTTCCCGGCGGCCATGGGTATCAAGCTGAACTTCCCGGATCAGGACGTTGCCTGTGTGACCGGTGAAGGCAGTATCCAGATGAACATTCAGGAGCTGTCGACCTGCCTGCAGTACGACCTGCCGGTAAAAATCGTCAACCTGAACAACGGCGTATTGGGTATGGTCCGCCAGTGGCAGGACATGGCCTACAACAGCCGTCATTCGCACTCCTATATGGAATCGCTGCCTGACTTCGTCAAGCTGGCTGAAGCCTATGGTCACGTGGGCATTCGCATCACCAGCCTGAAGGATCTCAAGCCCAAGCTCGAAGAAGCGTTCGCCATGAAAGACCGCCTGGTGTTTATCGACATCCAGGTCGACAACAGCGAACACGTCTACCCGATGCAGATCAAAGACGGCTCTATGCGCGACATGTGGCTGAGCAAGACGGAGCGTACCTAATCATGCGGCACATTATTTCCCTGCTGTTGGAAAACGAACCCGGTGCCCTGTCTCGCGTCGTTGGTCTGTTCTCGCAGCGTAACTACAACATCGAAAGCCTGACTGTAGCGCCTACCGAAGACCCGACCTTGTCGCGTCTGACGTTGACCACAGTCGGTCATGATGAGGTGATCGAGCAGATCACCAAAAACCTGAACAAGCTGGTTGAAGTCGTCAAGCTGGTCGACCTCTCGGAAAGCGCGCACATCGAACGTGAACTGATGCTGGTAAAGATCAAGGCCACGGGTGCACAGCGCGCCGAGATCAAGCGCACCACCGATATCTATCGTGGGCAGATCGTCGATGTCAGCAGCAGCGTCTACACCGTGCAGTTGACTGGCGCCAGCGACAAGCTTGACAGCTTTATTCAGGCCATCGGTACCGCGTCCATTCTCGAAACAGTGCGCAGTGGCGTCACCGGCATTGCCCGTGGCGACAAAGTGCTCAGCATCTAAATCAAAAAATTAGCTATGGCCTTATCGGGCCGAGATAACAGGGGTATTTCATGAAAGTTTATTACGATAAAGACTGCGACCTTTCGATCATCCAGGGCAAAAAAGTTGCCATCATCGGTTACGGCTCCCAAGGCCACGCGCAAGCGTGCAACCTGAAAGACTCCGGTGTGGATGTCACTGTCGGTCTGCGTAAAGGCTCTGCTACCGTTGCCAAGGCCGAAGCTCACGGTCTGAAAGTTGCTGATGTTGCAACTGCTGTTGCCGGTGCCGACCTGGTCATGATCCTGACCCCGGACGAGTTCCAATCCCAGCTGTACAAGAACGAAGTCGAGCCGAACATCAAGAAGGGCGCCATCCTGGCCTTCTCCCACGGTTTCGCCATTCACTACAACCAGGTTGTGCCACGCGCTGACCTGGACGTGATCATGATCGCGCCAAAAGCGCCAGGTCACACTGTGCGTTCCGAGTTCGTCAAAGGTGGCGGTATCCCTGACCTGATCGCTGTCTATCAGGATGCTTCGGGCAACGCCAAGAACGTAGCGCTGTCGTACGCTGCAGGTGTTGGTGGCGGTCGTACCGGCATCATCGAAACCACCTTCAAGGACGAGACTGAAACCGACCTGTTCGGCGAACAAGCCGTACTGTGCGGTGGTACCGTTGAGCTGGTCAAAGCTGGTTTCGAAACGCTGGTTGAAGCTGGCTACGCGCCAGAAATGGCCTACTTCGAATGCCTGCACGAACTGAAGCTGATCGTTGACCTCATGTACGAAGGCGGTATCGCCAACATGAACTACTCGATCTCCAACAACGCCGAATACGGCGAGTACGTAACCGGCCCTGAAGTTATCAACGCCGAATCCCGCCAGGCCATGCGCAACGCTCTGAAGCGCATCCAGGACGGCGAATACGCCAAGATGTTCATCAGCGAAGGTGCTACTGGCTACCCATCGATGACCGCCAAGCGCCGTAACAACGCCGCTCACGGCATCGAAGTCATCGGCGAGCAGCTGCGCTCGATGATGCCTTGGATCGGTGCTAACAAAATCGTCGACAAGGCCAAGAACTAATCTTGTCCTGATGCGATGAAAACGCGGCTTCGGCCGCGTTTTTTCGTTTAGACGGTCAGCTTCTGGTATAAAGCTTCATCGTCTGCTGTCGAACCCTCGTCGCAGACATCTGTCGAAACTTTCCACACCGTTGCAAGGTAATGTCCATGAGCGAACGTCCCGAAGAGCCGAACAAGGCCTCTGACGCCGAAAGCCTGCTACCGATCGATGAGCATGTTGAAGAAGGGCATGACGCCGAAGGACGCAAGGTTCGGCATCGCGGCATCTATCTACTGCCCAACCTGTTCACCACCGCGAACCTGTTCGCCGGTTTTTACTCCATCATCAACTCCATGAGTGCCCAGGCTGCCCTGAGTGCTGGTGATCCACGCGAAGCGAGTAAGTATTTTGCGTTTGCCGCTATCGCAATCTTCGTCGCCATGGTGCTCGACGGCCTTGATGGTCGCGTTGCCCGCATGACCAACACCCAAAGTGCCTTCGGCGCCGAGTACGACTCGCTGTCGGACATGGTCGCGTTCGGGGTTGCTCCAGCATTGCTGGCATTCGGCTGGGCGCTGGGTGACATGGGCAAGGTCGGCTGGATGGTTGCCTTCATCTATGTTGCGGGTGCGGCGCTTCGACTGGCTCGCTTCAACACCCAGGTGGGTAAGGCCGACAAGCGCTACTTTATCGGTCTGGCCAGTCCGGCTGCAGCCGGCGTGGTCGCGGGCACTGTATGGGCTTTCAGCGACTACGGTATCCAGGGCTCCAAGTTGTCGTTCCTGGTTGCACTGCTGGTTGCGGCGGCAGGCATGCTGATGGTCAGCAATATTAAGTACAACAGCTTCAAGGAGCTGGATCTCAAGGGGCGTGTACCGTTCGTAGCGATCCTGGCAGTGGTGCTGGTGTTCGCTGTAGTCTTCAGTGATCCACCGCGCATTCTGCTGCTGGTGTTCCTTGGCTATGCGGCATCCGGCCCGGTGCAGTACTTGCTGCGTATTCGTCGCCGGAAAAACATCGAGTGATGTAATTTCGCTCTGGCTCCGTAGTCTACTGGTGCATCAGTCCTCCAGTTCTACGGAGCCTTCATGCTTATCAAACTGTCCAAAGCATCTGCTTGCAAAGAGGCGGATGTCACTTCTGAATCTCTTTATGTATCGCGCCGCGCCATGCTGGGTGGGTCGCTGGCTGCCCTGGCAGTAACTGCGTTGCCGCGCTGGGCGGGAGCTGCGCAAATGTCGCGATACGCTGACGTCGAGGCGGGCAGGGCGCCCGGCTGGTTCAACGAAAAGCTTGCCGCAACGCAATGGCAAGCCGTCACTGCGCCGGGGGAGGCCATTACCCCATTCAAGGACTCGACTCACTACAACAACTTCTACGAGTTCGGTACGGATAAAGGTGACCCTGCTGCGAATGCCGGCAGCCTGAAAACCGAGCCTTGGACCGTGGTGGTCGATGGTGAAGTCGGTAAGCCTGGGCGATATGCCCTCGAGGACTTCATGAAGCCCTACCAGCTTGAGGAGCGAATCTATCGTTTGCGCTGCGTCGAGGCCTGGTCGATGGTCATACCTTGGCTCGGCTTTCCACTTTCGGCGTTGCTCAAACAGGTGGAGCCAACCTCGAAGGCTCGTTTCATTCGGTTTGAAACGCTGCAGGATCCCAAAACCATGCCGGGACAACGCTCCAGCTTCGCCCTGATCGACTGGCCTTATATAGAGGGCTTGCGTATGGATGAGGCGATGAATCCGTTGGCAATTCTGGCGGTGGGTATGTATGGGCGAGAGCTACCCAATCAGAATGGTGCGCCGCTGCGCTTGGTGGTGCCGTGGAAATACGGCTTCAAGAGTATCAAGTCGATTGTTCGCATCAGCCTTGTCGAGCAACAGCCGCATACAACCTGGCAAGCAATTGCGCCCGAAGAGTATGGCTTCTATGCCAACGTCAATCCCGAGGTCGATCACCCGCGCTGGACCCAGGCGCGAGAGAGACGTCTGCCAAGTGGATTGTTCAGTCCCAATGTGCGACCTACGCAGATGTTCAACGGTTACGCCGAGGAAGTGGCGGGTTTGTACAGTGGGCTCGACCTGCGGAAGAACTATTGATGCGCTACCCACTGTTTCGTTTCGGTATCTTCGTCCTGGGTAGTATTTGGCCACTTTGGTGGCTGTACGAGGCTGTCATGAACGCGCTGGGGCCAGACCCGGGAAAAATCCTGGTTGATCGATTGGGGCTGGGGGCGTTGATCTTCCTTCTGATTACCTTGGGCATGACGCCGTTGCAGCGTCTGACGGGGTGGGCGGGGTGGATCGTTTCGCGTCGACAGCTAGGGTTGTGGTGCTTCGCTTATATCGTGCTGCACATCACTTCCTATCTGGTTTTCATTCTGGGATTGGACTGGGGGCAGTTGGGGGTAGAGCTGAGCAAGCGTCCTTACATTATTGTGGGGGCGTTGGGGTTTATAGGTCTGCTCGCTTTGGCGCTGACGTCCAATCGCTTTAGTCAGCGGCGCTTGGGCGCACGCTGGAAGAAGTTGCATAAACTGGTCTACGTGATTCTTGCGCTGGGTTTATTGCACTTTCTC